>JBHOQN010000083.1:0-38215 GCA_042408965.1 Ktedonobacteraceae bacterium
GTTATTTGTCTTTAAATCATATCTCATACAGCAGAGTATAACCCACAAGCAATAGATATGTCAATAGTATCTATTGCTTGTGGGAGCGCCTTATATCCCCCTGTCTGAATGCCAGGGGGCTTACGGCGCAGATGCTAAAACGCCCTGTTCCAATTAAATTATACTCTATGGATTATAGATTTTTGCACCACGTCTGAGGCCTGTTGCAGCCCTTTTTGAAGCCAACTCTGGCTGAGCCGGCAGCCGTCCTGGGATGTCGTTCCAGCATGGAAAGCCGAGCCAGGACACAGCGAGCTACCTCTTCCCTCTGCTGACAACGGTTCCTCCAGAAAAGGCCCCGTCGGCCGTTCAGTTCTGTTGTCAAATATGGTAAGCTGTTCAGGGATGAGCAGACTGGCCAGCGGAGCGCGGGCTGGTGCTCGCCGAGTCCATTTTACGTGAGCAGATTGGAGGGTACAGCTTCATGACCTTATTTGAGAATCCCGCCCTCAGCAAGGTGGGCAGTGGGGCCAAACAGACCCTGGGAGGCTTCAAAGCCTTCATCCTGCGTGGTAACGTGGTCGATCTGGCTGTCGGCATCGTCATCGGCGCCGCCTTCACAAACGTGGTCAACGCTGTAGTCAGCGGCCTGATCACCCCGCTGATCGGCCTCTTCGGCGGCTTTGATTTCTCCAGGCTGAATGCCGGCCGCTTCGCCTTCGGCACCGTCATCAACAGTCTCATCAGCTTTCTGATCGTGGCTGCCGTTCTCTATTTCCTCGTCGTCCTGCCGACCAGCAAATTGATGGCTCTGCATAAGAAAGGCGTCCCGACCGAAACCAGCACGCGCGATTGTCCCTACTGTCTGAGCAGCATCCCCACGGGGGCCACACGCTGCCCCTACTGCACGTCGCAGTTGGAGCCAGTTCCCCCGACAGCGGCCTCAGCGGCCTCCTAGCCAGCGAGGGCCGCCACCAGAAGCGCATCGAGAGCAAGGAGCAGGGCACGCGTGAGCGGCCCCAGGCCCCTTGCTCGCCAGGTGAGGCCCGTGTGAGCGTCGGTTGGGCTCTCAGAACCATCTCCCAGAGTTGAGTCACCCCGTGTCCCTGGCTCGGAGTGTCCCTCTCCCGCCGGTGCTTCTTCACGCCCCCCAGGCCTGGTCGTCGTCGCCTTGGCCCACGGGATTGGCCCGACGTCCGTCGCCGGGTGGCGCCGGGGCCGTCGCTGCCTCCTGCACCAGCCCACGTCCGCGGATGGGTGAGGTGGCGACCCTACCGTACCTGCCGATGCTGGCGCGCCCCTGCCGCGAGGCTCATCCCCCCTTGACAGAGCGCGCTCGCGATGCTATCTTGAAGAGTGCCCCGTCAGAACGCAGCGCAAGCCCGATCGGGGATTGGAAACTTATCTACGGAATCAGGGGCCTGCGATCCAGGGAACAGGCCCTGCCTTCTGAGGCGGATCTGCCCTGCGCAGGTCGGCCTGTGCATGTCCATCAAGGGTCCTAGCGGCACCCTGGAGAGGCGGCCAGACTACAGTAATTGAGGAAAGGCAGAGCTTAGATGGTATCGTCATCAGCGTCGGGGCCAATACGTCTGGAAGATTGGATCAGAGATATCCCCGATTTTCCCCAAAAGGGGGTCCTCTTCAGGGATATCACTCCCCTTCTGCAGAACCCCGAGGCCTTCCGCGCCGCAATTGACCGGCTCGCCGCCCATTATTCAGGGGCGGGTATTCAGACGGTCGTAGGCGTCGAATCACGGGGCTTTATTTTTGGGGCTCCGCTGGCCTATCTGCTAGGCTGTGGCTTCGTGCCGGTACGCAAGTTTGGCAAGCTGCCTGCCAGGACGGTCAGCGTGGAGTACGCCCTGGAATATGGCACCAACATCGTCGAGATGCATACCGACGCGATCAAGTCCGGCGAGCGCGTGCTGATCGTCGACGATCTGCTGGCAACTGGAGGCACGGTCTCCGCAGCAATGGAGCTGGTCGAAAAGCTGGGCGGCCATATCGCCGGTATCGCTTTCCTGGTCGAACTCACGCATCTGCGGGGCCGCGAGCGCCTCAAAGGCTACGATGTCTTCGCGCTGATTAAATACTGATTGATGATGCGAACCTGAGGCAACGAGGGAGGGGCGGCGTCAAGAACGGTGAGGAAGAACGCCGACGCCGCACCCTCATCTCTACTGGCGCGGATAGAGAGAAGCCTCTCTCAGGCGCCACGCCGGCCACCAGCGATGATCTCAACGATCAGCAGCAGCAGGCAGGCACCGAGGAAGGCCACGAAGGTCGTCCCCAGAAAGTGAAAGGTTCCACTGATCCCCAGAAAGCTCATGAGAAAGCCGCCGATCACGGCTCCCACCAGCCCGACGACGATATCCAGCAGGCATCCCAGCCCGTGTCCACGCACAAGCCTGGACGCAAAAAAGCCAGCCAGCAATCCGACAATCAGCCAGGCCAGCAGCTCGCCGGGACGGAGCATGACACTGCCTCCACCCAGGTACACACTGATGGTATGCATCGCAGAACGTTCCTCTCCCTGATTCCTGAGTCAATCCAGCCACCCGCTGGCGCAGCCGCAGCGACAGCCCATGTGGTCAGCCCAGGCGGTCATCCTGGCCAGACGGCCATTGCCACGCCAGTGCAGGATGTGCTACGCTATGATACGCTGTGTGGCCCGAAAGAAGAGCACGCAGCCATATAGCTATACGTATTCACCCTGGCAGGAGTCATCACCTATGCCGACCTCCCCCGAACTCTCCAACACGACAGCGTCGGCAGACGGAGAGGAGGGGTCGCATCAGGGACACGGCGGGTTGCAAGCGCTGCGTTCTTTCCTTTCCTTCCCGCGCGATGTCTATCTGCTGCTGTTCTACACGCTGGGCAAAGGCATTCAGCTCACCATTGCGACCCTCAATATCAACTACTATGCGCATAGTCTCGGCTATCGTCCTGACTTCATCGGCCTGCTGAGCGCCTTGCCAGCGATCGGCTCGTTGCTGAGCGCCATACCCAGTGGCCTGCTCGCCGATCGCCTGGGACGCAAGCCGGTGCTGCTGGCTTCGGCGCTGCTGGCCCCGCTCTTTCTGGCAGGCATCGGGCTGACAAGCTTCGCGCCGCTGCTGCTGCTCTCGGCCTTTCTGCAGGGCGTCTTCTCGAGCGCCTACTGGGTGACGAACATTCCCCTGCTGGTCGAGCATACCTCAGAGGAGCGCCGCGTGGGCGTGCTGGCGCTGAACAGCTTTCTCCTGCTGGGGATCGGTGCCCTGGGGAATCTGCTTGGCGGGGCCATTCCTCAGCTCGTTTCCAGCTTGCTCCATGTGCCGGCCAACAGCGTCGTGCCTCTGCGCTGGGGCGTACTGAGCGCCTCACTGATCACTCTCATCTTCGGTCTGCCTCTCTGGCTGCTGCACGAACCACAGGGCCGGCGCACCCGAGCCAGTCAGCAGTCGCGTGCACCGCTTCACTCACGTGAGAAGCCGCCGCTCTGGCTCTTCACTCAGTTGCTGGCACCCGACCTGATTTTTAATATCGGAGAGGGTGCCGTGATCGCCCTGATGCAGCTCTTCTTTGTGCTGCGCTTTCAGCTCATGCCGGGCCCACTGGGGGTGGTCTTCACGATCTCAGGCCTGGCCGGGGGCGTCTTCTCACTGGCAGCCCCGCTCTTTGTACACCGCTGGAGCAAGCTGCGCATCATCACCACTGTGATGTACCTCAGTGCGCCGCTGATGCTCGTCATTGGCTACGCACCATTGCTGATCCTGGCCATCGTCGGAGAGTACCTCCGCTCGTTCCTGCGCGCGCTGATCGATCCTGTCTACTCTGCCTTTGCGATGGAGCAGGTCTCGGAGCGCTATCGCGGCACCATCAGTGGCTTTTACTCGGTGAGCTGGAGCATCGGCTTCAGCGTGGGGCCTGCCATCGCTGGCTGGCTGCAGACAAATGTCAGCCTCTCCAGTGCCTTTCTCTTTGGTGCCATCTGCTTGCTGATCTGCCCCAGCCTGCTTCTGCTGGCCTTTGGGCGCCGAACAAGCAAGCCCAGAGTGGATCAAGCGGTGCGGCCAGGGACTGCCCACCGTCAGCAAAGGGCCTCAGCCAGAGAATCTGAGGCCTCCGCACCAGGGGGAGAATAGTCCCGCCCTGTAGAATAGGAAGATAGCCATATCTCCATCATTGCTGTATCATTACGGTGGATATGTGGAGGTCCTCCAGTCCAGTGCGTCCAGGGATGTGAATTGCTTCATAGTCTTGTTGTGAGATTCAGCCTATACTTTCAGTAGTAACAGCGTGAGCGAGCCAGCATCAGGAGCTTTTTAAGAGATGAAGTCAGGCCTGGTCGATCCTTCCCCTAGCGTGCAAGCACCGCAGCGAGCGCCCTTGAATGAAGGGCCGCTTTCTTCTGTAGAGACAACGCTTTTGCGCGATCGCAGAGCGCAGGAGTTCGCGCAAGGCCTGCGGCAAGAGCCCCAGCTTCACCAGAGCCGGAAGACAGATCCGGTCGAGGGTTGGCTGGCGCTGGGGCTGCTGGCCATCGCTGTCTACGCAGTCGTCTTTGCCATTATCTATGCCAACTGGGTGAGTCACACTGGTGTCCTGCTCTGGAGCACCCCCGCAGGGCTGATCGCCGGTTTCCTGGTCGCCAGAACTCAGCGCATCCCTCAGCTCTTGCTACACCTGCTGGCCTGCACGGGCGGCTTCTGGCTGGCCCTCTGGCTCACTGCGGATGTGGCCCTCCACGTTCCCTGGCTCAGTCTGCTGGAAAACCTGCGCAGCCTCTTCAACGGCGACGTCGATACGCTCAGCGGAGTCGTCGATGAACATATCTTTCTCTTCTACCTCACCTTCCTCTGCTTTTTCCTGGGGTACCAGGGAAGCTGGCTCACCTATCGCGCTCACCTCCCCTGGCTGGTCGCCCTGGCCTACTGCTCCATCATGCTCGTGAACCTCAACTACGCCCGCAACGATCTTCTGCTCCTGCTGGTGATCCTCCTGGGCGCCCTCACCCTGCTGATCGCTCGCATTCATCTGGCGGTGCGTCTGGAGCAGTGGTACTACCAGGGCCTCTACGCCGACCGCCCCTGGCTGCGCGCGATGACGGGCCGCTTCGTAGCAATGACATCTCTGCTGATGCTGGCAACCCTCCTGGCAAGCTGGCTGCTACCGACGGTGAGCGAGCCAGGCTGGGGCAACACTTTCTGGAACAGCCTCGACAACCTGGCCAGCAACATAGCCCACCGCCACATCTCCTGGCAGGACCCGAGCAGGCTCTTGCAACCCTACCAGGAGCCGACGAACTTCTTCGCGGACCGACTGCTGGTGAGCGGCAATGTCAGCCTGCCCTCTGGCGCTGTGCTCGAATATAGCGGGAGCGGTGCCCCGCACTACCTGGAGGGCGTAACCTACAATCAGTTCGACGGTCATAGCTGGCTCTCAACAACAGAGGACCTGGCCCACAACTTCCCGCCTGGGGCGTCGCTCCCTGTCGATGCTCCCTCAGAGCACTCCCATCAGGTGGTCACGACCGTGCATATTCTGCAGAATCTGCAAGGTACGCGCAACTATATTTTTGGCCCGCCGCAACCGGTGAGCTTCAGCGTGCCAACGACGATCTATGGGAGACAACTCACCAGCGCCTGGACACAGCAAACGCCTCTCAACCAGGACGAACACTACACAGTGGTGTCTACCGTCCCTGACCTGACAGCGAAGGATCTGGGGCGCGTCCCGCTGATTCCTCACGATCCTGGCTTCTGGCAGCATGATCCCGCGCTGCCTGTGCTCGAAACGGACTATATGCAACTTCCGGAGAACCTGCCACCGACGATTCTGAGAACGGCCCAGAACTGGACCCTTGGCGCCCAGAACGCCTACGAGGCCATGTTGCTCCTGCAAAGCCATCTGAGCAATCCGCGCCAGTTCGCCTACTCGCTGAACAATCCACCGATTCCCGAGAACGTCGATGTCGTGAGCTGGCTGCTGCAGACGCAGCGTGGCTACTGTACCTACTACGCGACGGCGATGGTTGTCATGGCACGCCTGCTGGGCATGCCTGCCCGCATGGTTACCGGCTTCAGCACCGGCCATTTCGATAGCGGCCGTCAGACCTGGGTGGTGAACGGCAGCGACGCTCACAGCTGGGTCCAGGTCTACTTTGAGGGTTATGGCTGGATCGACTTTGATCCCACCCCCGGCTTCACTCTGGGACCCCAGATCAACCCTGGCAGCACTGTCCAGCCAGGGTCTGGCACTCCCACGACCAGGAGTACGCCAGCTCCTCCTACCCGCCAGCCCACAACGACTCCTCAAGCGACAGCACGCCTGGGTCACCCGACTCTCCCTGGCGACAACGGCCAGGGGGACCTTCTCCAGGCGATTACCCTGACCCTTCTGCTGCTTCTGCTGGCAGGTTCCCTGCTCTTTCTGGCCTACGCCGTGATGACCTACCGCCAGCGCTCGCAGCAGCGCCATATCTCTTCCATCGCAGCACTGTACTGGCGCCTCTGCCGACTGGCGAGCAGGGCCGGACTCTCCCCACACCCCTGGCAAACTCCCTACGAGTACAGCCAGCAGCTCAGCCGTGCTCTTCCTCAGGCAACGCTCTCCCTCTGGTACCTGACAGACCTCTTTGTGCGCGACCGTTGGGGATCTCCCAGCATCGCCCCGCAACGCGTCGAAAAGGACGAGATGGAGCAGCTCTGGCCTCCGCTACGCCGCCGTCTTCTGCTGCTTTGTCTACAGCGCCTTCTTCATCGATATGAATGAATGTTTCGATAGAAGTTACTGCTGATCTCCCTCAGCGTCTTCTTTAAATGGGAACCAGACTGCATACAGACATGAGACAGCTCCAGGGGAGAGAAGGAGCGGGGAGCAGCACAGAGTAGTGCTCCTGCCTGCCACACGAGGGGGAAGAAGCGCCCTCCCTCTCCTCTGCGGGCTGAACTCCTCCGTGGCACCTGTGGCGCTCGCCGTACGCTCTCCAGGCGTAGGCAGGTGCATCTGGCAGCACAGGATCGCAGGTTCGCGAGCTTCAGATCCCCGTGCAGGGAGGCAGGCTGGTCAGAGCGCGGATCCGCACATCGCACGTCATGACTGTTCTGGCTCGGGCGGAGCCACCGCTGGCAGGAGGGAGAGGGAGAGTCCCCCCTCACAGCGCGAGGCTGCCACGCCGCGGAGCATGCCGCGGCTCAGGCTGGGGACGTCCGAGGCCGTAGAAGGAGTGGGGTTAACGTGGTTGAGGAAGAGGAGCGAAAGGGGCAGGCAACCTCCGTACCGATCGTGGAGGGAGTTTTTGGCTGGGGTCGACTCTTTCAGTTGTATCCTGATCATCTGCTGGTGGAGGGCGTCTCCTACGCCCTGCGTGATCTGACGCTGATTCGCCCCGTCTACCGTACGTTGCTAGGCGTCCCTTCGGCGCGCCTGGAACTGACCTTTGGCGAGCACCGTCTCATCCTACGCGGAATCGCCGCCATTCAGGATGTAGAAACGGTTGTAGACTACCTGGTCAGGGCCTGCCCCCAGGCGCGCCTGGTGACCGCAGGGAGAGCGTCCTCGGAGAACGCGCCCCCCCTGCCGGGGGTCTCCCCCATCGCCGATCCGGAGGATCTGCCCACAACAGATGAAATGACTCTTCTGGAGAGCCTTCAGGCTCCTGATAGCTGGCAACACGCCCGTCAGGAGCTGCTGCGCAGACGTCAGGAGCGTTTCGCGGAAGAGCAGCGCCGGCGCGAGGCCGAGGCGGGCCGACGTCCCGGGCGTGGCCGGTGGGGCCGGGCACGTAAAGATGCCCTGCCGTCTGTTCAGGTGCCGGTGCGCCTGGCTGTCGGAGAGCGCGCTTTCTATAGATGTGAGGCAACGCTCTGTCACGAACAGCCACTGCTCGCTCCTCAGGGGACCGGCGTGGCACGTGATCACGGTTTGCTGATCCTGACCGATCGGCGCCTGATTTATATGGGGCGCCGCTGTCAGATTCTGCTCGGCTACGATCACCTGCTGCAGGTGGTCCGCCAGCGCAGTGGCGTTGCGTTCCTGGCCGATCACTGGCAGCGGCGTGAGCTATTCACGTTGCGTCGTCCCCTCGAGTGCGTGCTCTGCCTTGAGAAGCTGCTCTGGCGTTTTCAGCAGGAGCGCCAGCTCTCCACGCTGATGCGCATCGACGTCGATGAAGAACTTGAACAGGAAGAGCGCGCCCGACCGAGCAGAGAGCGAGCGAGGGAGAGTGGGGAGGAGAGCAGGCAGGAAGGTCCGGCGGGCAGCACAGTGGGGAGAGGCGGCTGAACAGGTAGCATGTCTGGCTTCATTGAAACCTTGATGGCGCTCTGGAATCGCCAGCCGGGCTGGGGTCGGCGCAGCCTGCTGATCCTGCCACCAATCCTGCTGCTGGCGGCAAGCCTGTTGCTGCCCACCGTCCTGAGTGGCGCGCTGCCGGCCTGGCCAGCCATCTCTGGGACTCCAGAGAGAGGGGGTTCCTCCCGGTCGGTGTCCAGGCCCGCATCTCCTCCTTCGCCCATGAGCAGCCCGACCGCCCAGAGCAGAGGCACCTTTCAACCAGCCACCGGGGGGAATCTCTGCTCAACAGCCGCGGCGCCGGGGGCCGCCACCAGCGGCACACCCACAGCGGGACCCGGCTTGCCGACCGTCACTCCCACCCGGCCACTGCCGCCGCCACCACCGCCGGTGAATACGCCCTCCCCATTGCCAACAGTGCTGCCGTGGCCACCGGTCGAGACATCACCACCAGCTTCCACTCCGCAGCCCACGGCCAGCGCCGTCCCAACCGTCAGCGCCACGCCCACGCCCACGCCATCGCCCACGCCATCACCAATGCCATCACCAGCGGCCAGTCCGCCACCTACACCCATCATGGCGGGCAGCCCCACCGCCACCGCTGCGCCTGTGCTCCCCACGGCCGCGCCGAGTTCCACGGTTGGGTCACCCGCGGCAGGCGTCATCAGCACACCGCCGACCGCCAGCGCAGCGGTGGCCACAGAGCCGGCTCCCCTGGCGGCTACCGATGCCGCCAACGCCGGCAGCCTCCACGCGATGCGCCCACTCTTGCGCACAGACCACAGCGAGCTGACGCGCTGCCGCAGCCTCACAGCGCTCCGAGGAACCAGACCCAACGCACTGCCGCCTGGAGGCGGGGAAAGCAATTGCTCCGGAGTCCTCGGGACAGCGATGGGCTTCCTTCTCTGCTGTGCACTTCTGGTGAGCGGGTTGCAAGCTCGTCGCCGGCGCCACTATAGCAGAGCACGCAGCGTGGAATCACGGCAGGGAGCCAGGAAGGGATGACAACAGGGGAGGGAAGCAGAGCCAGAGGAGGCAGGCGGCTCGCCCTTTGAGCAGGATGGCCCTGCCTGGCGCCGGGCAGGCCACTGCCTGGCGAGTAGCGACTGCTAGCAGTGACCGTTGGTGGAGAGCAATGGCCAGCCATGAAAGCCAGCGCGGGCGGAGGAGGTGGGATTCGAACCCACGGGGGCTGTTAACCCCACACGATTTCCAGTCGTGCTCACTAGGCCACTATGAGACTCCTCCAGATATGAACCCTGTGTCCCCCGGCCGCCGAGGTACAGAAGGGCACAGAAGTGCTCGCCTGGTGCGAGCACATTGCGGGGCGGAGAGAGTGGGATTCGAACCCACGAGGGCTGTTAACCCTACCGCTTTTCGAGAGCGGCACATTCGACCACTCTGACATCTCTCCGCCGCATAGTATAGCATACTGCCGCAGCTCTGACAAGAGGGGTCAGGAGGGTTGGGGAGGCTCCTCCAACGAGAACTCATTCAGTTCTCCACGCTCATAGAGCCAGCGCGCGAACTGCAGATGGGGATCAACGCTCATATAAGGAGGAATCTCGCCGTGCTCGAGCGCGTTGTCGCGCAGGTGTAGCAGTCGGTGAGCCTGGTCGGGAAGAAAGCCAGCCTCCAGAAGCCGAGTCAGAGCGGCCTCAGTGCTGGAAGCGTTGTCGGCCTCTGCTGACCGAGCCGACGCCTCCGCCAGGGGGTAATCCTCAGATGTATATTGACGCTCTTCCATACAGTTTCCTCTCATGATCAGGAGATATGCCTGTCAGTACGCCCTTACGACCGCAGTTGATGGCGAGGAAAGGGTGCCTTCTCAAGATTCCTTATCGACACAGATCGATTGATTGATCAGAGGAGGTTGGTAGGAAGGGAGCGATTTAAGGACCTTTGTCACGGCAGGAGTCGACCTCTGTCAATATCTGAACAGTAAGCCCCCCTTTACACTCTAGACAAGGCTTTGCGAGGAGCCAGCCTGGACCAACCAACGGGGAATGGCAGGGCAATGGACACCAGTCCTCCTCAAGGAGTAGCATATGAGCAGTCCCGCGCATCTCGAAGATGTCTGGGCAGAGTTTGCCAGGACCAGACATCAGACGCTGCGCCGTCTCCTGATAGAAGCGTACGCCCCCCTGGTCAGAGTCACCGTTGACCGCCTGGGAATTCCACCGAGAAGCATCATCGAGGCAGAAGACCTCATCAGTTATGGCATGGTCGGGCTGATCAACGCCATCGACCGTTTTGATCCTGCGCGCGGGGCCAGCTTCGAGGCCTTTGCCGTGTCACGCATCCGGGGAGCAGTGATTGATCAGTTACGAGCGCTCAACTGGTTTTCGCGTTCAGCCATGGCACGCATTCGGCAGGCCGAGGCGACCATGGCCGAGCTGGAGAAGCGTCTGGGGCGTCCTCCACGGGACGAGGAGATGGCAGCGGCCCTGGGGATCTCCCTGCGGCGCTACCGGCGCATGCTGATGGAGATGGGCACCGTGATCCTCTCACTGGACACGCCACTTCACACCGCCAGCGAGAGCGAGGGTGAACCTCTTTCGCTGGGCGAATCACTGGAGGACCAGAATGCGCCGGAGCCAGCGCGCGAGGTGGAGCGGCAGGAGCTACTGCAGATGCTGAGCCGGGCGATCGAGCAGCTACCCGAGCGAGAGCGTCTGTTACTGGCCCTCTACTACGTGGAGGGGCTGAGCATGAGCGAGATCGGTAAAGTGATGGCAATCTCGCAGTCGCGTGTGAGCCAGCTCCATACCCAGGCCCTGCTGCATCTTCGGGTGCAGATAGGCGCGCATGAGGCGCATGAGGCGCATCCCTCTGCCGCGCAGGGGCGGCGACGGCACCGCTCCCACGAGGCACGCGGGGGCTCCCAGGCCAGGCAGCACATACCCAGCGTTTCCTAGAGGCCAGCGCCGTTTCACTCCTAGAAGGAAGGCCAGGAGCGCGCAAGGACGTCTCAATCTCGCCTCCATACCAACCCCACCAGTCAGGAATGCTCTGCAGAGCGTACCGATTCTC
Organism: Ktedonobacteraceae bacterium; assembly: GCA_042408965.1. Classification (GTDB taxonomy): domain Bacteria; phylum Chloroflexota; class Ktedonobacteria; order Ktedonobacterales; family Ktedonobacteraceae; genus Thermogemmatispora. The sequence continues at coordinate 11,293 of JBHOQN010000083.1, forward strand.
TCCCGACGGTGAGAAAGCCAGCATCCAATATCGTACAATGAGTATATGAAGAAACCCTGGTTTCCCTATTGATCTACATAAACCTGTCGAGTATGATCAGTTGAGAGGTTTCCAAGGAAGCCGGTACAAGTGTTACAGCCAGTCAGGGGAGGACACCCAGGTGCAGAGAAAGGCTCCGCGCAGCTATCGCAGACTGCCATGTACAACGAGGCGACATCGATCAACGAAGAGGCCCGGGGAAGGATCAGCAGGGAGAGGCGCAGGGATGGCCTGTCGCTTCAGCCAGCGCCAGAGGAAACAGTGGTTGCTGAAGCACGGTGTACAATCTACAGAGAGGGTAGTCGTGCTACACGGCGATCGCGTAGCGAGGCTACGAGCACAGGTTCGGGCCGGGGTCTATGAGATTGATAACCGGGTACTCGTGCGGAAAATTCTCGCTCTGCATCGTCTTTTTGACAATAGAGAGTACAATTGATCTGCACAGGTTACTCATGGGCCGGTCATGTGATGCGTTCCGAACGACAGGAATGTACCCGTTCCCGTCACAAGGAACGTCGAGATTGAGCAGGAAGCCCACTCGCTGCTCGTCGTTTTGAAAGTGTTCAGCTTAAAGAGACGCCTGTAAGGTGTCATCTGCAGCGCAGGGACGTCTCGGAAATGCTTCTGGGGAAGGGAGCCTTACATGCTTGTTTTACGACGTAAAGTTGGTGAAAGTATTATTCTCGGTGGGGTAATAAGCATCTCGGTGCTTGCTGTCGAAGGGGAGCGTGTGAAAATCGGAATCAGCGCTCCACCAGAAGTGACCATTGTGCGCGAGGAGCTGCTGAGGACGGGACAGGAGCAGCAGCCTGCCAATGCCCCGACCGCTCAACACTCGTAGATAGGTTCAGGCCCCGACGCCGGCGGCGCCTCGCCTGGGCTGTACGCGCCGGGGCCTGACTGCTTGCGCCTGCCTGTTTATTCGCTCGGCGTTTCCACTTTGTAGCCGTTGCTCGGCTCCAGCGCCTCCGGACGAGCGGAGGCGGCCGGCTCAGCACCGCGAATAAAGGCCTCGGTCATTTCGCGGGCCACATCATCGGGATACTGGACGGGCGGAGACTTCATCAGGTAAGCGCTCGGTCCCTCCAGGGTCCCGCTGATGCCCCGATCAAGGGCCAGCTTGACCATCCGCACGGCATCAATGACCACGCCAGCGGAATTGGGCGAATCCCAGACCTCCAGCTTTAACTCTACATTGAGGGGCACATCACCAAAGGTCCGGCCTTCCAGGCGGATATAGGCCCATTTGCGATCCTGCAGCCAGGCCACATAGTCGGAAGGCCCGATGTGCACGTTGTCAGCTCCCAGTTCGTAGTCAAGCTGACTGGTGACGGCGTTGGTCTTGCTGATCTTCTTCGATTCAAGGCGATCGCGCTCCAGCATGTTGTAGAAGTCCGTATTGCCGCCCACGTTGAGCTGCATGGTGCGCTCCAGACGCACGCCACGCTCGCGGAAGAGGCGCGCCAGTTTGCGGTGCACGATGGTCGCCCCGACCTGGCTCTTGATGTCGTCGCCGATCATCGGCAATCCGGCCTCTTTAAAGCGCTCTTGCCAGTACTGCTCGCGCGCGATAAAGACTGGAATGCAGTTGACAAAGCCTACGCCGGCCTGCAAGACCTGCTCGACATACCACTTGGTGGCTGTCTCGGAGCCAACCGGCAGGTAGTTGATGAGCACATCGGTGCCAGTGTCTTTGAGGATGCGCACGACATCATCGGTCTTGCCGGGCGCCTTGGTGATGACCTGCGAGAGGTAACGTCCCAGCCCATCATGGGTCATCCCTCGATAGACTTTGACGCCCAGGTTGGGCACGTCGGCAAAACGATAGGTGTTATTGGGCGCCGCATAGATGGCCTCTGCCAGATCCTTGCCCACTTTATTCTGATCAATATCGAAGGCTGCAGAAAATTCGATGTCGCTGATATGATAGCCACCCAGAGTGACATGCATCAGTCCGGGCACGAAATCGTCAGGCCTGGCCTCTCGATAGTAGTGCACTCCCTGAACAAGAGAGCTGGCACAGTTGCCAACGCCTACGATCGCAACACGTACTTTTTTCGATCCTGGCATTACAGTTCCCTTTCCTCCTGTTGAGATGCTAGAAACCTCTAGTCAATCCACCCGAACTCAAGTCGGAGCACCTCTGGCTTTCCATAGACTATACTCCATCTCTGGCGGCTTGCTCTCACCTGGCTGCCAGAAAACAAGACGAAGTGGAGAAGTTGAGAGGGTCCTTCAAGTAACCTGGAGGTAGGACAGCTAAGGCTCCCTCCATGCCAGACGCACCTCCTCACAAGTTAGCAGGCTGTCAATATTATACTACCTTCAGGCGGGAGAGCAAGCAATGATCTGCGATTCCGGCGCTGCGGGCCGGCCGAGCCTCTCTCCAGGGGACTCCATCTCCGGACACACTATCCGGGAAGGGCTGGCGCTTCGCGGAGAGAAGGCAACCGCTCGTTCCACAAGGCGCTCCCCGGCTGGAAGCCTGTCTTCACCCCCGCCAATGACGACAGCCTGCGCAGCGTTTTGTGCCGCCCGCTGAGCCTGGATAGGCAGCGAGGCGGTCGCTGGTCCACTCAGCGACGATCGATACGGAGGCGACGCTGGCGAGCAGGGAGCAGCACGGGGCAAGCTTGAGTGGGGTCAGCGAGGGTTGCCCTGGCGCGGGGCCACCACAGAGAGGGACCATATCGCCAGGGACGAGGCAGGCATGCAGTGGAGGAGCTATGCGTGACGGACCTCGGCGGGCCATCTCCGGCCTCTCCAGGACGAAAGAGAGGCCAGAGATGACACATCCGAGACCGCGGCCAGCGCCTGCGCTCCACCCGCAGCGCAAGGCGCCAGGCCTCAGAACCAGCCACCAGCTCCACCCCGCTGTTTGCCCACCTGTTGTGTTGGAGACCTCGCAAGGGCCAGCCGGTCGGGACCGGCCTCAGGGACAGACCCGTTACGAGGCGCTCTGCTGAAAGAACTCCACGGTCTGGCGAATGCCCTCCTCCAGATCCACCGCGGGTCTCCAGCCAAGGAGGCGCGCAGCTTTAGAGCAATCGAAGTAGGCCTCACGGATATCGCCGGGACGCCGGGGAGCGCGAACGACCGGCGCCTCAAAGCCAGTCACGCGGACCAGCTCGCGGTAAATCTCATTCACTGAAGTGCCTTGACCGGTGGCGATGCCAAAAACGTCGTTCGTACCGGCCTCAAGGGCCAGGAGGTTGGCGCGAGCCACGTCGCTCACAAAGACGTAATCCTTGCGCTGTTCGCCGTCCCAGTCAATGCGCACTTCTGTGCGCATGAGGAAGCGGCGCGCGAAGATAGCGATCACCCCGGCCTCACCATTCGGGTCCTGGCGAGGCCCGTAGACGTTAGCATAGCGCAGGATAGTATAGGCGAGACCATGGGCCTCGTGCCAGTAGCGCAGGTAGTGCTCACCCACCATCTTGGTGATGCCATAAGGCGATTCAGGGCGTTGGGGCATCTCCTCGTCGACGGGCATGCGCGCGGGCGTACCGTAGGTGGCGCCCGACGAGGCGAAGATGATCTTGCGCACCCCCACGCGCGTGCAGTTCTGCAGAACGTTCAGCAGGCCAAGCACGTTCACGCGCGCATCAAGCTGAGGGTCGCGGGCAGAGACTGCGACGCTATGCTGAGCCGCGTGGTGACTGACCACCTCCGGTTCGACCTCGCTGAAGACAGCCTGCAGGGCCACCTCATCGGTAATATCGGCGCGGAAGAAGCGTGCCGCCGGATTGATGTTCTGTTCCTTGCCACCGCCCTCGTCCCACAAACTATCGACGACGGCCACACGATGGCCGGCGGCGATGTAGTGATCAACGATATGCGAGCCGATGAAGCCCGCGCCACCGGTTACCAGTATCTTCATGCTTTGCAAACGGCACGGCCTCTCTCACCAGGTACCCAGAGCAGAGCGGAGGAAGACTACCGCACCGTCTCCCTTCTGTGCGAAAGTCGCCCCTTGAGGGCTTCTGATTGCCTATCTTAGCAGGCCAGCGCACGCGCGTCAAACGAGACGCTCCAGGGCCAGTTGCAGCTCCTGAGGCGGCGTCAACACCGGGAAAATGTGCAACCCCGTCTCACGCTGCAGACGCTCCAGAGCAGGGAGATGGTCAGGGTCGGCGACCGCCACCGTCAACATATTGCGCTCGCGACCGACCGGCAAACAGCGCAGCTCCTGCGCCAGACGGGGATCGACAAGCTGCAGCACACTCTGCGGGACGCGCCTGGGGAGAGGCGACAGATAGGGAAGGCCCAGGCGACGCGCCAGCGCCGAGAGGTCCTCTCGTTCATCCTGGCCCGCAGCCCCGTGCAGCGCAGCGTCGATCGCATACACCGCTGGCGCCTCGCGCACGGCACCCTCCTCGGCCTCGGCAAGGCAGTTGAACATGCGACGCGCGACACTCGCATCGCGCACCAGCGCGGCCAGGTCCAGGGCCGCGCCAGCCTCGCCGGAGCAGACGCTGCCACCGAGTGAGACGGCCCGCAGCCCCCGCAGCTCCGCCGCCTCCATCGACCTGATCCGGGAGCAGATGGCCCACCAGAGCCGCTCCTGCACCACCTCCAGCCCGTGCTCGTCAGCCCCGATCAATACAAAATAGCCGCTCCGAGCGAGCAGAAAGACGCGATCGCTCCTACGAACCAGTGAGCGCATGGCCGTCAGCAGACGCTGCGCCACCTGCTCCGCCTCCTTCCCCAGCTCACCGGTGCGTACAAAGGTCAGGGTAATCACCACCAGCGCAACCTGCCGCACGCCTTCCGCGAACAGCCGTTCCAGCTCGGTGACAATGGCCCGCGACGTCGCAACCCTTTGATACGTGACCTCGCCCGCCTCGGCGGCCGCTCCGGCCGGTGAAACAAGTCGAGTGCCCATTCCCTCAGCTCCTCTGCCGGGCACAGGAGCAAGCCATCATCGCTGTCGTGACCCGGATCTGTGTATCGAGAGTATTTTATGCTCTGGCTATTACTGTACACCGGGAAGAGGCGCAAAAAGACTTCGATCTGGTTGTGTTCCTGTTAAGACTCTCTCGCTGCGGTTAAGATGAATCTTCCCGCCATGCTCCAGGGCCAGGCCCTGGAGCACACCCACGCAGCGGGCACGCCTCACTTCTGGGAGCTACAGATGAGGTGGACGCGGGCTTGCTGTAGCGGCGGCCAGTCGAGCAGGGCCTCCAGCAAACGAGCAAGGTTGAAGAGGGCCTCATTGAAGCTGATGTAGGAGGGATCTCCATTGAGGATCAGCTCTTCTTCGTGAAAGCCTGTCTCCTTCAGCAGACGCGCGATGCTGGTGGGGCTGTTGGCGCGGTAATAGACGCGGTAGGTATCGTGCTCCTGTCTCTTATAGAGCCGGCGCGCCAGGGTCTCGTGAAAACGATGCGGGACGAGGCGAATGAGCCAGACATTGTAGTTCCAGGCGTTGGGTGTGAGGAAGATGAAGCGACCACCGGGTTTGAGGACCCGATGGATCTCGCGAAAGACGGCTGCGGGCCGCCCCAGATGCTCCAGCACCCAGGCGGAGACGACGAGATCGAAGAAGGTGTCGGGGAAGGGCATCTGCTCGGCGTTACCGACAACGAGATGGCGGATCACTTCGTTCCTGGCCAGGGCCTCGGCATCTGGATCAATGCCATAGGTATGGGGCGTTCGTGTATAGATGGGGCGCAGCACGTCGCTGTGGCCGCAGCCAACATCAAGCAGATGGGTCTGCGGACCGACGTAGCGTGCAATGATCTGGCGATACAGGGTCAGGCTATCCTGCCAGCCGGCTTTGAGACGCCGGTAGCGAGCGCGATACAATTCCTGGCGGTTGGGGAAGTCTGCCGCTGTGAAGACGTCTGGATCTTCTACGCGCACCATGAGAGAAACCTCCTGCGTTGTCTCTGCTTGTCCAGAACCTCACATCTGCCTGCTGGCTGCCCGCAGGCTCGTCTGCTCTAGCGCACCACGCCTGCGTTGCTGCTGGCCCTCTTGCAGCCTGCTACTCCCTGTTCAGGGCCAGCGAGGGACCTGAACGGGAGGGCGTGTAATCCAAGGTGCCTGCTGCCTGTCGGCTTGTTCGAGGACAGGACAGCACCTCTTTCTTCTCTGTGCTATTGGGAGAGGCCGGCTGCGGAATCGCTCTGCGCGCTCTCCTGTGGCTGATTTCTCAGGGAGTCCGGCCTGGTCTGCGGTGGCTCTGCCGTGGCTCCTCAGAGGATCTAGAGCAGCGTCTCGATGCCGACGGCCTCACTGACGATCTCGAGCAGCTCTGAGAGGCTGGTCAGCACCTGGCGCACTTGCTCAACGTGCTGCGCAAGATCGAGCAGAAAGAGCGCGCTGGCGACAGCATCAATGAGGCTCATCTGGACAGCGGGCAGCACATCGCCGAAGATGGTTTCGGCCTCTTCAAGGAGGCTGGCAAAGGCCTGATCCAGACGAGTCAGCACAACTGGCGCCTGGGGTAAGGCCATGAACTGCACTGCAAAGGGGGTCAGACGCTGATAGGCTTCCTGCCACTCCAGCAGACAGCGGTTGAGGACCGCCAGGCTCTGTTCACAGTGCTGACACTGCGCGGGTGAGAGCAGGTCAGGGGCAGTGGCAGGCTCGGCGGCGTTATCTAACTCGTCGAGCAGGCCGCCGATGGCCTGAATCAGCAGCGTACACAGCACATCGATCTGCTCAAGACCCCGTCGGATGGAGCGCAGATACAGCCAGATTGCATGACGCGACGGGAGATCATCGGGCGGCCGGGCTCCACTGACCAGGGGCTGGGTCGCCTGGGAGAGCGCCGGCAACCACTGGAGATGGAGATCTGCCAGCGACTCGAAGAGATGCCGCACGCCAAAAAGCAACATCTCGAGAGCGGTGGTTCTGGCGCACTGATCGAAGCAGGTCGCCAGTGTCTCCAGGACACCGGCAAGATCACCGGAGGTATGGGCAGCGTCATGAGGGCCGGCCCGTTGCTCACCGGTGGCTGCCAGACTGGACGGTACGGTCCGCTGATGCTCCTCATCCGGACAGGAGAGCGGGGACAGCACCGTCTCAGCCAGTTTGCGCGTCGCCTTACGGCTCCTCCTCACCACCAGAACCTCCCCACTACGACAACATCGACACTCCTCCAAGAATATTGTACCACCGCATCCTAGGGCCAGCGCTGCTCGTCCTCTGGTGGTGTGCGCTCGGCCAGGATCTCGAAGGGCGGCACAGCCTGCATCGGGGCGGTGCTCTGCGCCTCGATGGCGGCCTCGGCCACCGTGCCCTCTGGCACGGGAAGCGCCAGGGAGGGTGGAAGCAGCGGCGGTAGCGACACTTTCTGCCTGTGGAAGGCCTGCAGTTCCTCGGCAAACTGCTTGAGACCGGTGACAGCCAGGAGGCGCTCAATCTGCGGCACTCCCTCACAGGAGGCTGGAATGATCAGCGGCTCGCCGGAGGGGCAGCGCTCAAGAGCGTCACAGAGATCGTCCAGGGCATGGCGCAGGTGCTCACCCTGTTGACTCCAGAGCTGGAGGCGCATTTCGCGCTCGGCCAGATGATTGAGATTAGCCCCCAGGGGGAGAAACTCATCTGATGCCAGCTCGGCTCTGGCGCTCAGATCACCGGCAGCCAGCCGCCCGAGCACTTCTCTGAGGTGGGTGAAAGCGGTCTCCAGGGCGTTGGCACGACGACTGGAGCTGTGGAGCTGGGTCTCTAGCTGGCGGATCTCCTGCACAGAGGCAACGCCCGACTGCTGACGCAGGACGGCCTGATCGAGCAGTGTCAACAGATGACGAACGAGCACGATGATGAGGGCCAGACTCAGGACGAGCAGGGCGCTGAACTGCTGGCGCTCTCCTCTCTGCCAGAGAGCCTGCAGCAGCAGAAGAGCAAGACAGCCCAGGAGCAGATAGGGCAGCAGGCGCTGCGGCGGTAGCCCGACTGCGGGTCTCGCCTCGACCGCGGCTGCTGATGGCAGGGAGCGCCGCAGATGAGCCGCCAGGCCGATCAGGAGCAGACCCAGCCCCTGTCCCAGAGGCAGCCAGGCACTCAGTGGAAGCAGCAGGAGAGCGCCGCTCAAAGCGGGTGGCCTGATCTGCTGCAGGAGATCGGCCAGGGCAAAGAGCCAGAGTCCCCCGGTCAGCAGCCAGAGACAGACGCTGGAGGGAGCACGCTGATAGAGCGGCATGGTGCTACGCAAGAGGAGCAGAACGCCCCCGGCCAGCAGGAGGAGGTCGCTCAGCGAGCTGTAGAGAGCCAGCCAGCGAGCAGGTGCGTCAGCGAGGGTAGCGGATGGAATCCCGACGAGCAGGCCAGTGATCAGGGCGATTCCCACGATGGAGAGGAGGGCAATGGTCGTATCGAGGATAAGGAAGTGGCGCTGACGTCCGCCGCTGGCTGCCGGCAGAGCCAGCAGTCCCAGGACAAGCAGGACGGGCGCCGCACCGGAGCCGCCAGCGGCGAGGGGCGGCCCGCTCGCCGCGCTGAGGCTCAGCCAGAGGCGCCAGCTCTCGGAGGCGCTCCACAGAAGCAGTGCCAGCGCCATGCTCAACCAGGCCAGACGCTCGCGTCCCGGCCAGGGAAGAGCAGCCATTCGCCCCGACGGCGGCGCCAGAGCCACAAAGAGTGTTAGCAGACCGCCGATGAGCGCTCCCGTCAGAGGGACATATGCCTCGATGTGTCGCGGTAGATAGGCCGTGTCGGGATGCAGAACGACCGCCATCACCATCAGCAGTCCGATGCCTGCCACCGCGAACGTCAGAAGACGCGCCAGAGGACGCATGGGCCACCACCCCCGCCTGATGACCTGAGCAGGCAAATCGCGCCTGGGCTATCAGGTCTCTTTTTATGGTCCGCCTGATTCTAACACAACGCCGGGCCTGTTTTCTGCAGGCATAGCCTTTTTTTCCTTGATCTGCAACAGGCCACAGGATAGAAGAGACAGCCGATCTCCTCCCAGACAGAGGTGTCAGGGCCACGATGGAGAGGATAGGAGTCCCGGTGGCGCTGAGAGTGCGTATGCATCCGTGGCCTGCTGCAGCGATGAGGCAGCCAGTAGTAGGCCGGTGCCCCTAGGCTGGCTGGCCTCCTTTCTGTGAGCAACAGAAGGCGCAGCGACCAAAAAGGGAGAGCGAGTGGCCCTCAATGGCAAAACCTGTCTGCTGACCAATGGCATGAAACTGCTCGGCGGGCAGGCAGATCTCTACCTCAACCACTCGATGGCACTGGGTACAGGTCAGATGGTGGTGATGGCGTCCCCCACAGATGCGGTAATGGTGGGTTCCGTCTGCGAACTCGATGCGATCGAGCAGACCTGCATTGACAAGAATCTCTACCGAGCGATAAACGGTGGCCCGGCCCAGACGCGGCTCTTTCTGACGTAGCGAATGCCAGAGATCATCGACTGTGAAATCGACCCCTTCTGTAGCCAGCTCGATCAGGCGCTCCTCAACGAGGCGGCGCGGCGCCGTCCGGCGTTGGCGTACTCCATCAAATGCCGCACGGATCTTCTCAGCTAACAAAAAGACTCCTCCTCGTCGTCTGCTAGGTTTAGTGTACCACGTCCACTGGCGTTTATCCAGAGGCCGAGCTGGACCTGGCCAGGCGCTCCCTCCCCCATCTCTGCCTGACAGGATGGCCCGGCTCTTCTATAGTCAGAACCACTGTTGACGCTGGCCTGCTTCGCCGGTATACTCTCTAGCAGGCCCACCGAAGTTGTTGGACATCATACCTTTGATCCTCATAAAGGAGGTACCCTTTGAGCTTTGGAAAAACGATAAGGCTGAAACGCCTGATAGAGCCGCAATATGGATCTTGCATCATCTGTGCTCTCGATCATGGTATGACCTCGCCGACCTTTCTGAGCGGTCTTTACGACACACGCGCACGTGCGCGTGAGGCAATCGCCGGGGGAGCGAACGTCTTCATGCTGGGGCGCGGCATGGCCAGGCACGTCGCTGAGGTCTTCACGCCCACGACTTCGCTGGCGCTGATGCTCACGGCTTCGGCAGCCGGGCGTCCTCAGGGAGCGGTGGTCACTCCGATCGGTTCGGTCGAGGAGGCCCTGCGTCTGGGAGCGGATGCGGTTGTGGTCTACGTGGCCCTGGCAGGCGAGAATGAGCCGGAGATGATCCGCTACGCCTCGGCAATCGGTGAAGCCTGTGAGGCACAAGGGATGCCCTTCATCGCCGAAGCCGAGTTCCCCAACGCCTACCAGACCCTCAACGAGGCCGGCGCTTCCTACGGAGCTGAGTACCTGCTACGTAACGCGCGCCTCTGCGCCGAGCTGGGCGCCGATATTGTCAAGGTGAACTGGAGTGGCGACCCCCAGTCATTTGAGCGCATTGTCCGTGCCGCCGGTGTTCCGGTCGTCGTTGCTGGTGGTACACTGGTCAGTGACGAAGAGCTACTCACGCGGATGGAGCTGGCAGTCTCTGTCGGTGCAATCGGCTGCTCCGTGGGACGCAATATTTTCCAGCATCGCAACCCTGAGGCCATCACGCGCGCGCTCTGCCGCGTGATTCGCGAGAAGTGGCGTGCCAGCGAGGCGCTGGAGGAGCTGCTGGAGGTCTCTTCGGTCACCCATCACGTGCAGGAGGAGTAAACGCTCTGCACGCTGAAGCGCTAGAGAGAAGGAAGAGCAGAGATGCAGGCGAAACGCTCGGACGAGTATGTCCTGGGAGTAGACGTTGGCTCGCAGGGCATGAAGACCGTCCTGCTCGCAACTGGGGAGGCGCGCGTCGTGGCCAGCGCCTACGCGGCCTACGATCCGCACTACCCGGCACCGGGTCAGGCCGAAGAAGATCCCGCGGACTGGGAACATGCTCTGGCGACCACGGTGCATACGGTGCTGCACGAGGCCGGTGTGCGCCCCGACATGGTGGTGGCGCTGGCCCTGGGGAGCCAGGTCGATGGCCTGGTCTGCGTGGACGCAGGCGGCACTGTGCTGCGTCCGGCGATTATCTGGCTGGACCGGCGGGCTACGGCCGAGTGCGCACAGATGGAGCAACTGCTGGCGGCAGCGACCTGGTTTGAGCTGACGGGGGCTAATCTGGACTCATCGCACGTGGCCCCCAAAATGCTCTGGGTGCGCACACACGAGCCGGAGATCTTCGCGCGCGCCCGCTACCTGCTGCTCCCCGGCAGCTATCTGGCCTACCGCCTCACTGGTGAGGCAATGGTCGACTACTCCAATGCATCATCGACGCTCCTGCTGGACGTACGTCAGAAGCGCTGGTCACCCAATCTGCTGCGTATCACAGGGATCGAGGAGGAGCGTCTGGGGCGCGTGGCGGGCGCGACGAGCGTGATCGGTCCCTTGAGCGCCGCGGCGGCCGCGCGGCTTGGTCTGACTACCAGAACGCTGGTGGCCGTCGGCTGTGGCGATGAGCACGCTGCCTGTGTGGGGGCGGGCGTGACCGCGGCTGGCCTGGTCTGTGATATCAATGGAACCGCCGAGCCGGTCTGCGCGGCCGCGGCCAGGCCAATCTTTGATACGGGCGGCCTGCTGGAGACGCACTGCCATGCTGACCCGCAGGCCTGGTTGATTGAAAACCCGGGCTTCGTCTCGGGGGGCAGCTACCGCTGGTTTCTGGACGCGCTGGCGCCGGAGGTGCGCAATGAGGCCCGGCGGCTCGATCGCAGTCCCTATGATCTCCTGAACGCTCAGGCGGAGCTGACACCACCCGGCGCAGAGGGCCTGATCTTCCTCCCCTGTCTGAGTGGCGCAATGACCCCCACCTGGAACGCGGACGCGCGGGGGGTCTTTTTCGGGCTGAGCATGGCTCACGGACGCGGCCACCTGGTGCGCGCGGTCCTGGAGGGGACGGCCTACGGCCTGCGCGACAACGTCGAACGCATGGAGGAGATCGGGCTGGCGCCGCGTGAGATTCGCGCCGTGGGCGGCGGCGCCCGCAGTCAGCTCTGGCTGCAGATCAAGGCCGATGTAACTGGCCAACCGGTCAGCGTTCCTCAGGAGCTGGAGACCACGGCACTGGGTGCCGCCCTGATTGCCGGCGTGGCCGCGGGCTGCTTTGCCAATCTGCAGGAGGCTGGCGAGGCGGTCGTCAGGGTCAGCCGCTCGGTCGAACCTGATCTCGCGCGCCACGCGCTCTATGACGAGATGTATGCCCTCTACCGCGAGGTCTACGCTGCTTTGCAAGAACCATTCCGAAAGGCTGCCAGGCGATGACATACTCTTCAGCAACATTTCCGCTCGATCCCGCCGACCTGCCGGCTCTCAAACGCTGGCTGGCGGCCCAGCAGGCGCAACAGGAGACGGGAGCTCTCCTGCGGCCGGTGGAGATCGACGAGATTCTGATCGCTCCCGACGCCCTGCTGGAACTGCCGGCCGTGCTCCAGCGCGCTGGCTGCACCAGTGGAGGAACAGTGCTGCTGGTGATGGACGAAACTCCCATGCACCGCGAAGGGGAGGATCTAAAGGTCTTCACGCAGGCGCTGCTGCGCAACGCCGGCTACGCGGTGCACCCTCTCTGGCTCTCAGGGGATCGCTACGGGCTGGTCCACGCCGATTTTGAGCAGGTCGAGCGGGTGCGTGCGGCCATTGCGCCGGGCACGGCGCTGGTGGCCCTCGGCGCGGGCACCCTCACAGATATCGCGAAGCACGCCGCCTATCTCTATGATCAGGAGCACGCCGGCGCCCCGCGCCTGGTCTACATCTGCTGCCAGACGGCGAACTCTGTGACGGCCTTCGCCGCCAGCATGGCCGTGCTGCTGAAGGACGGCGTGAAGCGGACGCTTCCCTCGCGCTATCCCACGGCCATTCTTTCCGATCTGCGCGTGCTGGCCTCGGCGCCGCAGGCTATGACGAACGCTGGCCTGGGGGACTGCTGCGCCCGCTTTGTCGCCTACGGAGACTGGTATCTGGCCTACACGCTGGGGCTGGTGGAGTTCTACAGTGAGGTGCCCCTCGCGCTGCTCGCCAATCTCGACGCGATTCTACTGGAGCAGGCGGCGGGCATCGGCGCACGCACCTACGAGGGCGAGGCAACGGTGGCCCGCGCGCTCCTGCTGGCAGGCATTGCACAATCGATCGTCAATATGTCCGCCCCGATCTCCGGGACCGAGCACGTGATCTCACATGTACTGGACATGATCGCGGACCACTATCAGCACGGACTGGCCCTCCACGGCGCCCAGGTGGGTGTGGCCACGCTGACGGCGGCCGCGCTCTACCAGCGCTTCCTGACGGAGTTCGATCCGCAGGCGGTCGACACCGCAGCCTGCTATCCTGATGACACGCGCCTGCAGGCCTGGATCGAGGAGGCGTTCCGCGCCATCGATCCCAGCGGGGCGATGGCGCGTGAGTGCTGGCACGACTACCACCAGAAGCTCACGCTCTGGCGCGCCAATCGCGGACGCTTCGAGCAGTTCTGCGCTCGCTGGCAGCGTGAACATCGTCCCCGTCTGGCAGCCCTGGTGCGCCCACCGGAGATCGTGCAGACGATTCTGGCCCGCGCCGGCGCTCCCCAGCGGCCTGCGGAACTGGAGCCACCGGTCAGCGAGGAGGAGTACCGCTTTGCGGTGCGCCATGGCCACTTTATCCGCCAGCGCTTTGTGCTGACGGATCTCCTGTATTTCCTGGGCTGGGGGTGGTGACGACGGTGAAGGACACAATGAAAGCTGTCACCTTCCACGCCCTGGGAGGCCCGGAGGTGCTACACCTGGAGGAGGTCCCTCTGCCGCGTCCGCGGCCCTCAGAGGCGCTGGTGCGCGTCCATGCCTGCGGTCTGAATCGCCTTGATGTGCTGGTGCGTGAGGGGATCAGCCCCACACCACCAGCACGTATCAGGCTGCCGCACATCTCTGGCTCAGAGGTGGCCGGCGAGATCGTGGAGCTGGGAGAGAACCACGCTGATCTACGGCCGGGGCAGCGGGTGGTGATCGCTCCCTACCTCTGCTGTGGAACCTGCCGCTACTGCCTGCGCGGCGAGGAAGGGATCTGCCCGGCAGGGGATATCCTGGGACTGTTCAGCAACGGCGGCTTCGCGGAGTACGTGGTGGCTCCTGTGAGGAGCCTCGTGCCTATCCCTGAGGGCGTGACCTCGGAGACCGCAGCGGCCGTCACGCTCTCAACGCTGACGGCCTGGCATATGCTGGTCACCCGCGGCCGGGTGCGACCGGGCGAGGAGGTGCTGATCATGGCGGCGGGCAGCGGCGTGGGCAGCGCAGCGCTCCAGATCGCAAAGCTGTGCGGCGCGCGGGTGATCGCCGCCGCTGGCAGCGCCGAGAAACTGCTGCGCGCCCGCGCCCTGGGCGCCGATGAGACCGTCGACTACAGCGACGGCACCTATGCGGCGGCCGTGCGCAGCCTCACAGGCGGACGCGGTGTCGATGTGGTTGTCGAGCACATCGGTAGCTCCACCTGGTCGGAGAGCCTGAACTGCCTGGCGGCAGATGGACGCCTGCTCACCTGCGGCGCGATGACGGGGAGAGAGGGCCGGGTGGACCTCTGGGACCTCTTTAACCGCGAGTATACGATGATCGGCTCGTCAGGGGGCAACCGCGAGGAGTTGCGCCAGATTCTGCAACTGGTGGCCTGGGGACGCCTGCAAGCAGTCATCCACGCCAGCTATCCGCTGGCGGAACTTGCCAGGGCCCAGGAACTGCTGCAGAGCCGCCAGACCTTCGGGAAGGTGCTCGTCAGGCCTTCCTGATCAGCCAGGCCCGGTACCGCCCATTGCTCACACCTGCTAGCAGCTCTCTGTAGACGGAGCAGGCGATGAGACGGGTGAGAGGCCGCGGAAGCCAGGTCGGAGGAGACCCGATCTCCTCCGGCCAGACCCCGCGGCTCCTCAGGCCCCTCAGGCCTCCAGAGCCTGAAGGGCCTGCTGCTCAAAGAGACGCTTGAGGAACTGGCCAGTGTAGGAGCGCTCGTTCTCAGCCAGCTCCTCAGGCGTCCCCTCAGCGATCACCTCGCCACCGGCGTGGCCACCCTCCGGCCCCAGATCGATGATCCAGTCGGCGTTCTTAATCACATCCAGGTTATGCTCAATGACGACAATGGTATTGCCCGCATCGACCAGACGCTGGAGGACGCCGAGCAGACGCTCAATATCAGCGAAATGGAGACCGGTTGTCGGTTCATCAAGCAGGTAGAGCGTACGCCCCGTCGCGCGACGCGCTAGCTCCGTCGCCAGCTTCACGCGCTGCGCCTCGCCGCCAGAGAGGGTCGTCGCGGGCTGGCCGAGACGGTTATAGCCCAGGCCCACATCGTAGAGCGTCTTCATCTTGCTGTAGACCGCGGGCACATTCTCAAAGAAGTGCATGGCCTCCTCGACCGTCATGTCGAGCACCTCAGCGATGTTCTTCCCCTTATAGCGAATCTCCAGGGCCTCGCGATTGTAGCGCTGGCCCTTGCAGACCTCGCAGGGCACGTAGACATCGGGGAGGAAATTCATCTCGATTCTGACAATGCCCTCGCCCTTGCAGGCCTCGCAGCGTCCGCCCTTGACGTTGAAGGAGAAACGCCCCGGCTGATAGCCACGCAGACGCGCCTCCGGCACCTGCGCGAAGAGATCGCGAATTCCCGTAAAGGCATTGGTATAGGTAGCGGGATTGGAGCGCGGCGTGCGCCCGATGGGCGACTGATCGATATCAATGACCTTATCCAGGTGCTCGATGCCCTCAATGCGCTCGTGCAGGCCTGGCCGCTCATGGGCCCGGTTGAGAACCTGCGCCAGCTTGCGATAGAGGATATCGATCATCAGGGAGCTTTTGCCCGATCCCGAAACGCCAGTGATCGCTACCAGCTTCCCCAGGGGAACGCGCACGCTGACGTTCTTGAGATTGTTCTCGCGTGCCCCGACGATGGTGAGGAAGTGGCCATTGCCAGGACGGCGCCGCGCCGGCGTGGGAATACGGCGGCGGCCGGCCAGGTAGTCCCCGGTCAGCGAGCGCGGGTTAGCAGCCACCTCAGCGAAGGTGCCAGCGGCCACCACCTCGCCACCATGCTCGCCCGCCCCCGGCCCGATGTCGATGATGTAGTCGGCGGTGCGCATGGTGTCCTCGTCGTGCTCGATGACCACCACAGTGTTCCCCAGATCGCGCAGGCGCACCAGGGTATTGATCAGGCGATGGTTGTCACGCTGATGGAGGCCGATGCTCGGCTCGTCGAGGATGTAGAGCACGCCCATCAGCCCGGAGCCGATCTGTGTCGCCAGACGGATGCGCTGGGCCTCACCGCCAGAGAGGCTCATCGCCGCGCGGTCCAGTGTCAGATAGTCCAGGCCAACATCGACGAGGAACTGCAGGCGGGCGCGAATCTCCTTGAGGATCTGACGGGCGATCATGCGCTCACGCTCGCTCAGGCGCACCTTGACCAGCGGCTCGTCTGGCGGAATGGGCGCCAGAGGATCGGGAGCCTGGGGAGAATCGTCGCTATCGCCCCTGGCGACGAGAGGTTGCGCGCCCAGAGCAGGGGGAGGGCCAGCCTCCAGATCCTGGAAGAAGCTGCGTGCCTGGACGATCGAGAGGCGCGTCACCTGGACGATCGTGCGGCCGCCCACGGTCACCGCCAGCGCCTCTGGCTTCAGACGGGCACCGCGGCACTCAGGGCAGAGGCGTGTCGACATATACGATTCGATGTCCTCACGGAGCATCTCGCTCTCGGTCTGCTTGTAGCGCCGCTCCAGCATGGGGATGACTCCCTCGAAGGTGACATTGTAGGAGCGCGGCGCGCCATGCTGCGGCGTGTAGCGAATGGTCAGCGACTCCGGTGTTCCATAGAGAATCAGTTGCCGCTGCTCCTCTGGCAGCTCACGCCAGGCAAGGTTGAGGTCAATCTGATGACGCCGGGCCAGCGCCTCCAGCTTGGCCGCCTCCCACTGGCTGCCGTTGATCATCCTGCTCCAGAGGGCAATGGCCCCCTCGTGAATGGTCAGGTCGGGGTTGGTGATCAGTAACTCGGCATCCAGCTCGCGCTGCGTCCCCAGGCCGCTGCAGGCCGGGCAGGCTCCATGCGGGCTGTTAAAGCTGAAGGTGCGTGGCTCGATCTCGGGCAGGCTGATGCCACAGTACACGCAGGCAAAACGCTCGGAGAAGAGGACCTCTTCGCCTCCGACAATCGAGACAAGCACAACGCCGTTGCCCAGCTTGAGGGTTGTCTCCAGAGAGTCGGTCAGGCGCTGACGGAAGGCGGCCTCCAGGTCCTCGTGCTGCAGAGCCTCGACCTGCGCTCCGTCCTGCGCGGCAGTGCTCTTCTCCTCCGCCTGGACCTCGTAGGGCTGCCCCTCCTCGGCCACTCGCCGATAGGCTGGTGCGGCCTCGCGCTGCGGGAGCACCAGGGGAAGCGAGTGCACCGGACGCGGTGCCCGGCGGATGACCAGGCGGTCGACGACGACCTCGATGGTGTGCTTCTTCTGCTTGTCCAGCTCGATCTCTTCGCTCAAATCGTAGGTCTTGCCATCAACCCGCACGCGAACAAAGCCGGCGCGGCGCATCTCTTCAAAGATATGCCTGTACTCTCCCTTGCGCCCCTGCACGAGAGGGGCGAGGAGCAGGATGCGCGAGCCGTCCGGGAGCTGCAGGATGGCGTCCACGATCTGCTGCACTGTCTGGCGGCTTACCTCACGTCCGCAGTTGGGACAGTGGGGATGACCAACCCGCGCATAGAGCAGGCGGAGATAGTCGTAGATCTCAGTGACTGTGCCAACGGTCGAACGTGGGTTATGCGTGGCCCCTTTCTGATCGATGGAGATCGCGGGCGAGAGTCCATCAATATGGTCCACATCCGGCTTGTCCATCTTATCGAGGAACTGGCGTGCGTAAGCGGAGAGCGATTCGACATAGCGGCGCTGCCCTTCGGCGAAGATGGTATCAAAGGCCAGGCTGCTTTTACCGGAGCCGGAGAGTCCGGTGATCACCACCAGCTTATCACGAGGAATCACGACGTCGATATTCTTGAGATTGTGCTCTCGCGCACCACGAATGACAATTTTATCCTGGGGCATACTGCAAAACCACCAATCGCAATTGATTTCTATCTGCTAGCGTGGATCTTTTGCACTTCGGGCACGCAGTGAAACGAGGCAGCCAGACGATGGCGTACCTGCAACGGCTTCATGCGACCGGGCTGGGATCTGCGAGTCTCTGATACAAACGTTCCATATAACAGTACTACACCGGGGCAATGACGTCAAGTGGAAGAGGACCGCTGGTGGCAACATGAGCGGACGCGCTCTCTTCTGGCTCGTTGGTCTCTCTCTAGGTAGCCATATCTTCCTGCGAGCTGGCAGGGGGCATGCTGCTCCGTTGCAATCTTGTAGTGATGGTCATCTCGTTCCAAGGGGTTGCTCTGGCTGGTGTCCCTCTGGCCAGTCGGTGAGAGAGGGATGCCACAGGGCGCAGAGTGGCCTGAGACACACGACGATAGCCTTGCTCTTTCAAGGATTGGAGGCAATGCCATGCAACGACCGACCCGGCCTCTCCCTCTTCTCTGGCTGGCGGGCATGCTCCTGCTGAGCCTGCTGCTGGCGGCCTGTGCGCTAGACGGCACAGGCGCACCCCCACCTGGCGCCACGCCCAGCCCCACCGCGCCCTCCAGCGCCAGTCGCGGTCTGCTGACCTACCGCGGCGATGGCTACACCATCGGCTACCCTGCCACCTGGCAGGTCGAGCCGACGGGAAGCAGTGTCAAATTCAGCGATGCTGCTGACAACGCCAGCGTCTCCATTCAGGTGGTGCCCGATCCCGAGGGAGTCACCGCTCCCAGCGAGATCGTCAGCACCAGCATGGATACGATCGGAAAAAGCGGACTGTATCAGCACTACAAGAAGCTGCCTGTCGCCCCGGTGATCACCATTGGCGGTGTGGCCTGGCAGCAGCAGGCCGCCAGGGGTGACCTGGTGGTCGCCGGGCAACGTCTGAGCATGGAAACGCTCATGATGGCGACGAACTATCCTGCCCACTCCGCTCAGACGAAGCTCTTCAGTATCTACATCGCTGCTCCCAGCGCAAGCTACAAGCGGCTCAACATGGCCAGCTTCCAACCTATGCTTCAGTCGTTCACCTTCGTGAGCTAAACCCTGGCAGAAGACTCAGTGCACAGTGTGCCGCCCTCGGTTGGCAGGCAGGAGCGTGCGAGGAGCTCCCTGGCGTATGGCGCCACCGGGGCGGCGCTAGCCTGAAAGTAGTACGGGGACCTCTGGTGGAGCAGGAGCGCTCCGGCCCGCGAGCACCTTTTTTTCGGTAGACTGGAAGGTAGAGATTATGCCAACGGTGCTTTATAATAGATGGAGTGATGCACTCTGAGTAAGCTGGCGTGCTTGTGCGCCGGGAGTCCACATGAATCCTGAACTTGATTTCGAGAAGCGCTGGCGTCTCGTCCGTGAAGTCATCGAGACCATTATCCTGACGGCCTTCATGTTCTTCATCATTCGCTTCGCCATTCAGAACTTCTACGTTGCGGGGATGAGCATGGAGCCGAATCTGCATAACGGGCAGCTCATTCTGGTCGATAAGTGGTCGTACCTGTTTCACGCCCCCGCGCGCGGTGATGTCATCGTCTTTGTCGCCCCCCCGAATCCTACTCAGGACTATGTGAAGCGCGTGATCGGCCTGCCGGGCGATGTGATCACGATTCAGGGCACGACGGTGATCGTCGACGGTGTCACCCTGCATGAAACCTACATTGATCCACGTCGGCAGGGCAACCCCTATGCCTCGTTCTCCAACCGTGTCGTGCCCCCTGGCAGCTATTTCGTGCTGGGCGATAACCGGGCCGGCAGCTCCGACTCACGAGACTGGGGTTTTGTGCCTGCCAGGAACATTATTGGCCGGGCTGCCCTGGTCTACTGGCCCCTCGGCCAGGGCAACGATGGCTTCCTGCCGGATGTCTCCGCGGTCTTTGCCAACGTGCATCAGAGACAGAGCGGCTCACTGGCAACGACACGCCTGTCAGAGCAGTTCCCTGTCGCTCCCAATGAGACGCTGCTGCTCGTGGCGCTACTCACGCCTACGCTGACGCGCTGCTGGAAGTGCGCTGGCTGCTCGTCGCAGGGCCAAGCAGCAGGTCGAACTCATGCTCCTGGAGGGCCACAGCCAGTACGGGATGGGCCAGGCGCTGCTGCGCGCTGGCCAGATGCTGGTTGATGATCTGCGCCAGCTCGCTGTCGGATAGTACCAGAGAGATGATCCCCTGGGCATGAACAGCAGTCATGGTGAGCCGGCCGGCGCTGGCCTGGGGCACGGCGCTGATGCTACATCGGAAGCCATAGAGGGTGAAGTTCAGGGTGATGGCCGCTGGCGTGACAGTGAAGGTGGCCTGCTGCACGGGACTGGATGGGGCATGGCCCAGGGTCAGAAAGTTGTTCATCAGGGTCTCACTGATGCGTACGGGACCGGAGGGGAGCCGCGCGGCTCTGGCTGGATCGATCTGCGCTACCGCACTGTCAAGTGCCTGGTTGAGCTGATCGCTGGCGATCCGGTTCAGTGTGGGACGGGCAACGAAGAACCAGCCCAGGAGGCTGAGCAGGAGCAGCAGGAAGAGCGGTAGCAGGCAGCCGAAGAGCCAGCGGCGCCCGCTCCCGCGCCGGCGGCCAGGTCGGGCTCCGCCGGCCCCTGAGGCCGCAAAGCGCCTCTGCTGGTTGAGTTGCACCTCTCCCATGGCAGGCGCCAGCGCAGGACCTCGGCCAGCGGAGTTGTGGGACAGATCATCGTTGCGTGCGACGTCCGTCACGACGCCGACGGTGTTCACCGCCAGACCGCAGTTGCGGCAGAAGCGAGCATATGGCTCGACAGGGGCTTGACAGCGCGGGCAATTCACAGCTTCACCTCTTGTTGGATGATAGTTCGCCAGCCAGCGTTTGAGCCTCAGAACGGCTGCCACGGGCAGAGTAGAAGAGCGCCTCAGGCCAGGGGCGCAGAGGGTGGATCGGCCGGCCGGCTGGAGAGGAAGTCCAGGCGGAGAATCTCATCCATCGTAGCGATGGTGCGGGCGCGCAGGGCGGGATCGGTCTCCAGCACGGCACAGACCTGCTTGACAAGCGCCTGCTCCTCTCTGACGGAGAGGTGATAGCCATAGAGCTGGTGAACGGCGGCGGCGGCGGCTCGCCGGAGCTTCTCCTCGTCGCTCATGGCTGGCAGCGGCTGATGGCTGGCGCTGCGTTCCTGTGTCAGGCCGGGTGGGAGCTCGCCCTCCAGTGGCCGCAGCCCGTCGGCGAAAAAGGTCACATCAGAGTCGATGAGATGGGCAGCGTTGGGCGTCGCCTGCTCGATATGCACTATGACGGTCTGCTGTTCCTCGTTGAGCGCGCGGATTGTTCCCGCCAGAAAGATCACTGCGGCGCTACCCCAGTAGACGCGCTCGCCGGTGTGGAGGATCATCGTTCTTCTCTCCTGCTGTTGAGCATGCCGACTACGGATACTCTCTATCAAGATATACGCCAGGCCACGCAGCTAGTTTCGCTTCAATCCAGAGGTCGTAGGTGAGCAGAGCACAGGCGTCCCAGGCAGGTGGTGCAGCGAGCACGAGGATGCTCCTGCCACCGTACGGGCGGAATAGGCGTCGGTTCCCAGTTGTTTGTGAGTATGGTATGCTGTCAAGGCGTATTTTTTTGGGCATTGATTGGCACAGAGAAGTAAAGGACTTATTGACACGGTTATGCACGAGAAAAGTATCCAGGCCCTGGAGTATCCTAAAATTCTGGAGCGCGTCGCCCACGAGGCGGCATTCTCAGCCAGTAAAGAACGGGTTCTCGCTCTCATGCCGGCCGCTGATCTTGAGGAAGTGCGCCGACGCCTAGCCTACACCAGTGAAGCGGCGCGCTTGCTGGAGACACAGGCCAGCGCTGGCGTGCAGGGCGCTCACGATATTCGTCCCCTGCTCTCGCGCGCGGCACGGGAGGGCGTTCTCTCCCCAGAGGAGCTGGTGAGAGTGCTGGACACGCTGCGCAGCGCGCTGCACGTGGCGCGTCTGTTGGAGCGGCTGGACGTGGAGCAATTTCCGCTGCTACACGCTCTGGGCACTGCGCTGCCCCGGCACCCTCACCTCATCAGGCGCATCGAGGAGACTGTCAGCGAGGAGGGCGAGATCCTCGACACCGCCAGTCCCTTGCTGCGCCGGCTGCGCTTCGATATCCGCGGCGCCACGCAGCGGCTGCAGGAGCGCCTGCGGACGCTGGTCAACGAACTGGCTCCGGCTCTGCAGGAGCCGATTATCACGATTCGCAATGAGCGCTATGTTGTGCCGGTCAAAGTGCAGAACCGCAGCCAGGTCCGCGGTATCGTGCACGACCAGTCGAGTAGCGGCGCCACGGTCTTTGTCGAGCCACTGGTGATTGTAGAGATGAACAATCATTTACGACAGCTCCAGATAGAGGAGCGCCAGGAGATCGAGCGCATTCTGCGTGTGCTCTCGCAGGAGATCGGACGGGAGGCGGAGACGCTGACGCTGGCGGTCGAGCTGCTGGCGGAGTTCGATCTGCACCTGGCGAAGGCCCGCTATGCCCGCCTGCTGCGTTGCTCGGAGCCGCGCCTCAATGCGCAGGGACGCATCGAGCTGCACGGCGCACGCCACCCGCTGCTCAGCGGACGAGTGGTGCCCACGGATTTCCAGATCGGGCGCGATTTCCACATGGTGATCATCACTGGCCCCAATACGGGCGGGAAAACGGTTGCGCTCAAAACGGTAGGCCTGCTGACGCTGATGGCTCAGGCGGGCCTGCATATCCCGGCGGAGGAAGGTTCGGAGATCGCCATCTTTGAGGAGGTCTTCGCCGATATCGGCGACGAGCAGAGCATCGAACAGAACCTGAGTACCTTCTCCTCGCACCTGAGCCGGATTATCGAGATCCTGCACCAGATTGAGGCTCTGGAGCGACAGCGCTCTCTGGAGATCGGCGGCGAGCGGGCTGAGGAGCTGCACCCCAGACGGGAGGCGGCGGAGCCAGCACGCGCCCTGGTGCTGCTGGATGAGGTGGGCGCTGGCACTGACCCGAGCGAAGGCTCGGCCCTGGCTCGCGCCATCCTGGCCTTTCTCCTGGAACACCAGGTGACGACGGTCGCGACCACGCACTATACGGAGCTGAAGGCCTTCGCTCACGAGCAGCCCGGCGCGGTGAATGCCTCTGTGGAGTTCGACGTGGAGACGCTTTCGCCAACCTACCACCTGAGCATCGGTCTGCCGGGGCGCAGCAATGCCCTGGCCATCGCCGCCCGCCTGGGACTGGATGAGACGATCATCGCCCGCGCACGGGAGTTCCTGGGCAGCGCGGGAGTCCGCATGGAGACGCTGCTGGAGGGCCTGCAATCCGAGCGCCAGGCCCTGGCCGACGAGCGCTTCCGCCTGAGCATGGAGCGCGCGGAGGCGGAGTACCAGCGTCAGCAACTGGAAGAGGAGCGACAGCGCCTGGAACGGGAGCGCGTGCGTATCCTGAATGAGGCACGGGCGCAGGCTCGCCGTGAGGTCGAGGAAGTACAGGCCGCGCTGGCGAGGGTGCGCGTCGAGATCAACCGCGTGAATATGACGCGCGAACGCCTCGACCGGGCGCGCCAGCAGGTGCGCACGCTCGATGAGCGTCTGACGCTCTTGCCCGAGCCACAGACCCGGCGCGCGCCGACGCCGGCCGAGGAGGTGGCCGAGGGTCCACTGAAGGTCGGCGACCTGGTGCGGGTTCTGAGTTTCAACCAGACTGCTGAACTGGTGAGCCTCTCGCCTGAACGCGGCGAGGCGGAGGTTCAGATGGGTGCGCTGCGCTTCCGCGTGGGACTGGAAAACCTTCAGCGCCTGGCGGGCGGCCACAGCCAGCGCGCGGCGGAGAATAGTGCCCCGGCTATTGTGCTGCCACGCCTGGAGGACCGCCCGGAGGTGGCTATGCAGCTGGATATGCGTGGCTGGCGCGTCGAGGAGGCCCTGGAGGAGCTGGAAAGCTATCTCAATGAGGCAGCGCTGGCGGGGATGGCTGCAGTGCGTATCGTGCACGGGAAGGGCACGGGCGCGCTGCGCTCGGCGGTGCGCGAGCGCCTGGCCCACCACCCGCTGGTCAAATCCTACCAGTCTGCTCCTCCACGTGAAGGAGGCGACGGGGTGACTATCGTGAGCCTGAGTGCCTGACATACCTCAGGCTCCCAGGCTCCCCTCGACCTCAGGGTCAGCATAGCCATGCTCTCTCCTGGACGTCGGCACCGGCATCTGGGCCGTCGAGCTGCGCTCCCTCTTCCCCCATGCTCTCATCGTCGGCGGCCGGCTTCGCCCTTTCGTCCGGGCGCGATGGATCGCGTGTTCCATCGCGCTCCGGCTCATCCGCGGCGGCGGGCGCGATGAATCGCGCCCCTACGGGTGCCCTCGACGGCCGGCTTCACCCGTTCGTCCGGGCGCGATTCATGAGCCCCCTCTTCGCCGGCGGCCGACCTCGCCCGGCAGGATGGCTAGGCCGCATATGATATGGGGACTCCTTATATGGCCCGCAGATGCGCCTGAATAGCTGCCGCTACTTGATCGATACCGTAGAAGTGGAAGAGCGTCTGAATGAGGCGCATGCGGGAAGTCGGATGCCAGAGCGTTCGCCCGAAGAGGGCTTTGACGACTGTGGGAAGATCCATTGGCACAGTTGCCAGGGTAGAAGCTTCGTTTCTATCAGCAGCCTTGAGCAACCAGCTTGTGCGGATGGCCTCCGCTTCTAGATCCACCTTTATCAGGCTGACAACCCCGACCGCCAGCAGCAGATATTCCAGATTCAACGACAGCACTTTCAAATCCTCAACGACGTCCACTGGCAGCCCAAACTCTTCTTCCAGGCCCCTGAGCGCACAGGCAAAAAAATCCGAGTCGCCGGCACGCTGAACGCCATGAGGATCAGGTCCTGGAGCATTCATCGTTTCTTCAAAGGACGCAGACCAGTGGCCGGGGTAGAAGGCGACCGATTGAGAGCGTTGCATGAGAATAATCTGCTTGTCTCGCGTCAACAATACGCCTTGGATACACACAGGTGTCGGGAGCACACATGTCGCAGATGGTGCATAGTGAAAGGCAGTCTTGCCGTACTTCTGACGAAGGGTACAGACCCCATCTGGCTCGCTCAGGAGCGGCTCGTCCAGGATAGTAGCCAGCGTATAATAGTCGTGAAAACCGATGGGGGCAAGTGTGACTTCCAGGGCTTTGCGATCGCGGAAGGCAGGGATGTAGGAGGCCAGTCTGTAATGTGAAGAGTTGATGAAGTGAGCAGCAACTTCTGGGAGTTTTTTCATGCGGAGCGCCTCTATCTCATCAGGCACAGGCAGCGGTCTCTGGTGACAGGTGGTCACAATCTCGCCTGGATTCCATCCACGGAAGTTGTCACTATTCGTCAAGACAATGAGGTCGTCCACGGCAAACCCATCCACATGGGCCTCGTGCATGAGCTGGGCGACAGCGGGAGAAGCCAGGGTGTAGAGATCGGCTCCCTGAGCAGCAAGGTGCTCTCCCTGGCGGGCTCCGATTGCTATCCTTCCCTGTGTCTCTGTGCCAGAAGAGGCCTGGAGATCACGTGTATCTGCCGGGTCATCATACATGGATCGTCGTCTCCTGGTTGACAGTCCACGGAGAAGCTCGGTCGAGGCGAGCAAACCCAACGCCTCGGCATCCATCTGAAAGAGCGCACAGAGTTTCTCCTGATAAAAAGGACTGGGCTTGCTGGTCCCCCTCTCCCACCGACTGATGATATCTTCTGTCGTTCCTATCTGCTCTGCCACCCGCTGCTGCGACCAACCACGCTTCAGTCGCTGCATTTTCAGCACTTCATTGGCCCTGCTGATCTTCTTCTGTTCCATGTCCCATACCTCATCAGAGAGCACGTTCGCCCCTCGACAGACAACTCTATCCAATCGCTGATGGCGTGCCCAGGAAGCACTGTCTCCTGATATTCTACCAGCTTCTCCTTCAGGAGTGGAAGATCGATCGGCCTGCAAACCCGATCCTATCTTGGTCGATTCCATGTCGGATCAAAGGCGAAAAGGAGTCGGACAGGAGGCGTTCACTTGTTCATCAGAATAAGTATACTTGAGATTTGTAATGGATTGATGATATTTCACGTGAGGATCGATTCATCTGGCTCTTCCCTTCACGAGGGTTCATGTGCGCAGCATAGCGAGAAGAACGGAAAGGAGGAACCCCATGACCATCGGCATCATACCGCAGCCGGCCAGCCCACGCGGGTCATCCCCGTCGTTCCTATCGCCACAGCAGCAGGAGGAGACGCAGCCGCTCCGACGAGCCGATCGCTGTCCATGCGCACGCTCATCGCCACGATGGGCCACACACCAACTCAGGAGGACTGACATGACGCTCCTACGCATGCTGTTGGGACGCCGCGGCGGCGGCGCCCGATCGGCTCCCCCCGTGACGACGCTGGCAGCTCCAGGGGGGACCCGGTCCCACGTCCAGCGCCAGTATCTGGACGACGTCCCCTATCTCCTGCCCAAGGATGCGCTGGAAGACCAGCGCCTCAACTACCAGCATCATGCGCTCTATCGCACCCTGAGCAACCACTACCTGGCCCCGCTCAGCTCGGAGCGCGTGCGCACCATCCTGGACGTGGGCACCGGCACCGGCATCTGGGCCTTTGAGCTGCGTGCCCTCTTCCCTCACGCCCTCATCGTCGGCGTCGACGTCTCGCTCGCCTCCCTGCCGCAACCGGTCCCGCCCACCTGCCTCTTCGTGCGGGCCAACGTCCTCGAAGGCCTGCCCTTCCCGGACGGGCAGTTCACCTACACGCATCAGCGCCTGCTCGCGGCCGCCATCCCGGCCCGCTCCTGGCCCACCGTGGTGCAGGAACTGGTCCGGGTGACCCAGCCAGGCGGCTGGATCGAATTGTTGGAACTCAGTGATGTGATCCAGCCCGCCGGGCCGGCCACCCGCCGCCTGCTGCAGTGCGGGACTGGCAGCTCAAGCAGATTGCTTTGCTTCTCTCCCTGCAACGGCATTGCC
>JBHOQN010000084.1:0-32575 GCA_042408965.1 Ktedonobacteraceae bacterium
GTTATTTGTCTTTAAATCATATCTCATACAGCAGAGTATAACCCACAAGCAATAGATATGTCAATAGTATCTATTGCTTGTGGGAGCGCCTTATATCCCCCTGTCTGAATGCCAGGGGGCTTACGGCGCAGATGCTAAAACACTGCTGGCTCCATATACTCGCCAAAGACCGAGCGGAAGACATCCATAATCTCGCCCAGCGTGGCATAAGCTTTGACTGCCTCAATAATCGCGGGCATGGTATTCTCGCTGCCTTCGGCCACACGGCGCAGGCGATCGAGAGCCTGTCTGACCGCTCCCTGATCACGCTCACGTCGCACACGGTTCAGGCGCTCCAGATGAACACGTTCGCCCTCCTGATCCACGTAGAGCGTGGGAACCTTGATATCCTCTTCCATCACGTAGCCATTGACCCCCACAATCACACGCTTCTGTTGATCAATCTCCCGCTGGTAGCGGTAGGCCGATTCGGCGATCTCGCGCTGGAAAAAGCCATTCTGGATGCAGGCCAGCACGCCACCCAGTTCCTCAATACGTTTAATGTATTCCCAGGCAGCCTGCTCCGTCTCATCGGTCAGGCGCTCAATAAAGTACGATCCACCCAGAGGATCAACAGTATGCGCCACGCCGCTCTCATGGGCAATAATCTGCTGGGTGCGCAAGGCAATGAGCGCCGCTTTCTCCGTTGGCAGGGCCAGAGCCTCATCAAGCGAGTTGGTATGCAACGACTGGGTGCCACCGAGGACAGCCGCCAGCGCCTGAATTGTCGTGCGTACAATATTGTTCTCAGGCTGCTGAGCCGTCAGCGAGACTCCTGCGGTCTGGGCATGGCAGCGTAGGAGCCAGGAGCGCGGATCTTTAGCTCCATAGCGCTCGCGCATGAGTTTCGCCCAGATACGTCGCGCCGCGCGGAACTTGGCGATCTCCTCAAAAAAATCATTGTGGACATCGAAGAAGAAGGAGAGACGGGGCGCAAACTCATCGATGTGGAGGCCGCGCTCAAGGGCCGCCTCGACATAGGTCATGCCATCGGCGATCGTAAAGGCGAGTTCCTGTACAGCGGTCGCTCCAGCCTCACGAATATGATAGCCGCTGATGCTGATGGTGTTCCAGCGTGGCAGGGAGCGCGTACCGAACTCGATGGTATCAACAACCAGACGCAGCGAAGGTTCTGGGGGAAAGAGAAATTCTTTCTGGGCGATATACTCTTTGAGAATATCATTCTGGATCGTGCCGCCCAACTTCTCGCGCGGATAGCCGTTCTTCTCTGCGTTGACAATGTACATAGCCCAGATCACGGCGGCCGGGCTGTTGATCGTCATTGAAGTGGTGATGCGATCCAGCGGGAGATCCTTGAAGAGGATCTCCATATCGGCCAGCGAGGAGACCGCCACACCACACTTGCCAAATTCTCCGGCAGCCATTGGGTGGTCGGTATCATAGCCGTAGAGCGTGGGCATATCAAAGGCTGTCGACAGTCCTGTCTGCCCCTGCTGCAACAGATATTTGAAGCGCGCGTTGGTATCCTCCGCGGTTCCGAAGCCGGCAAACATGCGCATGGTCCAGGGTTTGGCGCGGTACATCGTTGGCTGGACGCCGCGGGTGAAGGGATATTCGCCGGGCAGGCCGATATCGCGGAGATAGTCAAGCTGCGCATTATCCAGCGGCGTGTAGACACGCTTGATGGGTACGCTGGAGGTGGTCACCAGATCTGGCCGCTCTGGCATACGCTCCAGAGACGTGCGGAGGGTTGTCTCTTCCCAGCGCTGCTGCTCAACCTCCAGACGCTCCAGTTCAGCTTTATCAAAAAGAGTACCCTGCACCAGGGCTGGCTGTGACTGTTTCTCAGTATCCACCGATCGTTGCTCTAGCATGCCGCTTCCTCCTCTTCATTGAGAGAGACCCTGACGGAACGACCGTAGCGAGTGGCGTTGCCATTCCGCATGTGACTGTGTTCAGTTGTATTGTACCATAGGCCAACCCCGTGACATGAGCGTCTGCCTCGTAGCGCGCCGTGGGAAGCAGCTCCACTCGCCGCTTCTCGCTATCGCTCGCTGCGGCACAACCCTGGAAGTCCGCAGGAGTTACTGGATGCTCCTAACGGCTGACTGCCGTCGCACTGGTCAGGGTCCGGCCTGGCGAGGTGGCGTGAGCCTTCGTTGCTACCTCCAGTTGCCACCTCCAGATGAAGCAAGCAGCCTTCACAGGGAGAATCCTCTCTGATCAGCCAGTAAAGGCAGTTAAGGCTGCAGCAGGGGCATCAATGGGAGGCGCGTCTGTTGCAGAGCGTCGAGCGCACAGCCCATTGCCTCTGTGGTGAAGTAGTCCTCGACCCCTATGCCTGCGCCCGGTCGGCTCACATACACCTTGAAATCTGGACGCAGGCGGTAGAAGAAACCATGATAGGTGCGCTGGTAGAAGGGTCCCAGGAGGAGGGCCTCCAGGTCGCGCTCTCCCGCAAGCAGTGGGGAGAGCGCCAGATGATTATAGCGGTGCAAACCCTCCAGCGTCAGGCATTGTGCGCGTGTCTCCTTGTAATCGGTGATAACCGAGCCGGTATCTATGCGCAGAGCGAAATAGAAGCCACCGCGAGCCTGATCCCAGAGACCGCTGGTAGAGAAGAGGCTCTGCAGAATCTCACCAGCCACCTGGAGATAGCGTCGCTGACCAGTCAACTGGTAGGCCAGTCCGAGTGCATTGACCGCCTCTCCCTCAGTAGCAGCGCGTACCTGGGAGCTCGAGGGTTGATCTTGCTGATTGCCAGCGAGCCACATGGCTTCGTAGAAGAGGTGGTAGCGTGGACTCCAGGTGGCGGCAACAAGGTGATTGAGTGTACGCTCACCCGCGTCTACCCAGTCAGGCTGGTTCCAGCGCCGGCCAGCGTCAATCAGGGCATCCCCACACTCCAGGCTATGCACGGTGCTATAGTCGGGCGGCGTGTGTTCATGATCATAGACAGTGCCAACAAGCGGATTATACCAGATGCGATAGAAGCGCTCGGCCAGGCTATGAGCCTCTTCCCGCAGCTCATCATCCTGCAGCGCCTGACCGTCAGCCAGAAGGTCAAAGTAGATCCAGCCTCTGGGCAGACTATAGGTACGAAAGTCATCGCGCACCAGTCTCAGCATGCGTCGCAGATCAGAGCGATACATCGGGTCCAATGGATGCAGACGCTGATGTTCGCTGAGCACCGTCAGATAGAGCAGATCGACCTGGGGATCATGGCTGCTGAGCGTGGCTCCGGAGGGGCCGGGCCGCACCACGTTCACCCGACTGGGGTCAGCCATATTCCAGTTGATAAACAGGCCGCCAGTCCTCACACCGTGGGTCATGGCCTCAGGATTCCAGCCGTGGAGGTGTATGTTGCTCAATACCTGGGCTACCAGGGTATCCAGGCTGATCGCCTCTCCACGAGCGGGAGGCAGGAGTGAGGCCATGACAGCTCCCTCGGAGATCGCCGGCGGCTGCGTGACCTGATTCCAGAAAGGGGCATAGCTGATAATATAGCCTGCCGCTGTCATGATGACCCACAGGACAATGATCATCCACACAACTACACGCAATATCTTACGAACCGTTTTGCGCATTTTTCTCAGACCCTCCTAAAGAACTAACCTCCTCGTAGATAGAGCGCCGATGCATACCCTTCAAAGACCAGGTGTACATCGGGCGGAAAGACGAAGCGCTTTCTTACAGCAAACTCATATGGTCCTCCATCGGAAACAATCCAGACTCGCGGATAGGCGGCCAGCACGGCTTCAAAGTCACGCTGACTCAGCAGCGCCTCCGCGCCTGACGCTGTCTCGATAATGCTCCCCTCATGCTCCATGAGGTACAGCGCGCGGTCGATTGAGAAAAAGTAATCAACATGCCTGGCATAGTAGAGAACACAGTTAGCTGGCGCGATGGCAATCACCGCATCGCCCTTCTGCAGGTGACGCTGCAGATACTGAGCCAGCGCATCATAGTCCGCGTAATGGCGGTGATACGAGAGACCCACTACGCGGCTCAGAGCAAGACTATTACCGCTCACCGGTATCAACGGTGTAGCCAGCACAGCGACACATAGCAGGCCAGAGCTTCCTACAAGCAAGATGTGCTCACCCCAGGGAAGCCTTCGGCTATCATGCCGCCTGGTCACCAGGCCACCGTTCTCAACGCTCAGCAGATCTCGACAGGCATCTAGACCCGCAATCAGCGCGTAAGCACCCAGCAAGTAGTAGAAAGGCAGGAGTGGATACACATAGCGATCAGCTTGAAAAGTAAACCCATAAATCAGCGTGAGCAGCGCTATGATCAGGAATAGAGCGCAATAGCTCGCGCGTCGATCGCCTCGACGCAGGGCCAGCAGAGAGCCGATCAGCGCCAGCACTGAATTCAGGCTACTCCACGGTGGGATGCTACGTGCAGAACCGGTAGGCAGAAATAGCAACTGGACATAGTAGATAGCGTTATCCATAGTCAAGCTTACCAGAGGTCGTTCACTCAGATCGCTACCTAGCTGCGGCGGATGGCTCAGACGGGCGATCAGGAGCTGACAACCAATGGTCAGAGCAGAGAGCAGAAGCGCTCCCCACCAGGCCTTACGATAGCAGATCATGGGGAGCAATCTGCCCTTCCTCCTGCTCGCCAGGGAGAGGCCGATCACGAACGCTGGTAGCACGATAAAGGTCTCCTCATGGCTGAGGTAGGCAAGCAAGAGGCTCAGGGTAGCCAGATAGACCAGAGCGGGCTTACGTCGTCGACGGACTGCCCGATAAAAGAGGTAGGCAGCCAACAGGGTGAACACCTGGGCCTGCTCGTACATGCGCATCTGGCGCGACCACACCAGAGCAAATGGGGAGAAGGCCAGCATGGCCGTAGCGAGCAAGGCCACCCGGCGTCCACAGAAATAGCGGCCTGTATGGTAGAGCAGTGGCAAGCTCAAGAGGTACTCAGTGGCGCTGATGGCTCGCGTTGCCTCCGGCTGGTTGCCGAAGAGTTTGAGCCAGAGCGCCAGCAGATACGAGTACAGCTCTGCCTTGGCATAGAGGAACCCTGACGGGAAGAAGGGCAGAGCATGGGCCAGAATGCCCTGTGCTGCGTAGTAGCTCGAAAGCTCATCTTGCCAGAAAGGTTCATAGGCAAGGTTGTAGAAGACAAGTGGCGCTGCCAGAAGCACGATGATCGATGGCCCGGCCCAGCTCCAGAGTGGTTCTCGCCAGCGTGGGATGCTGAGCGAAACAAGCTGGCGCACGCGCAACGTCTTGAGAGAGGACCCAGGCGGGATCAGCGCAGGAGCGTCTGGCATTGGCCCGATGGAGAGGCCCTGTGTTGCTCTCCGCCGCTCTCCCAGCCAGAGTGCCAGGAAGCCTAGCACAACCAGCAGCAGAAGGAGCAGCAGCCAGGGCCAGGTGTAAGGAAACGGACGTGGAATCTCTGGCTGACGCGAGAGAATGATGAGCAAGGCCTCCAGAGCTAGGGCTGGTAGATAGGCCAGGCTGAGTCTCTCCAGGCCCTTCCAGCCAGCGGGGCGCGTCAGCCGCAGGCATCCGCGGGCCAGTAGCAGCCAGGGAATAAGCACCAGACAGCCAGCCGCCAGTGAGACGACCAGGGCCGTCCCCAGCGGTGGAGACACTGTATTGACGACCCCTATAGAGGTAGCGAGGAAGAAGGTCGGAGTCTGAGAGGAGAGCGCCGCCGGTATCGCCGCTGGCCAGCGCGCGACGGCCCCTTCACCCGTCTGCCAGCCTTCAACTGCGTGAGCAGCAGCTCGCCAGCCGCCGAGCAGAGAGAGCCAGTTGTCCCCTCCTTGCTGATCTCGCAGCAGCAGATCAGTCAGCAGCGCGGCGCCAGCGTCTCCAGATCCCATACGGCTGGCTGGTATCCCGGTGGTGCTGACATGCACAGCCAGGATATTCACACCATCGTGTAGCCAGGCGGAGAGGTCATAGAGACCGACCGCCATGCCTGAGACGGAGGGAGCGGAGGGCGTGTCATCCCATAGCAAGTCCTGGGGCCGTCGCTGGAATGGCGCTGGGTGCCTCTCCCAGGTGGCCACCAGAGAGCCATTGACATAGACGTCAGCCATACCGCTGGCACCCAGACGCAGCCAGCTTCTCAGGCCAGCCGATGGGAGCACAATCTGGCGCACAAAGTAAGCATCAGGTCCAGCCCCCGCTCTCAGCCAGACTCGCCCCAGGGGCTGCTCATAGAGCTGGGAATTGACGCCGAGCAGCGGCTCGCGCTGGGGGGCTGCGCTATCACGGACTGGCAACCAGCCACTGGCCCCAAAGCCTGGCATCGTCCAGAGGCGCATCGAGAGGGTACCCCTCGGATGTGCCAGAGCGCTCTGGGCGGTGGCGATCCAGCCAGCCCCGGTGCCGTAGCGATAGCGGACACGGCCATAGGCGATCTCAAGACTGGCCCGCACAGCCGGTGATCGCTGATCAGCGTTAGCGATGCGCAGCGCAATGGCATTGACCCCTACCTGCAACGCAGGCCTGACATCATAGATGTAGACACGAGGGGTGAAATCTCCAGCGTTAGAACCCAGATAGACCCCATTCACATAGAGAGCGAAGATCTGATCAGCAGCCAGGGTGATACTTGCGCCATCTGGTTGGCTACTGAGCACGACAAGATCACGGAAGTACGCCACCGGAGCCGCTGCATCGCTTGCCTCGACCCAGCGCGCCTCTCCCCAGCGTGGTGGGAAGTCAAGCGGCTGAGGCACCAGCACCACCTGGCAGGAGAACCAGGCCGCGCCTGTGAGAGCCAGCAGGAGCAAGAGCAAGCTCAAGCGGCGGAGCGAGCGCAGGGGCAACCCTGTTCGTTTACCTCTCAGTCTCTCTGGCAGCACAGGTCGAGCCAGCTCGGGAGGCGCTGCTAACCTGACCACCCTCTGGAAGAGCCGCAACATCTGCCTGTCCTCCTCTGATGCTCATTTTCCTAATGCAGCCCGGAGAGCGCCTCTCGCGCTGTGTTATTGCGATAATCCGGGTCAAGGACCACAGCCATGAGCAGGGCCTCACGTCCCTGGCTGGTATGCCCCAGGCCGATCTGGGCCAGTCCTATATAGGTATAGGCCGACGAGCGAATATCTGAGGTCGGCGAGAGCTGCAGCACCACCTCCATTTGAGCGATACAGGCACTGTAGTTCTGCAACCCGTACTGGGCTCTGGCCAGCATGTAAGGTGCATAGACTTCGCCCGGTTCGATTTCAGCCAGGATCTGCAGCCAGGACAGCATCTCACCGCTTCGCTCGACCCGGGGTACGATAGCGATTGAAAGAGGCCCGGAGAGCCAGGCAGTCTCAATCAGCCCCTCGAGGTCCGCGCTCAGCTCCTGAGTCAGCCAGGGGGCGTGGGGATGTGCACGCCAGAGCGGGAGAAGCTCGCGCGTGGCCGGGAGATAGGCCCGATGCAGACGATAGCGTCGAGCCAGGTAGAAGTGGCTATCATCACTCCGCGCGCCAGACTGCAGGGCATAGAGCGCCTGGCCGTACTGATCATGATAGAGGACAGTGCGCTCCAGATCGGGATAGAGCCAGCGCGCCAGATCCAACCAGCCAAGACCGGCTGTGTATCCTCCTGCAGCGAAGGCCTGACCAGCCTCCATCTCACAGCAGAGTAGGATCGGAGAGGTTCCCATCACCACGAGCAGGCAGGCGACGCTGAGAGGATAGCGTCCGAGACGAGCCAGCCAGCCGACAGAGGCAGACAGCGACTCCATTCCACACACGTCTCGCTCGGCTCTGCGCACGCTCAGCACCGCGAGGGAGAGCAGCGGCAGGATCACTCCTGGACGCAGTTGATCAACCAGCAGCTGCAGGCGCCAGATGAATGAGGAGCTGTCCAGAGCAAAGGGCGTCGTTACCGGTAGCCAGTCGCGAGCAAGGTTGTAGCCCAGATGGCGCTGAATCAGCACAGCCTCTATCTTATGCTGCATCAGCACATCCATCTGCGCTGTGCCTCCACTCAGATACTCCAGCAGAAACAGCATCAGTGGCAGGGCACAGAGCAGGCGCAGGCCGCGATAGAGGAGCCAGACGCCCTTTCCTCTGCTGTTCGAGGAGAAGTGCCAGAGCAGAGCCAGGTGCAGGCAGGAGAGAAGCCAGCCCGCCAGACAGAGCTGGCCCAGGCTGAGCACAGGAAGAGACAGCGGCCAGGCCAGAGTGATCTCCACACTCCAGGGAGAGCGCGGCCCATAGAGAGGATCTGCCAGCCAGGGCACGAAGCTCGCACTCAGTATCAACCAGCCAGCCACGGCAGGAGCGAGCAGATTGCGACGATGGGCATGCCGGTCTGGTACCGGCGTAGAGCCATGACTCGTGATCACCATAGTATCAACCCTTTCTACCTCATGAGCGCTGGGCCGTCCTCCTACGAGTTCTGTTGACAGCCTCTTCTTAGCGCTCGACACTGCTGATTTGCAGCCACTGACCATCACGCAGTCTGTCAAGGCCAGTTAACACCACCTGGTCGCCTCTGCCGAGGCCCGCATCCACAAAGACTCTGTCCGGAGAGCGCGCCGCAACGTGCACCATCCGCAGGTAGGCATGATGGTGGCGGACCAGAAAGACCGCGGGAGCCTGATCCAGATCGAGTACCGCCAGGCGCGGCACCACCAGGGCCATTCCATGCTGTTGAATGCGTACAAAGGCGCTCATACCAGGCAGGAGACGGCCACTGGCATTGGACACCTCGACCCAGACCTCGAAGGTATCGCTCTGGGGATCAGCATGGGGAACCACTGTCAGCACCTGACCCGGCAGCACGAGGTCCGGAAAGGCCGAGGGACTCACCTCGGCAGGCTGACCGACGCGAATCTCTCCCAGTGCTACCAGAGGGACCCTGGCGTGAACCACCACCCAGGACTGATCCGCCAGCGTGACCAGAGCGGCATCGGCTTTGAACGTGTCACCAGCCTCCACGTTGAGCGCCATTACCACCCCCGCCATTGGGGAGAGCAGCTCTCCAGCGCGCAGAAGCGGTGATGCGGAACTGGCGACCAGGGCATCATACTTGCTCTTGACCAGCTCATAACGCTGCTGAGCCTGGGCAATGACCGTCGCGCTGCCATGTGCAGAGACAGCTTTCAAATAAGCTGTGGCAGCCCCAAGTTCATCTTGCAGCTGCTTGAGCTGTGCCGCGAGCTGCGTCGGATCGAGGCGCAGCAGAGCCTGTCGAGCCGCAACAGTATCCCCTACCTTGACCATGACCTCCACAACGCGGCCCGAAACGGGGACAGTCAGCACCAGCTGCCGACGAGGGTAGACCGTTCCACCGCCTCCAACGCTCTGGCTATAGTGCTGAAGATCGACCTGATAGAGTACCACTCCCGAGGAGACACCGTTGATGATGAAGGCCGTCGCCAGCAGCAGCACGAGCGCCAGCAAGGTGCCCCCCAGAGCGAGCACACCGGCGCGCCGAGATGAGCTCCTGCTCTCACGTGAGAGATACACAGATCGCTCTGCCTCCTGCATGCACAGGGTGGTTACTTCCTCCGGGCGAGGCGCTTGATTCTCTCCAGGGGGCAGGCGCTGGGGCACGAAGGCCCGTGGGCGCACCGGCAGAGTCAGACGCGGCCGGAGCTGACATGTAGGCAGATCGACGTTGCTTTGAGCCTGAGATCCAGAGACGATAGGCACAAAGGGCCGTGCCTCCTCTTCAAACGTGAACTGCATCGGCGTAGCCTGTCGGCCGAGGCCCGGCTTAAATTGACGGCGCTTATCCGGACTGTGAGCCATCTGCAACCTTCCCTTTCCTCATGGTGATATACAGACCTCCTCCCAGCAGCCCGAAGAGCAGCCCCTGGAGGTCTATACAACATGCCAGCAAAAGCGCATCCCTGGTCGCCACATGCCAGAGAGCAAGGAAATAGAGCAGCGCCCCCTCGCGTAGACCCAGACCATTGATAGAGAGCGGCAGGGAGGCAATCAGCGCAACCAGAGGCACGGCAACAAAGTAGCAGGCCAGGGGCAGGTCAATACCAAGGGCCAGCGCGCACCCGTAGTAATTCAGGCAGGCCACAACCCAGAAGCAGAGACCAAACGCCAGCGCCAGGCTCAGCGCGCGCGGAGAGCGGCTCAGACGGCGCAGAGCCGCCGCGAGATCCGCAGTCCTCTCTAGCGGCAACATGCACCGGCGTCGCCGCCCCAGTACACGGCATAGCCACTGTGCACCGCTCAGCAGACCAGCCAGACCAAGGCAGATCACGCCAATCAGAAGCACCACCCAGCAGGTCAGCAGCGCGGGGATCGCTGCATGCCAGAGGAGAATCGCCCCCATCAGCACACCGAGCATGGCAAGCAGGCCCGTCAGGCGGCTCATCAGCAGAGCAGAAACGGCGGCCGGATAGCTCCCGCCACGGCGCCCACTCCAGAGGGCCTTGAAGACATCGCCGCCCATCCCAGCAGGCAGACAATGGTTGAAGGCGATTCCCACGAGATAGAGCTTCACCAGTTCGGCCAGATCAATCCCCAAGCCCTCAGCGAGCAGCAGAGCGCGCCATTGATAGGCGCTGACGATCACCCCCACGAAACCAGCCAGCCATCCCAGAAGCAGGCGGGCACAACTGAGCCGTTGCAGAGCGAGAGGCAGCTCAGACCAGGCAAATGCCCGTCCCGCGAACAGAATCAGAGCTGCCAGCAGCACCAGTCGCAGCAGCAGAGGGAGCCGCAAGCGAGCAGCGTGGAATGCAGACAGGGGTCTGCGTGTGCTCCGACAGGCCAGTCTCCCCCGGGCCACCGCGCACGCTGCAGGAGTCAGCAGAGCGATCTGCTCCGGCCTGCCAGCCACCGGCGGCGGACTGCAGCCCATACAGTTCGAGGCTGGACGATCATCTGCAACGTCCTGTGGCTCCCGATCGCTCAGCGGCTGGAGCGCAACTCGAGTCAGCCTGCCACGGCTGCGGGCGCCCGTCGGCCTGGAGCCATCAGGGAGAGGCCGCAGCGGGCCAAGATCCCGCTCTCCCTGCTCGTGGGAGAAGGCTGGAAGGCCAACGTCGACAGACGACGAAGTGCCCATGAGCAACGACCTCACTTACAGCAGGGGCCAGGGGATCTCTGCACGTGGCGTCAGGCTGCGCGCATAGGCGTGCACATCCTGTAACTCACGCTGCAAGCCCTCTCTCAGCGTCACCTGTGGACGATAGCCCAGAACACGCTCTGCCTGTGTGATATCCGCAAAGGTGTCGCGAACGTCCCCACGCTGCTTCTCGGTAAAGATCACCGGGAGGGGAGCCTGACTGATCTCCTCCAGCATGGCGATCACCTCACGCAGGCTCACACGAGTGCCTCCTGCGATATTAAAGATGCCACCAACAGCCGAGGGAGAGGTGGCGGCCAGGATATTTGCCTCCACCACATCAGAGACATAGGTAAAGTCGCGCGTCTGCGAGCCATCGCCATAGACGCAGAGGGGCTGTCCAGTGATGAGCGCCTTGCAGAAGCGATAGAAGGCCATATCGGGTCGCTGGCGCGGACCGTAGACCGTGAAGTAGCGCAGCGCGACCACCGGAACACCGTAACTGCGGCTATAGAGCAGACAGAGCAGCTCCGAGGCCACCTTCGTCACTCCATAGGGCGATTGAGGCAGCAAAGCGCTTGTTTCATGAACAGGTAGCACATCGGCCTCTCCATAGACAGATGAAGAAGATGAGTAGACAAAGCGCTGAATATCCCTGGCATATGCGGCAGCCGTCAGCAAACGCTGGGTGGCGTACACATTGGCATCCATATAGTGCACAAACTCGCCCCCCCAACTTGCACGGACGCCGGCACGGGCGGCCAGATGAAACACCCAGTCCACGCCCTTCAGTAAGGAAAGCAGCGGCAGACAGAGCAAATCACCTTCAACCAGCTCAAAGCGATCCAGAGAAGAGAGGCCCTCAAGATTGCGCTCCTTGATATGACGCGGATAGTCATCAGAGAAGACATCGATACCACAGACTTCATGTCCATCAGCAATCAGGCGCTCAGCAAGGTGAGAACCAATAAAGCCGGCCACACCGGTCACCAGACAACGCATCGTTTCACTCCATTTCTACATAGCAACATCGACAGTAGAGAACATCTGAGGCTTCGGCCACCACAGTCGGCCTCAGCAGTCAGCAATCAACACTTTATGGCCAGAAAAGCCAGCTCGCTGCCAGGGCGCTGGAGCCAGGCAGAAGACAGACGGATCAGCGGAATAAAGAGGGGGGCGAGCAAGGCAAAGAGTGGTCCACGCCCCCGCGGCCCTGGCAACAGGCGCGAGCAGCGCGACCAGTAGTAAAACAGGTTCAGCGGGTCGCGGCTCTCGCTCTTCAGCACATAGAAGCCGGCAGCTTCAAGCAACGCTGGCACCTCGCTCCAGAGATAGCCAGCGCGCACATGTCCATCTTCCCGCTCCACCTCCTGAAGCGTCCTGCGCTGAGCGTTCGGCACCTCCAGAAGGAGCAGACCGCCGTGGCGCAAGACGCCGGCAATCTGCCGCAACAGATCGACATCAGCCACAACGTGCTCCAAAAGAGCCAGGCAACAGACACCATCGAACACCCCCAGTCCCAACTCACTCAGACGGGTAGCATCGGCGGCAACAAACTCGACAGTACGGAGGCCAGCACGGCGCGCCACACTGGCGGCACAGGCCACACGCGCAGCGTCGATCTCCAGGCCAACGACGCTGGCACCCTGACAGGCCAGCAGCAGAGAGAGATCCCCAATACCACACCCCAGGTCCAGCCAGCGCCTGCCGCTCACCTCATATGCTTGCAATAGCGAGCGCAACATATCGAGGCGAATGGTCTTGCCAAGCGGCGGCTCAAAGAGGGTGAGATAGAGATGGGTGGCCCAGCGCGGCACACGCGCCTGGACAGCGGCGGCCTCGGCGAACAACTCTCTGAGGTAACGTTTCATCACACAACCATCCTTTAGCAATTGCACATTTCTATAATCATATTTTGGTATAGATAAGTCGATTCTTTTCAAGAAAGGCTGCACGGCTCCAGCGCTCCGCGGCATAACGCCTGGCGCTGCGGGCCAGAGCTGCCGCATGTGAGCGATCACGCAACAGCAGCAGGGTTCCCTCGGCCAACCCCTGTGGCGTCGGGGGCACCAGCAGCGCGACCTCCGCATTCAGGAGCTGGGTGTGGGCGGGAATGGCCGTGGCAAGCACTGGTTTACCAGAGCGCAGATAGGTAGCCAGCTTTAGTGGCACATTGGTTCCCCGGCTGCGCGGGCTGACGAGGATATCCGCCAGCGCCATATAGGCAGCCATCTCCTCCGCGGGACGCTGGCCGACAAAGCGGAGGCAGTCCTCTATGCCGAGGCGACGACCCAGCTCACGCAGCGCCAGTATCTGCTCATGCCTACCCCCAACGATCAGATAGCGCACGGTCGGATACCGCTGGCGCACCAGATCTACGCTCTCCAGAAGGAGGTCCAGACCCTGGTAGATCTCCAGCGTTCCCGTATAGAGCAGCACCGGACCGGCACCACAGTCCAGCTCCTGCGCGAGGCGCTCCAGCTCAGCCTCAGCCGGGGCGTGATCCTCCTGGAGCACGGCCAGATTTTCCAGCAGATGCACGCCACCGCGCGCCCCCATGGCGCGAGCCGTGCGCTCCAGCTCGGGGCAGATCGTCACCACAGCCGCAGCCGAGCGGACAACCCAGGTCTGGATAGACCTGACCAGAGCCAGCAGGCAGCGACTGTGTGGACCTCCAGCAGTCACGATCTGCTCAGCCAGATCGGAGTGCATGTAGTAGACGTGTCTGCAGCAGAAGAGGAGCGACAGAACCATCCCCAGCGCCCCGGCCTCCTCATGGGTGCAAAGGCAGTCATAGCGACGACGCCAGAGAAGCCAGCCAGCCCAGAAAAAGAGCAGCACGTCGAACCAGAGCTTGACGGCCGAGAGTCCTATTCTGACCTCACGGATAAAGGGCAGGGGCGGGACCCGATAGATCCTCAGACCAGCCATCTCCAGGGTTTGACCGAGAGGATAGGTCAGCAAATCCACTTGATGGCCCAGAGCGGTCAGTGCGCAGATCTGCCCGCGAACACTGAAAGGCACTCCCCGCGGCTCAAAAAAAGGCTGTGGCGCCACGACCAGCATGCGCATTGGTGCTCTCCTCCCCCACTCACTACTGCTCCAGCAACGCCAGGCCGTCACTCACACACGCGGCCGCGCCCGACTGAGATGGGCGCCCATGTCCAGGCAGATCCGCCTGAGCGAGGACCGACCGCACACTATAGGGCGGCCTGGCCTGGGCCTCATAGTAGACGCGCATGACCATCTCAGCGAGCAGAGCCAGCATCAGCGAGAGCGCGCCGAACAGAAAGCAACCTCCCGCCAGCGACAGCAGGCTGTGCCTGGCCAGCACGCCGGCACGCCGGCGCTGGAGGGGCATGGGCAGCAGCCCCAGTAGAGAGAGCAAGCAGAGCAGGAGGGCCAGCAGGCCGGGAGACCCAAAGGCATAGTGAGGCTTCGTGGCAAAGTTCCTGCTAAATTTCAGGAGCAGCAGATCAAGGATGACGCGCACAGCCCGATCCAGTCCATATTTGGATCGTCCATAGCGTCGAGGATGATGCCTGACCTCCAGCTCCGCAATGCTGGCCCCGGCCAGCGCCGCATAGGCGGGGATCAGGCGATGCATCTCACCATAGA
Organism: Ktedonobacteraceae bacterium; assembly: GCA_042408965.1. Lineage (GTDB taxonomy): Bacteria > Chloroflexota > Ktedonobacteria > Ktedonobacterales > Ktedonobacteraceae > Thermogemmatispora. The sequence continues at coordinate 14,628 of JBHOQN010000084.1, forward strand.
GGTGGATATGCTCGAAGAGAGCGCGACGGTAAACCTTGAGCGTGCAGCCAGAATCGTGCAGCGGCACCCCGCTCAGGCGAGCAATCAGCGAATTCGCCAGACGCGAGGGCAGCCGGCGCGTCAGACCGGCGTCCCGCCGCTCACGACGCCAGCCACTGACAAGATCATAACCCTCCTCCAGCTTCTCCAGCAGACGCGGGATATCCGCAGGATCATTCTGCAGATCGGCATCCATAAAGGCCAGCACCTGCCCCTGGCTATGAGCCACCCCCGCCGCCAGCGCTGCCGTCTGACCAAAGTTGCGCCTCAATCGAACCAGCAGCAGGTGTGGATCGGCCTCCATCAAGTGCTGCAGCACCACGGCACTCCCATCCGAGCTTCCATCATCGACATAGACCACTTCGTAGGCATACCCCTGCTCCTGCAACACAGCGCTCAGGCCTGCATGCAGCAAGCTGAGGCTCTCTTGCTCGTTATAGACAGGAATAACAACTGATAAGTAGGTAGACTGTTTTTCCATAGCGTATTCCCTTCAACCTCACAGTTTTTATAATTGCAACCATTAATTTTAACGATCTCCTTTGAAGGAGGTAACTGTATCACTCTCCAATTTATCATATTTAATAATTTGCACATGAACTATACATAATCATAGTTTACCATAGCAATGGGAAACAGACGCTTTTATGCGAGCATCACCCTATCGCAGAGAGGAGGATACGTCGACACAGACTGACGAATCAGAGCGCACCTACCAGCCCCCCGGTGGAACTGGCAGGCGCGTTTTTGAAGGGGGATGGCGCAGAGAAAGATCGCCGGTCAGAGGTCCTCTACTAGACCTCAATGGCAAGGGCGACAGCCCCACCACCGCCCAGGCAGAGCGTCGCGAGGCCACGCCCGCCACCACGTCGGCGTAGCTCATACATGAGGGTAATCAGGACACGCGAGCCGCTGGAGCCGATCGGATGGCCAAGGGCGATGGCTCCGCCATTCACGTTGACCCGTGTCCAGTCCCAGTCCAGCTCTTTCCCGTTGGCCAGAGTCTGCGCAGCAAAGGCCTCATTGACCTCAATCAGATCGAAATCGCTCATCTTCAGCGAGGTACGCTCCAGCAGCCGCCTGACAGCGCGCGTGGGGGCCGCAAAGATATAACGCGGGGTAATTGCAGCGGTGGCATAGCCGATGATGCGCGCCAGCACGGGCAGGCCCTGGACCTGGGCGACGCTCTGGTCAACCACAACAGTGGCTGATGCTCCATCGCTGAGGCCGGGTGCATTGCCAGCGGTCACAGTTCCCCCTTCCTGAAAGGCGGGTTTCAGCTTTGCCAGGGCCTCCAGCGAGGTATCGGGACGAATCGGCTCGTCACTCTCCAGCCGGACCGTGCCCTGCTTCTGGCTGACTTCCACCGGAACGATCTCCTCCTTAAAACGTCCTGCTGTGGTCGCGGCTGCTGCCTTCTGGTGGCTGCTCAGAGCGAAACGATCCTGCTCCTCGCGCGTGATGCCAAAGTGTTCGGCGATGATCTCAGCCTCATTGCCCATATGCACATGCTCAAAGGCACACCAGAGGCCATCATGGACCACGGCATCGATCAGTTCGGCATGGCCCATGCGGTAGCCCGTCCGCGCTCTGGACAGCAGATAGGGAGCATTGGACATGCTCTCCATACCGCCGGCCACGAAGACCTGACCGTCGCCGGCCCGAATGGCCTGGGCAGCCAGCATGACCGCTTTGAGACCGGAGCCACAGACCTTATTGACCGTGAAGGCGGGAATATCGACAGGGAGACCTGCCTCTATCGCCGCCTGGCGAGCGGGCGCCTGGCCGATTCCCGCGGAGACGACGTTGCCCATGATGACCTCATCGATGGCCTGCGGGTCGACCTTCGCGCGCCGCACGGCCTCTTTTATCGCCAGCGCTCCCAGTTGAGGAGCACTCAGAGCCGACAGCGCCCCCAGAAACCTACCGGTCGGGGTACGCGCGGCTCCAGCAATGACGGGAATATGCTCTGCCATGATGGGTTCTCCTGCTGACAGGTGAAAACACTGCGCTTCATTGCGTAGTCGCGACCATTGTGCACGCGACTCTCCTCATTGTAGCCGGCTGCAGCAAGAGAGTGCAAGCGGCGCAGCCTGGTGGCTGCGCCTCACAGGACCTCAGGAAGAGTGCCTAGATGAAAGCCTGGAGGCAGGCTCATCCTCCACATATCTTCAGAGACCTGTGAAGTGCGTAGCAGACGCAGCCTATCATAGACGGGCTGCCCCTGCTGCGAACCGCTGGCGTAGAGCAGGTTGACCGGACGATAGTGCATATCGAGCAAGAGCACCTCGTTGCTGGGGAGGTGGATGCGATACACCTGTTGTCCCTGAAAGCGTCCAGTGCCCAGGTAGACCGCACGTCCGCTCTGCAGATCACGACGCAAATTACTCAGGTCGAAGACATCATCACTGGCAATGGTGCTCCAGGGAGCGGGATTCCACTGAGCGATCTGATGCATCATATCCAGACCCAGCATCTGTCTGCCATCGCTGACGACGACGACATCAAGTCGGCCAGGCAGAGTTGTCTCAACGTGCAATTCGCCCGTTCCCAGATTATGATAGGTTTCAACGCGGTAGGGCTGCCCCTGACTGCCCATCCTGGTCTGGCTGTGATAGAGCACATAGCCCCCCCAGGAGAGCTGTGCAGGGAGAGCAAAGGCCGACGACGAAGAAGGCAGCAGGAAGTTGCGTACCAGCATAGCGCTCAGCAGGAGCAGAAGCAGCACGGCCGCAGCAGACAGCAGCAGGGACCAGCGTCGTCGCCCACTCACACGCGCGGGGATGCTGCGGCTGATCTGGCTCACCGGAAGGGGCGTGGAGGGAGCAGACAGCGTAGAAAGAGGAAGTGACTCACCCAGCCCCCAGCGCGCAGCGATGCTCTGCCGCACCGCCTGGGTAACGCGAGGGGAAGGCTCGCTCTCGCCCAGGGTCTTGAGCAAACGTGTCGTCCGATTGAAGAGCTGGTACTCCTGCAGGCAGAGCGAGCACTCATAGACATGCTCAAGCACCGCCTGCACCTGCTCAAAGGGGAGATCGTCAAGCACAGCCAGATAGAGCTGAACAATCGAACAGACCTGAGACCCGCGCGCATGGGGCGGCGGCAGCGGCGGCAGGACAGACTCTCTCATCGCCTCCGCTCCTCTCTCACAAGGCGCTCCTGGCCAAGGCGCTGGTATTGCTCCATGAACATCTTCTTGGCACGCGATATGCGTGTGGCAGCGGCGTTTGGCGATATCCCGATGATCGAGGCAATTTCCTGGTAGGGTACCCCCTGAGCTGCACTCAACACCAGTACGACTGCATATTCCAGCGGCATCTGCGCCAGCACCATGCGGATATGCTCACGTTCAACCACCTCGGGGATACCACCGCTATCGGCCAGCAGGGAGGTGAAATCTTCGGAGACCGCCGCTTCGCCCTGCTCGCTCTGCTGACCCCTCCTGGAGAGTGGCCACCAGGAGATCCGCTTCCGCCTGCGCATGAAATCCACGCAGAGATTGGTCGCAATGCGATAGAGCCAGGCTGAGAGGTTATCACGGTCCTGCAGATGATCCCAGGCCAGGCACGCGCGCACAAAAACCTCCTGTGTCATATCATCAGCATCTTCGCGATTCCCCAGCAGGTGATAGACATAGGAGTGAATAGGGCGACAGAACCGCTCATAGAGCCTGCTCAATGCAAGGGCGTCTTCAGAGAAAGGCTCCCGGCCGGCTCCCTGTGGCTGCGCAGGCGTGTTCTCAGTCATGCTGACATGTACTCTTTCTCTCCGGGCTTCCACTGCACCGACTGCACCGACTGCACCATCCCTCTGCATAGCTAGTATAGCAGGAACGCTCGGCGAATAGAACATGTCAGATCCTCTTCAAATCACAGAGAGCGCCTTACCAGCCCGCTTTCCTGATTCCTGGACAGGAAACGAGACCACTTCTATCTCTCCTCTATCACGAGCAGGGCGCGACAATTTTGCATCCGGCTGTCAGCAACATCCTCGTGGTACAACACCTTCGTGGCGCGACACCTTCACAGACAGCACAGGTCCTGCAGCTTCGCATCAGCGTCTCTCCAGGTCGTCAGCGTGATCACTGATCGGCGAACGTGCATTGACACCACAGGCTGACGGGTCTAATATAGAGGAGAAACACACAGAGGTATCGATAAAGGGAGCGCTGATACAAGCAGGGGATGATTCACGGGGGCTGGCGCCTCTCAGGGCCAGCACAGTCATGTTTTTGAGCACCGGGAGCAGGGCTTCTCCGGCTTCCACACATCGAGATGGGGACAGAGAGAGCTATATGCCTGTACCATACCCTCATTTTGAGGAAGAACCAGGATCACAGTCTGAAAGCAAAGAAGATCTGGAGCGCCTGCTCCTCGAAGGAGTGAGTTTGCCAGCAGAGCAAACGCCGACGCCCTCCTCAGCAGAGCAGACGCCTCTCAGGTTTTCACAGGCACAGGACGAGGCAGACGAAGTGGACGAGGCGGACGAGGCGACGGGAGGCAGCGATCTGCAAGGCGCGCTGGCCCTTTTTGCGGAGGCTGCGCAAGACATGGCGACCGCCGCGCTGGAGCTCAGTCTAGGGCGGCACTTCGCCTGTGTGGATTACTGCAACCAGGTCGCCGAGAAGGCCGCACAGGCGGTCTGCCTGCTGCATTCTGGGCGTCGCTCTCCCTACAACCATGATCTCCGTGCTCTCGGGGAGAGAGTCGGGGCACCGGCAGAGATTGTCAGCGACATGGCTGCCCTCACGCCATTTCATCCGGAGGCCTTCTACGCTGAGACCCCACCGGAAGAGGCCGATGAAGTCATCAATGCCGAAGAGGCCACTGCCTGCACGCAGCGTGCCCGCCGTGTATTGCGCTGGGCCAGAGGGATCATCTTCAAGAGCATCTGAGCCTCTCTGCGAGCGCATTCTGTTGGCCAGGGTCAACGTCGACCGCTCTGCGCACCGCGCCAGCGCAGTTCATCGCTGTTCTCTACGCCGAGGCTTCCCCTGCCAGGCTCGAGTGGCTTTCAGAGAGCCTTTATCATTCTTAGTTATCGGGAGGATATTTCGTGACGCAAGCAATCACAGGAGGGCAGTCTCAGGGCATGCCCTTTGAAGAGGTGGTCAAGCAATCCCCGCGTAAATGGGTCTATCTCTTTAGCGAAGGCAATGCCAGCATGCGCGATCTCCTCGGCGGCAAAGGGGCAGGGGTCGCCGAGATGACAAACGCCGGGTTGCCCGTTCCGCCAGGCTTTACGATCACGACGGAAGCCTGCAACTCGTACTACGACGCCGGCAAACAGTTCCCGGCTGGCATGTGGGAGCAGGCGCTGGCGGCCCTGCGGCTCGTGGAAGAGCAGACCGGCAAGAAGTTCGGCGACAGGCACAACCCGCTGCTCGTCTCGGTGCGCTCAGGCGCCAAGTTCTCCATGCCGGGGATGATGGACACCGTGCTCAACCTGGGTCTCAACGACGAGACGGTGCAGGGCCTGGTTGAACAGACTGGCGATGAGCGCTTCGCCTACGACGCCTATCGGCGCTTCATCCAGATGTTCAGTAAGATCGTGCTCGACGCGGACCCGCGCGAGTTCGAGCAGAAACTCGACGAGTATAAGGAGCGCACAGGAGCACGCAGCGACGCTGAGTTGCCCGCCGAGGCTCTCAAGGAACTGGTGGTCGCCTTCAAGCAGATTGCGGAGCGCCAGTCAGGTCAACCTTTCCCCACCGATGTCTACGAGCAGTTGAGCAAGGCTATCGAGGCAGTCTTCTCTTCCTGGAACAACAAACGCGCCATTGACTACCGCAATTTCAACAAGATCCCTCATAACCTGGGCACCGCCGTCAATGTCCAGAGCATGGTCTTCGGCAACATGGGCAACGACAGCGGCACTGGCGTCGCCTTCACACGCAACCCCAGCACCGGGGAGAAGGAACTCTACGGCGAATATCTGCTCAACGCTCAGGGCGAGGATGTGGTGGCCGGTATCCGCACACCCTCAAAGATCAACCGCCTCAAGGAGGAGCTTCCCCAGGTCTACGAGCAGTTCCAGGAGATCGCCCGCCGCCTGGAGCACCACTACCGCGACATGCAGGATATGGAGTTCACCGTGGAGCGCGGGCGCCTCTACATGCTGCAGACTCGCTCTGGCAAGCGCTCGGCGAGAGCGGCGGTCAAGATCGCTGTCGACATGGTAGAGGAAGGCGTCATCAGCGAGGAAGAGGCGATCAAGCGCTCGGACCCCACGCAGGTCTACCAGCTACTTCTGCCGCGCTTTGATGAGGAGGCCAAGGCGCGCGCTCACAAGGAGGGCCGCTTCCTGGCACGCGGCCTCAATGCCTCGCCAGGGGCAGCCGCGGGCAAGGCTATCTTCGACGCCGACCGGGCCGAGGAACTGGGCAAGGCCGGCGTGGCGGTCGTCCTAGTGCGGCCGGAGACGAGCCCCGATGATGTCCATGGCATGCTCGTCTCTAAGGGCATCCTGACGGCACGCGGCGGGGCCACCAGCCATGCGGCTGTCGTCGCACGTGGTCTCGGTCTTCCCTGCGTCGCCGGCTGCGAGGGAATCCGCGTCTCTGAAGAGGAGAAACTTTTCCGCGTGGTCGGCACCGACCTGGTGATCCGGGAGGGCGACGAGATCTCGATTGACGGCGACAGCGGCGAGGTCTTCGCCGGTATCATCCCCACGGTCGAGCCTGACTTCGAGAAAGAGACCGAGCTGCAGAAGCTGCTGAGCTGGGCCGATCGCTTCCGCAGGCTCGGCGTCTGGGCCAACGCCGATTATCCGCGCGACGCTCAGCGTGCGGTTACGTTCGGCGCCGAAGGCATCGGCCTCTGCCGCACCGAGCATATGTTCATGGAGCAGGAACGGCTGCCCATCGTACAGAAAATGATCCTGGCCAGAACGCCGGAGGAGCGGCAGGCCGCCCTCGATCAGCTGCTGCCCTTCCAGCGCAGCGACTTCATTGGTCTCTTTGAGACAATGGTCAACCCGCGCACCGGCGAGTGCTACCCGGTGGTGATCCGCCTCATCGATCCGCCTCTCCATGAGTTCCTTCCCTCCTATGAGGACTTGCTGGTCGAGGTCACGCGCCTGGAGGCGACCGGCGGCGACGAGGCTATACTCAAGGAGAAAAAGGCCCTGCTCGATGCGGTCGCCGCGATGCGCGAGATGAATCCTATGCTCGGCTTGCGCGGCTGCCGTCTCGGTCTGCTCTTCCCAGAGATCACCATTATGCAAACACGCGCTATTCTGGAGGCCGCTCTGGAGGTAGCACGCAAGACCGGCAAGAAGCCGCAGGCGAAGATCATGATCCCGCTGGTGGGCCATGTGAACGAGCTGCGCGAGGTGCGCCGCCAGTTGGAGAGCGTGGCACGCGAGATCACTGCCGAGGCCGGCGCTGCGGTCGAGTATAAGTTTGGGACCATGATCGAGCTGCCGCGCGCGGCGCTCACCGCCGATCAGATCGCGACCGTCGCTGACTTCTTCAGCTTCGGCACCAACGATCTGACCCAGACCACGTTCGGATTCAGTCGCGACGATGCTGAAGGCAAGTTCCTTCTGAAGTATGTCGATGGCCTGGAGGCCCCCGGTCTCACGGAAAAGGTCAAGATTCTGCCCGTCAACCCCTTCCAGACCCTCGATCGCGATGGTGTCGGCCAGCTTGTCCGCCTTGCCGTCGAGAAGGGGCGCGCTGCCAACGCGCACATCGAGCTGGGGATCTGCGGCGAGCATGGTGGCGACCCCAGCAGTATCGAGTTCTTCAACCAGGTTGGGCTGGACTACGTGAGCTGTTCGCCCTTCCGCGTTCCTGTGGCGCGCCTCGCCGCCGCCCAGGCTGCGCTCAGCAAGAGCGAGCGCGACAAATAGGGTCTTCCTGACTACCACAGCCGAAGCATCCTCTTCGCGCGAAGAGGATGCTTCTCTTCTCGTACACTACGAGTGCTCCAGCTATCCCCATGGCCCGGCTGGCTGTAGATACCGTAATCATCTTGTCAAACACGTCCTCACGCAGTATACTGACTTTGCTCGCTACCGGCTCCGGCGCGGTCAGTGTAGAGAGAAGAGAAGATTACACAATATACCGTTCATTCAGTCAGGAAAGGAACATCGATGGATATCGATCCCAAGAGCCGGGGTCAGCCGGCCGGGCCACCTGCTGCCTGGCCTCCGTCAGAGTATTACGGACCAGACTTCATGCCAGCAGAGTCCCAGGTCTGGCCAGCAGTGCCACCTCCGCCAGCGGGGATTCCTTTTGCGCCACAGCCACCAGCCCCGACTCCCGCGAGACAGTCGCGACGCACCTATCAGGTCATCACCATCGTCGTCGTGCTCTTCACGCTCCTCAGTATCGGTGGCTGTACGCTGGCAGGCTTCGGCTTCTACAAGACCTTCACCTCCCTGCCGAGTCTTGTGGCCACCCCCAGCGACCTCACTCGCGACAACAACCTGGTCGTTGTCGACTCCTACTACAGCGAGATTGAGAGCCAGAATTACAGCGTCGCCTACGAACAACTGGCCGACAACGCCACCATCGAGGGCCAGCAGGTTGATATGGAGACGTTCATCCAGCTTGCCAGGAAGGCCGATCAGCAGCAAGGAGTCGTCAGTAATTTCAGGGCGCTGAATGATAGCCAGGATGCGGCCCACTTCACGGTGCAGGTCACGCGCGGCAGCTCAACCTACAATGTCCACCTCACGCTCTCACTGGATAGCCAGCGTGGGATCTGGCTGATCTCCCAGGCCGACGCTATCTAGTCTCCCTGCCAAGGCCAGAGCGACCCTCCTCATCGGCTGGGCTGCAGCATGTGCCCGCTCGGTGAAGGAACTCCTCTGGCACGGCGCATTTCCCTGCTTCTACCCCTTGCGACCTATCTGCCACCGTGCTATCATCCAGAGAGGAGACGCAGCGCCCCTCACACCACCACGCGAAGCAGTTTGCAGAAAGAGATGCCATGAACGATTACGACACCATTGCGGCCTTTTATGATATCGAGCACGCCCACTTCATGGAGGATCTAGACCTCTACCGCGATTTTGCTGAGCTGTGCGGTCCCTACGGTTCAGTGCTGGAGCTGGCCTGCGGTAGCGGTCGTCTGCTCCTCCCTCTGGCGCGCGAAGGCTATGAGCTGACAGGCGTCGATATCTCTGCCACCATGCTGGAGCGGGCGCAGCGACGCCTGGAGCAAGAGGGGCTGCTGTCGCGAGTCACGCTGGTTCAGCAGGATATGCGTTGCCTGCATCTGGAGCAGCGGTTCAGGCTGGCCTTTATCGCGCTCGGCTCCTTTGGCCACCTCACAACACGCAAAGACCAGCAGCAGACCCTGGCCTTGCTGCGCGCCCATCTGGTGACGGGAGCCACCCTTATCCTGGATCTCAGTAACGCTGACGCCCGCTTTATGGAGAACATGAGTGGCCAGATGCTACATCAGGGCACCTGGGCCTGCCCTGACGGGAGCTTCCTGACCCACTTTGTCAGCCCAGCCTCCTCAACCAGTCGTCATCTGCTGGAACTGGTGCACTTCTACGATCAGTATGCCCAGGGAGAAGGCATCAAGCGTACGATGACCCGCACCTCGCTCTACCTCTTCGAGCGAGTCGAACTTGAACTGATGCTGGAGCAGGCCGGGTTTGCAGTGAAAGAAGTCTACGGCAACTATGAGATGAGTCCCTATGAGCTGCAAAGCCCACGCATGATTTTTATAGCGGAGGCCAGATAGCGGATGTACATCACACCGTCCCCTCTTCACGATTGGAATCTCTCCCCAGAGCAGGCAATCGCGCTCCAGAAGAAACTGGCCAGCCAGGTGCAACGCGAGGATCGCCTAGCCGCAGAGATCCGACACATCGCCGGCGTGGATATGGCGATCAACGAGGAGAACGGCCTGGCACGGGCCGCCGTTGTGCTGCTCTCCTACCCACAACTGGAGGTAGAGGAGCAGCACGTCTATGAAGAGTCAGTACGCATGGAGTATATTCCTGGCCTGCTCTCTTTTCGCGAACTGCCCTGTGTACTCGGCGCAATCAGCCGGCTGAGACAGAGGCCGGATCTGGTGATGGTTGATGGGCAGGGAATTGCTCATCCGCGTCGCCTGGGCATCGCCTCACATCTGGGTCTCTGGCTGGACCTGCCAAGCATCGGCTGCGCAAAATCCGTGCTGCGAGGACATTACGACGAACAGGCCCTCAGCGAAAAAGCTGGCGCCTGGGTGCCACTGCAGGATCACGGCGAGATCATCGGCGCCGCGCTGCGCACACGCGATCGCGTCAAACCGATGATCATCTCCAGCGGACACCGCATCAGCCTGGACACCTCTCTGCGCTATGTACTGGCCTGCTGTCGGGGCTATCGTCTGCCCGAGCCCACACGGCTGGCGGACAGGCTCTCCAAAAACAACGCCTATCAGGAGCCTGAGACGGCCGGAGCGGAGGCCGTTCAGGACTCACTCTGGCAGTGAAGGGCCACCCTCCCATGGAGAGCGCCACGCTCCAGATGGTTGAGCGTACGTGCCCTCCATGGGAGGGCTTCAGCTCTGCTCCTCAGCGGAGAGCGCCTCCGTGTAGAGCGGCACGGTAAAGTAAAAGGTCGTGCCCTTGCGCGCAGTGCTATCGAACCAGATACGGCCACCGTGCTGCTCAACGATCAGTTGGGCAATCGTCAGCCCAAGCCCATAGCCGCCCACCCGCGATTGCATGGCATGATGGGCCTGGTAGAAGTGCTCAAAGACGTGTGGCTGATCCTCTGGTGCGATGCCGAAGCCGGTATCGGCCACAGAGAAACGCGCCATGTGCGGATCGTCGGGATCAGGGAGGGTTCGCACGAGAACGCTGCCGCCCGGCGGCGTAAACTTGAGTGCATTGCCCACGAGGTTCCGCAGCACCTGGATCACGCGCTGCGGATCGGCATAGATGAGCGGTGCCGGATGGACCACTTCGCTGCTGAGGATGATCTCGGCCTTCCGGGCCTGCGCCTGCACGCTCTGCAGCACCTGCTCAACGACGAGATCAGCACGAACCTTCTGCTGATCGATCTCAAACTGGCCAGAGTCTGCGCGCGTGATGAAGAGGATATCCTCTACCGTTGAGAGCAAGAGCTGCACCGACTCACGCGCATATCCGAGATACTCCTGCTGGTCCTCAGTCAACCGTCCCATATGGCCCCGCAGCAGTAGATCGATGAAGCCCTGCACAGAGTTGAGCGGTGTACGCAATTCATGCGAGACCATCGATACAAAGTTGGCACGCAGGCGATTAGCCATCGTCAGAGCCGAGACATCGCGCGCACTGAAGACCATGTGCAGTCCCTGTCCGATGTCCACGGGCGTCACACTCACGGAGACCTCCCAGGCGCGTACCGGCTCACCGCCAATGATCAACTCTTCGTTTGGCAGAGCCTGTTTCGAGCGCAGGACACGGACAAGAGGACAGCTAGCCGTTCCACACAGGTCCATGTGGTTCAAATCACGGCATTTCAGCACCTCAGCACAGCCACGCCCGATCACCTCCTGCGGTCTCCAGCCAAGGGCCCTGGCACAGGCCGGATTAAAGGCGCACACGTGAAAATGCTCATCGAGGATGAAGACAGCATCCGGGGTGTTCTCAAGGGTCGCCAGCATAGAGCGATAGAGCAGGTGCAGACCTTCCTCAGCGGCAGGCAGGACTGGCAGGGCAGACTGCGCGCGGGGCGTGTCCTCAGAAGCGCCCTGCGTCTGTGATGGCTCCTCCAGCGACGAGGCTGCAGCTTCGTCCTCTCCACTGGTGCGAAGTGGACTGGCAACTTCTTCCTGGCGCGGCTTTTTCGACGTACGCTTTGGCACGATCCCCCCCTATTTACCGACAAACTTATACCCTACCCGGCGGACAGAGACAATCATCCGCGGACGAGACGTATGCTGCTCCAGCTTTTTACGCAAGCGGCCAACGTAGACATCTACAATATTGCTGTTATTCTCATTATCGTTCCAGACGGAAGCCAGGAGCTGATCGCGGCTCACCGCTTGATCAGGGTGGCTCATAAGCACCCGTAACACCTGCATCTCCGTGCGCGTGAGCATCACACAGCTCTGGTTATCGATGAGCACCTGCTGCTCAGCCGGCAATAACTCGATGCCACCAACGCGGATGCGCTGGCTATCGACATGTTTGCTCTTTTTAATACGTCGCAGGACCGCATGAACGCGAGCGACCAGCTCTTGATGATCGAAGGGCTTACAAATATAATCATCGGCCCCCACATGAAACCCTCTCAACTTCGACTCCATGCTATCCTGAGCAGTGATAAAAATCAAGGGAATATCGTACCCTTCGTCCCGCAACCTGGCTGTAAATTCAAAGCCACTCTGATAGGGCATGGCGATATCAAGAATGAGCAAATCTGGCACCCGCTTCTCAATCATCTGCATCGCCCCACGAGGGTTATCCGTGACCTCTACTTCGTAGCCTTCCTTCTTGAGTGCAAACTGCACCAGAGCAGTTGTAAACTGGCTATCGTCAATCACAAGTATATACACAGTTCTTCCCCTCTTCAGCGTGTATTGCTCAGCCACCGGGGAAGCAACGCAGCAGAGAGCTGCCCTTTGCTTCACAGCCCAGCGGGATGGGCATACTGTCTGGACGCCTCGCCGTAGAAAGGAGCCATGAGGTGGCGCAGCAGCCGCCATGCCTTCTTCTGATCTCCAGGCCCTGGAGTAAAGCCTACCCTTCATTCCCTACCACGGCCCATCAATGCGCAAGAGGATGCCCTTCACACTACTGTCGATGTACCACTACGAGAGACTTCTGGCCTCAGCACGTGTCTTCTCCAGATAGACCATCAGCAGGGCAATGTCCGCCGGGGTCACTCCTTCGACACGCGAGGCCTGACCGACCGTGCGCGGACGCAGGCGAGCGAGCTTCTGTCGCGCCTCCGTGCGTAGATGCGGGATGAGCTGGTAGTCGATCGTCTCAGGGATCAACTGGCTCTCGAGACGGCGCGCCCGGCTGACAAGCTGCTGCTGCTTCTGGACATAGTGCTCGTACTTGACCTGCAGCTCGACCTCTTCAGCGATCTCAGGAGGCAGGAGAGGCAGAGGAGGCTGTGTGCTCTCCATAGATGCAGGTGGCGTATGCTCCTGAACCAGGCGCGCCAGCTCCGCCACCTGGGCGTAGCAGACACCAGGGCGACGCAGCAGATCGCGGGCGCTTGTCATCTGGGTAGGCGGAACAATGCCAGCCTGCTGGGCACAGGACTCTACCATGCGCGAGGAGGTGAAGACCACCTTCCCCAGGCGCCCGAGGGTGCGCTCTATCTGCTCACGCTTCTGAACAACCTGTTCATAGCGTCGAGCATCAATCAGGCCGAGGCGGTAGGCATACTCGCTCAGACGCAGGTCAGCGCTCTCAGGCCGCAGCAGTAGACGATACTCAGCCTGGGAAGTATGCAGGCGATAGGGCTCACTGAGCGAACGGGTCACCAGGTCATCGATCAGGACTCCGATGTAGGCCTCATGACGCCCCAGCACAAAGCCCGGCTCACCGCGCACATAGAGAGCCGCATTGATGCCCGCCATGAGGCCCTGAGCAGCGGCCTCTTCGTAGCCAGAGGTCCCATTGATCTGGCCCGCCAGAAAGAGACCTTCTACGGCCCGGGTCTGCAGGGTAGCAGAGAGCTGATGCGGAGGCACGTAGTCGTACTCCACGGCGTAGCCAGAGCGCACGATCTCGACCCGCTCCAGGGCAGGAATAGAGCGTAGCATAGCTAGCTGCACATCCTCTGGCAGGCTGGTATTCATACCCTGCACGTAGACCTCGCCGGTACGCCAGCCCTCTGGCTCCAGAAAGATCTGATGGGTCGCTTTGTCAGCGAAGCGCACGATCTTATCTTCGATAGAAGGGCAGTAGCGTGGGCCGATGCCCTCGATGAGGCCGTTGTAGAGCGGCGAGCGATGGAGATTGGCACGAATGAGCTGGTGTGTTCGCTCATTGGTACGCACGAGGTAGCAGGGAAGCTGAGGACGCCAGCCATGTAGATCCTCGGCTGTGACCGGGTAGACGGGATTGGGTCGGCCGCCTGGCAACTGCACATCGGCACGTGCCGATTCATCCCAGGAGAAATAGAGCGGCACACGGCTTCCCGGCTGCGGCTCCGTCTTGCTGAAATCGATCGTGCGCGCGTCGATACGCGGCGGTGTGCCGGTTTTAAAGCGTCGCACCTCCAGTCCGAAAGTGCGCAGCGAATCAGCAACCCCCAGCGAGGGACCCTCACCAGCCCGGCCACCGGGCTGGGTCTTCTCGCCGACAACCAGCCGGCCGTTGAGGAAGGTTCCCGTGGTGAGCACAACCGCGCGGGCCTCGTACTGCCAGCCAGTACTGGTCACCACGCCGCTGATGATCGGACGCCCGTCTTCTCCCAGCCGATAGAGAAAGTGGGTGATGGTGGCCTGCTTCAGATCGAGATTGGGCTGAGCCTCCAGGGCAAACTTCATGGCCAGCCGATAGGCCTGCTTATCGCACTGCGCGCGCAACGCCTGCACAGCCGGCCCCTTGCTGGTGTTGAGCAAGCGAATCTGGATAAAGGTGCGGTCGGTATTGCGCCCGATCTCACCGCCCAGCGCATCGATCTCCTTGATGAGGTGCCCCTTGGCCGGTCCCCCCATTGAGGGATTACAGGGCATCAGAGCGACGCTATCGAGATTCATCGTCAGAAGCAGTGTCCTGCGGCCCATGCGCGCGCTGGCCAGCGCAGCCTCACAGCCCGCATGGCCTGCTCCGACGACGATGACCTCGTACAAGCCACCCTGTAGCTGTTCAGAAGGAAGTGTATAAGTGCCTGCTTCGTTTGTCATTTGTTGCTATCCGCCCACTACATGTAACGTACATGTATAACGATCACTCTGGTATTATGCCGCAGATAAAAAGGCACGTCAATACAATGGAGGCCCGGTTTTGATGAAAAGTCTGTCACTGGTCTATTTTCTCTCCGGGTTTCCAGGGCGACAGGGGCGCTGGGGACCCTGGCGGTGGCGCTCGATGGAGCAGCGCCTCCCCCAGCCGTCGGCTTCATCGCCTCTGCTCCCAGGAGGAGATACGCTCTTGCGACTCTCTCGGATCTCTGGTACAATGGCAGCGAGTTCCAGAAACAGCACAGGTACGCTTGAAGGTACTCGCGCTCCTGGCTATCCTGGCCGGTGGCGACTCTGATCAGATGCAGCCGTCCTTCAGGGGACGCCACAGGAAATCACAGGGGGCGATGGCGGAACGGTAGACGCTGAGGACTTAAAATCCTCTGGGGTAACCCGTGTGGGTTCGAGTCCCACTCGCCCTACCCTTCTCGTAAAGCGGCTTTACAAGCCAATTCTTCAACACCCCCAAAAACAAAATTTAACCCTGAGGACCATCTTTAGCAAATTTTTTATAAAGTCCTCAGGGTTTAACAACGACCTCTAGCCCTGAGGATTCATATTATCCCCAGGGCTACAGAGGCATTCACAGCACCGACACCATTTCTATTTTTTCCTCCGTTTCTTCCTTTTAAGTAACTCTAAAGAACCCACAGGAGAAAAGTCTGTATGCACTTTTCTTGCCTCAGAACTCTGAAAGTCCTTCAGATATATTTCAGTGACCTGAACAGAGCTATGCCCCATCTCACGCGAAAGCTTGAATATCTCACCTCCTCGCTTAAGGTAGATTTTTGCAAACGTATGCCGGAACACATGCGGAGAAACGCGAATATTATCAAATCTACATTCTCGCTTTATACGTTTCACAATTTCCGATATCCCGCTAGACTTGAGAGGTTTACCACCCTTGCCCAAAAACACATGCAACTCATCAGAAGTAGCAGGTTTACGATGCTTGTGAATATACTTCCACAGCAACTTGCCCACCTCAGGATGCATCCCTATCTCTCGTTCCTTGCGGCCCTTACCATACACCTTCACATAGCAATCTCCCACATCAACGACCCGCAAACCAGCCAGCTCAGAAAGGCGCATACCAGTATCCAAAAACACTAAAAGTATCACATAATTCCTGAAACCTTCCTCAGTCCCATTATCACAAACCTCTAGCATTCTCTCTATATGCTCCGTTGTAAAAGTAGCAATCACATAATCAGGAGCCTTAGGCTGAACCAGCCGTGCAGCCGGGTCAACATCTATCAAGTCCTCCTCAAAACACCAGCTAAAAAACCGCTTCACTGCACGAACATAACCACGAACCGTAAAAGCAGAAAGAGGCTTATCCTGTGTCGGTCTACACGGATTGTTGGCACACGCAGGGGTATTCATAAGTACCTGCACAACTTGACGAAGATGCACAAGCCGCACTTGCTCTAGCTCAGTAACCGAACAAACTTCTACTAGCTTTTCCAAGAACAAACCAATCCGCACCTGATACCACTTGATAGCCGTAGGAGCCAGCCCACGAATTTCACAATCTACTAGAAAATGATTAAGTACATCACCTAACCTCATAGGCGCACCTTCCTTTCTTTTACTCGCTAGGTACAATCCGCTGATCATGCGGTAGGCCGTAGACCTCCCGCTTTTTTCGCACCAGTGCATCAAACAGGATACCTTTTTGCCCCATATAGCGCTGCAACTGCTCCATCAGCCAGTGCAACACGACCGAGAGATCGAGTCCCTCAACAAAAAAGAGATCATCCTCCCAAGCTGTGAGCGTCGAGCAATACCCAGCAACCGCCGCAACCGCACGCTCCGTATGTACCCGCCGCTGCCGCTTACGAACAATCGGACCCAAAATCACCTCAGGCACCTCTTCAGGCTGAAAGGCCGCCTGCACCACCTTCCAGGCAGGATGTACCGGCCAACGGGACCGATTCATATCCCTCTCAGAAGGCACCACACAGCGCAGCCAGCCATCAGGCAGCCCATCAGGACCACCCTCAACATGCCCGACCGCATAGGCCCAAAGCTCACACATCCGATCCAGCACATCCAGCACATTCTCAATAGGCTGTGTCAGGTTGCGGAAAAAAGAACGAGTAAAAGAAAACTCCACGCGCCAGACCGGCGACTCACCATCCCATTGCGCACCAATCTTCTCGCTTTTCCACAGGTCGTAGAACCATTCCTTTTCGCGTCCCTTCTGAATAATCTCATGCTTCTTGTCATAAATGCGACAAGAAATAGCAGAGGTATGCATACCCCAAGAGAGTGTTTCAATCCTTTTCCAACGCCGCCGCACACTATCCGGTCCATCAATGAGCCCATCACCTGGATATTGGAAATCACAGGAAGCCCGCGAGACAAACATCTCCTGCCAGTCCAGCGCCGAGACATCCCACGACAAATCCACACACAGATCAATAGATGAAAGCTGCATCCAGATATTGGCCTGGAAAAACTCACTCAGAAAAGCCTGCGCCTCCACTATCACACAGCCAACCCCACACGACCACAGGTAAACCGAAGAAAAGCGCACCTGTGCGATAAAGCCGCCGTCTTGCTTACCCCGGCCCACCGCCAGCACGAACCAGTCACCCGCCTCCAAGATCCAACGCCATTGCCCACCACCACCCCTTCTATTGAAGCGCCCACCCTTTGGCCTCATAAAAAGTGTAGCACCCCGAAAGCGCCAAGGCGTGGGCACCGCTATATCTTCCCGCTGAGCCATCTGCTTAAAACGGTCCAGACGTGCCTGCATCCCCTGATCGAGTTCACGCGGCTCCCGCTCTAACCGCTCATTCGCGTAAGAGACATTAACAACAAGCGTATCAACACCATAGGACAGCATCTTGACCCCCTCAGGGGCACTCACCAAATCAGCCATGAACAACCTCCAAACCATGTATTTTGACAGGCGCGGTTTACCTGAACGCGCCTGTCAGAACATCCTCCGGGTCTGCCTCCGCTCCACCTGGGCGCGTTCCAGGTTGTACTGCTGTAAGTGTTCCCGGGCTTTTGCCGCGTCGAGAGGGCCAGCAA
>JBHOQN010000087.1:0-14854 GCA_042408965.1 Ktedonobacteraceae bacterium
GAACACACATCTGTATCCACTGTGGGGTCGTTCTCGACAGAGATACCAACGCTGCGATAAACATACTCAGGCTTGGAAGAAGCCAACGTGGAGAAACCTGCGTAGAAGCCCCTTGCCTTTAGGCATGGGGTACTTCACCACCATTCTGCCTCCCCAGGAGGCAACCCTCCTGCGCCAGGCCTTCAGCCAGAACGGCAGGCCGCTGAGCGCAGCAGAAGTGGCCCGGCTCTCGCCCGGTACCCGCGCTGCCTATCACTTGCTGGAGGGTGATCAGCCAGAGCGCGTGGCGCAGAACCTGGCTGCTCTCACACCTCAGATGAAGAGCCTGCTGCAGCAACTCTCTCCAGCGAGCGTGATCAGCGCAATCCAGGCACCCATCTACCTGCTGCACGACCGCAGCGACGCCTATGTGCCCTTCACGGAAACGCGCGCTTTCGCAGCCGCCCTCGAGCGTCTTCACCATCCCTATGACTTCGCCGAATTCGGCATCTTCCAGCACGTGGAGATCCGCAATGGCCTCAGCACGGCGCAGGTCCTCAGCGATAGCGGCAAGCTCCTGCGGATCATCTGGCGCATCATGCTGGTTGGCTCCTGAAAGCGAGCAACAGAGATGAGCAGTACCCTGCAACTGACCTTCCTCTGGCTGGCCATCGGTGGTATCCTGGGACTGCTGGGCAACGCCGCCTACGGACGTGCGTACCTGGCAAACTGGCGGGCGCGGACGGGGCTGATCATCGCCGGTGCGATCAGTAGCACGCTCGGCGCCTGGCTCGGCATCTGGCTGGTTGGAACCTTCGCGGCGACGGCTATGGCCGTCTGGATAGCCGCTGTGATGGTGCTGCTCCTGCCATTGCTGCTCAAACAGAGGACAGCCAGACCATCACAGCAGGAGCGAGAGATTTCGTCAGCAAAGGATAGACCATGAACCACGAAGATCACGTTGAGCTTATACGCCGAGGCATCCCCGGTCCCGGAGGGACCTGGGCCGACCTTGGCTCAGGCCGAGGAGCGTTCACGCTGGCGCTCGCTGAGCTGATCGGGCCGCAGGGACATATCTACTCACTCGATAAGGACGGAGCCGCCCTGCGCGAGCAGGCCAGGGCGATGCAGACGCGCTTTCCCACGACACAGATCGAGTATCTGCAGGCCGACTTCAGCGAAACGCTCAGCCTGCCGCCACTCGACGGCATCGTCATGGCAAACTCCCTGCATTTTCTGCGCCAGAAGGAGCCACTGCTCAGGCGCCTGCACGGTCATCTCCGACCCGGGGGCCGCTTGATTCTTGTGGAGTACAACGTCGATCGCGGCAACCTCTGGGTTCCCTACCCGCTCTCCTACACGACCTGGGAGGCTCTGGCTCGCGACTCCGGCTTTCGCGAAACAAGGTTGCTGGCGCGCAGGAGGAGCCGCCACCTCGGCGAGATCTACAGCGCCCTCAGCTTGCAATAGCGCGTGCGAGAGAAAAAGGGCAGCCGACGAGCGCAACAGTGACGCTAACGCTCTCCTGCCAGATCGTCTGCCCCTTTACAGTGATCTCTTCTCAGGCAGCCCTGCAGAATCGGCAAGAGGGGCATCTTCGGCCAACCGAACAGAGGGTGAGCGACGCCCCATGCGTCAGCCAGAACGCCGCTCACCAGAACGCTTAGAACGTGGCATCCCGTCCGCCTCCACCCTCCGCGGGCGTGGAAGCACTGAGCCAGTAGCGGGATCCATCGCGTGTGCGATTCATAAAGCGATACTCATAGAGCGCACGGCGCAAGGCGGCGCTATCCCTGATCGTGCTGTGCAGGAGCAGGATCTCATTCACTTCGCGCTCATGATAGATGCGCCCCGGCTCAAAGAATCCGGCCAGGTACTCCAGCACAAGCAGCTTATCACGCAGCCTGGCCGGTGGCCACATGCAGAGACGGCCATGCTTATCGAGAAAGCGGCGCAGATCCAAGGAGAACGGCTGCTCACTGGCCCTGGTCACCACCTCCGTTTCACCGGCGCTCAAGGCTTTGAGGGCCCGCGCCGTGCGCTCAAAGTAGGGCGAACTCAGACGATAGGTCTTGGCCGCTCCATTCCCACGACGCTCATAGAGATAGCCCAGCGAGGAGAGCTGCTTGAGGTGGCGGGAGACACTCGACTGGCTCAACTCCAGGGCTGCGATGATCTCCTGAGCGGACATCTCATCCTGCTGAGCAAGCAGCTCCAGAATGCGCAGGCGCGTCTCATCAGCCAGGGCTGCCAGCCGTGCGCGCAACTCGGCGCGCCCTACTGGCGCCGTCTGCAGGACCGCCAGATCGTAGTTTGGTGGCTCACTGAAGAAGAGACGCAGGGCATCGTCCCCCTCCCAGAACGTGACATGGCGCCCCGTATGCCAGGATGGTACGAGAATCACCTCCTGGGCCTCGCTGATCCGCGCCAGGGCCTCCGCAGGCAGATCACGCCCGGTCAGGGTCTGAAAAACCTCTGGCAGTGCGGCTCCCTCATCCAGATGGTGTTGAAACATCTCAACCTGCCAGCGCAACGAGGAGTGCACCCGTCTCCACTCGGTGGCCAGAGACGTCCTCCAGAGGAGCTCCAGGTGAGCCACGATAAGCTGCTGCATGGCGCCAGGCTCGTTGAGGAGCTGGTGGGCCTCGCGCTGGAGCGCGGGGTCAAAGCCAGCATCGATCTGCGCATACTCCACACAGGCCAGATAGGCAGCGACATCGCTCAGAAGCCGCTCACGACCCGGCGCAGCGACTGGCTCCTCAGAGGCAGCGGCGAAACGACGCTCAAAGCGCTTCTGGAGACGTTGAAGCGCGCGATCGCGCAGCGCCACGGGGTCGCTCTCAGCAAGCGTGGCCAGATAGGCCGGGAAGTCTACCAGGTCGAAGGCCGGGGTGAGCACATCGCGCAGCCCCTCAAAGAGCAGACGCTGGGTGTGCTGCTGTTCAGATGTCATGGCGCTACCGCTGCGCACAACCCAGGCGTTGAGCCCCGACAGGGGTGATGCCTCTCCTAGCAACGAGAGGCTATTCAGGGCATTGTAGACCGGCTCAAGCCGGACATGCACGGATTCGCGCTGGCCGGCGAGCGGCGTCAAGGGGTCCATGGCTTGCTCCCTTCATGCTATTATGCAATTATGCGCATAGTTACTAATAGAGGATAACACACCCGGCCCGCCCTGTCAAGGAGAGATCCTCCAGCCGCGGAGAGCAGATAACAAGGAGGTCGGCAGGCCCGACCTCCTTCAGCCAGAAGCAGGCAGACAGATCAGAGGTCCTTATAGGTCAGCACGCGACCCCAGAGGCTCTTGGTGCCCCAGATGCCAGAGCGCAGGCACTCGAGCTGGACAATCTGGCTGTGATCGAGATTGACCTCCGATTTATACAATACATTGTATAGTATGATAAAGCAGCTCAAGGTGTTCATTGAGCGATTAGGCACAGAGCAACCAGTAACGAGACATCTCCTATCAGGCTAGCTGCTCAGTGTTGATTGATGAAAGGGAATTACTCAGAGGACATTGTATAGTTGCGAGAGACTGGGAGCAGGTAATTCGTTGGGAGGCAGGAGTGATGCGTCATGGCTCTTGAGAAACCCCGAAGACCGTCAGACCTTAGCTTTTATTGGACAATTGATACTAGACATTGCAAGCAATCGTGTGAGGCTAGCTAGGAGAGGGAGGGTATAATGGGGATCGATTAGCTTTACTATGCCAGGTAGGCTTAGCTAGATTCACTGGGAAGGCTAGCTAGGCTTGACAAATTGGAATAAGTAGGCTAAACTAAGAGCAGCCTGCTGTTGGAGTTTGCTATGAAGCGCAAGGCTTTCTATAGTCCGGAGGAAGTTGCGAAGCACTTCAGTGTAAATCCCGAAACGATCAGAAAGATGTGCAAGGAAGGAAAAATTCCTGGAGTGAGACGCATCGGTAAACTCTGGAGAATACCCGCAGAATTCCTGGATAAGCCGCTTGAACCTGATGAGGCTCATGGTACTGAGCCCTAGAAAGGAGGTGTAGAAGCAAGAGCGCCCAAGTAGTGGATTTACCTGAGCGCCCTTGGTGACTTCCCCTTGGAGTACTACCACGCCGCCAGCGATGCATAGTACTCGTCCTCTACTCCAACAGTGGGAGCTCAAGAGATATTGGCAGTTGTAACCTGCCGGGCAGGGATGTCTGTGTTATTATCACACGGCCCGGCCTGGCCTGTCAAGCGGTGTCACGCATCTCTGGAAAGGAGAACGATCCATGCCCTTACAGGAAGACACTGGACCCGGCGCCATCCCACTCGAACCGTTCCTCTCCCGGATCGGATCGGAGAAGGTGCTCATCTACCGTGACGAGTTTATCAACGCTGTCCAGGTGGGCTCTCTGGAGTATCTTCTCCACTACCGCCATCGCATCCCCCTCACCGATATCTTTCTCGAAAGCCTCATAAGCAGTGTGCTCGCTCAGTCCGCTTACAGCGCTGCCTGGAATGCCGGATGGCTGGTCGGGTGGTTCATGGGCTTCTTTGAATGGCGCGACCGCCAGGCTCAGTCTTCTCACCCACCGACGATCGGAAGAGAGGAGGAGCGCTCATGACGACCTCCCTCATTCCGCCCAGGGCCAGCCGGCGCCAGACCGCCCCGGTGCTAGGCCAGCCGCGCCACCCTGCCCCGGCAACCCCAGGCGCCACTGGGCGGGCGGCCGCCTCCTGGCCCCACCGGATCACGTACCTGCGCCACTGGACGGGCTGGCTGCTCTGTGGGATGCTGCTGGCTCTGCTCTGGCTCTGCTGGCTCGGTCCGGCCCTGCGTTCCTGGCTCTCCACCCAGGTGGCGCAGTACCAGTACGGTCCGGCTCGCATTGCCACCCTGGACGCTGACGTCGGACAAGGCGGCCTGAGCCACCTGCTGGCTGAAGACCTGCACGGGACCATTCTGGTCCTCGATGTCTTGCCTGTCCCCACCGGCGCCAGCCCGACGGTCAGTGTCTGTGCGTTTCCTCACCTGGTGGGTGAGGCTCCCGGCGATCGACCACATGTGATCACGCTGCAGGTCGGTCACCTGCAGCGTGATCCCCGCGCGGCGGTGCTGGTCCAGGTCGAGGGCGTCCCCTTCACCCTGGTGTGCCGATGCCATCCTCGGGGGATCGAAGCCGATCCCTCAGCGCTGGCCGATGTGCCGGCAGCTCTCCACGCCGGAGTCAGGAGGTTCCGATGAAGCGTCTGGAGTCAGCGCCCGCTCATGAGCAGGCTCCCTGGTCAGCCTGGCAGGCCTGGGTGCACAACCTGGTGCAGGTCCTGGGGGCCTACGAGGTGCCCATGATGCCCGATCAGCTCACCCTGGCGACCCACGGCCTGGCGCGGCTCGAGGACCGGCTCACCCGCGCACAGCGGCTCCGCGGGAGTCGGCCACCCACCGACCTAGCCACCCAGACCCACCGGAATGCCCTGCTCAGCACCGCTCGTCGACATGTCGACACGTGCCGGCTCCTGGTAGGAACCCTGTCGCAGCGGGCCGATGCCCCCAGGGCGAACTTCCTGGCTCCCCAGGCGGACCCGGTCCTCCCGGACCGGCTTCGCCAGCGGGCCAGGCGAGCAGTCGACCAGCTCTGGGAGCTGCTGGAGCAGCTCGCCAGCCTCAACCCCGAGGAGGAGGCAGGAGGGAACGGCACATGATCCGTGTGCCCTGGGGCACCTGGCTGCTCTACGAAGGGGCTGGCCTCAAAGCCGGTGCCATCACGCAACCGGGACAGAAGCCTGGCGAGCGCTTTCGGGCGTCGCTGGTGCTTGACGGGCTCACGAGTGACCAAGCGGCGATCCTGTGTCGCGCCCTCGGCCTGGCTCCGTTCCCGGAGTGGGAGGTCGCCAGTCCTGAGCGCACTCGCACCTTCTTCGGACTGGACTCCAGGGAGTCCTGAGCGAGATCCCGCCTGGTGTTCCGGGCAAGCCGGCTCCGCCAGCGGGCGGTCCTGATGCATGGTGCATCAATCCCCTGATGCATCATGTATCAGGCTAGGATCAGAGCACCTGATTATATACTCCCCTTATGTAGGGATCAAGTAATGCAAGTAATGCTATGATAAGGGGGGTACACACAGATGAAAGAACATCGCATCCAAGGTATACATCAGCAAGCTTGCATAGCTCTATGCAAGATAGTAATGTTCTTGCTAGAAGGGGAGGTCACAGGTTATGAAGGAATGCAGGAGGGTAAACAAGAGAATAAATCAGGAAAACATCTACATATCAATGAAGAAACCAGCAGCAGACTGGATAGAACCAGAGCTACCTACGAATAGGCATGTCGGCTTATATGGGCGCCAGTCATCCCTCTTCCAGGTACGAAACAATACAGCGAGTAACACCTACCAAATTAACGAGCAAAAACGCATCTTGATAGAGCGGTATGGTTGGAGCGAGGAGCTGATCGTAGAATACTTCGATGATTTCGCGTTCTCGGGTACCCTCGGCATAGGGGAAAGAGCAGGCATCACCCAGCTAACAGAGGATATCGAGACAGGTTTCATCAAAACCGTGTACGTGTTCTTAGAAGATCGCCTATTCCGCGACCGCCATTTAGAGAATGTAGTCAAATTCGCCCGTATCTGCTTTGATCAAAAAGTATATATCATTACAAACTACCGCATTTACCGCATGTGGATAGATCAGGACAAGAATGAATTTATAGAAGCTTGCAAACGCGCCTGGGAGCAGTTTGACACTCAATTAAACAAGCGCATGATACCTATGCGTGTCTATAAGGCTCACGGCGGATATTATGATTCCAGAGGTATTAATATAGGTTATATTGTTGATAAGGATAAAAGATCTCCTAATTATAACCGCTACATCATTTATGAGCCCCATGCAGAGGTTATTCGATGGCTCTTCAAGCGCTTCATCGAGTTAGGGGGAAGTCTCGCTAAGCTAACCAGAGAGCTAGAAAAAATGCCTGTCCATTTTCCCTGGTTAGCAGATAGCTACTTTAACAAAAAATGTAATATTGAAAAAGTGCCCGGTGTAGGGTATAGAATAGCGACACAGAAGACTTTAAAGAGTATTCTTAGTAATAAAGTGTATATCGGAGTATGGAAAGCAGGTGCAGATGAATACCCTAACAATCACCCTGCAATCATCGAAAGAGAGACATGGGAAACCGTACAGGCACTGCTAGAAGAGCGATATAAGAGTGATCAACCCATTGGACGAAATAAGATAAGTACATTAAGCAACCTTATTGAGCGCCCTGGTCCCTATTGGAGTGTCTCCATTGAGTCATCTATGGGCCAGGAAAAAGCTATCGCCTTCAGGCATCGTCCTAAAGGCTCTATGATTGACAGTCACACTGAAGAAATACATTACGAAATAGTAGAAGAAACATTTATACAGGCACTTATGCAATATATTCAAAAAGATAATGAATGTATACATTATGCTCAATCAGCACTTCAAACCTATGAGAGGCAAGAGAGGAACAAACAACATGTCCAGGAGACTATTGCAGGTTTAAAAGCCCGTCATAAGAGCATATACGATGACGTTACTGATCCCACAATGCCTATTCCAAAAGACACAAAACGGAAAATGTACGAGGAGTTAGCCAGTATAGAAGCTGAAATAAGCCGGTTAGAAGGAGTGCTACTCAAGATAAGCAAAGAGACTCCAAACTTTCCCGGACTTTTCGAGTTAATGCGTAAAGTACGTCAGCGATGGCAAGACATACCGCCCGAATATTTGAACGAGCTGGCCAGCATCTTTGCTAAAGGCGTCTACCTTAGACCTCTGTCTCCACACCTGTGGGAGATGCGCATAAAGTGGAAACTATGGGGACAGGACAATTATATCATCTGGCAATCAAACTCCTCCCACCTTAATTGGTCAAAGGAGGAAGAGCACATTTTAAAAAGTGCCCTTGAAAGCGGAACAACCGTGCAAGATGCTATGCAGCTTCTCCCTCGCTTCTCCCCTGACAGCTTACGTACAAAGTGCTTACGAGATTACGGCTACTCTCCTTACCCTTTTACAGGATGGAAGCTAGACGGATACCTTTCCATGCTTGACCGTGAAGTTTTAGACCACTATAATATTAATTTGCGAGATATAGCTGAGTTAAGAGGTATGACAGTTCAATCCAGAGATAAAGATGGGAATATATACTATCGTCGCCCCTATAATGGAAAAGTAAAATCACACGATGGAGCATTCTTTATAGGTCACTCAGATGAAGTAGAGACTTAGAGGATAAAGTTGAAGTTAAGAGATTGACCTCCGGCCCATAGTGCTTGATATACCAGGCGAAGACCTCAGGGTCCGCCGCCTCAAACATGACCTTCTCCAGACCGAGGGCATCGATGATCCTGGCAACCGCATCGGTGCGCCAGGTTGTGACGTTCTCGGTGATGCCCTCAGACTCGATCATGATCATATACGCGCCAGCCTCCAGAAAGCGCCGCGCCTGGGAGATAGCCCAGCCAACGTCGCGTGTGCCCTCAGCGGCCAGCTCGTCAGCACTGGTTGCGCCTCCCGCGCCAAACTGGATACCCACCTCCGGCTTCGCCTTCAGGCCCTCCTTCTGGACCTTCTCGACCAGACGCAGCCAGTCATCGACGGGAATGGTGATGAAGCCACTGGAGATTTCGATAATGTCAAAGCCGAGATCGCGGCATTCCTTAATGTAGCGATCGACGGCCTGCGGTCCCTGAGTCAGGACGTACTCGATGAAACCGCCCGTGGAGACGAGCACATTGAAGCGATGGGCCGTCTCGTTGATCTCTCTGACCGCCTTCGGGGGCATCAAGGTAAAGGAGCCACCCGCGTACTTGAGAGAGTCAATGTAGTCTCCCATGGTCTCCAGGATGTCCTCAAGGGCACGCCGGCCCAGCGGCGTATAGTATGGGCCCCGGATCTCCGTGATGCCACGTGTGCGGGGTTTACTCTGTCGCTCATTGACACGCAGGAAGGTAAAGCCTCGTTCGCTCATAGGATCACACCTCGTCTTTCCTCTCACTCTCTTACAGGGACAGTCACAACAGCATAGGCTAGCAGTTCAGTTGTGCTCCTCAGGCAGAGGCGCTCCCTTCCAGGCCGGAGCGGGACCCGCCTCCACGCGGCTGAGCAGCTCCATCAGGTGGCGCACTGGCACCTCCTCCAGATGCAGCACCGTCTGCGCAATGGCGCGGCGCAGCTCAGCATCCGCATGGGGAGCGGCCAGCATGTCGAACTTCTGCAGTGCCTGCTCCCAGGTCATCGGGCGCGTATAGAAGCCAGGATAGTCGGCGATCTCCATGGTAAGCTGCCGACCATCATCCAGCGTCACACGGATGCGGCAGGGCATCTCACGTGGGAAGCGGGCACTGAGATCGTCGGCCGGCCGCACATGCACGTTACGGAGGAGCGTCTGGACATCAGCGCGTGCGATCCGCTCAGGCAGGTACTGCGCAGGGGTCACCTGGCCATCAATGAGTGCCACCGCGACCATATAGGGCAGGCTATGATCGGCCTCCTCCTTGGTCTGGACACTGTGCTTGTCGCCCTCCTCGCCACCACCGATAATATGGTAAGCCACGTCAAAGGTCTCGATCTCGATCGAGGCAATCGCGGCCGCGTTCAGCGCGTGCTGCTCGCGCAACTGCAGGATTCCTTCGAGCGTAGACTGTGAGTGGAACTCAGCATTGTACTTCTTGAGGCTGGTGCGGCGCACGATCTCCAGATTCTCGCGCGACCAGTCGATGCTAAAATGGCCGGCGATGCTCTCCATAAAGCCCTTGTTGCCCTCAAAGACCTCAGCCGGCCCAGTCACGCCACGCATGGCCAGAAATGCCGCATGCGTTGCCCCATGGGCCACCGCTGGATAGGCCAGGCCCTTCCAGTGGGAGAGGCTGCCAGTGCGAGTCACTCTGAGGGCATTGTAGGCGGTAGCGCTGATGGCAATGGCGTGCGCTGTACGCTGCTCGTCCAGGCCGAGGGCCCGCGAGACGCCAGCGGCCACGGCATAGGCGCCCTGCGTGGTATGATCAAAGCCTTTCGCCCGTACGGGGGCAACCTCCGAAAGGCGACACTGCACCTGATAGGCCACAGCCAGAGCCGTGAGGGCCTCCGTCCCGTTACGATCAGCATATTCAGCGGCCGCCAGCACGGCCCCAAGGTTATCGCTGGGGTGACAGCTCTCACCCTTCGCAATGAAGGTATCGTTATAATCCAGGTAGCGCACCAGCGCCGAGTTGTAGAAGGCGGCCCGATCTGGAGCCGTCCGGGCACCTCCAATCAGGGTCGCCAGCGGATTGCCACCGAAGTCGTTGATCTGCTCGCGCAGGAGCCTGATCGGCTCCCCATCGAGGGCTCCGATGGCACACCCCAGCGAATCGAGGACACGGATCTTCAGCTCACGACGGGCTGCCTCTGAAAGATCCTCATAGCGGGTGTGTACAACAAATCGTGCCAGTTCCTCAACCAGCGTCATCGTGGTCTCCTTTCGCATGCCTGTAGCATCCTACACTCTGACGACGCTCACAGCTCATTCCGGTCAGCGCGCTGAGCGTAGCCCATATCGTAGGAGGTGCGGCGGGCCGCTTCGCAGACCAGGGGAATAGCACGCTGACGCTGCTCCTGGCTCAGACGCGCCGAAGGCGCCACCAGTGTTAGCGCGCCAGCCACCCGTCCACCTGCATCGAAGATAGGTGCCGCGATCCCTGAGACGCCAGGAACGCGCTCGCCATGGCTCTCGGCCCAGCCGCGCGCGCGGACCTCCTCGAGTTCAGCCAGGAAAGCGGAGAGGCCGCCAGCAGGGCTGTCAGCACCCGAAGCAGCACGAGCACCGCTGGCGCGAGCGAGCGCGAGGCGCTGCTCCGACGGCAGCCAGGCGAGCAGCACTTTGCCAGCGGCGCCACGATGCAGCGGCAAGGGCGCGCCGATATCAGCAAAGGGCCGCAGATTATGCGGGCTGCGCACCACTTCGATGACAATGCGCACGTCGTCCTGCCGGATGTGCAGCTCTGCGTTCTCTCCGGTCTGCTCGTTCAACCAGCGCAGATGCGGCTGGGCCTGCCGGCGCACATCGACCCCCTCTGCTACCAGTAACCCCAGGCGCAACAGCGTCAGACCCAGATGAAAGCGCGAACCCTCTCTCCTGAGCAGACCATGCTCGCTCAGCGCCTGCGCGAGACGATAGACGGTGGGCAGCGGCAGGCCGGTGCGCTCCGCGATCTCCTGTGGTAAGAGCCCGCTGTCTCCGCGCGGAAAGGCCAGCAGAATGGCCATCGCCTTGTCGAGCACGCCGACCCTGGTCTCGCGCCCCTCTTCTAAGGCCATCTATTCAACGACCTCCGCTCTAGGTTATTCCATTATGTGGAATATTATCCATATTCTGGACAGATGCAGTATACCACGCCGAGGTGCCGTCTGTCAAACTGGCGCGCTCGCTCGACTTCGCGGATCAGGCTCTGCTATAATGAGGGCCATTGGAGAGGGAGCCGAGAAGGGAGAGAACTCGTACTAGCAGAAGGAGTACGTCCGTGAGTATTCTCGAATCGATCCAGCATGGCCTCGAAAAGGCAGCGCAGCAGGCAGCCCGGCTGGCCAAAATTCAACACCTCAACGCCGTCGTCACTGACCTCAGCTACAAGGCTAGCCTGGAGCATCAGACGCTCGCCAACAGAGCGATGGAACTCTACGTCAATGGCCACCTGACCCAGAGCGAACTCCTCCCCATCTGCCAGAACGTGGCAACGCTTGAGCAGCACATCCGCGAGGTACAGCAGGAGCTCGAAAAACTGCAGCGAGAGGAAACAGAGCAGACCCATGCCAGCGGCCAGGCAGTTCCAGCGGCTCCTGGGGCCACGCCGGCAGGCTATCCCCAGGGTGGTCCACCGGTAGGGACGCCACCACCAGCCGTCTATCCGCAGTATCCAGTAGCCCCGGCGCTGGCGCCGGGGATGCGCTATGGTGGCTATCCCCCTCAGAGCTATCCCGTGGTCTATCCACCTGCCGCTCCGGCGGCTCCCGCCACGCCGGCCCCGGTCGCGGCTCCTCTGGCCAGCAATCCCGTCGCTCCTCCACCAGTGGGCGCCGTGCCCGACACGCCCGCGATGCCGGAGACCCCGACCGACCCTGCACTCACCGCGGTGCGACCCGACGACAGCACTGCACCGGCCACACCGAGCAATCAGCCCGGCTAGACAGTGCACGTCGCAGGTCTCTCGCTCCCCGGCGGAGCGGGAGGCCTGCAACACTACGGTGTCTGCGAGGCCGAAGCGCGACACGAGCTGGCTCTCTGGAGGCCGCTATTGAAAGGTCGAGGATACGGAATGTATGCTACATAGAGAAGGCGAAAGGAGCAGGGAGCATCATGCCATCCTCACCTCTGGACAAGCAGGCGAACGCCGGTGAGATCATTGTCGAGGCGCTCGATGTCTGCAAAGACTACGGCGAGGGCGACCTGAAGGTGCAGGCGCTGCGCGGAGTCAGCTTGCGGATTCGCCGCGGCGAAGTCGTCGCCATCATGGGACCGAGCGGGTGCGGTAAAACAACCTTGCTCAACTGTCTCAGCGGCCTGGATAAAGCCAGCGCTGGCACCATCAAAATCGCCGGACAGGACATTGCTGATCTCAGCGATCATGCCTTGACGGCTTTTCGTGCGCGAGCGATGGGCTTTATCTTTCAGAGCTATAATCTGCTGCCAGTCCTGACCGCGCTGGAAAATATCGAGCTTCCCCTGCTGGTGAGTGGCGTACGTCCCAGGGAGGCCCGCGCGCGGGCCCTGGCCAGCCTCGCACAGGTGGGCCTGCAGAGATGGGCCCGGCACCGTCCAGCGGAGATGAGCGGCGGACAGTGCCAGCGCGTCGCCATCGCCCGCGCCCTGGCAACCCGGCCAGCCATCGTCTGGGCGGATGAGCCGACAGGCGCCCTGGATAGCGAGGCTAGCCAGGAGATCCTCTCACTGATGCTCCAGCTCAACCAGGAGCAGGGTCTGACCTTCGTGTGGGTCTCGCACGCTATGGAGGTGGCCCGCCACGCACAGCGTCTGATCACCATGCGTGACGGGCGTATCGAGGATGATCGGCCGCTGCTGGCCTCAACCTCTCCTGAGGAGTAGCCATCTTGCCTGTACGCCAGACACAGCATTTACATCTGTCACATTTCTATCGTATAATAGAGACACCTTTCTAAATACAGGCAGGCCGGCAAGTGGCCATCAAGAGGGCTTGAGGGGAGTTTTCTATGGGAAGAGTTATTGTTCTTGGCAGCCTGATGACCGACCTCGTGGCTCGCGCAGTGCGCTTTCCCTTTCCCGGCGAATCCTTGATCGGCGAGGACTTTGCTATTTTCATCGGCGGGAAGGGCCTGAATCAGGCTGTGACTGCAGCGCGTCTCGGCGCCAGGACCAGCCTGATTGGGAATGTAGGGCAGGATACGTTCGGGGACGCCTTCTTCCCGGTGCTCGCCGCTGAGGGCGTCAATTGTACCTACGTCAGCCGTGATCCTGTTGCTGGAACGGGGGTGGGCTGCGTCACTGTCGCCTCGGAGATCGGTCAGAATACGATCATTGCGCTGCCGCGCGCCAACCTGACCCTGACCCCGGAACAGGTAGAGAGGGCAATGGATGACCTGCTGAGCCAGGACCCCGACGCTGGAGATGAAGAGCACGGGGTCTTTCTGACGCAGTGCGAGACCCGCGTGGCCACGGTCGAGATGGGCCTGCGCAAGGCTCGCACGGCAGGGTTGACGACAATGCTCAACGCTGCGCCTATTCCGCTGGAGCCGCTGGAGGACACGCTGCTGGCCCTGGCAGATATCCTGGTGGTCAATGAGGTGGAGGCCAGCGTGCTGGCCGGCCTGACGGTGGATACGGCGATGAGCGGCAAGACGGCGGCCGAACGTCTGCTGGAGCGCGGCCCGACCCATGTGGTGATCACGCTGGGTTCACGTGGCCTCATCTGGTGCACCCATGGCGAGAACGGCGCTCCTCCTCACCACCGCTGGTTCCGTGCCTTCAATGTCACACAGGTCGACGCCACCGCCGCTGGCGATGCTTTCTGCGGCGCACTGGCGGCGCGCCTCTCTATGGGTGCCCCCTTCGACCAGGCCCTGAACTGGGCGAACGCCGCTGGCGCGATCACTGTCACTCGACCAGGCGCTCTGCCTTCTCTGCCCACTCGTCCCGAGGTGGAGGCGCTGCTCTAGTTCACGCCCCCTTCCTCAGTCGGGTCCGGGGCAGAAGAGCAGACGGGAACCTCCAGATCCAGATCCCAGCAGAGCGCCGGGGCGCTTCACAGAAGCAGGATTCAAGGGGGAACGCCACAGGGATCGGCCTGCTCTCCCTGGTAGGAATGTCTCCCCCGGAATCCCGTCCAGAAATATGATGCCTTCCAACCGACCGCACCTGGTACCACCAGCACCCCCTCTCTATCTCATCTCATATCATCCATTTTCTTCGATAGAAAGTCCGCAGAGCCATAAATAGATCTCTATCGATTTACAGTGGGCGCCAGATCAGGTATCATAGGCCTGCATATAAACACCTGGCTGGATCACCAGCCGGCGATTTTCAGTGTGCTGCTTATGTGGCGAGATGGAGTGCATGGCATGTCTACCTATGGTGGTTTTTTCCTGCTCCTCAGAGCAAGCCTGCGGGCAATCAGCATCATCTTTGCTCTGCTGCTATTCCTCAGTCTGCCGACCTCGGCCCAGGCCTGGGCACAGACGAACAGCCTGACGGCTGGACACCCGCGATGTCCGTCCTTCTCAGGTGAGGCGCGGCGAGCGTTGCGCGGGGCCTGGATTGCTACCGTGGCGAACATCGACTGGCCGTCGCGGCCCGGCCTGCCGGTCGCAGTGCAGAAGCAGGAGTTCAGGCACCTGCTCGATCAGGCTGTTTCGCTGGGCCTGAACGCCGTCTTTGT
>JBHOQN010000091.1:0-2494 GCA_042408965.1 Ktedonobacteraceae bacterium
CCCCTGGCCGAAAACGATCTCCTCCCCGATGGTGTAGGCCCGCGCGTTGAGCACGCGCGCCTCCTCGGCCGCCTGCGCGTCCGCGTGGATGCGCACCCGACTGAAGTCGTGGCCAAAACGTGGCTCCATAAACGCCCGTACTTCCTCCGGCAGGGCCTCCCCTGCCGGCTGCTCCGTCGACCGCAGCGGCTCGGCGGCCCTGCCTGACTGCTCTTGCAGCCCGCTGGCCGAGTCCTGCAGCGCCTGCCAGCGCTCCTGCTCTCGTCTCATCTTCCTGATGTAGCGGGTCATCAGAGGCTCCTCTTCATCCTGCTGAGAGTGTTACAGCATTCTACCTGGTCATCTATATCTTCACACCCTTAAAAGCAGCATAAGCTAAAAATCTTGACATTTCCCCCTCCTGACTCATCCTCATCACCCATCTCTCGCTGGCAGAGGGAGCCGCCCGGACAGTCACCTCTTCCTCCAGTGCCACGGCTGTTCCGCCTCAGGAGACTAGCGCAGCGTCAGCACGACCTGGCCATTCAGCGAGACCTCCACTTTGCGCCAGGCCTGGTCTTCGCGCTGATCGGGCGAGCCGGCCTGCAGGGCGGGCATCTTGCCATGACCAACCACACTGATCTGGCGGTCGGGAAGAGCCAGCGCCGGACCGAGCACATCGCGAATGGCCTGCAGCGTGTTCTGCGCGCGCAGCTCGGAGAGGCGCTGATTGCGCGCCACCGTTCCGGTGGTGCTGGTATAGCCGTCGATGCTCAGGCGACTCTCGGGATTCATGAGGGCCGCCCGCTGCTCGGCGCACATCTGGCGAATGGCCTGCCAGCCCTCGTCAGTCAGGCTGGGATCATCGACCGCAAAGTGCACCGTCGCCTCGCCCTGATAGCCGGCCTGCGCCGTGAGTGCATGCTGCTCCTGAGCGGCGCGGATGGCCTCCTCGCGTCCGCCCAACATATAGCCCGCGTACATCGAGACAGTTGCTCCCACAGAGTAGCCATAGACGGTGGCCCAGCCGCTGGCATCGCCCGTCAGCACTGGAAAGGTGCCATCGCCATAGAAGTTGATAAAGGCCGCTGGCGTATAGCTGGGACCGGCCACTGCCGCGCCGCCAACCGAGGCCCCCGTGATCAGATAGGGTCCGCGGAAGTTGCCGCTGGTCCAGGCAAAAGGCGTCTGTATCTCACTCCAGGCTGTAGTTTGACCGACTGTGGTGCCCCCAGAGAAGCCCCCGGCGGCCGTGCCCATCACGGTGAAGTATTGGGCTGTCCAGGTATCGGGCGCCAGCTTCTCGACGACGAAGACACCGAGAAAGCCGCCCAGTCCAACCCCCAGGTCGACATCACAACCTACCACACTGAAGCGCCAGCGATACCTATGCTGAGGAGCATTGGGGTCCGACGGCCCGTGGGAAGAGATCTCTAGCAACCGCTGAATATCTGCGGTATAGCTCGGCTCGGCGGAGACGATGATCTGCAGCCAGTCCCAATAGGGGCGTGTGGTCTCTCCGCTCTGCAGAGTGGGGTTGACCAGAAACTCGCGCAGGCGCCGAATGACGAGCGGCATCTGCTGAGGGGCATAGTAGCCCATGAGCGTTCTGATGAAGCTGTTCAGCACAGACGCTCTGGCTGGACGCTCCACACTCTCGCGCGTTGCGTCCAGATACTGGCGAATGAGCGACTGGATCTGGGTCCCTCCATCCGCGAGGCGCTGCTCTTCGGCGCGGTCCAGCGGCGCATTCTCGGTCGCCTGGACCAGGGCGCGCGTCTCTGCTGGGAAGGCCTGAATGGCCTGGTCGGAGAGATGCGCCCCCGTTGCGGTGCGCTCGAACTGATGCGACCAGCCGCCGAGCACGAGATTGCCCTGCTCATCACGCTCAATGGTGTCGCCACCCTCGTGCATCCACATGCGTACGGAGGTGCCGCTCCGGCTGACGGTCAGCGTGCCCGCATAGGCCGTACCGCCGGAGGAGATGCGCCGATAAGCGAAGGTCACGTGATCACCACCGTCCTCTGTCAGATCGCCCGAGAGGCGCATGGCGGTCAGATGGGCGCCGCTGCTGCTCCTGTAGCCCCGCAGCTGCCACCAGCCCTCAATATGGCGACCGGCCTGATTCAACTCCACGGTGATGCGATTGTCACCACCTGGATCGAGGGCCTCATAGCTGCCAGTCACATCGAGGGCCGTCATTTCAGGCTGGGGAGCGTCAGGCTCCGTGGCATGTGCCTCGCGCTGGAGGAGCGGCCTTCCCAGGCGGCTCACCGCTCGCGGCGCTCCCACCGGCTCCCGTGCCGCCATCACTTCCTGCGCCACCCTCCTCGCCTCCTGCTCGCTGCTCTCCTCCCGCTCGCTCACTCCCTGCACTCCCCCACTCGCCCCCTCCTGCTGCACCACATGCGTCAGCTCGTGCGCCAGCAACCACCGGCCCGCTTCGCTCTGTGGCGCATACTCCCCCTGGCCGAAAACGATCTCCTCCCCGATGGTGTAGGCCCGCGCGTTGAGC
>JBHOQN010000105.1:0-35559 GCA_042408965.1 Ktedonobacteraceae bacterium
CGGCCCTGCTGCTCGGGCAGCTTCGCCAGCCGATAGCCGACATCGGGCACCGTCAGAATATAGCGCGGATGCCGCGGGTCCGCCTCGATCTTGCGGCGCAGCCGGCTGATGTAGACCCGGACAACATCAATCTCGCGGCTCTACTCCGGCTCCCACACCTTTTCCCGCAGCAGCTCATGAGTCATGCCTGGAGGTCCCGCCGGCCCTGCTGCTCGGGCAGCTTCGCCAGCCGATAGCCGACATCGGGCACCGTCAGAATATAGCGCGGATGCCGCGGGTCCGCCTCGATCTTGCGGCGCAGCCGGCTGATGTAGACCCAGACAAAATCAATCTCGCGGCTGTACTCCGGCCCCCACACCTTTTCCAGCAGAAGCTCATGAGTCATCACCATGCCGGCATGCTGCGCCAGCGTGCTCAAGAGGCGGTACTCCGTGCGGCTCAACTGCACAGGCCGCTCATTGACAAAGACCTGATGCTGCGCGTAATCGATAACCAGCTCGCCGCTGCGGAAGATACGCTGACCCTGAGACGGCGCCTCAGTCCGCGCGCGGCGGCGCAGCCGGCAGCGCACCCGCGCCAGCAGCTCCTGCACATTGAAGGGCTTGTAGACGAGATCATCGGCGCCAGCATCGAGCAACTGCACGCCCTCATCCTCGCGGCCCGCCTCGCAGAGCACAATCACCGGCAGCTCCGAGAAGTCACGCAGGCGGCGCAGCAGCTCCAGCGCGCCGATATCCGTCAGGTCGGCCAGCAGGATGATGTCCGGCTGCTGCAGATCGAGCAGGCGCAGCACCTGCGTGCCGTGCGTCGCCACCTGCACCTGACAGCCCTGCTCCTCAAGGTTCGCCCGCAGATAGCGGGCCATGCGCGCATCTGGCTCAGCCAGCAGCACCGCGGTGCGCTGATCGCGGCGCAGGGGCTGCGAGGCCTCCCGCGGCGCCAGGCTCCCGGCCAGGACACCAGACGAGGCCTCAAGCGCATCCGGCTGCAGGCCGAGCGGCAGCGTAAAGTAGAGCGTCGCCCCCTGGCCCGGGCCCGCGGAGTCCGCCCAGATGCGCCCACCGTGCGCCTCAACGCTGGCCCGCGCCACCGCCAGGCCCAGCCCGCTGCCCCCACCGCCCTCTCCCTGCTCAGTATCCTGGAGACGATAGAAGCGCCTGAAGATATGCTCCAGGTGCTCCGGCGGAATGCCGATGCCCTGATCAGCGATACTCACCCGCAGCTCATCCTCCTCCGCCTCTACCTCGATACGAATGGTCCCGCCCTCCGGCGAGTAGCGCACCGCATTGTCCAGCAGGTGGTAGAGGGTCTGCTCCATGCGCAGCGGATCGCAGGTCACCGCCGGCAGGGTCGGCGGCAGGCGCAGGATAAAGCGATGGCGCGGCGCCTGCCGCTCGCGCTGCTCCACCAGGCGCCGCAGCAGCGGCTCAAACTGCACCTGCGCCAGACGCAGCGTCTGCGCGCCACTGTCGAGGCGCCAGACATCCAGCAACGTATTGAGGATCTCATGCAGGCGATCCGTCTGCGCATCGATCATCTCCAGCATCTCGCGCTGCAGCGCCGGGTCCCAGCGCAGCGAGGAGCCGAGCAGCGTCGTGGCACAGCCCTTAATGACCGCCAGAGGGGTCTTCAACTCATGGGCCGCCAGAGCCAGCGCCTCTGAGCGCGCCTGAGCCGCATCGCGCTCCAGGGTGATATCGTCGAGGAGCAGACCACGGCCGAGGAGACGCCCATCCTCGGCACGGATGGGGAAGCTGTGCACACGCAGCCAGCGCATCGCCGCCCCGATGAGGGCCAGATCCGTCGAGGCCTCCTCTTCGGGATGCTCCCAGAGGCGGTCCAGCTCCAGGCGCGCTCGCTGCGGATCAGCGACGCGCTCCAGCAACCTGGCGCGCACATCCAGCGCCGGCAGGGCGGCCAGCTCCTCGCCGTCCACGCCGAGCAGATCACGCGCGCGCGCGTTGGAGCAGGTCACGCACTCACGGCTGTTGAAGAGCAGAAAGCCGCTGCGCAGATTGGCGGCGACTTCCGCAAGAATAGCCTGCTCCATATCCCAGGTTGTCACTGCCGCAGACGCAGCCGGGTGAGGGGAGCTCTCAGGCGCGCTGCAGGCCGGGAAGGATGCGTACTCTGCACCGTGCCGGCCGGCGTCGCCTCGCTCCGCCCCATCGCTGGCGGCGCGCTCCATGAAACGAGTACCTTTCCGCGTTGCTTGCACGATTCCACGGGTGTGCGAGTGGCGGTCTGCGCCATCGCACTATCGATGATTGCTCATGAATATTCTAGCAAAGCGGTCAAGGCAAGGTGACGTCCGGCCAGGGGCCAGCCCAGATGACGCCCGCAGACCCGCAGCCAGCGGCGCCGGAGCAGAACCAGGCTAATGGAGGGTCGCCAGGGCCACGATCAGCAGCAGGTGCAAGAGCATGCCGATGACCAGCGTCCAGGCGATAAAGACAAGGGCACGGTGATCATGGCCGAAGCGCCTGGCGGGCGCGACAGCAGCGGCGGAGAGCGGGCGGCGCTCGGCGGCAACCAGTCCCATGGCGATACGCAGGCGTAGGGGGGAGTGCACCGGCGAGCGGCTCATCTCCCTGAGCAACGCCTGATAGCACTCGCGACAGAGCACCCACGATTGACGCGGCTCAGGCGCCCCCTCTGGCTCGGCCACGCCGATGGCCTCCAGAGGAATGCGCTGCGTACAGACCGAACAGTGGCGAATAATGCGCCGTCTTGCTCCGTGGGGATGGGGGCCCGCGGCACTCGTGCCCACGTGATCCGAAAAGAGATGACCGCTATGCTTAACCTCTCCCATGTGTGGCGATCCTTTCCGCTGCTCGCCGTCCAGGCCTTGCCGGCCTCATCAACAGGGGAACCGTCTGCCAACGGCGGATGGTCTTCTTCCCCGTCTCTCATTGTAGCACATCGCTGGAAGGGTTACGCATTCAGGAGCCGCACAGAGATCGACCGAGCCGGACGAAGCTGGATCAAGCCGGACGGAGCGGGATCGAGCCGGACGAAGCTGGATCAAGCCGGACGGAGCGGGATCGAGCCGGGCGCAGGGCACGCAGCCACACGCAGCCGGATCAAGCCGCACAGAGCGCGATCAAGCCGGGTGAAGCCGCACAGGGCCGCCTGGAGCCACACCCAGAGCACGCAGCCAGACGAAGCCGATCAAGCCCGACGGAGCGCGATCAAGCCAGGCAAATCCGCACAGGGCCGCCTGAAGCCACCCCCAGGGCACGCAGCCAGACGAACCTGGATCAAGCCGGGCGAGGCTGGCGAGCCGCTTGAAGCAGACAAGGGCGCCTCGCCAGGGAGAACGCCCTTGCAGCGGTCGTAGCCCGACCCGCTGCCCTCCAGCCAGCCAGGCCCGAGGAGCCTAGCCGCGCAGCAGCGGCAGCAGATAGACGATGCTGAAGACGAAGATCCAGACCGCGTCGACAAAGTGCCAGTACATCTCACCGGCCTGGAAGGCAAAATGCTTCTCCTTCGTGAAGTGCCCGCGCAGGGCCCGCACGAAAACGATCAGCAGAAAGATCAGGCCCACGGTCACGTGCAGGCCATGGAAGCCCGTCAGCGTGAAGAAGGCCGAGCCGAAGAGCTGGCTCTGGGGGGTGAAACCCTTGCCGATCAGCGTGCTGTACTCATAGACCTGACCGCCCAGGAAGATCGTGCCCATCACGATCGTCGCCAGCAGGCCGAGCTTCAGGCGCGTCTGATTGCCCTGCTCGATCCCCTTACCAGCAATGTAGTGAATCGGCGCACTACTCCCCAGCAGAATCACAGTATTAATGAGCGGGTACCAGATCTCACTGGGGAGCTGCCAGCCATGCCCCCCCTGGCGGATCTCCAGGTAGAGATAGGCCGCGATCAGGTTCGCGAAGATCAGCGCCTCGGAGGCGATGAAAAACATCATGCCCCACCAGCCGATACTTCGCCCGCTCTCCTCATGCACCTGCTCCAGAGCAGGTACCCCCTCACGATAGGCAACACTCATACGCTACACTTCTCCCGATTATGCAGATAGATCCAGGAACTTCGCCAGCCAGCAGACTCGCAGCGAGACGGAGCGCACACTGCTTCACGTCACGTCGGGCTGCGTCACGCCACAGCCTGCAAGATCCTGCACCACCAGGTACACCGGCGCCATGCCACAGCCTGCAAGATCCTGCACCACCAGGTACACCGGCGTCATGCCACAGCCTGCAAGACCGCGCACCACCAGGCAAGCCGACGTCATGCCACGCCACGCATCCAGAGCGGAGCCGCCCTAAAGGCGTTCCAGCCCCCAGCCAACCGCGGCGACCACGATCAGCAAAGCGCCCAGGGCCATCACCAGCGGGACCGTCACCAGCCCGAAGCAGACCACCGCGATCGCGAAGGCCAGCACAACAGGCCAGAAACTCGCATGCCCGGTAGCAGCCGCCACCACCGGCGCCCGGCCCTCAGCAGCCTGGCCACCACCGGCCGCCCCAGAGGAGGCCGGGGACCCTCCCTGCCTCGTCTGCGCTCCCTCCTGTTCTTCCTCGTTGGCCACAGTATGCCTCTTTCCGACTCGACAGCTCAGTCAGCCAGCCAGCACCGCCGCCGCTCCCTCCCCCGCGCCCGCCCGTCGGCTCAGCGCCGCAGCGAGCGAGCGGAGAGCGAGGCGGCCAGAGCACCGCCAGCTGGCCAGGCCTCAGTGGGTCGCCACCTTCCAGTCAGCCGTCTCCGGGTTCTTCTTATCGTAGAACGGGCGACGGCTGCGCACCACAGGCAGCGTTTTAAAGTTGTACGGCTCCGGCGGCGAGGTCGTATCCCACTCCAGCGTGAAGGCATCCCAGGGATCAGCACCCGCCACCTCACCGCGGCGCAGGCTGACCACAAAGTTCACCATAAAGACCAGCACGGCCACCGCGATAATAAAGGCACCGATGGTCTCCAGCAGGTTCAGCTCGTTCCAGCCCACATCAGCCGCGTAGGTATAGATGCGGCGCGGCATCCCGAGCTGCCCCAGGATATGCATCGGGAAGAAGGTCACGTTCACGCCGATGAGCATCAGCCAGAACTGAAGCTGGCCCAGGCGCTCATTCAGCATTCTGCCGCTCATCTTCGGGAACCAGTAGAAGATCGCCGCGAAGATCGCAAAGACCGCCCCACCGAAGAGCACATAGTGCAGATGGGCGATCACAAAGTAGCTGTCCGTCACCTGATAGTCGACGGGGACAATCGCCAGCGCCACCCCGTTGAGACCACCAATGAGGAACATCGCCACAAAGCCCAGAGCGAAGAGCATCGGCGTCTTAAACGAGAGCTTGCCACCGTAGATCGTCGCCAGCCAGTTGAAGATCTTCACCGCCGTCGGGATAGCGATCAGCGTCGTGCTCGTCGCGAAGAAGGCCTGAGCCACCACCGGCAGGCCCACAGCAAACATGTGGTGCGCCCAGACCGTGAAGCTCAGGAAGCCAATGGCCACGCCCGACCAGGCCACAAACGTGTAGCCAAAGATCGGCTTGCGCGAGAAGACCGGCAGGATCTCCGAGGCGATCCCGAAGGCCGGCAGAATCAGGATATAGACCTCCGGGTGGCCAAAGGACCAGAAGAGATGCTGCCAGAGCACCGGATCACCGTTGAAAGCCGCCTGATAGAAGTGCGTCCCCAGATGGCGATCCAGCAGCAGCAGGCCAGCCGCCGCCGTCAGGCTCGGCAGCGCGAAGAGCAGCAGGAACGACGTCACCAGCGTCATCCAGACGAAGAGCGGCATGCGGTTGATCGTCATGCCCGGCGCACGCAGCTTAAAGATCGTCACCACAAAGTTGAGCGCGCCCGAGATCGAGGAGACGCCCAGCAGGAGCACGCCCAGCGCCCAGAAATCCATGTTCATGGCCGGCGTCGAGGGGAAGCAATTGACCCCCTGCACACCACACTCCGTCAGCGGCGCATAGGCGAACCAGCCACCGTTGGGAGCCGCCCCGAAGAGGAAGCTCGACTGCAGGAAGAGGCCGCCGAAGAGCACCACCCAGTAGCCAAAGGCGTTCAGGCGCGGGAAGGCCATATCGCGCGCCCCGATCATCAGCGGCACGACATAGTTGCCCAGACCCGTGAACATCGGCATCACGAAGAGGAAGATCATCGTGGTGCCATGCATCGTAAAGATCTGGTTGTAGGTCTCCGGGTCGAGCACCTTGCCATCCGGCAGCGCCAGCTGCGTACGGATCAGCAACGCTTCCAACCCGCCGACCACGAAGAAAAAGAAGGCCGTGACCATGTACATGATGCCGATCTTCTTGTGATCGGTCGTCGTGATCCACTGGCCAAGGTAGGTCTCGCTAAAGCGTTTCTGTCTGACCAGAGCAGGACGCTCAACGACAGTACGGGTTGCCATTGAAAAATCCTCCGAATATCCAGCCCCATCAAGCGTTCCGGGGAGATGGACCGAGAACTCAGCCGCGCATCATGCGCTTTACTTCAGGCTCTCCAGATAGGCCACCAGATCGTTGATCTCCGCTTGCGACAGACCCAGGTTGGGCATGTCGTTCCCCGGCTTCACCGCCTGCGGATCATGCAGCCACTCCGCCAGGTTCTGTGGCGTATTGGTCAGCACCCCGCCGGCGATCAGATCGCGGCTGCCGAAATGCGTCAGGTTCGGTCCGAGCAGCGTCTGCGGCTGCTGATCGAAGCTGTTCAGGTTGACCCCCACAATGCCATGACAGCCGCTGCAGCCCTTGGAGACAAAGAGCGCCTGACCACGCGCCTGCGGAGTGTTGGCCACCTTCTGCTCCTGGCCGCTCACCCAGGTGGCGAACTGGTCGGGCGGCAGGGCGATCACATGGAAGACCATGTTCGCGTGCTGCAGACCGCAGTACTCGGCGCACTGTCCGCGATAGGTCCCGGCTTTATCGGCGATAAACCACTTCTCGTTGTCGTGACCCGGCACGACATCGGTCTTGCCGGTCAGCTCCGGCACCCAGAAGCTGTGAATGACGTTGTTCGAGTAGAGCTTGACGTGGATGGTGTAGCCAACAGGGACCACCAGGTCATCGGCCGTGATCGTATCCACCTGGACCTGGGGACCATTGGGAATGTTCACCATCTGCTTCGGGTAGTCGAACTCCCACCACCACTGATGACCGACCGCCGTGACTTCAAGCTGGTTGCCACCGACCGGCGGCGTCGCTACCTGGAACATCGTGCGAATGGTGAAGACCAGCACCACAAAGAGGAAGATCGAGGGCGCAACGGTCCAGATCACCTCCAGGGTGGTGTTGCCGTGAATCTGGCGCGGCTCCGGCATCCCCGGCCGCTCGCGAAAGCGAATAATCGACCAGACCAGAATGCCCTCA
Source organism: Ktedonobacteraceae bacterium (assembly GCA_042408965.1). Classification (GTDB taxonomy): domain Bacteria; phylum Chloroflexota; class Ktedonobacteria; order Ktedonobacterales; family Ktedonobacteraceae; genus Thermogemmatispora. The sequence goes on from JBHOQN010000105.1 coordinate 7,323, forward strand.
ACCACCACAAAGACAAAGGTGGCGACGGCCAGGACAAACCAGAAGAGATTGGCCTCCCACTGCGCAACTGGACCCGCCGGATTGAGGATCGAGGGCGGCGAACCGCTGCAGGCAGTGAACAGGAGCGAGGATAAGATCAACGTCGAGAGCAGCAAGGCCCAACGTCTCTTCCCTCGAAATACAGGCATCCTCACAGCTCAAACTCCTAAATGAACACAGATTATCGCTTATGGTAATGACAGGTCTGACAGATCTGCTGGCTCACTCAGGGGCTTCCATCGGCATACCGGCATACCGGCATGGCGGAACAGCGACATCCCTCCTCGGGCCTGCCCTGCCCGCGCGGAGCAGGAAAGCGCGCGCTCCCCAGGAGCCGCCTGGATTACCCCACTCTCTCCGGCTACTCTAGTGGCTTCCCCTGACAGGCGACTTGCAGGCAGCGGGCCCGACCTTACAGCCGCCTGAATGCCCGCGACAGGCCTGCACGGGCCTGCTCTCCCTCAGGAGCCGCCCTGCTCCCTGCTGCCCTGCCAGCGCCGTCTCCCCCGCATCCACCCTGCATCCACCCACCGACCTCACTCACTGACCTCACCCATCGCGCGGAACCCCGGCCGCCCGCGGCGGCGCGAGATCGGCGCTGCCATCCACCCCTTCGACGGCCACGCCCGGCCCTGACGGCGGCGCGGCATCGCCCTGATGGGCCGCCTCTTCCTCACGCCAGAGGCGCGCCTCGCGCTCCGCCTGGCGCCGCTCCTGCTCCAGCATCCAGCGCAGGAAGAGCACGCTCATCAGCACAATCACCATGATATTGGCTGGCACCCACATGATGAGGCCACCCAGCTCCTGATCTGTGCCCGGCGAGATCCCCCAGATGCGCGGCGCCGCCAGATAGGGGGCGTAGAGCGGCGGCACAAAGGTCAGGCCCGCTCCCAGCAATACCATCGGCATGCCGCTCAGAAACAGATAGAGCACCTGCCCCGGCAACGTCAGCGGCCCCAGCTCGCCCTCCAGGGGACTGAGCACCGGCCACCAGAAGATCAGCGCGGTGATGATAAAGGTCAGATGCTCCACCACGTGAATGCCTTCGTTTTCCAGCGTCGCGTCATATAACACGGGCGCATGCCAGAGAAAGATATCTCCGTTAAAGAGCGCAAAGGCCACCACTGGCAGCGTCAGGCCTTTCGCCAGCCTGAGGATCAGCGGCTGGCGTAGCAGCGGCCGGATGAGCCAGCCAGGCGTCCCCCAGAGCAGGAGCGGCGGCGCCACCAGCGTAATCAGAAGATGCTGGAGCATGTGCGCACTGAAGAGATACTCGTCGCCCAGCTCGTCCAGCGGCGAAATCAGCGCCAGCAGGATGACCAGCACGCCCAGCAGAAAGACCACCACCCGACTGCGCTTCACTGGCTCCCCCAGCGCAGCGCGCCTGCGCAGGGGCCCGATGGCGTAGAGGTAGAGCCCAGCCAGGGCCACGCATCCCACGACCACCGACGGGATGAAATGCCAGGCCGTAAGCCAGAAGTTCAGGCCGATATCTGCCATGAGATGGCAACCTTTCTCGACGGGCAACGATGCCCCATGCTTGCATGTAGGCGTTCCTGCTCAATACTATAGCAGGGTGAGAGGACGGCGACAACATCATTCAGGCAACTGTAAGGTAGGGCCCCAGGCCTGCAAGGAGCGTATCAGGCAGGCCCCCGACAATAGTGCTGGCTCTCTCTAGACTCAGCGGGCTATCTTATGAGAAGGAAACTTATTGACCAGGAGCCTGTACCTGTCATGAAAATTATACGCCGTATCGCATGGGTGGCGGTTGGTTTCACATATGTGCTGGTGGCGCTCGGCGGCACGGTGCGCGTCAACGACGCCGGCCTGAGCTGCCCGGACTGGCCCCTCTGCTATGGCCGGCCCTTCGTCTTTCCCAACGTACGCGCCCTGCTTGAGGAATCACACCGCTATACTGCCTCGATCGTCAGTATCTTGATCATCGCCCTGGCCGTCTGCGCTCTGCTGTGGGCGCGCAAGGAGCGGCAGGTGCTCGTTCCGGCGTTGATTGCTCCGGCGCTGCTGGTGGTGCAGATCGTCCTGGGCGGCCTGACTGTCCTGTGGAAGCTGCCACCGGAGATCATCACGGCCCACCTGGCCACGGCCCTGGCGATCTTTGCAACGGTGATCACCATCGCCGTGATGGCCGGCCAGCCGGCTCCCAGCCAGGAGCACCCCGCGCGAACGCGCCGCTTTCTGCGCCTGGCCGTGACCACGGCCCTGCTGGCCTATGGCCTGCTGCTGAGTGGCTCCTACGTGGTCGGCAGCGGCGCGACCTTCGCCTGCACCGGCTGGCCGCTCTGCGGACAGGTCCTGCCTGGCATGGCCCGGCTGGCGGATATCAATAGCCTGCATCGCCTGCTGGCGGCCATCATTGGCCTGGTTGTGGCCTGGACGCTCTTCTCAGCCTGGCGCCGCCGCCACGTGGCCCGCGGCCAGGCGCTGGTGGCCCTCTGCGCCGGCGGCATCTTCGTCCTGCAGGCCATCGTCGGCGGCTTCATCCCTCTGCTCACCAGCGGCGCGCTGCACATCGGCAGCATCCCCAACACCGATATGGTCACTTTCATCCGTGGCCTGCACCTGGCGCTGGCCAGCGCCGTCTGGGGTCTGCTGGTGCTGCTGGCGGTCCTGGCCGCTCGTCAACTGCGGGCCGCCCCCCAGGGCGTCGAACTCGAGCAGCTTGAAGCCGTGGAGAGCGCGCGCCGCGAAACCGTGGGGCCGCTGCGCCAGACGATCTCTGGCTACATCGATCTCATGAAGCCGCATGTGACCGTCCTCCTGCTCGGCACCACGGCGGCCGCCATGGCGATCGCCGACCGTGGCCTCCCCCCCCTGGGCCTCCTCTGCGCGACCCTGCTCGGCGGGGCCCTCGCGGCCGGCAGCGCTAACGCCATCAACTGCTACTACGACCGCGACATCGATCGCATCATGGGGCGCACGGCCCGCCGCTCATTGCCCGCCGGCCGCGTGCAGCCGCAACAGGCCCTGATCTTCGGCATCGTGCTCGGCGTGGCCTCCTTTCTGACCCTGGCGGTCTTCGTGAACCTGCTCAGCGCAGCCCTGGCCACGGCGGCCATCCTCTTCTACGTCTGCGTCTATACCATGTGGCTCAAACGCTCGACGGCCCAGAATATCGTGATCGGCGGCGCCGCCGGGGCCGTGCCTGTCCTCGTCGGCTGGGCCGCGGTGACCGGTACGATCACGCTGCCGGCCATCTGGCTCTTCGCCATTATCTTCTACTGGACGCCGCCCCACTTCTGGGCGCTCTCGCTGCTGATCGAGAAGGACTATGAGAAGGCGCGTGTGCCTATGCTGCCCGTCATGCTCGGCGAGCATGAGACCCGCAAACAGATCTTCCTCTACTCGCTGCTGCTGCTGGCAGTGACCCTGGTCCTCTTCGCCATGCATGCCATGAGCTATCTCTATCTGGCCGCTGCCCTGGTGCTGGGCGGCATCCTGGTCTATATGGCCCTGCGCCTGCTGCGCGAAAGACAGTCACGCGGCTGGGCCCGGCGGCTGTTCTGGTACTCGAACTGCTACCTGGCGATGATCTTCGCCGCCATGGTGCTGGATCGCGTTATTCTGCGTTAGGGAGGAGATGAAGAACTGTGAGGTGGCTGAACTGGCGCCTGGCTTCGCGCCTCTCTGTCTTGATAATGGCCCTGCTGGTGGTACTGGTCATCGCCCTGGTGAGCGTGCGTAATGGCGCTGGCAGCCCGGCCAGTGGCCAGCCTGTCGCCAGCCCTACCAGTAGCGACGGCCTGCAGGGCACAGGCCTCGACGGCCGGCCTGCGCCCGACTTTCACCTCACCGATCAGTTCGGCAAGCCGATCTCGCTCTCGCAGTTTCGCGGCAAGCCGGTGGTGGTCACCTTTCTCTATACACACTGCCCGACAGTCTGCCCGCTGACCGCTGATAAGCTGCACACGGTCATGCAGCAGCTCGGCAGCGCTGCGCAGCGCGTGGCGGTGCTGGCCGTGAGCGTCGATCCCACGGGCGATACGCGCGCCTCGGCCCTGACCTTTTCCAATACTCACCAGATGACCGCCTACTGGCACTTTCTGATCGGCACGCACGCCGCCCTCGCCCCCGTCTGGCAGGCCTACAGCATCGACGCCGAGGCCGCCACGGCGAACAGCAGCAGCGGCAGTGTGACCCATACGACCGTCCTGTACGTGCTCGATAAGCAGGGGCGCGAGCGGGTGCTGCTCGACGACGACTTCGCCCCCGCGCAGTTGACCGACGATCTGAAGATCCTGTTGAACGAGTAGAGAAGGTCTGTCAGGAAGGCGCGGCAGCTCCTCCTCCCTGCGGACGGGCGGGTAGTGGGCGCGCAGCGGCCCCCAGGGCCGGCCTGCTTGCAAGAATGTCCGCTACCTGCTATCCTTACACAGAGGAGGGATACGTGCGATCTGCCAGCCTTCCAGAGCTATGTATGCTGTCTATGCAGAAGAACGTTTCGGCGGAGAAGCGATAGTATGGAAACTCCCCTTCGGGCTATCAACGTGACGACGAGCGATCTGGCCGCGGCGATCCTCCCCGACTACGAGGAGGATGTGGCGGGCGCTGAGATGCACCTGCCTGGTCCCAGTTACTGGCCGCTGATTGCCAGCGTCGCTATTTTCATTACCTTCATCGGCCTGCTTATCATCGATCAGACGCCGCTGCTGGCGCTGGTGGGCGCTGTGGGGACCCTCGTGGGCATCGTGGGCTGGGGCCTGGAGGACCCGCACGCGCATGCCGAGCATGAGGCCTCCAGTCAGATCATCGGCGAGAGCGGGGTCAGCCCCCTGGCCGAAGAGGTGCGTGAGGAGGCTCAGGCCATCGTCGACCGCCTGGTGGTGCGCGGCGACCTCGCCTGGAGCGCCCACCCGGTCAATGTGGAGGTCGAGCAGGAAGGCGTGGTTCTGGCTCTCTACGGCAAGGTCGAGCTGGAGGCCCAGAAGATGGCCATCGAGGAAGAGATCCGGAAGCTGCCACACGTGCTCGATGTGCGCAACTTCATCGTCGCCGAGGATGCCATCCTCAATGAGGCCAATCGGCGCATCGCGAAGCTGCAGGAGGAGGGGAAGCTCGAGGGCGCCCGCGACCTGCGCGTGCTGGTCGAGAACTACGTCCTCAATCTCTACGGCGAGGTGCCCACGCGCCAGATGAAGTATATGCTGGAGGACGAGCTGGTGCAGATCCCCGGCGTGCGCGTCGTGGTCAACCACATCGGCCTCAATGAGGACATCCCCGGCAACCTCGGCCGCACGCGCGGCAAGGTCGGGAAAGGCTAGCTCCTCCGCACGCAGCGACCTCTGGAGGCAGAGCAGGGCCGACAGTCCGCCTCCTCTCATGCGGGGCGGACAGAGCAGACAGACAGGCAGGGAGAGCAGCGCGTTGCTCTCCCTGCCTGTTCCTCTGCGAGAGAGGCCAGACCCGCTCTGGCTCTGGCCAGGAGCCGAGCCTCTGCGCGGTCAGGCTCCCCTCAGCTCGGGTTAGCTCGGGTTAGCTCGGGTTAGCTCGGGTTCGCCAGGTCCTGCGCCAGGGCGGCCGCGTTGAAGCTGCCCCAGCCCGTTGCCATGTCGTAGCCCACCGTCACCGGGTAGAGACCAAAGAAGCCGAGCAGATCATTGTTGGCCGGCGTGCTGCTATTGCTCGGCGGTGTGATGTCGTGGAAGTCGCGCCGGTAGCTGCTCGTCGCGGCCGCCAGCCGGTAGAGAGCCGGATTGAGGAAGCCCACCACACTCCTGCCGCTGCGCGTGGCCTGCTGATTCGCCAGGGCCACCATCGCCGCCCACATAGGGGCCGCAGCCGACGTGCCCCCGATGGTGATCCAGCCGCTGCCGGCGCCGCTGCCGCTGCCGCTGCATGAGGAGCCAGCGGTACAGTAGATAGGATAGCCCGTCGCCGGATCAGCGTCGAGCGAGACATCGGGAGTCTCGCGATGTCCGTTGGAGTACTGATTCTGCACACCCGGCCCCTTCTGCCAGGCAGGCATCGCAAAATGCTGACTGATGCCACCACCGCTGGCGCCGCCCAGGAAGCCATCATTCCAGACATGCTCGCCAGCGTAGGCATTGCTGCTCGTCAGCGTCAGCGTCGTGCCCCCCACCGCCGTCACATAGGGCTGCACCGCCGGATCATCGGCCACCAGCGAGAAATTATAGTTCTGCATCAGACAGGTCTCGCTGCCGCTATCGCCGGAGGCCACCAGGATGCTCTGCCCCTGTGCCGCCGCCTCCGCGAAGATCTTATTCTCCTGGTCCTGCTCCTGAGCCGTCACGTTGGACTCGCAGTCGCCCCAGCTCACGCTGACCACTGGCGTGCGATCAGTGACAATGCGCATGAACTCGTCATTATAGCCCTGCAACGTGTTGGGGGCCTCATAGACGAGGATCTTCGCCAGATGCGGCGCCATGCCGATCAGCGCCTCGATATCCAGCTCCACCTCAATCGCCCCCTGGCCCGGCTGGCCATTGAAGCCATCGAGCAGCACATTCTGCAGGGCCACGCTGCCCCCACCAAAACACTGCGCATAGACCTGAATGTCGCCCGGCGCGTAGCCGTCCAGCTCAAAGAGGCCCACCACCTGGCCGCTTCCCGTGAGGCCCTGCTGGTAGAGACCGCTGTAGTTGTAGGCCGTGGCAAACTGCGCAGGGATATAGGCTACCTGGGCCGCGCCGCCGCTCTGGCCCGGGCCAGGACAGGTGCCGTTCGCCGTCGCACGCAGATGAGGGCGGCTGCGCGCGCTGATCGGCGGATGGAAGAAACGCGCCGCATTGTCCAGGCCCGTGACCGCATCGATCGAGGCGGCCAGATAGGCCGGCAGCGCCGGCGGACTGCTGTTCGCGAAGAAGCGGCGGCCATCGGGCGCGCGATAGTCGTTGATCTGCACCTGAAAGACCCGCTCAGCCAGGGCCTGGGGCCCGCTGAAATCGATCAGCAGGCGATTGGGGAAGGTGCGCGTGATCGTGAAGCCCTGCCCCCGTAGATAGGCCAGCACCTGCTGCTGCACCTCAGGCGTGGGAGCAAACTCGCGCGTGAAGTCCGCCACGCTGAGGAAGTGGTGGTAGCGCGGCGAGGCCGGATCATAGAGATCGCGCAGCAGCCGCTGCAGAGCAGGAAGGTTACGCAGCTTCAGACCCACGCTCAACTGCAGCGTGCGCGCGCTGCGGTCGACCCCCAGCCACTGACTGCGCGCCAGCAACGGAGAGAGCGCGCCCACCGCCTGCCCCTGAAAGGCCGCCCGCACCGCGACCGGCGACCGGAGCTGGTCAGCGACCAGCAGGCTCAGGCCGAGCAGCAGTGCAACCAGCGCGCCAGATAAAACGTACTTTATATAGTGCACAAAAACCTCCTTACCCGAATGGTTGATGCCGTCTGACTCAATCAACGCGATTCCACCCGTGAATCGCAGAGAGGCACCGCCGGGCAAGAAGAATGGCGACGTTCAGGTTCCTGTAAGGACCAGGTGGGCTTTCTCCAAGCATCTGTAATGCCGAACCCCTATCCTGCACGGCAGGAGCAGAGAGCAGAGAAGCCAGCCGACAGCCCGGCTGCAAGCTGCAGGAGAGCCAGAGAGCCATGACAGACGAAGCAGCCCGCACCGTCCTCTTGATCGAGGGAGAGACCTCATTGCGGCGATTGATCGCCCTCGGCTTGCAACAGCGGGCCATGCACGTGCTGGAGGCCAGCTCCTCCAGCCTGCCAGCCACGCTGGCCGCCCAGGAAAGCGCGCACCCCGACCTGTTGATCGTGGATATCGATAGAGGAAGCCACAGTAACGGATCACTCGTGCGCACCCTGCGCAGCACGCCACAGATCAGCGACGTGCCCATCATCGTCCTCTCCTGGGAGGCCGGATCGCGCACGCTCCAGGCCGCCTGCGAGCCAGATGAGCAGGTGCACTACCTTGCCAAGCCCTTCGACGCGCGCGTCCTGTACGCACTGATCGAGGAGACCCTGGCCAGCCGGCAGCAGCGCGCCGCGCCAGGCCCCGACACCAGCCTCTGTCCCCTGATCACCGCCGCCGGGCTACTGCTGGTGATCATTGGCCTGATGACTCAGCTAGCGCTGACAGCCGTCGGCCTGCTGGTGGTGCTGATTACCCTGCTCTGCTGGACCCTGGGCCGGGCGCCAGGCAAAGGCCTCGCGCTCCCCCGGCTACAACCTTCGCAGCCATGCCACGTATAGACGAGTGTGATGGCCAGGTGATACACTCAGAGTACGCCGCTCAACTCTCTCTGTCCTGTGCATAGCGGTGGCTTTCTTATATCATTTGTCACCAATAATACGATATGTTATAGTGAGCACAACATAAAATACTGTAGAAAAAGCCCGTCTACATGAGGTACCCTAGCATGGTATTGACATTGATTGCCGCGGATAAAACTGACGTGGGTCAGCAGCGAGAACAGAACGAGGACTGCGCCTACTGGCGCATCAGCGAGGAGGGGGACGTCGCCCTGTTTATTGTCGCAGACGGCATGGGAGGCTATCAAGCTGGAGAAGTGGCCAGCCGCCTGGCCGTAGAGACCATCAGCCGGGCACTGGAGGGCTTTTTCCAGCCCATCTCCGAGCAGCCGACCATCCGGCTCACCCCTCCGCCCGAGGAGCAGCCGACCGTCAGGCTCCATCCAGTCGAGAGGGCAAGCAGCAGAGAAGAGACGGCCAGCAAGACCGTGCGCCTCCCGGAGACACCCATCATCCGCTCCGTCGAGGAGCGGCTGGTCAGCGCCATTAAGCAGGCCAACAGCGCGATCATCCACCACGGCGAGCAGCAGCGAGAGGCGCGCGGCCTTGGCTGCACCGTCACCACCGCGCTCGTCTATCAGGGTACAGCCTACGTCGCCAACGTGGGCGACAGTCGGACCTACCTGCTGCGCCAGGGACAGCTCAAAGCCCTGACGAAAGACCACTCCCTGGTCGCCAGGCTGGTCGAGGCCAACCGGATCACACCGGACGAGGTCTATACACATCCGCAGCGCAATCTCATCTATCGCTCACTGGGCGCCGGTCGCAAGCAGGTCGAGGTCGACGTGTTCCAGGAAACGCTGCAGCCCGGCGACATGCTCCTGCTCTGCACAGACGGGCTCTGGGAAATGGTGCGCGATGACGACATCCGCAGGCTGCTGAGCGAGCCACGCCCGCTTCAGGAGATCTGCGACAGCCTGATCGCCCTGGCCAACGCCCACGGCGGCGAGGACAATATTACCGCTCTGGTTGTGCGGGCACATGCGCGCTAACGGCGGTTGGAGAAGACAGCGTTATGGCTCTCCCAATAGGCACGATTCTCGATGGAAAATTCAAAATCGTTCAGGTGCTCGGCGAAGGCGGCATGGGCACGGTGTATAAGGTTGAACAGGTAGACCGTCCCGGTTTCTACCGCGCCGTGAAAGAGCTGCTCATCAATCCGGGGATGCCCGAAGAGGAGCGTAAGGCGGCGATCGAGCGGTTCAACAAAGAGATCGACCTGATGTTCAACCTCAAGCACCCCAACATTCCCTCGCTGATCGTCAGCTTTCAGGAGCGCGGCAACTACTACTTTGTGATGGAGTTCGTGCCGGGCAAAAGCCTGGACAAGATCCTGGAAGAGCGCGGGGCCCCCCTCGATGAGGAGCAGGTCATCGCCTGGATGATCAAGGTCTGCGAGGCCCTGAGCTACATCCACTCGCGCCAGCCTCCGATCATTCTGCGCGATCTGAAGCCGGGCAATATCATGGTAACCCCCGAGGGAGAGGTGCAGCTCATCGATTTTGGCATCGCGCGGCGCTTCAATCCGAACAAGCGCACCAATACCGAGAATCTGGGAACCATCTCCTATGCCTCGCCAGAGCATCTCGGCTCGATCACTGCGCCCGGCCAGAAACGCTCGCCCCAGAATCCCGGCCGGCTGGTGCAGACCGACGCGCGCTCCGACATCTACTCGCTCGGCGCCACCATGTACCATCTGCTTACCAACCACGAGCCAGATCCCATTCAGACCCCGGCGCCCGGCAGCATTCGGGCGCGCAACCCCAGGCTGCGCACCGTCCAGGTGGGCGAACGCATCGTCTGCCCCATCGAGCAGGTGATCATCAAAGCCATGCAGCAGGACCCGGCGCAGCGCTTCCAGAGCGCCGAGGCCATGCGTGTGGCCCTGCAGCAGTGCCTGCCCAACCAGGCGGCGCCCGCCACGATCCAGATCCCGGCCATCTCGCCCAACGCCACCATCGTGGTGCCCGCCGTCCAGGCCCAGGCGCCGGTCGCCGGGCCGATCTGCCCCCGCTGCGGCTTCCAGAACCGGCCCGGCGCCAAGTTCTGCAAGCGCGACGGCCAGCCCCTGGTGCAGGGCGCCAGCGTCGTTCCACCCAGCCCGCGCATGCAGGCACCGGCCTATGCCCCCCTGCCCGCCGGCAACGTCCGCCAGCCCATCCGCGCCCGCCCCATCACAGCGCCCCCCCTGGCCAGCAACGACCCGCTGGCCCTCTACCGGCGCGGCCTGCAGGAGCTGAACAACAAACACTACGCCGAGGCCGTGGAGCAGTTCAAACAGGCGCTGGCCCTCGGCCGCCCATCCTACGACGTGCTCTACAACCTGGGACGCGCCTGCCGCCAGTACGCCCAGTCCCTGCGCGACCAGGATGAGTCACGCTTTCGCGAGCAGATGACCCAGGCTGCCGAGCACTTCGAGAAGGCCGCCAGGAGCCGCCCGAATGCCCTGGACGCCTACTTCCAGCTCGGCATGTGCTCTCACGATCTGGGCCTCTACTCCCAGGCCGTCGGCGCCGTCAAAGAGGCCCTGAAGATCGCCCCGCGCGACTCCGCCATCTACTATCAGCTCGGCCTGGTGGCCATGAAGCAGGGCTACCAGCGTGAGGCCGAAGGGTACTTCCTGGAAGGTTTGAAAATCAATCCCGATCACGCCCTCATCCTCATCACCCTCGGCCGTTTATATAGCGAGACCAGGCAGTACTCGTCGGCCATCAGCGTGTTACAGCAGGCCACACGCTGCGATCCCGACCATCCCGACGGCTGGTACGAGCTGGGTAGGGCCCACATGCGCATCAACGAGTGGAATCAGGCGTTGAGCGCCCTGGAGCAGGCCCGCCAGCGTAACCCCGACGATCCAGGTATCTACAGCGCCATGGCCGCCTGCTACTTAAAAATGCGCAAGAAGGTCGAGGCGCGTCAGATGATTCGCGAGGCCCTGCAGCGCGATCCCAGCAACGCCGAGGCGCTTCGCCTCCAGAAACAGCTCTAGGATACGCGAGATCGCGTCCGTTCAAGAGATAGAGGAGAGAGCAGGTATGATCTGTCCAGTATGCAGCACGCATAACCGCGATGACGCCAAGTTCTGCAAGGGCTGCGGACGCTCGCTGCGGGCCGAGCCGCCGGCCGAGCTAGAGGTCGTCGTGCCCGAACCACCAGCAGCCCCCCCAGCGCCTGGCGCCACCGACGATCCGAGCCTGGCGCCTACCCTGATTCTCACGCCAGAGCGCATGATCGCCTATCACAGCCGGCTCTGGCAGCGCGAGCTTGAGCAGGAGCAAGAGCAGCAAGAGCGACAGCAGGGTAGTGCCAGGGAGACACCCGCCGAGGGCGGCTCAGGCTCAAGCCATATCGCCGACCTGCCCACCGTGCTGCTGGCCCCGGCCACGCCGGAGCCGCAGGAGGAGGCCCGGGCGGCTCCTGCAGCTCCGGCGGCCGAGAGCGAGGTCGCTCCCGCCAGGGCCTCCTCCGCAGAGGAAGAACCAGCCAGGGCCGAGGAATCAGTCCCCCCGGCCCTGGCAGAGAAAGGGATCAGGAGTATGTCAGAGACATCAGAGACCCCAGGGACCCCGGGTCCAGCAGAGGATCAGCCTGCTCAGGCAGAGCACGAGGAGGAGCAGCCAGCTTCACAGGAGGTTCCTCAGCAGGAAGAGAGCGCCAGCCCGGCCAGCGCCGCCGGCCCCCTGGAGAGCGGCACCCTCGTGGGCGGACGCTACCAGGTCAATGCACTCGTGCACGAGAGCGAGCATGAGCGCGTCTATCAGGTCACCGATCAGCAGGGCTATCAGCACTGCTGGAACTGCGGCTCCGACCAGAACGCCGAGGGAGATGAGTTCTGCATCAACTGCGGCGCCGAGCTGCTGGGTGCCAGTTACCTGATGCACGAATTCACCCCTGAGCATACCAGACCCGAAGAGCTGCTCATTCCGGGAGAGATCGTCAACACCTTTATCGAGGAAGGCCGCACCTACGCCATCGAGCAGCCACAGGCCGAACGCGACCCCTTCCCCGAAGGCGTCCACCTGGTGGCCGCCGCTCTCTCAGACGCCGGCGTCGTCAGGCGCGACGAGCCTAACGAGGACAGCACCCTGCTCCTGCTGCTCCAACGCAGCCACGAGTCTATCTCGCAGCCGCTGGGGATCTTCATTGTCGCCGACGGCATGGGAGGGCACGCCAGCGGACAGCTTGCCAGCCGCATCGCCGTCAACACCATCGCCGAGCAGATCGTCCGCACCCTGCTGGCCGCTCCACTGAGCGCCGAGAAGGAGAGTCAGCAGCCAGCGCCGGCCCCCGACGAGGACCACCTCGTGCAGATTCTGCAGGCGGCCGTAGAGGAGGCCAACAGCCGCCTCTGCCAGGTCAATCAGCAGAACAAGACCGATATGGGCTGCACCCTGACCGGTTTTATGGTCGTGGGGCGCCATTCGTATATCGTGAATGTGGGCGATAGCCGTACCTACATGGTCCGCGGCGGCCAGCTCTACCAGCGGACAACCGACCACTCCCTGGTGGGACAACTGGTGGCCGGCGGCCTCATCCAGCCCGATGAGGTCTACACCCATCCACAGCGCAGCCAGATCTTTCGCAGCCTTGGCGACCGACCGAACGTCCAGATCGATCTCTTCAAGCAAGAGCTGTATCCGGGCGACATCCTCCTGAGCTGCTCGGATGGCCTCTGGGAGATGGTCCGCGATCCCCAGATCGAGAGCATTCTGAATCGGGCCACAGACCCGCAGACCGCATGTGCGCAACTGATAGAGGCAGCCAATGCAAATGGTGGAGATGACAACATCAGCGCCGTTGTGGTCTTTGTGCGTTGAACAATATGGTATACTGAAGGCTGCCAGAAACGAAAGGAGCTGATAGTTTATGCCTGGTGAGGTAGTGCTGGCGTATCAGCTTGGGAAGGACTTTATGCCGGTCACCGGGGGGAGCCAGCTAGCCTACGTCTTGCTGGAGGCCAAACCGACCGAGATGATGGCCCAGGTTCGCCTGCCGCTGAATTTCGCCCTGGTGCTGGATCACTCCGGCTCCATGAAAGGGGCAAAGCTGCATAACGTCAAAGAGGCCGTCAAGATGGTGATCGACCATCTGGAGCCAACCGACTACGTCTCCGTCATCATCTTCGACGACACCGCGCAGGTGATCATCCCCTCGCTGCCTGCGAACGACAAAGTCGGCATGAAGGCCGCCATTGATCGCATCCGCGACGGCGGCGGCACCGCCATGTCGCTGGGGATGATGCAGGGCCTCAACGAACTGCGCCGCTACAACTTTCCCAACACCGTCAACCGCATGATCCTGCTGACGGATGGCGTGACCTACGGCGACTCCGACCGCTGCCGGCAACTGGCGCGCGAGGCCGCCGCTGCCGGTATCGCCATCTATCCGCTGGGGATCGGCCAGGACTGGGACGAGAACCTGCTCGATGACATCGGGCAACTGAGCGGCGGCATGCCGGCAGAGTTCATCCGCAATCCCGCCGACGCCATGAGCATTTTCCAGCAGCAGGTACAAAGCGCCGTGGCCGTGGCCGTGCGCAACGCGACCCTGACGCTGCGGCTGCCAGGCGGCGTCTCACCCAAAAAAGCTGTGAAGGTGCTGCCGATTATCAGCGATTTCGGGCAGAGCGTCCTCTCCGACCGCCAGGTGGTCATTCCCCTGGGCGATCTGGAGAAAGAGACGCCGCAAGCTGTGCTGGTCGAGCTGATGATCGATCCGCGTCCGGCCGGGCTCTTCCGCATCGCGCAGGCCGAGCTATCCTACGACGTGCCGATCGCGAACCTGGTGGGCGAGCGCATCCGTGAAGATATTAAGGTCACCTTCACCACCGATCCAGAGCAGGCGGCTCAGGTCAACGCACGGGTGATGAACTTCGCCGAGAAAGCCAACGCCCAGCGGCTCGTGACGCGCTTCCTTGACGAGTACAAGCGCACAGGTAAGGTCACCACGCGCCTGGCCCCCAACGTCACGCGCATTCTGGATGAAGAGACCCAGGCCGCGATCGAGCAGATCAGCAAGGGCCAGCAGGTCTCGCAGGAGCAGGTCAAGTCGATCGGCAATAAGACACGTAAGCTGACACAACGTCTCGACGATATTCTGCCCTGAGTGGCCAGGTGTGTACGCCGCGAGCGAGCACGAGCGAGTGCACGAACGCACGAACGAATGAGCACAGGTTTCCTGTGTCAGGCAGGGTACGGCTGAAGACGGCCCTCCGCCAGCGCTCGAGGAGATGGGGATGGCCCTTCAGGGTATTCACCGGATTTGAGGAGGAGAGTAGATCATGCCAGTATACTGTTCGCTGGGTCACGAGAACCCGGATGGTTCCGCCTTCTGCGACGAGTGCGGCGAGCCGTTGAACGCCGTCGCTCCCGCGCCGGCCGCCAGCCAGCCGGTGTCTCCAGCGGCCACGGCGGCCCCCGCCGTCTCCGCACAGCCCGGCATGCAAGCCTGTCCGTCCTGCGGAGCCCAGAATCCTCAGGGCGAGGCCTTCTGTTCCAACTGCGGCGTCAGCCTGCTGGGAGCCCCGGCGGCGGTGAGCAGTGTTCCCGCGGCTCCCGCAATGGCGACCCCTGCGCCGGCGCCCGTCGCCCCGACGGCGGCGCCCACACCCACCGCGGCTCCCGTAGCCTCAGGGCTGCAGGCCCGCCTGATCGTGGAGGCCGACAACCAGGAGTTCGACATCAGCGGCAAGGACACCATCCTGATCGGCCGCGAAGATGCCGTGAGTAACATCTTCCCCGACATCGACCTCACGCCTCACGGCGGCGAGGAGGGCGGGGTCTCACGGATGCATGCGCGCATCTTTATCGAGAACGGCCAGTACATGATCGAGGATGAAAACAGTACCAACTATACCTTTCTGAATCGGCAGCGTCTGGCGCCTAAAACGCCTACACCACTGCACGATAACGACGAGATCAAGCTGGGCCGCGTGCTGCTGCGCTTCAAAACGACGTAGTGGCGCCGCCGAGCAGACAGGATGGGTGGGCAGAGAGACGCCAGCGAGGCCAGGCAGCGGCAGCGCACGCACGCGAGCACGCAAGAGGCCCGTCCCTTGAGGCTCCAGAGCAGAGAGGAGAGCGCGCCGCTGCCTTCGCAGAGCCAGCCTCATGGCATCCGAGAGGAACGAGGCACAGCGGTCATTCCGCGGAGAGAGCAGCCAGCCATGCCCCTCCCCCCTCCGCGATTGACAGCCTGCATCGATACCCGCTATAATCTACAGGACATCCTTTAGTGGAGGAGAAAGAGGGGTTATGAAACGTACCTGGCAACCCAAGCGTGTCCCTCGCAAAAGGGAGCACGGTTTTCTCAAACGCATGGCCACCCGCGCCGGGCGACGGGTGCTCAAGGCTCGCCGCGCCAAGGGACGCTGGCGCCTGACCGTGTAAGGAGCGCAGGATCAGGGAGGGCAGACGGACCTCCGCTGCCGCTGGCACCCTGTTCTGTGGCAAACGAACCGTTCAAGCATGTGGCTCTTAAACGTGAACTGCGCCTGCGCAATAGCCGCGATTTCCAGCGCGTGCGGCAGCAGGGGAGAAGCCTCTCATCCAGGCTGCTGATCCTCGCCTGGGCACCGGCTGAGGGCGATCGCCCGCGCGTCGGCTTGATCGCCAGCCGGCGAACCTTTAAGCTCGCTGTCCAGCGCAATCGCATCAAACGTCGGCTCAGCGAGGCAGTGCGAGTCTTCGTGCCTCGCCTGCATGGTGTGGACCTCGTGCTGATCGCCAGACGCGAGGCTCTCGAGGCGGACCTCTCTACGCTGAGAGCTGAAGTGCAGGCCCTCTTGCGTCGGGCGCGGCTTCTTATTGCGGATCGCTCCACGGAAGCACACCCGTCAGAGCGTGTCAACAAAGGTCGGCAGCCGTGAAATACATAGCGTTGTTTCTGATTCGTGTATATCAGCGCACACTGTCGGTGATCCTGCCCCCGTCGTGTCGCTTCATTCCTTCATGCTCTCAGTACGGATATGAGGCGATTCAACGCTTCGGCCTGGTGCGCGGGGGATGGCTGACATTGAAGCGCCTTGCACGTTGCCATCCGTTGTATCATGGAGATCTCTATGACCCGGTACCTGAACACCTGGGCCATTAGGCAAGATCGAGGAAGGCAGGAGAAATCCCGTGGGGCTTAGTGATTTTATCAATGTCGTCTTTACGCAGCCAATCTTCAATGTCTTGATGCTGCTCTACCACCTCTTTGGCGACTTCGGCCTGTCCATCATTGTACTCACGGTGATTATTCGCCTGATCCTGTTCCCGCTGACCCTCCATCAGCTGAAGTCCGCCAAGGCCATGCAGGAGCTGCAGCCACAGATTGCGGCCCTGCGCAAAAAATATAAAGATGACCAGCGCGCCCAGGCTCTGGCCCTGCAGGAACTCTATAAAGAGTACAACGTCAATCCGTTCTCCGGCTGCCTTCCGCTGCTGGTGCAGTTCCCCGTGCTCTACGGCCTGTACTTCGCGTTCCGTGCTGTGCTCGACGATGCTGCCCTCAGGGGCGTCCAGGGTCTGGAACGGCTCAATGGCTTTATCTATCCTTTCCTTCCCCGATTCAGCCATTTTCCGAACATTAACCTTGACTGGTTCACGTTCCTCAACCCGACCTGGCACTTCTCTCTGGCCACGCCCGACCCGACTCACATCCTGCCCGTCCTGGCGGCTGTCGCCACCTTCGTCCAGCTACGCATGGCTCAGATGCGTAATCCCACCCTGCAGGCAGCCTCCTCGAACGCCACCAGCGGGAACGACCCCCTGGCCGCTCAGCAGCAGACGATGAGGATGATGTCCTGGCTGATGCCTCTGGTCACGCTCTTTATCGGCTGGACCTTCCCTGCCGGCCTCGCACTCTACTGGACAACTGGCTCGATCTTCATGGCCATACAGCAGTACTTCGTCACCGGCTGGGGCGCCCTTCTGACCACCCCCGAGTTCATGAAGAGAGCGGACGCTGATACCCAGGGCCCGCGGTCGACGCGCCAGCTCACCGGGACCGACAGCGATATCGAGGAAGAGCTGTCCACCGTGACCTCGGGCACACGCTCGCTGCGCAACGGCACTGCCAGCTCGCGCCGCCGTACACGCAGCTCCTCAAGCCGCCGGCGCGGCACGGTCCCTAAGAGAAATCCTACTCGCGGCTAGATCGCATGCAGGTCGGAGAGGGCGGCAGGTTGATTACCATCTCCGACCTGCATTTCCATACTTCAAGGGAGGCAAGTAAGCAGTGGAAAGCATAGAGGCCAGTGGAAAAAGTGTTGAAGAAGCCGTACAGCAAGCCTTAATCCGCCTGGGGAAACGCCGCGACGAGGTCGAGGTGACGGTCCTGCAAGAGCCTTCTCGTGGGACGTTCGGCCTGGGTGGCCATGATGCCCGTGTCCGCGTCACGGTCCGCCAGAGTCGTGGAGCGGTGATCACCCCTGAGATGGCCGATGCAATCCTGGGCCAGGTCGAGGCCGAGGAGGATGAGGAGTTCCTCAATGCCAGCAAGACGCCAACGACCTTCGCTGATGAGGAGGAGTTCGACGAGGACGACGAGTTCGATGAGGACGAGGCGGATGAGCTGGATGACCTCGACGAGGATGAGGAGGAGTACGGCGCGGATGAGCTGCAGAGCCTGACAGCTCCGCAGCTGGCCGGCTCACAGAGCCGCATTTTTGAACAGGCCGCCGCTGCCCTGGCAAACATGACGGAGACTCCAGCGGAGACCCCGGCGGACGCCACGACCGGCACCGGCGAAGCCCCGCAGGAGGTGGTCCATCCGACGCGCGAGGACATCGAGATCACCGTCGATGTGCTCCAGCATATTCTGCGCTATATGAATATCCGCGCCAGTGTTCAGGTGCGCTCTACCGATCCGCTGACCCTCAACATCCAGGGCATTCATGAGAACCTGGGGCTGCTGATCGGCCGACGTGGCGAAACGCTCTCGGCGCTCCAGTTGCTGGTGAACCTCATTGTGAGCCACCGCACGAAACGCCGCATGCGCATCATCGTGGATGCTGAGAACTATCGCTTGCGTCGCGAGGAGAATCTACGCTCGCTGGCCCTGCGCGTCGCTCAGCAGGTGCGTAACTACCGCCGCTCGATCGCTCTCGAAGCTATGCCCCCCCATGAGCGCCGCATTGTTCACCTGGCCCTGGCCGATAGCCAGGACATCAGTACTGAAAGCATTGGTGAGGGCGACGCCCGCCGGGTGGTGATCTCGCTCAAACGGCCGGGACGCTAGAGCGCACGCCACGCCACGCGGCACGCAACGAGTGACGCATGCGCCGCCCGTCCCTCCGCGGCCGGCTCCCAAATGTGGCGTCCACGGTCCACGGGGAGGGGGTTTTGAGTCTGCGCGCTCTCAAGCGCGAACGGGAAGCGAGGTAGCCTTGTATGCCTTCTGTGCTCCTTCAGCCCGCGCGCATCGCGGTGCCTGCCTTTCTGTGCATCGGTCACGTGACGCGCGACCTCCTCGCTGATGGCTCCTCCTCGCTGGGGGGAACCGTGACTTTCGCGGCGCTCACTGTGGAGCGCCTGGGCCTCGCGGCGGCGATCGTGACGGGCGCTGATCCGGCCTTCGCCCACGGACTGCCAGCACAGCTCCCTGGCATCGGCCTGGCGGTGCACCTGACGGAGCAGACCACCACCTTCGAGAACCGCTACCACGATGGTCAGCGCACTCAGTACCTCCTCGCTCGCAGTGCGCTGCTTCAGGCTGAGGACATCCCGCCAGCCTGGCGCGAGGCTTCGATCGTCCTGCTGGCCCCGCTGGCCCAGGAGCTGCCGCCAACCCTGGTGAGTCTTTTTCCACGCCGGCCCGGCCGCATTCTGGCCGCAACTCCCCAGGGCTGGCTGCGCCGCTGGGATGCCAGTGGGCGCGTCTGGCCGACATCCTGGGAGGCCGCCGAAGCAGTGCTACCTCACCTGGATGCCCTGATCCTCAGCGAGGACGACCTGGCGCCGCTGGCGAGCGCCCGGCAGGTCGAGAGCGCAACCCTCCTCAGGCGCTGGAGTCGGCTGGTCCCTCTGCTGGTGGTCACCGCTGGCCGCCAGGGAGCGACGCTCTTCCAGGACGGCACGGCTCGCCACTTCGCAGCCTACCTCGCCCGTGAGATCGACCCGACCGGCGCGGGCGATGTCTTTGCCGCGGCTTTCCTGGTCGCGCTCGCTCGCGATGGCGATCCTGCGGCGGCGGTGGATTTCGCTAACTGTGTGGCCTCCTTCGCCGTTGAGCAGGTGGGAACGCGGGGCATACCAACTCCGGCGCGCATTGAGGAGCGGCGGAGCGCCGGCCGGCGGCCGCGAGCACTACAGGCCGATGAAGCGCGTGGGCACGACGCGGATGGCCTGTGAGTAGGCCCGGGCCATGGTCTCCGGTGTATAGCCAAGGGCGGCGATGCGCTGAGCGTACTTCGCCAGATAGGCCTCGTGCACAGGCAGCAGCGCGCTGGCTGGCTCGTCGAGTAGCGTGGCTCGCCCCTCGATCACGATGGGATCGGCCCCCTGTCGCGTGTCGTCCAGCGCCAGTGTGACGCTGGGATTCTGACGAATGTTGGCTACCTTCTGGTTGGGTTTGCTGAAGATCAAGAGGGTCTCGCCATCCCAGAGAAACCAGACAACCACCAGATGTGGTCGGCCATCGGGGCGCACGCTACCAAGCCAGATAACGGGATCAGAGCGCAGACGCTGGTCAATATGCGCCTGACGGGGATCAGTGAGATCAAGCATCGAAAGGGGTCTCCTTGTAATGGGATAGAATCTCCTATCAGCGAATACAGTCGCATGGACCTTCTTTATTCCACGCCGACCAGGGCTCAGGCCCAGATGAAGGGCGGCGCAGGTTACTCTTGTGCGCAGCAGAGCGCTACAGTGAGCAGAAAGTGAGCCAGACGACGATGACAGAGCAAGCCTCCCTCTTTGAGCCAGAGAAGCCGGCCAGCGCTGGCGCTGCACCATCCTTGACCATGGCGGAGCCTCTGGCGGCCCGTATGCGCCCGCGCAGCCTGGACGAGATCGTTGGCCAGGAACACCTCCTGGCGCCTGGGAGACTGCTGCGCCGCTGCATCGAGGAGGACCGCATCCCCTCGATGATTCTCTGGGGACCGCCTGGCAGCGGTAAAACAACGCTGGCTCGTCTGATCGCCCACGGAACGCAGGCTCGCTTTGTGGCCCTGAGCGCGGTCTCGGCAGGTGTGGCCGATCTGCGCCGCGTTGTCGAGGAGGCACGCCGGTTGCGCCAGTTCAATAAGCAGCGCACGATCCTCTTCCTGGACGAGATCCACCGCTTCAATAAGGCTCAGCAGGACGCTGTTCTGCCCTACGTTGAGCACGGTCTGCTGACGCTGATCGGGGCAACCACGGAGAATCCTGGCTTCGAGGTCAATGCCGCCCTGCTCTCGCGCTGCCGCGTCTTCACACTCAAGGCGCTCGCCGATGAGCAGATCGTGCTGCTGCTGCGCCGCGCCCTCGGCGATAGGGAGCGCGGGCTGGGACAATGGCACCTGCAGGCCGACGAGGCGGCCTTGCAACAGATTGCCCTCTTCGCCAACGGGGATGCGCGCACGGCGCTGAACGTCCTGGAACTGGCTGCCGCGAGCTGCAGGCCCGCTGCCGATGACCAGCCCGGCCACATCACCCTGGCCAGCGTGGAGGAGGCCCAGCAGCAGCGGGCTCTGCTCTACGATAAAGGCGGCGATCAGCACTATGAGACGATCTCGGCTCTGCACAAGGCCATCCGTGGCTCCGATCCCGACGCTGGCCTCTACTGGCTTGCCCGTATGCTGGAGGCAGGGGAGGACCCGCTCTACATCGCCCGCCGCCTGGTGCGCATCGCCGTGGAGGACGTGGGGATGGCCGATCCCCAGGCCCTGCCCCTCTGCATGGCGGCCCAGCAGGCGGTGCACTTTGTGGGGATGCCCGAGGCCAACCTGGCTCTCGCCGAGGCCGTGGTCTACCTGGCAACCGCCCCTAAAAGCAATGCCCTCTACACCGCTTACGGCCGCGTACGCGAAGATGTGCAACAGACACGCAATGAGCCGGTTCCCCTCCACCTGCGAAACGCGCCAACACGCCTGATGCAGGATCTGGGCTATGGCCAGGGCTACTCCTATGCCCACGATTCCTACCAGTCTCTGGAAACGCCGGACCTGGCGCGCCCGCCCGCTGAGCAGCTTCAGGACTACCTGCCAGCGAATCTACGCGGACGACGCTACTACGAGCCTGGCACACAGGGCCAGGAGGCCAGTATCAAACGCTGGCTGGAGCGCCGCCGGCTCAGCAGCTCCGCGACGGCTCCAGAAGAGCCGGCCAGAGGCAATTCCCCCGCCGGCGATTCAACATTATAACAGTGGCGATAGAGATATAGTTCAGATGCAGGCGAGCATCCTTTCTCTGCAAAACGTTTGTTCATTATATTTACATACACCTATCCTTGACAAGGCCCAGGAGTATCTTAGATAATACGTGGGGGCATGCAATTTGTGCGTCTGGTGCTATCATAGAGCAACGTGCATTGGCCTTGTTCGCAGCGCCCAGGAAATATCGCAACGAGAAAGGGAGAGCTAATGTCTGGAGAAGAGAGGCAGTATCCTGCTAGGCGGTCCGCCAGGATCAAAAGAGACGATATGCCCCTCCCTGTCACGCAGACACGGCGAGCCAACATCCCCGAGTATACCGTAGACGACCTTGCAGAAGACGATCCCCTGGCCTCGAATCCGCCACGACCTGGATCGAGCGCGATCCGCCTCAACAATCCCAGGTTGACGGGGAGTCAGCGCGCCCTCAGCCCGCAGACGACCACACGCCAGGTTCCGGTTCCCTATCGCCGCACCGGCCAGCAGCCGATCACTACGGCCGCCACGCCGGTGTCATCGCGTAGCATCCGAGCCACAACAGCGCCCCAGAAGCCAGCGTACAAAGCCAGCAGCCCCCCTCCAGGTGAGAAGAAAAAGATTCACTGGCTGCTGCCAACAGGCGTCGGTATGCTGGCTATGCTGGCGCTGTGGGTGGTCGCCTCGTCGCTGGTTTCGTGGGGGTCACAGCGCCTGGACGACATCCGCTACGGCTACCCGCGTACATACCAGACAGACGCCGTCGTCGGCCACGGTGGTGACAGTGCGCAGCACCCGAGCCACTTCATCGCCATGAATCTGCACCGCCACATTGTGATTGTCGAATTGATGGCTGGTGACCCGGCGAAGATGATCTCCTACGGGGGTCCCTACCTCTATGGAGCTGATCCGAATCTGGATCTCACCACGCCTATCCTGGAGTTCAAGGACGTCAACGGCGATGGCAAGCCGGACATGATCATCCATCTCGGCGACCAGAGTGTTGTGTTCATCAACACGGGCACAAAGTTCAGACCATCGACACCGAACGATAACATTCATCTCTGAATACAGAGCGCACGGGAACTGCTAACAGGGATAACGAGCACGCCTCGAACCGTACAAAGAGTTGCCACAAGACATGCAGCAGAAGGCACGGGGCAGGAGACGAGAGAGGTACAGAGCGTTCTCCTGCCTCACTCTCTCTGAACCTTCTGACAAGTTACGATTCGCTCTCCAGACTCGTCAGGAATCTCTCAGATTCCCCACTCACAGCCAGCAGAGAGCCTGGGACTCGCTCCCGAGCCAGGCGTGTCCCTGCTCTCCTCGAGCCATCCTTCAGCGCCCAGCTGAGGCTGTCGCGTCCCGCCGCCCTGCCCTCTACAGCCGCCCTTAACGCCTGTGGAAAATGCGCTGATACTCCTCCTCGACCACTTCCGGCGGGAACAAGCGCAGCAGGCTGACCACCACCAGCGCAAAGGTTAGCCAGTCGAAGCCGGCGTCCAGGGGTACCCCGATCACCGTACCCACCAGCGGGAGAAGTGTGCTCGTGATCAGCTCTCCAAAGAGATCTGGGAAGAAGAGCACCAGTGCCAGAGCGGCACAGGTAAGTAGAAAAGCGGCCTTACGCCAGAGCGGGATTCGCCGGTCCAGCAGGAGATGCCCGATCAGCCTGAACGTTTTGAGTGCATGGAAGATGATCTCAAAACGCCCTGGCCAGATGCGCCGCCTGGCCCCTGTCTGCCTGCCACTCGTCAAGAGATCTTGAGACATATTCTTACCCTCCAACAGGGATACGCGGCAGACCCCGCCGGGGTTTTACCCTGCCTGCCCTGCCGACAGAGGTCAGAGCAGCCCGTGCTCCCATCAATGGAAGTAGACGGGGATCATCAGAGAGGCGGCATACTCTAGATGCCAGAGCACGAGGCCAGCGGTCACCAGGGCCAGCAGGACGTGGAAGATGCGCCAGTAGCGAATCACGTAGCGGTAGAACTGCTCACGACGCAGGGCCTGCTGGACCTCCTGCATAGCCACCATCTGCTCCTGCGCGCCGGGCATTAAGGCGCCGGGCTGGCTGAGCGGACTCCTGGGATCGGGGACCAGGCGATAGCCGCGCTCGTAGCGGCTCACCTCCTGGGGAGTCTCCTGCAGCGTCAGATAGGCCAGGTCCCAGGGACTGTGGAGCGTCTGGCCACGCGGCAGCGCACCGCGTCCCTGGGCTGCGGGAGGACTGGAGGCCGCGGGGGCCGCCAGGCCACGCACCTGCTGTGTATTATGCTCGACGATGCTCTGCAGACGCTGGGAGATGGCCTCGATGCGATCCTCGCCATCGACGGTGAGCGCCTTGCTGGCCTCCTGGGCGATCAGGCGAGGCATGACTCGATCGAGGATGCGTCCGATGATTCCACTGACGACCAGCGCCATGAGGCCGTAGAGGGCATAGGTACCTGTCCGCGGATTGAAATTGCCGAAGGAGTGATAGAAAATCAGCACCAGCCCGGTGATGGCAAAAAACATATGCCAGCCGAGCGCCGAGCGCAGCCCGCCAATGGAGCGCTTGCGCGAGCGGCGGCGCAGGCTGTAGAGCATGCCCGCCAGCACCAGAAACAGCGTGCCAAGAACCGCAAAGAAGAGCCCTACCGGGCTGTCGGGTGCAGGATCGCTGCCATAGCGGCTGTACCAGAGATAGAAAATACAACCGGCTCCTATGAGGGCCAACCCTAGCAGTATGCGCAGTACATTCCTGGATCTGAGATACATAAAGAACAGGGGATAGCCCCCCGCGCCGCTACGCACTCCAGGTGCGTCATAGTCAGAGAACGAGCGCCGAGCCGGCATACTAATCCTCCTCTCCCGTGCGAAGCAGACGAACTTTGAGCCACATCATCATCGAATCGCGGTGCAGTCCCACCGGACACGGGGGAACACAGGCCCCACACTGGTAGCAAGAGCGGGCAAAGCGTGCCACAGACGCCGAGATGGGGCCGCCGAAGGTCTCTCGATTGAGCACATCGATGGTCAGCGGCTCGTCAAGCGCCGGGCAGGCCAGCAGACATTCATTGCACCCGATACAGGCTTCGAGCTCCTGTCTGACCTGTGATGCTGTTTTGTGTAAAAGCACCGGATTTCTCACTTAACGCCTTCCCTCCCGTTTATCGCTATACGACCAGAGATTGTGCGGCTGCGCACGCTGCGGCGTCACTGGCGTCACTGGCAGCACAGGATCGCTGGCGGCCCACAGGTTGCTGCGATCAGGGTCCTCCTGACCGGGGAGCGCTGGCAGGGTCCCCGTGAAGGGGCTGACCTCTTCCTCCTCCAGGATGACCGGGAACGGGCGGGCCTGGCCCGGCTGCCCGGCGGTCTGTGGGGGACTGCTCTGTGGCGGCATCGTCGGCTGCTCGGCCGCGGCGGGCAGAGCAGAAAGTTCGCTGCTCGACCGCCAGCGCGTCGGAAGAGCGGCCGGCGCGGACGTAGACGGCGCCGGGCGGACGGCTGCCAGGCGTCCACCGGTCACCATATCCTGCGCCGCGTAGGTGCGCTGGCGTGTGAGATACTGGCGCGCGTCAAACTCGCCTCGGAGCAGCCCTTTGAGAATATCACGTACTGGCAGGCCATCATCGATAATGCGCTTGATGGCCAGGCTGTCGGGCTGCATGGGGCCTAACGAGAGATAGCCGATCAGGCGCTCGCCCTGCAGCATGAGGCGCCGATAGCTGCCGCGGCCGCCATCGGTGAGCACGTAGCCTCCCGGGGGCGCCTTGAGGGGATTGCCAACAGAGAGCATCGAGAGATCACCCAGGTGGGTGGCATGCCAGGGAACGCCAAAGGGCCTGACCGCTTCACGATGGCCCGTCATCATCGCCCCGGCGATGCGTCCCTGCTCCACCGCTGCATACCACTGGGCACGTGGCTCATAGCTCCCTGTGAGCGGATTCTTCAGAGCGGCGACATCGCCAGCGACATAGATATCGCGCACGCTGCTGCGCAGACGATCGTCAACAAGAATGCCATTCTCATGCTTCAACGGCAGATCGCACTGGCGTGCCAGGCCGATCACTGGCTTCGTACCGGTACAGCAGACGACGAGCTGGCAGGGTATAAATTGCTGCTGATTGGTGATGACTCCCACGACACTGCCAACGCGCCCGACAATGCCTATGACCTCGGTCGAGGTGTAGACGGTGGCTCCGGCCTGACGGATGCGCTCCAGCACCATCTCCGAGGCTGTTTCATCGAGCATGCGTGGCAGAAGCACCTCGCTGCGGATCAGCCAGTGTACGTGGATGCCCCAGTGCAAGAGACCCATCACGGTCTCGCAGGCATGAGCGCCACCGCCGATCACCACAGCCTCCTCCACCTCGCTAATGCGACGCCGCAGATCAAGATAATCTTGCAGACGATGCAGCGTCAAGACGCCATCAAAATCACGTCCCGGCAGGTTCGCGGGTAACCCTGTCGCCATGCTTCCCGTTGCCAGCAGCAGGGTGCCATAGCCAAAGCCACTCCCATTGCTCAGTGTGACAAACTTGCTCTGAGCATGGATCTTCTCAACATGCGCGTGAATGACGTGAATGCGCTCCTCACGCTCGGTCCCCGCGGGATAGGCCAGTAACTGCTCACGGCTGAGCTTACCAATCGCGAATTGCTTGAGTGCGGGCGTGTTGATGGTCGGATGATTCTGATCACTGATGATGGCGATCTGCAGATCGGGTGCGAAGCTGCGTGCCTGCACAGCCGCTGTCAATCCGGCGATGCCATTGCCAACGATCACGATGTCAGCACGATCAATGCCAGGCTTGCCCATCCGTTGAAAGGTGGGCAGTGAACGACCTGTATGCTCCTGTCTCATATCGCTGATTACTCACTCGTCCCTTTCCCGAACCTGGTCTCATGCCCCGTCACACGGCCTCACTGCCAGCGGAGCTAGCTGCATCTTTAGTCTACCTGAATCGCTACCAGGCCTTTACCGTCGCCTTGCACATAGTAGACGTCGGTGTGTGCCTTCTCACGCATGTGCCGCTCCAGATGCTGCAGTGTGGCACGGCAGCGCCCCATGCAGAGAAAATGCAGACGCCGCCCACTGGCTGTTTGGAGCACAAAGCTCATGTCGTTTTCGATGGTCACAACCTTGCCGTCGGCGTGCTCGACACCGGGTCCCTGAGTCACCACCGGGCTGAATAGCTCAAGCGGGCCAATGCAGGCCAGCGACAAGATAGCGATAAGGAGCGACACGAAAATGACAGCAGTGCTACGCGGAGAAATCATGATCGCTATCCCGGAAATTCATATCCATACATAGAAGTATTTTATATCAAAGTGTTCCGCAGGGTACGGTACCGCCCCGAAACTAGCCAGAATGTCTTAGTGTGGTAAGGCGCGTGCACAGCAAGGTGGGGACGGCGTTCACTTTATACGGGGCCTACTAGCTCACGATTCAGGGCCGTCGCGCAGAGCAGGGAGTGCCCCGGCTGCTCGCTCTGCAGAGGGGAGAGAGGGAAGGTCCGACCTCGCACGAGCAGCAGCAGAGCGGCGCGCTCAGCAGTCGAACACTGACCAGCAGAGGGCGTTGCGCTGGCGCTGGTCGTCGAGGACGAGCTCGCGAATCGCCTCTGGGAGCTGGTCGCGCTGCCAGCGGCACTCGCACCGCTGGGCGCTCTCGCTCTTCTCTTTCGGCACAGTGGCCTGTGCGGCCTTGATTGCGTAGGCTGCAGCCCCCAGGGCATGGGCGGCTACGTGGGCGACGACGGCCGCCTGGCCGGCGGCATAGGCGGCATGGCGCGCAGCTCCGCGCAGGTCTCTGGCCGCGGCCATGGCGTGACCCCCCGCCGCGCGCGCTTGTGTCATCGTGGCCTCGCCTCGCGCCCAGGCGCGGACATACTCGATGGCCTGGCGTGGCCGCGGGTCCTCGGGCCGCTGCGCCTCGAAGAGATGCAGTACGTGCTCTGCACATACTGCCGCCCAGAGCGCGAGGTGCTGATGATCTGTATCAGTGAGGGTGCCACCGCGGCGGATGGTCACCAGACGTGGATCGCGCTCTTTCGGAAGAATCATCTGCTGCCTCCTTGAACGGGCCTCTCCTCTGGATGGAGGTCGCTGGCGTATGATTGTACCATATCGATGAGCATCGTCTGGATGATAGGCTGCAGTGGGTACCATCGATTGCCGTTACGCATCAGTGTGGTCTGCCAGCCAGCAAGCCAGCCAGGCGGACCGCCATGCATTCTGCCCTCACCTCAATGGCTGCGCTTCGCCTGGCTTCGCTTGCCAGGTGTGCGTGTCTGTGTGTCTCACTGGACTGGACTGGTCAATCAAAGTGGCTCATTGCGTCTCGTCACCTCCTCAACGACTTCGGATTCTATCGCTTCGCTTGTGCCAGCTCGGATCGGTCAGATCGGATCGCTTCGGTTCGGTTCGGTCGGCATCGGGGGCATGCCATTCCACTCCTCAACGGCTCCATACGGCTCCATTCCACCTACAGGGATAACATGGCCTGGTGCCCGCCACCTACCGCGCCCTGCTCAGCCAGGAGCGAGCGCCGGCGCATGCCAGTCCCCGGCTTTCGGTCGCCTCGCATCCTCTCCTATCGCTCTCACCTCTCGGCGCCTCCCCTCTGGCAGCATCTGGTGGCCATGGCACTGCTCTCAGGGG
>JBHOQN010000106.1:0-19955 GCA_042408965.1 Ktedonobacteraceae bacterium
CGAGCAAGAGATGCACATGATCGGGCATGACTTCCATCTCAATCAGTGTTTGCCCCCACTTCTCTACTGTCTCCATGATGAGAACTTTCAACCGTTCATCTATGGGCGGTATGAGTACCTGACGTCGATACTTCGGACAAAACACCACATGATAATGGCAGATGTATGCTACATTGTTATTTGTCTTTAAATCATATCTCATACAGCAGAGTATAACCCACAAGCAATAGATATGTCAATAGTATCTATTGCTTGTGGGAGCGCCTTATATCCCCCTGTCTGAATGCCAGGGGGCTTACGGCGCAGATGCTAACGGCAGCCTCTATCGACTATTTCAACGCGGCCTCTGCGGCTTTTTAGGTTGCGCTGCGTCCCCTGGGGTCTGTCTCCGCTCCTTGCCTTGCCATCACGGCAGGCTACGCACCGAGCGGCTGAGGCGAGGGCACCTGGTGCTCCTCGCCTCACAGCAGTGACAGCGATCGCTCGCCACTGCCCCGCCTCGCTGACCGGCCGCTCTCAGAGCTTCAAGGCCTCGATGGCTTCCAACACCTCACTGGCATGGCCATCGGGTCTGACACTGCGCCAGATTTTGCGAATGATCCCTTCCTTATCGATTAGAAAGGTCATGCGCTGCACTCCAAGATACTTGCGGCCGTAGAGATTCTTTTCTCCATAAGCCCCGTACTGCCGCGCGACCGCAGCACCAGCGTCGGACAACAATGGGAAGGGAAGATGATATTTTTCAGCGAATTTGCGGTGTGAGTCCACCTCATCGGCGCTGATGCCAAGCACGGCGATGCCGCGCCGACGGAACTCAGGGTGCATATCGCGAAAATTGCACGCTTCCGTGGTGCAGCCAGGCGTGTCGTCCCGCGGATAGAAGTACAAGACGACGATCCGTCCGCGAAGCGCAGCCAGATGCAGCTCGTCTCCACTGGCCTCATCGCCGCCAACGACCGGGAGGGTAAAATCGGGGGCTGGCTGCTGCTCCTGGAGGGTGACCGTTTCCGTTGTATCACTCATGCAAGTAGTTCCTCCATTGAACTGCCACCAGAGCGGTGGCGCAGAGCGCTGTGCGCTCTTCGTACCTGTACAGGGTACCACCGCGGGTCAGTTCATTTCAAGGAGAGCATGCGCTCGAGCGCGACACGGGCCCAGTGAGCGACATCGGGAGCCACACTGACCTGGTTGATGACTCGGCCCTCCACCAGAGCCTCGAGCACCCAGGCCAGATAGGCCGGATGGATGCGATACATGGTCGAGCAGGGGCAGACGATGGGATCGAGGCAGAAGATGAACTGGTCGGGGTGCTCCTGCGCCAGCCGATGTACGAGGTTGATCTCGGTGCCGACCGCCCACTGGCTGCCGGCTGGCGCCTGCTCGATCTGCTGAATGATGTACTCTGTCGAGCCATAGTCGTCGGCGGCCTCAACCACCTCGCGACGGCACTCCGGATGGACGATTACCTTGATGCCGGGATAGTCAGCGCGCGCCTTTGCGATCTGCTGGACAGAGAAGCGCATATGGGTTGAACAGTAGCCTTTCCAGAGAAAGAGGCGGGCCTGCGCCAGTCGTCTCTCGTCTTCTAGCGTCTCATCAGGATTGCGCGGATTCCAGACGACCATCTCGGAGGGATTGATGCCATAGGCATGACCGGTGTTGCGTCCCAGATGCTCGTCGGGGAAGAAGAGCAGGCGCTTGCCACGACTGAAGGCCCAGCACATGACCTTGAGGGCGTTGGTTGAGGTACAGACGATGCCGTCGTGCGCTCCACAGAAGGCTTTGAGATTGGCGGCGGAGTTGATGTAGGTGACCGGGATGATGTCGGCCTCGCGGCCCAGCACCTCGTTGAGGATCTCCCAGCACTCCTCTACCTCGGCGATGTTCGCCATGTCGGCCATCGAGCAGCCAGCGGTCGGGTTGGGCAGAATGACTCGCTGATGGGGCGCGCTGAGGATATCGGCGCTCTCGGCCATGAAGTGTACGCCGCAAAAGACAATGTAGTCGGCCTGGGGGCGCGCTGCAGCGAGCTGGGCGAGCTTGAACGAGTCGCCGCGCAGATCGGCGTACTGGATGATCTCGTCACGCTGGTAGTGGTGTCCCAGGATCAGGAGACGTTCGCCCAGGGCGGTCCTGGCCGCGCGAATGCGCTGATCCAGCTCGGCTCCATCCAGCCTTGCATATTCCTGCGGGATATGGTCGGGGCGCTCAGCAGTATGCACCGCTTGCTTGCTGGCCTGGGGGAGTGGCTGGAGTAAGGGTAGAATACGGCGTTCCTGGCTCTCAGAACAGGCTGTCTGGATCACCATTGATGTCCTCCTTGTAGAACGCAGAGCTGGCCTGCAGTTCCCTGTCGTGGCGTGCCGCGCTGGCAGATGAGCCTGCAGGAGCTGGCCATCAGAGAAACTCGAGCGATACGTCGAAATTGGGGGCCGAGTGGGTCAGGGCGCCAAGGGAGATGAAATCTACTCCGGTGGCGGCGACGGCGGCCAGGCGAGCCGGATCGGTGCCGATGCTGCCCGAGGCCTCGATCAGTACACCGGGGGCCTGCTCACGTACCAGCGCCACAGCCTCACGCAGCCGGGCGATGTCCATATTGTCCAGTAGCAGCACGTCGGCCCCTGCCATCAGGGCCTCGCGCACCTCGGCGAGCGTTTCGCACTCGACTTCGATCTTCAGCAGATGAGAGGCGCGCTGGCGGAGCGCGGCGATGGCGTTGGCAATACTTCCTGCCGCCTTGATATGGTTATCTTTGACCAGGACACCGTCGCTGAGGCCGAAACGATGATTGCGACCGCCGCCAAGGAGGACGGCCTCTTTCTCCAGCGCCCGCAGACCGGGCGTGGTCTTGCGCGTGTCGAGAATGCGGGTCCGGGTGCCGGCTACCGCCTCGACGCAGCGCGCCGTCAGGGTGGCAATGCCTGAGAGCCGGCCGAGGAAATTCAGGGCGACGCGCTCGGCGCTGAGCAGGGCTTGCGCGGGCCCGGCCAGGCGCGCCAGCACCTGATCCTGTGTCACATGGTCCCCATCCTTGACAAGCCGCTCTACACTGATACGCTCATCGCGCACCTGGAAAACGGCGGCGGCAACACTCAGTCCGGCAACCACTCCCGCCTGACGTGCCAGCAAGATGGCCCGGGCCTCCTGCCCCTCTGGAACGGTGCAGAGCGTGGTCACATCCATCCAGGCACCATCTTCTTCGAGGGCTCTTCTGATCAGGTCCTGCGGAGGTTCAGACATATGGCGTTACCTCCTGGCCCTGGCTGGGGCGCGTGCGCTGCGCAGGCTGCAGCCCGCCGGTGCCGGATGAAGCACAGGCGGCTCCGAGCTCAGCGCGCCTGAGGTGATAGCTGAGCTGCGCCAGCTCGGCGCTCGCGCCTGGATAGTCGCTGCGCCAGTGGCTGCCACGGCTCTCGCGACGCTGCAGGGCAGCAGCGATGACGAGGCGCGCCACCGAGAGCATCCTGGCCGTCTCTACCCAGGAAGAGGAGCGCACACCATCTGGCGACTCGTCCAGGGAACGCGCAGCACCGAGCAGTTCGCGGCGCAGCAGGGCCAGTTGCTCCCAGGCTGTGCGCAACCCCTGCTCGTCGCGCAGGAGGGATACGAAGCGCCACATCAGCTCGCGCAGCCGCTGGCGAATGGCCAGGGCCAGTACCTCATCGCCAGTGGAGTTGAAGAGCGCAGCCTCCTCAGCTTCTGGGACCAGCAGCAGCTCACTGGAGCGACGAGCAGGCGGCGTGGCAGGACCAGGCTCCCCAGCGGCCAGGGCGGCGGCCAGACGGCGGCCAAAAACTAATCCCTCCAGCAATGAGTTACTGGCGAGCCGATTGGCTCCATGGACGCCTGTACAGGCCACCTCACCCACAGCATAGAGGTTGGGCAGCGTGGTGCGTCCCAGTGTATCCACCTGCACGCCGCCCATGCAGTAATGGGCCGCCGGAGCGACGGGCAGCAGGTCATGAGCCAGATCGAGGCCAGAGCGGCGGCAGATGCCTGCGATGGTCGGGAAACGGGCGTACATCCGCTCATCAGGAAGATGGTGCAGGTCAAGGTATTGATAGGAGCATTGCTCAGCCAGCATCTCGCTGAGCATGGCGCGCGCAACGACATCCCGGGGCGCCAGCTCGGCCAGGGGATGATAGCGCGGCATAAAACGCTCGCCGGCGTGGTTGCGCAGATAGGCTCCTTCGCCACGCACCGCCTCTGAGATCAGGTGCGAGGAGCCGTCCACCATCAGTACCGTGGGGTGAAACTGCATAAACTCGAGATCGGCAAGGGTGGCTCCTGCCTGCCAGGCCAGCGCCAGTCCATCGGCGGTGGCTCCGGCAGGATTGGAGGTATGCGCCCAGAGGCCTCCGGCTCCGCCGCTGGCGAGCACCACGGCCTGTGCCTCGATGGTGAAGGGATGTCCGCTCTGGTCCAGGGCCCGCAGGCCAGAGCAGCCTCCTGCATCAACAAGCAGTTCATTGACTGGCGTTCGCTCATACAGCGTCAGCTGGGGGCGCTGCGATAGCGCTGCCAGCAGGGCGCGCTCAATCTCCGC
This sequence comes from Ktedonobacteraceae bacterium, assembly GCA_042408965.1. Taxonomy (GTDB): domain Bacteria; phylum Chloroflexota; class Ktedonobacteria; order Ktedonobacterales; family Ktedonobacteraceae; genus Thermogemmatispora. The sequence continues at coordinate 4,547 of JBHOQN010000106.1, forward strand.
ACCTGTGGCATCACCGCCAGCGTGCAGAATGCGTCGCCGACTGTGCGCCGCCTCGCGACCGAGGAGGAGGCCATCGGGGGTCGCGGTCACCTCGTGTGCGTTCGCTGCCGACGGGGCTGTGATCTCGGCCCGATCAAAGCGGACGCCCATCTCGATCAGCCAGCACACGGCGGCTGGCGCCTCCTCAACCAGTATGCGCGCCGCCTCCTCGTCACATAGGCCGGCTCCGGCCTCCAGCGTGTCCTTCAGATGCAACTCGGGGCTGTCGTCCGCGCCGAGGGCGACGGCCAGGCCTCCTTGCGCGTAGCGTGTATTGCTCTCGCCAGGCCGACCTTTGGTCAGCATGGCCACCCGCACATGCGGAGGTAGACTCAGGGCCACCGTGAGACCCGCAATGCCGGCGCCGACAATGGCGACGTCGTATCTCCGGCTCTTTGGCATCATGGTCCTTCTTCTCAGAGATCTGGAGCCATTAAGTGTAAAATTTACACTAAGCCTCCCTAAAAAAGAAAATGGTGTACAAATTACACCAGCGCCTCTGGTAGCAAGTATACCAGAGAATGGGGGGGAAAACAAGGGGTGCATGGCTGTCAGCTTCCGGCGGTAGGGCAGTCTGTACGGGGATGGCTTCACCCGTTCGGGCTGATCTCTTCCTTCTCGTGAAGAGATATGGTACGATCTGAAACGAAACAGATCAATTTACGGCTTGCAGCCTGTCCGAGGAGGGAGGGTGCACAGGCATGGATAGACGCATGATGAGCGCTGTCACAGGTATTTTTCTGATCGTGCTGGCGGTAGCGGTAGTCGCGCTCATGGGAGTGGCGCGTGCTGGTGCGCCGATGGGACTCCTCTGGACATCAAGCTCCGTCCAGGTGCAACCGATCGCGCAGTCGTCGCGCCTGCTCAACGGTCAGCTCGCTTCCCTCGGCTGGATTGTGGGCCGCGATTGCCAGCGCGGCATTCAGGCCTATCTGCAGACCGCCGACATCAACCCGGATGCAGCGCTGGTTGGCACCGGTTGGGTCAACCCGCTGACGGGGCAGTTGATGAATGGCGAAAGCAACAACTGTATGCATGGCAGCCTGAGCATGGATAATGTGATCCAGCTCGTGCACAGCAAAGGCGGCAAGGTCTACCTGACAGTGACGATGGAGACCGATAGCAATGGCTGGACCGCTCAGCAGCAATCGAGCTACATTCAAGAGGCCACTCATAACTCGGCGTATATCCAGGCCATCGTCAACGAGGTCAAACGTGGCAACTACGACGGCGTGATCATGGATCTGGAGGGGGCGGATCGCACCTATCCCAACATTCAGCAGCTCTTCGCGGACTACAACCGCGCTGTCTGGAATGCGCTGAAGCCCCTGCACAAACCGTACGGGATTGCGCTCATCCATAAGCTCTCCGACCAGGATGATTACTACAACCTGAACGGCTTCGAGAACTGGTCGCTGCTGGGCCACTGCGCCGATTTCATCGTGATCATGTCACTCGACCAGTCGTACTTCACTCCAGGTCCGACGGTGAGTGTTCCCTGGCTCAGACAGCTCCTGGCCTATGCGCTCAAGACGATGCCTCAGATGCTGCCACATATTATCTGGGAATTTCCTCTCTACGGCGCCACCTGGCATATGGATAGCGGCGGGGCATGGGTCTTCGACGGCGGCATCAACTACGCGGACGCCGTTGCCCTGGCCAGGAGTATTCCGGCCTCCGAGGTCGACCAGGGAGCAAGCAATCTGAATGATCCCTACGCGGCCCACCTGGTCTATACTGATGCCTCCGGAGTGAAGCATGCCGTCTGGTACCACACGGCCGAGAACCTGCGGCGGATCATCATCCAGTTCGAGGCGATCCTCCAACAGACGTCGCAGTTCTCCAGCGCGCATGCACACCTGGTGATCGCTGTCTGGTATCGTGCCACCTGGGAGCCAACGACGCTCTGGCGCTCGCTGCTCCCCGTGCTGCCCAGCTCCTAGCCACAGGGGCATGGCCGCGCTCACCTGCTTGTTTGCTCACTCACTCAGGCAGAAGCGGCACAGCCAGGTGAGCCACCCCTTCGATGAGGATCTGCGCTACTTGCTCGGTCATTTCCTCCGCGGAGGGCCGGCGCTCCTGTTGACTCCACTCGGCAGCCGTGCCAAACATCGCCCAGCTCATGACGGCTGCCAGCGTCTCTGGCCGCACGCGCTCCCTGAGGTCCATCCCATCAGATGCTCGCCGCAACCAGTCCAGGAGCAGATGCGTCAGCTCCTGCTGGACCGCGCGCTCCATCAGGGGATCAAACTGCCTGTCCGTGGGCTTGCAATGGCTCTGGAATTCGCTCAGGAAGTCAAAGACCGCCCTGATCAGGATGCGCAGACTGCTCCGACTCCAGCCGGGAGCAGACGGCAGCCGCGCCACGATAGCCTGCATAAACTGCTCGCGGATAATTGAATCGGCCAGCGCATACTTATCGGCAAAATGGGTGTAGAATGTTGCCCGATTGACCGTAGCCCGTTCGGCAATCTCTTGAATGCTGATCGAGGCGAAGCTCTTCTCCTGTAACAGCTCCAGCAGAGCCGCCTGCAAGAGCTTGCGTGTCCGCCTGACACGCGGATCGACCCGGTGCAGCTCTCCGCTGATCATGGGGTCCCTGCCTTCCCCTGACCGTCCCTGAATGCTGAACACTGAACAGACTCCTCTCTCCCGAGACAGACGCTGGGCCCATGACTTTTTCGACGATCGCTTGCCTGTGTTGTCTATCCAACAGAATCCGCAGAATGCCCATTGATTGTCTGGCAATCAGACACTAGTATAATAAACAACAATCATCGTTTAGACAATGGTTGATGCTTACAGCACATCCGTTGTCAGACAAGGAGAGAAGAGGATGTCCAATGTGATCCTGTGGATCGTCCAGAGCATTCTGGCCCTGCTGTTTCTCATGGCCGGGGTGATGAAGAGCTTCCGGTCACTGGAGGCGCTGAAGCAGAACCTGGCCTGGGTGGGAAGCGTCCCGCCTGGACTGGTGCGCCTGATCGGTGTCGCCGAGCTGCTGGGGGCGATCGGCCTGATTCTGCCATTGGCCAGCGGGATCGCGCCCTGGCTGGCCGTCGCCGCAGCCGCTGGCCTGGCGCTGATCATGATCTTTGCCGCTATCTTCCATGTGACACGTCGCGAATACAGCGCGATCGGACTCAACGCGATCCTGTTCCTCCTGGCGCTGGTGGTCATCGTCGGCCGTCTGACCTTCGCGCACATCTAGACCTGCTTCCCGCCCTACTCGGCGGTGGGAGACCCGCGGGGTCAGGACCGGGCAGGGCGGGCAACACAGGCCGACGCAGCTATACGAGGAGAGCGGCACAGGCTGCCTACGACCCGGCCAGGCCAGGGGACGTCTCCATAGACAGAGTTGCGCGGTACTCGGGAAGGATGGCAATCGAGTGCAGGCTGACGCCAGCGGCCCCGGCAGACAGGGCCTCCGCGGGAAAGTAGCGGCGTACGCTGGCATCGGCTGCAAGGGGACTGAAGCGCAGCACCAGCTCAAGATCTGCTCCGGCGTGGAGAAAGCGCTTCAGGCCAATCTCCCAGGGCTGGCCATTGAAAAAGTGATCGGCGACCAGACGACCATCGAGATAGACCTCCCCCACGTCGGCCAGACAGTCGACGCGCAGAAAGGCTTCGTGCAGGGGCCCCAGGGCCTCAGAGGCGATGCGTACACGCAAGGTCTCTGGCGTGGGCTGTTCGAGGTGCAGCTCCGGGGTGCAGGCTGGAACCTCCAGGCGGTAGTGTGCAAAGAGCGCGCTGGAGACCTGCTCCCAGGAAGCCGTAGAGGGCCTGGTTCCCGTGGGGAGTGGGGGATAGGTCAGCAGATCGAGCGTCTCGCGTTCGCGCCAGGAGAGATGCAGCGTCTCTTCCTCTGTCAGCACCAGTCCCTCAAAGAGGATGAGGTAGTCACACCCCTGAAGATGCACCTTCCAGGCTGCATCTGCCTGCTCCTGGGTTAGAACCAGCAGGCGTAACGCCCGGCCATGGGCCGTGGTCATTTCAAGGCAGGCAGCCGGGCCGGCCTGGAGCTGCGCATAGAGATACGGTCCATCCTCGTCGAGAGTACCTCCGGTGATCCTCAGGGCCAGGGGAGTGGTGCGAGCCAGAGCGAATTCTGCAGGCAGACCTGGGGGTGCAAAGAAGATATAGGTGGTCTCATGCTCGTTGCGCAGAACGGTCAGGGGCTGAGCGGTGGCGTACTTGAGCAGCACTCCTCCCTCAAGAGCGAGATTGAAGGGCAGAATGGCGCTGACGTGCCTGCACAGGGTCAGGCCACCGCGTCGCGGCAGGGTAAGGGTCTCTTGCGGCAGAATCAACTGGAACGTGATATCGCTTAGATCCTCGGTCTCGGCGTGATCCTGATAGTTATTGAGAAAGAGGAACCCCGCTCCGTCGCGGCTGCGCGCCGCATAGCGCAGGATCTGCGTCTGCTCCGGCTGCAGCGTGCGAGCCGCCAGTGGCAGGGCCACCGGCATGGGCGCCAGGTGCTCGCCGAAGGCCTGCAAAAAGAGGTGAAGCTGGCGCAGGCGATGGTAGGAGCGCTTGACCTGACCGTACTCACCCAGCGGGGCCTGGAAGTCATAGGAGATGCGCGGGACGCTATACTCGTTGAGATAGCCATGCTTCCCCACGGGATTGGAGCCGCCGTGATACATATAGTAACCAGGCCAGTTACAGCCACTGCCCAGAGCCACCACGAGCAGCGCCTGGGTGCACTCCGCCGGCACCAGCGGACGATGATGGTAGGTTATCTGGATGCCTGTGCCCATCTCGCAGTAGGCATAGGGATAGCGGCTCACGTCGTAGGTCAGCTCCTGCTGAGCCCAGGCCGCCTCCTGCAGTCTGCGAAAGAGAAACTCGCGGGTGGGTCTCTGCTCAAACTGGGGGTCCATCACCCAGGGAGTGAAGGCATAGGCGGCATGCATGGGGAGAAAACCCTCGGCTGGCACCGCCGCTCCACCCCAGGCGGTGCAGGTATAGATGGGCACCTCTAAGCCGACCTCGAGCGCCAGCTCTTTCAGCAGGATCAGGTGGCTGCTGCCATCGCTCCCGGCGGGCACCCAGGCTGCTCCCCGGCGAAAGGGCACCTCCCAGGGTGCACCCGCGTGCATGTACTCATTCTCGACCTGGATGCCAATGATCGGCCCTCCATCCTTGAAGAGCAGCCCCTCGACCTGCTGAGCGATCTCCCGAAAGAAGCGCCTGACGTAGAACAGGTAGCGCTCATCGTTGGAGCGCACGGCGATAGCGCGCCCGTAGAGCCAGTCGGGCAGGCCGCCATTGCGACATTCACCGTGAGCAAAGGGGCCGATGCGTAGCAGCACCTCCAGACCGAGCGTGCCGCAGGTCTTCACGAAGGTCCGCAGATCGCGATCGTCCGACCAATCGAAGACACCCTCTTCCTCCTCAACGTGAATCCAGAAGACATAGGACGAGACGATCTCGATGCCGCCGGCCTGCATCTTCTGCAGCTCTTCACGCCAGTACTGTCGGGGAAACCGCGAGGGGTGAAATTCGCCCATGATCGGAATGGAGGGCCGCCCGTTACGTATGAGGTAATGCGGATGGAGCGCGATGGTCTCGCCGTGCGGCGAGATGGCAGGTAGAGGGTCCTGCTCGGCGCCAGCGGCGCCCTGGGCTCCGATCTCTCGCAGATCAAGCACATAGGGATTCTGATGAGAGCGGGTGGATGGAGTGAACAAAGCGGTCATACCTCCTCTTCAGACACTGTTGAAGGTTCGTGAAAGCTGCCCGCACTGCTTGCAGGCTACCCCTGGCTGCTGATCAGTCGGACACGTCCAGCAGGTTTCGGCTGTCCGAGATGGCGTGGCTGGCTGGATCTGCCTGGTGGAAGAGCTACTGGAGGCGCCAGAATCCCCTCAGGTCTGGCGCGGGGAGGGAGCGGCTGTGGATTGACGCGCAACCAGGTAGGGTTCGACCAGGCGCGACGGCGGTAGATCTTGCTCGCCCTGCTCGTTGATCTGGGCGAAGAGCAGTTCCGTGGCCTCCTGGGCCAGGCGCGCCTTGGGCACGGCAACAGTGGTCAGTGGGGGCCGTAGATGGGCGGAGACAACGATGTCGTCCAGGCCAACAATTGAGATGTCCTGGGGTACGCGCAGACCCTGATCGAGAATCTGCTCCATGGCTCCTAGCGCCATCCAATCGTTGGTGGCAAAAATTGCCGTCGGACGCTCGGCTGTGGCCAGCAACTGCTGCGCGGCGCGATAGCCGCTCTCCAGTGTCGAGTCTCCCATGGCGATGCGTTCCGGTGGCAGAGTGATCCCCGCCTGCTGGACGATCGTCTGAAAACCCTCCAGACGCAGCCGCTGCTGTGGCTCGTCCACGATCACGGCGATCTGTCGATGGCCCAGGGCCAGCAGGTGCTCGGCCGCTAGCTGTCCTGCACGATAGAAATCGACGGTGACCTGTGGGATGCCCACCGGCGACTCGTTCTCCTGCCAGTCACAGAGGACAATCGGAACTCCCTGCTCAAAGTAGTGACTGATGTCCGCAATGTCCATGCTCGATCCCATGATGATGTACCCATCCACCCAGCGGCTCATCAGCCGCTCCATCTGCTGGCGGCCAAGGGCAAAATCTCCATGCGTGTTGCAGAAGAGGGTCTGATAGTCATGCTGACGGACGATGCTTTCGATGGCCTCCATGATCTCCGGGTAGAAGGGATTGGCAATGTTGGGCAGAATGAGCGCGATCGTGAAGGTCTTGTGCTGTGAGAGATTGCGTGCCAGCAGATTGGGTCGATACCCCATCTCGCGCGCGTATTGCAATACGCGCTGGCGTGTCGCCTCGCTGACCTTGCCTTTCCCCGTCAGGACGTTGGCCACCGTGCTCTTGGCTACACCGGCAGCCCTGGCAATATCGTAAATTGTGACCATGTGTGGGTTCTTTCTTGAACAACTGGCTCGTTTCGCTGAAGCAGGATTCCACCAAACCTTTGCTTAGAGTATAGAGAATGGACCGGTCCATGTCAAGTGGAAATCCCCTCACTCTTGACATGGACCGGTCCATTCTCTATACTTTTCGCATGTGGACCGTTCCATCTATGGCTGCGCAGACAAACAGGGAATCGGATCTGCGGTGTATTGCAGGCGTTTTCTCCTACAGTGAAGTGCAAGGAGGAATTGAGACATGTTCCGCAGTCTCGTATACAGCAGGGCCAGAGCCGGTCTGACCTTGCTCGTGGCGGCATTCATCATCGGGTATCTGGCAGCCTGCGGCGGCTCCGGAGCACCCGCCAGTTCGGGGCCGGTCACCATCACCTTCTGGTCCTGGGTACCCAATCTCCAGCAGGCTATCGACCTCTTTGAGAAGTCCCACCCCAACATTCACGTCAAGTTGCAGAACGTCGGCTCAGGCGGAACAGAGTATACGAAGCTGACCACCGCCCTCAAGGCCGGGTCAGGGGCGCCAGATGTCGTCCAGATCGAGTATGCCTACCTGCCGCAATACGAACTGACCGGCAAGCTGGTTGATCTGACGCAGTATGGGGCCGGCAATCTCAAGAACCAGTTCGTCCCCTGGACCTGGGCCCAGGTGGTCAAAGATGGGAAGATCTACGCCATTCCTCAGGACACCGGGCCGATGGGGCTGCTCTACCGCGAGGACGTTTTCAAGAAGTACAACCTGGCAGTGCCGACCACCTGGGATCAGTATGCGCAGGAGGCTATTCAGCTCCACAAAGCCAATCCCAAGATCGCCATGACCGACTTTGCCTCCAGCGATGGTCCCTGGTTCACCTCGCTGCTGTGGCAGGCGGGGTCGCAGCCGTTTGTCGTCAACGGGACCACGGTCAGCATTCACCTCGATGATGCAGCCGCCATTCAGGTTGCCAGCTACTGGGGCAATCTGGTGGAGGCAGGAGCAGTCAGCACTGCTCCGGACTGGAACAATGACTGGTACGCCGGGCTTCAGAACGGGACCATCGCCACGTGGATCACCGCCGCCTGGGCCCCCTCGGATCTTGAAGGGTTCGCGCCGAAGTCGGCCGGCCTCTGGCGGGTTGCTCCGCTGCCGCAGTGGGTCGCCGGCGGTCATACCTCTGCGAACTGGGGCGGCTCAACCGACGCGGTCACCACGCAGAGCCAGCACCCGGCCGAGGCTGCCGAACTCGCCGAGTGGCTCAACACAAACCCCGACGCTGTGAAAATTCTGACTCAGAAGCTCTTCCTTTTCCCCGCTCAGAACAGCGCCCTGAACGATCCCTCGTTCGACACCGCTAACACTTTCTACGGAGGTCAGCAGGTCAACCATATCTTTGTTGAGTCCTCTCAGCAGGTCAACACTATCTTCCAGTGGAGTCCATTCCAGGACTACGTCTTCTCGCAGCTCCAGAATCAGCTTGGTGAGGCGGTCAACGGGAAAATCACGTTTGAGCAGGCTATGCACAACGCCCAGAACGCCGTTGTCAGCTACGCGCGTTCCCAGGGGTTCACGGTGACTTCGTAAGGCCCTTCTCGGAGGTTCATGCTGAACCAGGCGTGCTGAGTCCATCTCTCGCGGCTGCGGAGCACCTGGCCGCTATGAACCTCCTCCCCCGGCCCCGGCTCTGTTGCGGTCATCACGATGCCAGCCCGGCCGGCGCGAGATCAGGAGCGGACGAGTCCACCGGGGTGCTCGTCCGCCTGGCAGACCGCCGAACGGTAACCAGGCTGGCAGAAAGTCAGGTCCTTCGATGCAAGAAGAGCTCGAGCTACAAGAACTTGCGTTACAGGGGGGTCATCTGACTCCCGGGCGCCCGGCGCCGCTCCGCTGGCGCCGCTGGCGTCGGCGGGTCCTTCTTCCCTATCTCTTCCTGGCCCCCTTTCTGCTGCTATTCGCCTTCTTCCTTCTAGTGCCGTTGGTGTACGCTCTCTGGACGAGCTTCTTCGTTGAACGACTTGTCGGTGGCACCGTCTTCGTGGGATTGGAGAACTACCAGCAGGCGCTCCAGGATGGTAGCTTCTGGGAAGGGGTGCGCAACGTTTTGCTCCTGCTGGTCACTCAGGTGCCTTTGATGCTCGCTCTGGCCCTCCTACTGGCACTGTTGCTCGACAGCCAGACGGTGCGCCTGAAAACGCTCTTCCGCCTGGGCTACTTCCTGCCTTACGCCATCCCTAGCGTGATCGGAGCCTTGCTGTGGGGCTACCTCTACAGCGCTCACATCGGCCCGTTTGCTCAACTGGCCAACCGGCTGCACTGGCCTCCTCCACCCTTCCTGACGCTTGGAGGTCTGCTTCCAGCGATTGGTAATATGCTGACCTGGCAGTGGACTGGCTACAACATGATCATTATGTATGCGGCGCTGCAGGCCGTGCCCCAGGAACTCTATGATGCTGCCCTGGTGGATGGCGCCAGTGGTTGGGAGATTGCTCGCTACATCAAGATTCCGCTGATTGCCCCGGCGTTCGTCGTGACGGTGGTCTTTTCGATCATTGGCACTCTGCAGCTCTTTAACGAGCCGCAGATCATGTCCGCCATCGTCCCTAACATCATCCAGGACCACTATACACCCAATCTCTATGCCTACAACCTGGCCTTCACCAATCAGCAGTATAATTACGCGGCCGCCGTCTCGTTCGTGCTGGGCGCGGTGGTCTTTGTCTTCTCCTACGTGTTCATGTTAGTCACCTACCGCAGGGGGCAACACTGATGGCCATCACCGAACGTCTCTCTCCAGCGCCGGCGACCGCCGGCACGGCCCGGGCACAGCGCACGCGCCGGCGGCCCGGGCGCAGCATCCAGGGTCTTGTGACGCTCTTCATGCTCGTCGTGCTGATCTACTTCGCCCTGCCTATCTTCTGGCTGGTGGTCTCGGCGACGAAAACGAACGAGGAGCTGTTCTCCACCTTTGGTCTCTGGTTCGCACCGGACTTCAACCTCTTCGCGAACCTGAACGCTGTCTTCACCTACGATGGGGGCATCTTCACCACCTGGCTTGCCAACTCGGTCTACTACGCTGTCGTCAGCGCTGTCGGAGCCTCGTTGATCGCCACGCTGGCTGGGTACGCCTTCGCCAAGTTGCCATTCCCTGGGCGTCCGCTGGTCTTCGCCATCATCCTGGGATCGATCATGGTGCCTAACACCGCGCTGGCGATCCCTCTCTACCTGCTGCTGAGCAAGGTCGGTCTGATCAACACCCCGCTGGCGATCATCCTTCCTTCGCTGCTCACCCCTTTTGGCGTCTATCTGATGCGTGTCTACAGCGAGCAGGCCGTTCCCGATGACCTGCTGGACGCGGCGCGCGTTGACGGCGCAGGCGAGTGGCGCATCTTCTGGAGCATCGCCCTGCGCATCCTGGCGCCCGGCTTCGTGACGGTTCTCCTGCTGACCTTCGTGGGAACGTGGAACAACTTCTTCCTGCCGCTGCTGGTGACGAATACACCGGCCTACTATCCGCTGACGGTCGGCCTGGCAAACTGGAATCAGCTAGCACAGGGCTTCAGCGGCTCCCAGATCCTCTATACGCTGGTTCTGACTGGCTCGCTGATCTCGGTGATCCCGCTGATCATTGGCTTTCTCTTCCTGCAACGCTACTGGCAGGGAGGCCTGACCTTCGGCAGTCTCAAGGTCTAGTGGCATCCATCCTGCCAGGCCATCTGACAATCTGCCAGACCTGAACAGAACAGAGAGGAGTCTTTCACTATGCTCAGGCAATCTGATCGCTACCAGCGTCTCCTCAGTCGACGACGTTTCTTGACTCGCACAGCGCTGAGCGCGGCTACTATCGGTGGTCTGACCCTGGGTGGCGCCGCTCAACAGGCCTTCGCCGCCTCGCTGACACAGCTCACGAGGGACCAGATGGAGAGACATCCCCACCTGCCCGTACTCGGCCATGACCTTTCAACGCTGCAGCAACTGGAGGACGTCGGCAAGCGCTTCTCGGACCACGGCAGCGTGCTGCCCGCGGAGCGCATCGTTGCTCATCATGGCGCTACCTTTATCCGCGAGCGGCTCTGGGTCCAGCCCCCTGTCCCTTACAACGACCTTCCCCATATCCTGAGCATGGCGCGGCGTATCCGCGCCGCCAACTTGCAGCTGCTGCTCGACTTCCACTACTCGGACTTCTGGGCCGACCCGGGTCACCAGACAACACCGCAGGGCTGGCAGGGTCAGGATCTCACGACCCTCGCTCAGACAGTGTATGACTACACGAAAGACATCCTGAGACACCTGGCCCGCCAGGGAACGCTGCCAGCCATCGTCCAGACCGGCAATGAGGTCACCGCGGGCATGCTCTGGCCCCAGGGGCAGATCTACGCCGGCAGCACGCAGCGCTGGCCCGAATTCACCACGCTGCTCAAGGCAGCCATCGCCGCCGTGCGCGATACCAGCCGGGCCATCGGTGTCATGATCCACATCGACCGCGGAGGAGACAATGGAGGGAGCCGCTACTTCTACGATCACATCCTGGAGCAGGGGGTTGACTTTGATCTGATCGGTCTCTCATACTACCCCTGGTGGCATGGACCACTGGAGGACCTGCAAGCGAACCTCAATGATCTGGCTCCTCGCTATGGAAAAGACATCGCGATCGTTGAGACCGCCTATCCCTGGACACTGAGTGACGGTGACAGCGAGCCAGACATCGTGAACGCCCAGACCCCCTTGCTCCCCGACTATCCACCGACGCCGGAGGGGCAACTGGGCTACCTGCACGCTATCCTCGCGATTCTGGAGCAGGTTCCTCAGAGACGAGGCAAAGGCGTCGTCTACTGGGAATCGGCCTGGATTCCAGGCGTGGGCTGGGAGCCTGGCGCCGGCGATGCCTGGGACAATATGACCCTCTTCGACTTTCAGGGCCGCGCTCTGCCGTCGATCCGCTGTTACGAATAAGGCGGCCGAGGGGAGGGCTCGCGTCAAGAGCCGTTCTCCGGGGGAACACATGGCCCGTCAGCCGGCGCAGCAGCTCAGCCGGCTGACGTCGCGGCTGAAGGCAAGTGCCACCAGCCTGAGGGCCTCCGCCATCGTCGGATAGACATGCAACTGCTCCACGAAGTCCGCGAGGGTGGCACCGAAGCGCAGCGCCATTGCCGCCTCATGAATGACCTCGGCCGCGCTGGCTCCCAGCATCGAGACCCCCAGTACCCGCTCTGTCGGCTGCTCAATGACCATCTTGATCACGCCGCGTATCTCTCCCAGCGTCCAGGCACGTGGTATCTGGCTCATCGGCAGAGCAGTGCAGGAGCAGGCAAGGCCGGTCGCCGCGGCCTGGGCATCAGTCAGTCCCACGACGGCGATCGGGGGATCGGTAAAGACAGCGCGCGGGATAAGCGTGTGATCGACCGAGCGCGGCGGACGCCCGGAGAGCGCATTGTAGGCCGCGATACGGCCATCGTGGGCTCCGACCGGGGTAGCCATCTGGCTGGCGCTATTCTCCCCAATCACATCGCCCGCGGCCCATATGTGCGGCACACTTGTGCGCAGCGTGTGATCGACTCGCACAGCGCCGCTCTGGTCAAGCAGCACACCGGCGCGTTCCAGGCCAAGGCCCTGCGTCGCCGGCCTGCGGCCCGTTGCCACCAGAAGCCGCTCTGCCTCAAGATGGCGAATCCCCTCACTCGCGCTCCTCATGGTCAGGATCACTCCCCGCTCGCTGCGCGCCACACCAGTCAGAGAGGCCTGCGTTATGATGCGCAGGCCCTCCTCCTGGAGAATGGAGGTCAGTGCGGAGCGGATCTCCGGCTCATGTTCCCCTAGAATGGTCGCGCCTCGCGTGACAAGCGTCACCTCGCAGCCAAACCGCGCCAGCATCTGGCCCAGCTCACAGGCGATGTAGCCGCCCCCCAGCAGGAGCAGCGAGCGGGGCAATTCGCGCAATCCCTGCCCCCAGGGATCATCGGGAGGACCGAGCAAATCGCTTGTCAGATAGGGTACTTCGGCCAGACCGGGAAGCGCTGGCACCACCGGTAGCGAGCCAGTAGCAATGAGAACGTGCTCGCCGACGAGGAGGTGGACCTCTCCCGGCGCCTCCACGAGCACCTCATGGGCAGACTGCAGGTGGGCCTTTCCGTAGACAATGCGCATGCGGTCGTCGAGGAGACGCTCGTACCTTTGGGCACGATAGGTGGCAACCAGGGCATCCTTCTCGGCCAGTAACGCGCCCCAGTTCAACGGTACCTGCACCGCCCCGAGAGCGGCATAGCGCGGATGTGCAGCCTCATAAAGATGGCGAGCAGCCTCGATCAGAAATTTGGAGGGCAGACAGCCCCGATTAACACAGGTGCCCCCGATGGTACGCCATTCGGTCATGGCAACCCGGGCTCCCAGCTCGACCGCCTGCAGAGCAGCGGCAAAAGCCGTGGAGCCACTGCCCAGAATCACGAGATCGTAATCTTCAGGTGTTGCGCTCATCTGTGTCCCCTGGAACCTGCCTTCAGGTAGGAGCTACGAGCCTGAGAAGCGGGCCGATGAAACGTAGATCCCTCAAGGCACTGGCAATCAGCGGCAGAACGGGGAGCTGCCGTCTCCACCGCTCTCTGGCTCTCCACACGAGGGATGAGCAACAGCCAGCTACCTGTCGCCAGCGCCAGCACAAAGTAGAGGCCCGCACAGAGGTACACCAGTTGTGAGTGATGGATAAGCAGACTGCCCAGCCCGGTCCCAACCAGGACAGAGGCGAGCAGCGGCAGCGTCAGCACAAGATGGCAGGGACAGACAAGAAGGGCTGTCACTGTCAGAAACCAGCCACTGAAGCGTCGCACAGGGTCCCCCTTTCTGCGCCCAGAGGCGCAGGCATCTACAGGTATTCCTGCAGCCCACCTGATCAATGGTTCATCCGTACATCAGCATCTCTATCCAAGGCGAGGAGACAGACGCTGGAAGCGCTGCAGTCGCAGCTGACTTCAGCGGATAATGCCGCAAGAGGCGAGGCCGGCCGCGTGGTCGCGGAGCATCGTACCTGCCATTGTCAGCAACGTCCGTACCCGTGCGTCGCTGAGGCGGTAATAGACGTATTTTCCGTCGCGCTCGGCCCGTACCAGGCCGCACCAGCGCAGGCATCCCAGATGGGTCGAGATACGTCCCTGAGGTGCACCCAGGGCCGCGACCAGCTCGCTGACCGTGCGTCCGCACGGAGGCGCCTCCAGGAGGAGCGCCAGCAGACGCAGCCGCGTAGGATCGCTCAGCACCTTGAAGAAACGCGCATACAACTCGGCGTCGTCCTCGCCAGGTACATTTTCCGACGCTGACACGTGCCGGGCGCTCTCTGTCATCACAGGGATACCGGCCTCTGGAAGGTTGGACTCCAACATACTTCCTTCTGCTGCCTACCAGGCAGATATCATATACGAATATCCTGATGCGATTAGCATAGCATCGCCTGCTCACACTGTCAAGAGGGGACCGCCCACTGCGCGGAGCACCAGGGCGGGGCGAGCAGCATCTACAGGTACGCCAGATGTCTTGACCTGCTCCAGGCGCCTCGCCATGCGCCGACTTGTTGAGTACGGAAATCATGCCTGACCATGGACCCTGCTCGTAGAATGCGATCCGTAGGTTGGTATGTATCGGTTGGTGCGACGCATAAACGGAAGTCAGAACCCTATCCGAATCCACACCCCCCACTACAGGCTTCGACTGATACTTCCACAGACACGCCACCTGCGAAACCCACACGAGCCAGACGTGTCGGGGAGCCAAAACCGAAACGCTATCCGCTGGGGGAGCAAGAGTGAGACGCAAGGGGTGTAGCACCACGCATTGGATCGGTGAGCGCACATTACCTATCAACACAGGAAAGCCTCTCATGGTCTATGTGGTGCAAGTTCGAGTCAGGTTTTTTCAACGCTTGCTTGTATGAATGAGAGCAATCAGGAGCTTGACGTTTTGGAAAAACCCAGGTAGTATTTAGCCAGAGCAAAAAGAAGCATACCTATCCAGATTGTTTGAAGGATTCAATGCATCGTACGATCACCGCAGGATGCAATCTGCATCACTCTTTTCGTGTGCGAGGCTGTGGGCACTATAGTAGATGGCTCCCGGCCCACGGTCGTACTATGCCCTTTTTCAGGTTTGGAGATGGAAAAGCGTAACCAACCTTGAAACAAACAGCGTTGAGAAACAGGGCCGTGGGTGATATGCAAAGATCGCCCGCGGCCTTTGTGCTTCTTCTAGAAAGACTCGAGAAACCGTGGGGCGAGCATGCCGGTTGCCTGCGGTTTTTCTGTCTTTCTGGCACGATTGGGAAGAGAATGGGTCTGGCGTGTTCCCTCACCTCTCATGTGAAAGGAGAACATACCAGCAGTCAGGTGGACCCCACGCCTGAAGGCGGGGGCTTGCATCTCACCCCGAAGGGTGGACACGAGAGGCCGCCTGACAGGTCGGCCCACTCAGGACAGCTATACCATCCTGAGCAAGAGAAGCCAGGTACTTCTCTCGA
>JBHOQN010000107.1:0-2822 GCA_042408965.1 Ktedonobacteraceae bacterium
CATTGTCAAGAGCGGCGCGACTGTGGAAGCTCTCGGTGAGGTGCAGGTGGCCGTGTTTGATAAGACCGGAACCTTGACCCTGGGGATGCCTTCCGTCTCCAGGCTCTGGCGAGCGCCGGCGTCGGAGGTGCCTGCTGAGGCTCCCCTCCTCGATAATGCGACCTTACTGCGCTTGGCGGCCTCAGTGGAACAGCTTTCCTCGCATATTCTGGTGCGGGCCATTGTCGAATCCGCCCGCGCGCAAGGGCTGGTTCCTGGACTAACTGAGCAGTTCCAGGAGGTCTTTGGCAAAGGAGTCGCGGGGCGCGTCCGTCTGACTACGGCGCCGGAGGGCCGGTCTATGAGGTCACAGTGGGCAACCGTACCTTTCTGCGTCAGCGCGGCATCCCGCTCCCGCCGGTCCTCTTGCAGGCCCGCGAGCAGTGGACAGCAGCCGGCCAGATCGCCAGCTTTCTGGCCGTTAATGGTTACTGCCTGGCGCTGATCGTTCTGGAGGATCAACCCCAGGCTGATCTTGTCCAACTCATGGCTGATCTCAAGCAAACAGGCATCGAGGAAACAGTGCTTCTGACCGGTGACGGCGAGGAGGTAGCCCAGCGGATCAGAGCGTTCGCCGGCATGGACCGCGCGGTAGCGCGCTGCTTACCGGAAGAGAAAGTTCAGGTCATCCGCGATTACCTCAACAAAGGGCGCAAAGTATTGATGGTCGGCGATGGGATCAACGATGTGCCCGCGCTGGCCACCGCCACCGTGGGGATCGCCATGGGACAGCAGGGGCTGACCGCCGCGGCCAGCGTCGCGGATGCCGTGCTCCTCTCCGAGGATGTACGGCGCATCGCCACCGCTGTACGGCTTGGGCGTGGTGTCATGCGCATCACCCGCCAGGGAATCTGGGTGGGAATGGGATTGAGCGCGACAGCGATGCTGCTGGCGGCCTTTGGCTGGATACTGCCGGCTGTAGGCGCCATTCTGCAAGAGGGCATTGATGTTCTGGTCATTTTCAATGCCTTGCGCATGAGCCGCATCCCGCTAGAAACCGGGCAGGGCAGGCAGGTACTGTGAGCGCCCTGTGAGCATTGGCCGAGGCCTGGAGAGGGAGCTGTGCGGTGCAGGTGCTATGGTTCTATTGACAGGCAGGAGCAGCCGGGATTCGCTCAGAGGTAGAACGAATGGCCTTGCTCATCTTGTCTCGGGTTGGAAGGCGCTGCCAGCTGGCTTCTACCAGCGGGGTGGCTCAGGGCCGGTGCGGCAATGGAGCCGTAGCGACCAGGTAGGAGGGATAGTCTGGTGGCGACCTTCCTGCTTTCTGGCTAGTTGCCGTCTTGAGGACATCGTGTTGTTGAGCCATCTGAGGAGAAGCACCATGCCAGCGCCGTCGGTCATGCAGGCAGCAGAGGCCATGATCACCGCTATTTTGGCAGGGAAGGCACCAGCGCAAGCGGCCAGGGCCCAGTCTCAGCGCACCTCTGCCGCTTCAGCTCCCCATCTGCTGCAGACTCACGCCTCCGTTGTTGTGCTTCCGCCTGATCAGGTCTATAAATTGAAGAAGCCGGTGAATCTGGGCTTTCTCGATTACTCGACGCCGATGCTGCGCCGCCAGTGGTGTCGGGAGGAGGTCCTTGTGAATGCCCCGCTGGCGCCCGGCATTTATCTAGGTGTGGTCCCTATCGTGCGCACCCAGCGAGAGGAGATGCATATTGGCCCGATCTTCTCGCCGGAGAGCGTACCAGAGCCTGTTTCTCTCCTCGAAGGCGGCACGGTTGTTGACTATGCGGTAGTGATATCAAATCCGTTTAGCTAGTGTATAATGTGGACATGGCAAAACGAGTGACCGTGACCACCGAATTGACGACTGAAGAGCTGCATGAACGCTATCGAAACGCCGCCAACGCCGTTGAGCGGAGGCATTGGCACATTCTCTGGCTGATCAAGGAGGTCCACACGCCAGATGAGGTCGCGTTGATGCTTGGCTACACCGCCAGATGGATTCGCACCATTGTCCAGCGATGGAATCGAGCCGGCGAGCAGGCAATTCGTGACCAGCGTCGCCACGAGAAAGGCGCACCCCCTCTCCTGAGCCTGGAGCAGCAGAAGGAGTTAGATCAGCCTCCTGCTGATGGCGGACTGTGGAGCGGTCCCCAAGTCGCAGCCTGGATGGCGGAGCGCTTAGACCGCGAAGTGGACCCGCGTCGCGGCTGGGATTACCTGCAACGGCTCGGCAGAAGCACACGCGTGTCCCGCCCGCAGCATGAGGAGAGCGACCAGGCCAGCCAGCAGGCTGTTAAAAAAACTCCCCGAGGAGGTTGAGCAGCTGCGCCAGGCGTATCCCGAAGCCAGCGTTGAAGTATGGAGTCAGGACGAGCACCGCATTGGCCTCAAACCGATCCTACGCTGGGTCTGGGAGCGCAAAGGGAGCCGGGTTCGGGCCGTGGTCCGACCCCGCTATCAATGGATGTATCTCTATGGGTTTGTGGAGCCACAGAGCGGCAAGACCTCTTGGTTGCTCATGCCGACGGTCAATACCGCGGCCTTTTCCCTCGCTCTGGCCGCCTTCGTACAGGAACAGGGCGCTGGGCCGCACAAGCAGATTCTCCTGGTCCTGGAGCAGGCTGGCTGGCATAAGAGTGGTGATCTCGTGGTTCCAGAAGGGCTTCATCTGCTCTTTTTGCCATCCCATTCGCCCGAGTTGCAGCCCGCAGAACGCTTGTGGCCTCTCTCCAATGAGCCGCTTGCCAATCGGGTCTTCTGCTCGCTTGACGATCTGCAAGACGTTCAAGCCGCGCGCTGCCGTTGGCTCCAAGCTCATCCTGATGTCGTTCGTG
>JBHOQN010000112.1:0-12768 GCA_042408965.1 Ktedonobacteraceae bacterium
TTGTATGCCAGTCGGGATATGAGTTGCTGTTTTTATGCGGCTGAAGGTCTGCGCTTGGCTCGGTCTGTTGGCTCTCGCTTTAATATTCAACAGGTTAAGGATCTAGTGACGGAGTTAGCGGTGAAGTTCCCGAAGGACGACAGGGTTAAAGATCTGCTGGGCGAGTTAAGGGGTACTTAGCGGGTTTGTTGTAGGATAGCTGCAGGCACACATTCTACTTATAGAATGTGTGCCTGCATTATTTTTGGCATTTTCCAGGTAGGTGGGAGTGTGCAAGTGGTGTGCAAAGTGTAAACGGTGTGCAAAACCCCTCTTTGTCTTCATCGCTTTTCCTCGAAGCATGGTATTTTTTGCTCAGACAGTGGTTGTTAGTGGTCCGGGAACGAAGTTGACGAGGGTTTACTGGTTTCCTGAGCGTACGCGTTTCCTGGGCTACGGTTGAGTCTATCGGCGGAGGTGAAGCTTGGCTAGTAGGAAGTCCCTTGTAGAGCGGTTTGGGAAGCTACCTGTAGGTATGAGCGAAGAGGACGCGCGTGTTGTGCTGGATTTCCTATATGGTGCATTTGACAAGCGATCTGCAAAACAGGTCTCAATATTGCATCCATATTGGGATGACTCGGCCTCTGATGAGGAACCGCCAGAGATGACGGTCTTCGAGTTCGCACGTTGGCTGAAAGCACAAGTGGCATAGGGGGCTGCCGGGACCTGGGCGCAGTCGGGAGCATCGGCATCGTTGGGTCCGGGTGCCGGGCGCGGTCAGCACGTTCCGCTGTGCGCAACGCGGCTGCTCGGAGCGCGCGGTCTGCCCTGGCTGCCTGGGCAGTCTGGACGCGACGCTGGCAGCCGCTGCCCCGGTGGCCCTTACAGAATGTCCTCATTTTGAGCCATTGTCCGGAGAACAAGCATTTGCCTTGCTCGACAGGAGGTGTCGTATGTCTGATAGATGCCGCTCCATCATTGCCTTGCTGCAGCAGAGCCAGAAAGAGCTTGGCTCTGCTGCAACGCTCGGCATGGTTCCCCAGGCTATGTGGATCTTAAAGGACCAATTTAAGGACCAATTTAGCGAAGCAACAAGGCTGGAGGAAATTATCCAGTATCTTGTTGCCCAGGATTTAGCCCGTCAATTGGACGATCGCCGGGCTAGGCGAGCCAGTTCCAATCCCTGAACGGGCTTGAGCGGTCTTCCGAGATGTCGTTGAGTCGATTAAACAGCGGTTAAACTTGCACGTCCCTCATCCAGGCCGCCCAGGCCGCCGAGGCTCTGATGAGAGCATCGCAGGACGCGAGGCTCCCTTCTCTATTAATTATATACCCGGCGCGCAATCTTGCGCAACCCCCGGCGGGAAGCCGCAGAGGAGAGGAGCAGCAGCAGCGGGCGCGCGGTGATCAGCCTCGGCCGGCCTCCAGACCAGAAAGGAGCCAGCGATGCCATCTCAATTGTCTTCACATTCATCTAGGCAATGTGCGCAATGCGGAGCGCATGCGGAGCGCATGGCCATCTGCAACCAATGCGGCCGGCCTGTTTGCGATGATTGCTTGTGCGTCGGGTATTGGACGCCGCGCTTTCGCCGGGGACAGGACTGGCGTGCGCAGCAGCGCCAGCAGCGCCAGCAAGGAGGCCGCTGATGGCAGCATGGGGACCGGTGTGGAAGCGGCAGGCCGAGGGCGAGGGCCAGCAGGCCGGCTGTGCTGAGCCAGGCTGCTCACGGCCTGCGGAGCAGCGCCTGCGCTGCTGGCATTGCGGCGCGAGGTATTGCTGGGCGCATGCGCTGGAGCGGGTGGACGAGAAACCGCCTAGAAAAGTGCTTTGCCTGAGCTGCGCGATGCAGGCCGGTTGGCTCGGCTCTAGCCAGGGGCGCGCACAGCGAAGGAGCGACTATTAGGAAAGGAGTAGCGATGGGTTATATCAGGCCGCTGCCGGCGCGCCCGAGTCTGGGGGAGCAGCTGCGCCGGTTGGGCGTGTGGCTGCTGGGGATGACGCTCCCCGAGCTGGTAGGAGGCGTACTGCTGATACGGGCGCTGCCCTGGGCAACGGCGACGTTGCGGGGGAATCTGGCAGTGGGACTGCTAGCGGCGGCGACGTTGCAGCTCGTAATGGGCCTGGCACTGTGGCGGCGTCAGATCCACTGGTGGGTGCTCCTCTTTGGGATCCTGGTAGGCTTGGTGGCGGCGCTGCTGCGCTAGTGCAGTGCAGCATTGGGCTAGGATAGCGCAGCAGCGCCGCTCGTACTCTCGACAGTTTGTCTTCAGGAGGAGGAACAATGACACAAACATCACCAACTGGGCAGACCGGTGGTCTGCCTCGAGACCTGGAATTTGACTTTTCTAACCATCTAACTCCCGAAGAGTACCAGGTGCTCCAGAAGGAAAAGGAGGATTTTCAGAAGAAGCAGTTAGCGGCTCGCGGAGAATTCATGTTCCAGCATTACGAACGTGTGCTCCAGGCGATCGAAATGTCTCTGGTGCGTGCGTCGATGGCGGTCGCCAAGCTCGAGAAGAAGGTGCGCCGCCAGCAGGCACGTAAACGCAAAGAGGAACTGCGTGCTTTACGCAAAGCGGCTCGTACGGGTCGTTAAATGCTTCTGCGACGGGATGCGCACCAGCCCGGCCGTGAGCTGGATGCCATCCTGTCCTGGGCTGGCTCTGAGAGAGCCGTAAGCGAGAGTGGTCTGCTCACGGCAGCGCCAGGGAGACAAAGCGCCTTCGGTTGCAGGATGATTGCAGGATGATTGCAGGATGATTACTGAATGATTAAAAAGGAGATGAGCAATGTCATCACTCTTAAGCCGGATTAAGAGTCGCTTTCGAGATTTGAAAGCGCGCCAATTGCAGGAGGATGATCGTCGGAAGCGGGGGATACAGACGAAACCGGAGAATGGAAAAGGAGAGCCTCCATCTGAGGTCAGAGGGCCCGATATGGATCCGGATGATGTGGAAGGGACGCTGACAGAGCGTCTGGCAGCTCGTCGCCGAGCCCTTCTTGAAAGGGTGGGGGGTGAGCTGCCAATTCACCGGCGCTTTCTTATTATGATCAAAAATCTCTGGCGGGTTGTCGGGCCAGTCGCATTTGTCATCTTCACCGTATCTGAAGTGTTTTTCTTCATGAATCATTTTCTGCCTACTCCGACACTGTGGAGTGAAATCTTGCTGTGGGGTATTTCTCTTTTGATCGAGCTGCCCTTTATGATTGCGACTTATGACCAGGCGGAGCGGCGGGCGCGGCAGCAGGAGCGGTGGGCGCAGGGAGGCCCTGGATGGACGGCAGGAGATCGGCTCGCGCTGTTGTGCTGGATCGGGCTGGCGATTGTAAATGTTGTCGGCCAAGTGGCATTTCTGGCTTACATCACCCATGTTGGCTACCGGCTCGATGATCCCGCAACGCTCGGATTGTGGATATTTATCGTAGTGCGCGTAGCCGGAGTGTTGCTCGGGGATGCCTATACTGCGTTTTTTCTCTTGGAGGCCGAGCCGACGCTGGAGCGTGAGCTGCGGCGGCAGCAGCAGCTGGTGGAGGGCGAGTCACGGCTGGCGGCGGTTGATCGAGAGCGGCTGCTTAAAGAGGCAGAATCGCGGCAGTCTATCCGGCGCGTCGAGCTATCGATTGCCCGTGAAGAGCAGGAGATGAATTTTATATCCCAATGGCAGAGATTACAGATAGAGGCGACGCTCGAGCGACAGCAGCGCTTCATGGAGCTCGAGCGTGCCCAGCTCCAGCAGCTCCAGCCTCCGGCATCGCGGGCGGCTATCCCATCTCCAGCAGAAGAGTCGGACGGTCGGAACTGGAACTAACGGTCGAATCTGGAAGGAGAGAGGTATCATGCTGCGAGTTGAGGATGTTCTGGCATGTTTGGCTTGTGGCTCGCTCCAGGTGCAACCGGTCGAGGGAGAGGGGTTGGTCAGGATAGAGATAGATGGATTGATTAATCGCAGCCGGCTGGTTCGGGTGCGATTGATTGGGATGGAAGAGTGCTGGCAGGACCGGCTCAGTCATGCCGTGATTCTGGAAAGGAGCAGCGATTGGTACCGTCATTCACTACATTGCTACTCGCATCTGGCGGAATTAATCATTGCTGGTCTCCATGATTCATTGGTCGATGTTCCAGTTGTTGCTGTCGGAGATGAGAAATTTTATCCTTCAGGTTGTGCATGCGTCCAGAGTTTCTCGGAGGAGCATTTTCCTGAAAAGTTGCGTAAGACAGCTTTTGGGCACCGCTTATTCCTCGGCGCGCTTTTGGCTGGGCGCCCGGATGCCTTGGAGAGATTGAAGCGGCTTCCGGCCTCGACTCGCAGGCGAATTGAAGCTGAGGTAAAACAGCTGCGATTGCGCCGGCCCGGCCGGCCATTGTCCCTCTCCTAAGGGAGGCTGGCTGTACAGAGAAAGGAGAGATTGCTGATGAGACGTATATCTCTGCTACTTCTGAGCTTTTGCCTGTTGTGGGGGTTGCTGGCGATCGCAATCAGCTGGCCTGATCTAGCAAGCCTGAGCCATGCTGATGCTAGTGGCCCGGCAGCGGGGAAGCCACTGCTCGGTCCGGGCCACCGTTCGCCCGCTGCTGGAAGCGGGCTGGATCGGGTCGAGGGGCCCCCCTCCATCAGACGCTCTCAGGTTGATCTGCTGCTGTGTCAGGCGGGCAGCCCGGCCTGCGGCTCGGGGGAGATCCTCTATGATGATATGGTGCAGGCTGGAATTAATCCGGCATTTGCATTGGCAATATTTTGGCATGAATCGCAATTCGGTCGCCTGGGGGTGGCGCGATTGACGCATTCTCTTGGAAATATTCGCTGCTCGCCGGGGTGGCCATCTTGTCTCGCAGGCTATCGGTCATATTCTAGTTGGCCAGCCAGCTACGTGGATTTTGCCGAGCTGATGACGCATGAGTATTTTCCTCGTGGGCTGGTGTCTGTCGAGCAGATTCTGCCGGTGTACGCGCCGGCGGCCGACGGCAACGACCCTGCGGTCTACATTTACGATGTGCTTGCTCATATGAAGGAATGGAGTCTTTTGTGATGCTAGATCAAAAAGATGCCCAGCAGCCTGCCGCCGGCGAGGTGGGCTGGACGGCCTACGCGACAAGGCTCATTTCTCCGAATGAGGTCGCAGCGCTGCTGGAGCGGGAAGGCCTTCGATTGAATATCAGCATGCCAGCCTGTAAGAAGCGCTGGGGCTGGCTGCCGGCGCAGTATCACTACTCCTCCAAAGACGGCACGGAAGTGATCTGGCTGGCGGGCCCGGACCCGGAGGCTCGCGGGCAAGACCCGACGGCTCCAGTACATCACAGCCGGTTCTGGCTATATATCAGCCGGCGAGATCCCACCAACAGGCGGGCCGAGCAGATCCGGGCCCGGTTGAGTGATACGTTTCAGCTGGACTGGCAGCCGCTGGCGGCCAGCCTGGCTAATCCGCTGCGGCCTACCTCCTGAGGCCGCAGACTAAAGAAGAAAGGATACTATCATGGACATTGAACAGCTTACCACCATTTCGCAGGAGATTCAAGAACTGATCGATGAGGAGATGAGGCCTCTCTCGCGGCCGATTCAGCTTGGGGATATCAGTCGTCGTCTCGCACAGCGGTCACGGCTGGGGAACCTTCGGGAGAATCTGCATCGGATACTTTATGGTGCTATTGATTCCTTGCCGTCCTTGCCAGATCCTCAATTGATTGCCTGGGCCCGGGCCCTGCTCTCCCTCCCAAATATGATGGTGATCGAGGTCGACACGACCGGTCTGGGAGACTCCGAGATTATTCGTCTGCTTCTACTGAAACCGGGAGATCAGGAGCCGACCTTTGACAGAATCGTTCGTCCGATGCAGTCCGCGTATGAGATGTCTGCGCTTGCTTACAATGGTCTCTCCGTGGAGGAGGTAGAACGTGGATCTGAGCTGGCGGAAATTTTTCCTCTCTTTGAGGAGCAGATTCTCGGGCACATACTTCTTTCGTGGAACTGGGACTGGGACAAATCGCAGCTGCGTCGGTCCGCCCGCCGACTTGGGCGCGGAGAGCCCATCTTGATTGGAATTGATCTGCAGGACGCAGCTCGAGGATTCTTTGAGAGGCCGTGGGCTAGTCTCGGAGCCCTTTGTAGTCTAATTGGCAGCCCGCTCATTCGGAAAGCGGCCCCCGATCGAGCGAGAGGCCAGCTGGCCATCCTGCAGGCAATAGCTGCCGGGTTCAAGCCTGAGTCCGACCTGGACTTGGAGGGAGATTCCCAACCGTTCTAAGGGGGACTGTATGATGATCGAGGAACAAGAGGCTCTGGCCCAACGTGCCAGAGCCGTCTTCGAAGAAGAAGAAGAACGCCTCTCCCGCGCCCGGCAAGCCAAGCGGGCTGCCGAGAAAGAAGCGTATCGACAGGCCCAATGGCGCTTTGAGCAGGCGCTTCTTCTCTTGCAGGAACGAGGGGGCCTGCCTCCGGAGATTTGCAGCTATATCTCGTTCGATCCGCAGGCCCCCGAGCGCCTGAAGCTGACGCTGCCGGAGCCGTTCGGATGCGCGCACTGCAGCTGGACGCTGCATCCGCGTGATGATGACCTGGCTGCCCAGCAATGGTATGTCAGCTGCTCCTGCAAGCGGATGCCTGCCAACGTCGTCTGCAACCGCGCAGCTTGGATAGGGCTCGAGAGCCTGGGCGACCTCCTGCTCTACCAGTTGGAATTCTCGCGGAGAATACACCACGAATGGCAGCAAAAGGAGACCGAGGAGGCGGCAGCCCGCGCGGAGCTGCAGCGGCGCCAGGCGGAGGTGGTGGCGCGGGCCTGCCCGTGGCCACCAGGAACTACGGTCACCGTTTACCAGGTGCACTACGTGCGTGGCATGGCTAGAGATGAGGAAGGCAAGCTGCACTGGAAGGAAGAGTCGGGCTGGAGTAGTTTGCCAAAGGCAGATGCGGAAGGATACCTGACGCTGGAGCCGTCGATGTACCATCCAGAGCGCAAACTGCTTAAACTTGATCCAGAGTTGCATCGCCCCGTCTTTCAGAAGCACGTGTTTCTACTCAACGAGCTACCACTTGAGCTAACTTGCTGGCGGGAGGAGCAGATCAGCGGATTCCGGCAGAAGGAATCTCAAGGGCGGACCTGGCTGATCCGGGACCCGGACGGCTCCGTCTGCTTCTCCTTCCGCGTCCCGTTGCCCTGGGTAAAAGCTTTAGCACACCATCCGCCTCAAAACGAGGAGGAACAGGCTCTCTCCTGAGAGCGTGCCAGACCGTTCTAGAGGGCTGGTGGCCTGAGGGACGTCCTTTTCATTTGTTGTGGAGCGGAGCATGCCCGCCCGACAGACGCGCTGGAGGAAGCGCCTCCCGCTTCTGGCGGCCGGGCAACTGCTCTGGCTAGCTATTTGAGGAAAGAAGGAAGAAAATGGCGCGAAGCCGGAGCATTCCTGTTAGTCTCCTGAAAGATCCAAAATATTTTGAGTTATCTACTGATGCCCGCGCAGTCTTCGTTGGCCTAATCCTCGAAGCCGACGATGAAGGCCGCGGGCGGGCCCATATTGGCCTGCTGGCGCGCCTATTTAATGTGAGCGAGGTGGCCGTAGAGGAGGCGCTCAGCCAGCTAATGAAGCGAGGGCTGCTGCTGCGCTACGAGGTAGGGGATGAGCATTTCTATCAGTGGCGGACCTGGAAGCAGTGGGAATCTCTGAGCAAGCCCACGCCATCGCAGTTGCCGCCGCCACCAGCGTGGGGAGAGCAGGAACCACAGTCAGAAGAAAAATGCGGGTCCGGGTTTTCCTGGGAATCCCAGGATTTTCCAGAAAAGCCCAGGGATTCCCAGTCAGAAGAAAAATGCGGGTCCGGGTTTTCCTGGGAATCCCAGGATTTTCCAGAAAAGCCCAGGGATTCCCAGTCAGAAGAAGAAGAGGAAGAGGAAGAGGAAGAGAAAGAGAAAGAGAAAGAGAAAAAGAAGATGATGTTGTCGAGGAGGCGGGCAACAAGGCCGAAGATTGTGCCATTCCCCGACCCGGCATCCTCTCCCCCGGACGCCGACGCCGGCGCCGGCGCCACAGAGCTCTCTCTGTCTGAGAGAGAGATTTGTATTACTCCGGACCAGGCGCAAGAGATTCAAGAGATTGCTGAGATTCTGGGCCTACCAGTCTCACATCAGCTTTTCCAGGTGGCAGCAGAATTTGCCGCAAAGCTGGGCTGGCCGGCAGTGCGCGGAGAGGCAGTTGAATGCGTAGAATACATTGAGGATCCGCAGCGCAATCAGAAGCGGCGCAAAATAACGCCGGGCTTCTTCCGGCGCTGGCTCAAGCGGGCTCAAGCGGGCCCGCTGCCGAGCACAGGCCACTCCGCTGGCTCAGCGCCACCAGCGGCACGCGAGACGAGGATCAGCGAGAGCCCGAGCCGTCTGACCAGGTTGCCCGACAGAGCCGCCGGCCCGAGGTGGGACCGCGTTCCCGATCGGATGGAGCAGTATCGGGAATATCTGGAAGCGCAGCAACGCGAATTGGAAGCGCGATTCTTGGAGAAAAATCGCCTGGCGGCGGAAGGAGGGAGATAGATGGAACGTCTTGGCGCCCGGTTGCGGCTACCAGCCGGGTTGGCGCGCCGCTTTCCAGGTCGTGTCGCGCTCACCCGCGAGGCCGCCTGCTGGTCGTGCCCGAGATGCGGGCACGAAGTCCAGCCGCTGTTGCTTGACGATGGGCGTTGGCTGCAGATATCCTGTCATTGTCAGCGGGAGGCAAGTGAACGGGAGCAGCAGGAGAGGCAGCATGCCCTGCTACAGCAGCAGCGGCGCGAGGTGCTGGCCCGCCAGCTCTTTGGTTGGTTGGCTCCAGCTCAATCTGTCCAGGGTCCTGACGGGGAGTTCGAGACGTTCTGCCTTGACAGGCGCCCAGGAGATACGCGCCAGACCGTGCTGCAGCGCCAGCTCGCCTTTCAAGAATCTCGGCAATTCGCAAGCGATCCACAAGGCACGCTGCTGCTGGTCGGTCCCCCGGGGACGGGCAAGACGCATTTGGCTGCGGCCATTGCGCGAGCGCGGGTTGCCGCAGGACAGGCCTGTCTATTTGCCAGCGCGGTGGCGCTCTTCGAGCAGATCCAGATGCTGCTGCGCCAGGACGACGACTACCTGCGCCTCCTCCAGAAAGCGATACAGTCGCCGTTGCTGATTCTGGACGATCTCGATAAGCCAAAGCCCAGCGATTTCCGTGAGGAGATCTACTACCGGCTGCTGGATCAGCGGCTCCAAAGCGGTCGCGCTCTGGTTGTAACAGTTAACCATCCACCGCATCAGTTATCTGCGTGGATCGGAGACGCGGGCGTCTCGAGGCTGCTGGGCGCGGCCCGCGTGCTCAATATGGGAGGACCGGACTACAGGCTGAAGGCGCTGACTAGGAAACAGGCAGAGGAACTATAGAGCGTTCTTCTCGCGCCTCCTCCCAGGCGTTTACGCCTGGGCTTCCGGCACCGCATGATTTGGAGAAAGAGGTGGGAGCTGTGCGAAAACAAAGCGATGTGCGACCCCCCACCTGGCAATCGCTGAGCAAAAGTCAGCGGGACTATCTGATTGCAATTTACCAGGCTGACCAGGAAGCCGAGTCGGCAGAACGTTCACGCTGGAGGAGCTTTGGAGGAGGGGCGCGGCCTGCCGAGCAGTGGCGCTGGATGCCCTATGCCACCTTCCTCCCAGGCGGGCCGACGGCCGTCAAAAAGCACCTCTCGCGGACAGAACAAATTTCAGAGGGCTCTGCCTCGACGCTGAAGGCGCTGGAGAAGCGAGGACTGATCCTCGTGCAACATCTCTCGGCGAAAGCCCTGCGCAGCCGTGGCATTATTGCCGAGTGGCAAGGCATCCTGGAACCGGACCCGATCCCTGTCATTCGGATCACGCCCGCCGGGCGAAAGCTGGTGCGCCAGGCGCTCGGCCTCCAGATGATCAGAAGACAGGTTAGCGGGACGTTAAAGGCGTATCACTGGCGCGCGCTGGTAAAGGCGTATGCCGCGCGCGAGGACAACGGCGTCGCGCTGGAAAATGCCAGCTATGGCGGTATTGGGTGGTCGACCTGGCTGCGCCTGCGCGAGTATACTCCAGCGCCGCTCGTTCAGGAGTATTACGAGCCGAGCCATGCGAACTACTATCTCCAGATTACCGCGTTCGGGATTGCTTTTTATGAACGCGCCTACACGCGCTATCAGGCGCTCTATCCCGAAATCCCAGCGCCGGCGCCGCCGACTCTCCCTGATCCCTTTCAACCTTATTGCGAGGTCGGACAGCGGCGTGAGACCTGCCGCGCCTGCCGGGGAGATTACCTGGTTGAGATCGAGCGCGTGTACCAGCAGACCAGGAATTTTTCCTGGTGCGTCCAGGAGACCGCGAAGCGTGTTCCCGGCGTTACTGGGAAGGGAGAGCAATGCGACTGCCAGGAGGGAGAGATTGCTGAGATCGACGCCCCAATGCTCTTGCTGCTTGACAGACTAATTGCGCATGGCTGGCAGGTATGTTTCCAGGAGCT
The DNA here is from genome assembly GCA_042408965.1 of Ktedonobacteraceae bacterium. Lineage (GTDB taxonomy): Bacteria > Chloroflexota > Ktedonobacteria > Ktedonobacterales > Ktedonobacteraceae > Thermogemmatispora. Next base: position 10,455 of record JBHOQN010000112.1, read on the forward strand.
GGCGGCGCGGGCGCACTTCATGTTTTTGCTGGATCACCTTGTCGGCGGCTCTCTAGGTAGCGCACAAGAGCCGCGCGAGCGCTGGTTTGACGCAGCGCTGGTTAAAGAAAAGGTCTTGCCGCTTCTGGACGGGACTGATCTGGAGGATGCATGCGATCTTGCCAAAGGTACCGTTCGGTACTTTTGGAACGAGCGGAGAGGACGCGGCAGTATCTACCTGCAAGAACGCTCATCAGGGAGCCTAAGCATGCGCCCAATTGCTCTTACCAGAGCAAGGACCGCAGGCTGATGGCATAAGGAAGTTTATGCCATCAGTTTGCCAAAAAAATGGATGGCGCACGCTGGAACAAGGCGATCGCCGTGAGAGTGAATACGTCTTCACCAGTCAGCGGGCCAAGAAGACGCTGGCCAACGGGGAACGCGATGGCTGGCGCTGGATGGAAGATGGCATTCATGTGTCTGGTGGGATGTGCTATACTATATGGCGGTAGGCTAAGCGGTTAATGAGATAGGCAGGTTCTATTATGAGTGAGACTACTGCTTTTTATATTGGTGTGAGTGGTCATCAGCACCTCGGCGATGAAAAAGCGGTAGATTTTGTAGCCGAGCAGTTTAAGCAGTTATTGAAAGGTTTTCGAGAAAAGGCTGCTGAACGTGGGCAAGACGTTGTAGTACGTTCTGCTCTGGCTATAGGGGCTGACCGGCTGTTTATTAAGGAGGCGCTAGAACTTGGCGTGACTGTTGAAGCTGTTATACCCTGTGCTTGTTATGAGATGATTTTTTCTGCTGTTGATAGAGAAGAGTATTATGATTTGCTCAATAGGGTGAAGCTGGTACATAAACTTTCTAAAGGTGAATGTTCGGATAGTGCTTATCTAGCGGCAGGGCATTGGATTGTTGAAAATAGTGATGTTGTGGTTCTTGCTTGGAATGGCTATCCTGCGGCTGGTAAGGGGGGTACTGCTGATGTGGCTAGTTATGCGCGGTTCTTGGGTCGGTATTGGGTGCATATTCATACACGGCTGTATACAGTAACACATTATAGTGGTAGGCGGTCTCATGTGGGTGCGGCGCCTCGTCGAGAGTTTACAGTGAGTAAGCAAGCTGTTTATCAGGGAAGTGTGCTAACGGTCAACCGTTATCGTTTTCATTTTCCTGATGGTAGAGAGCTTGAAAGGGATGTTGTTGAAAGGCCTGAGAGCGTATTGGTGTTGCCCTTAGGTCGGAATGGTACAGTCTTAATGGTGGAGGAGATGGATATCGGGGCTGGTACCTGGCAATTAACGCTTCCGGGCGGGCGTGTAGCAGGTCCGTCTAGTCACGACCCGGTGGGTGAGGAACTGTATAAGCAAGCGGAGAAGGAGCTAAGGGAAGAAACGGGCTATCGTGCTGGGAGAATTGAAAAGTTGCTAGATCTTTATGGTCACCCTGGTTATATGGCTCATAAAGTGCATTTGTTCGTTGCTCATGATTTAGAGTGGGATCCGTTAGATATGGAAGATGAAGAGGAAATACGGGTTTTGACAATGTCTCTTGAGGAGGCGTTAGCGGCTACTCGGGAAGATTACCGGTGTGACCCGGAGGCTGCGTTAGCGTTGTGGTTATATGCTGGGCGGATGAATAGGGCGCTTGGGAGTGGATGATAACTTGATATGGAAATTGCAATTCCTGTTATTGGCCTGCTCTGCCTGGGACTGGGCGTCTACCTCGGTCTGCGGCAGTGGCAGAGGAAGAGGTCGGCACCGGGCGTCCGCCGGGGCAACCCACAGGGCCGTTCTGCTGACGCTGCCCCGGCTGTGATCGAGATGATGAATGTGAATAAGTCTTAGAGCAGCTCCAATGCCGGTGGCCACCACCGCAGCCACCATCGCCATGCGCCACATCCAGAGACGGCGCTGCCTCCGCAGGCGCCAGGTTCCTCCTCCCACTCTCACCATAGCAGCCACTCTGGTGGGGACGCCGGCGGATCTTTTGGGGGCCATTCGTCCGGTGGCCATTCCTCACATGGCGGCAGCTTCGGAGGGCATTTCTCCAGCGGCCATTTTTCTCACCACGGTTTTTGAGCCTGTCCGCGCAAGGAGGGGAGCGCTGTCTAGTCCAGCGCTCTGCCTCCTTGCCCCATCGGTCTGCTCTGAGTGCGATGAGAGAGCGGCCCTCGCGGAAGGCCAGGCGGAGGTTGCACTGCCTTTCGTTTATTGGGGCTTGTATCCCCAGACGGTCAGCAGCGTCCACACCGCGCAGAAGTCCTCTTGCTGCATCTAGGCCACCGCGAGCTGAGACAGGCGCTCCAGTTCCTCCCCGTGGTCACGCCAGC
>JBHOQN010000044.1:0-115324 GCA_042408965.1 Ktedonobacteraceae bacterium
CTTTTAACCACCAGCGATAGAGCTTGCCACTAGAGCAGGTATGGCAAGGTATCTTGACCGTTCCAACAGAGCCTGTTGCCAGGCTCAGACTAGTCAACGAAGGCTTTCACAAGCCTCCTGCTTCAGCAGTGGGTCATTGACTGGTTCAGACCTGCTTTCCTCATCACCATGATCGCCTGAAGGCGGTCAACCGGGTCCTGTTCTTCTCTCGAATAGAATACGGACCACCACGCCGATTGGAACGATTGCTATTATCATACCCCATCCTGAGAGAGAGCGCCACCCCGGCATCAGCAACCATGAAGCGATCTGGCTCCGCAGAAGCCCCTGCTCACGAGTGTCTCTGGTCAGGCTGGCCCTTGGAGGAGGCACATGCCAGTAGCCACTAAGCAGCCCCTTCAGGGGGAAGGTCCGCTGAATGGCGCGGTCCATATACATAGTATCTACTACCGGGTTGTGTAATTTGGTCACATTAGCCCTTGTTTATGTATATTCTTTCCACTATAGTACCAATAACAGGCTACAAAAGCGCGTTTACGATGACCACGGGGGAGCGCGCCTGACACGCCGATATCTTCCACTGGGACCCGATACGTCAGCATTACGCCCGTACTGTTCTCTCAATCTAACAAGGAGGTACTTCAACTATGTGCGGCATCGCCGGTATCCTCTTCAAGCAGCACGATGGACCGATCGGGGAGCTGCTGATCAAGATGCTAGCTATCCTCAACCGTCGGGGACCTGACTCGACCGGAGTGGCGCTCTACACGCGGCCGGAGCGAGGGAACCTGGTGCTCCGCGTGAAGGTCGAGGAGCCTGCAGAGCGTGAGAGCACCGACTGGGAGGAGCTGCTCGTTGACACCGCCAGCGAGTTCGGCGCCGTGAAGCAGAGCAGCCGTGTGGGATACTATGTGCGCCTGGTGATGGACTACGCTGGTGATTATGAGACGCTGGCCGCGGCCCTCGAGGCGAGCGCAGCCGGGGTAGAGGTTTTCAGCATGGGTCAGCATCTGGAAGTCGTCAAGGATATGGGCAGCGCGCACGGACTGGACACCATCTACAACATCTCCGGCATCTACGGGAGCCACGGCATCTCACACACGCGCATGGCGACCGAGAGCCGCGTCGATATCAGCCATTCTCATCCCTTCTGGGCCCGGCCCTTCGCCGATATTGCCGTGGTGCATAACGGACATATCACCAACTATCACAAGCTGCGCCGGCGTCTGGAGATCAAGGGCCACCACTTCAATACAGAGAACGACTCCGAAGTGATCGCCGTCTACATCGCCGATATGCTGCAGCAGGGGGCCAGTCTCGATGAGGCCGTACGCAGCACCATCGATGTGCTCGATGGAACCTTCACCTATCTCGTCGCAACCGGTGACAGCATTGGCTACGCACGCGATCAGTTCGGGGTGAAGCCGCTGATGGTGGTGGAGAACGACGAGTTTGTGGCCATTGCCTCGGAGGAAGTGGCCCTGCGTCAGGCCTTCCCCTTCGAGCTAGATGCCCGCGAGGCTCCAGCGCGCGAGTATCGCACCTGGAAGCTGAGCGGCGCTCGTCAGCGCCCGGCTCATCTGCAGGCGCAGGCTACACGATGAAGGAAGGTGCAGGCTGCTATGACCACATCGATCGATTGCGCTAAACACACCATTCGCGAGATTAATCTGGAGATTCGGCGCCTGGCCGCCGAGGGCGAGAGCGAGATCCACCTGCTCAATCCCGAGGCCCGCCACAGCCTGGGCGTGGCCCTCTTCCATCCTGTAAAGGTCGTTGTCGAGGGAACCGCCGGCTACTTCTGTGGCGCGATGGCCGATGGCGCGCAGTTTCATATTCTCGGAAACACTGGCTGGTCGGTTGGTGAGTGCATGCTGAACGGCGAGATCATCGTCGAGCGCAACAGTGCCAGCAGTACGGGGGCCTCGATTCGCGGCGGCACCGTAGTGGTTAAGGGCCACGCAGGGGCGCGCACTGGCATCAGCCAGAAGGGTGGTCTCATCGTCGTTGGCGGTGACACTGGCTACATGACCGGCTTTATGATGCAGCGCGGCACAATGATTATTTGCGGCGATGCCGCCGAGGGCCTGGGCGACTCCATGTACGATGGAACCATCTATCTGGGCGGTGAGGTACGCGAGCTGGGGAACGACGCCGTGCTCAAAGAGATGACCGAGGCCGATCGCGCCTTCCTGGCAGAGACGCTGGCCCGCTATGGCCTCAGCGAGCGGCGTCCGCTGAGCGATTTCAAAAAGATTGGTTCCGGTGGCAAGCTGCACAATTTCTCCAAAGCCGACTTTGAGCTGTGGCGCGTTGCCATGTAGATGGCAGAGCAGACAGGAAGCGACGTATGTACTTGCGGGTAGGGGCTGCGAGCGAGGCAGCTCCTCCCTTCTCTGAGGGATAGCCTATGAGCGACATTCACGAACACGAGAAACCGCTGGTCCGCTATGGACAGCTCTGGACGCCAGAGATGATGGAGGATGTGCAGATCAAAGCCGAGCTGGGACGCTATCGCATCCGCGGCTTCAGCACCCTCCGCAAATTCGTCTCCTTTGACGATCTGACATTTGTGCCCTGCACGCTCAGCCGGGTGCCTCTGGAGGGCTACCGTGAGAAATGCGTGACGGAGACGCTGCTGGGAACACGCTTTGCGAAGAAGCCGGTGAAGCTCTCGACGCCAATTACCATTGCCGGCATGAGCTTTGGCGCGCTCTCGCGCAATGCCAAGATCGCCCTGGGGCGTGCGGCGACGCGCCTGGGCATCTCCACCACAACGGGCGATGGTGGCATGCTGCTGGCCGAGCGCGAGGCCTCCAATCAGCTCGTCTACCAGGTGCTGCCGAGCCGCTACGGCTTCAATCCACACCATCTGCGCATGGCCAACGCCATCGAGATCTGCATCGGCCAGGGCGCCAAGCCCGGCACGGGTGGCGTGCTCCTCGGTCAGAAGGTCTCCCAGGAGATCGCCGAGATGCGCGAACTGCCGCCCGGCGTTGATCAGCGCAGCCCGGTGCGCCATCCCGACTGGACCGGCCCCGATGATATGGTGGCCAAGATTGAGGAGCTCCGTGAGGCCACCGACTGGGAGGTACCGATCTACGTCAAGATCGGAGCCTCGCGCGTCGCCGACGACGTGAAGCTGGCGGCGAAGGCGGGCTGCGATGTGATCGTACTGGACGGTGCCGAGGGTGGCACCGCGGCCTCACCCGACATCCTCATGGAGCACACCGGCATTCCCACGCTGGCGGCGGTCGTCGAGGCGCGCAACGCGCTGCATGAGATCGGCATGGACGGCGTGGTCCAGCTGGTGGTCTCCGGCGGCATTCGCAGCGGTGTCGATGCTGCCAAGGCTCTGGCGCTCGGCGCCGATGCCGTCTCGATCGGGACGGCGGCCCTCATCGCCCTCAACTGCAATCGTCCCATCTACGTCGAGGACTACCACGCCCTGGGCACCGAGCCGTATGCCTGCCACCACTGCCATACCGGCCGCTGCCCTGTGGGCATCGCCACCCAGGACCCCGAGCTCATCAAGCGCCTCGACATTGATGAGGCCGCCGATCGTGTGGTGAACTTCATCAACTCCATGACGATGGAGATTCAGATGCTGGCGCGGGCCTGTGGCAAGAGCAATGTCCATGATCTGGAGCCGGAGGATCTGCGCGCGCTCACCCTGGAGGCCTCCTTTATCACCGGTATCCCGGTCGTCGGCACCAATCTGGTCTTCGGCCGGCCGGATCTCTGGCCGCAGCCGCAGCATAACGGCAACGGCCATAGCTCCCCCCAGGGCGCCTCACTGGAGCTGGCCAGCCGCAGCAATCACAGCAAGCAGGGGGCAAAGAAGAAGGGCCGCAAGCGCTCCGATGCGAAGTAGGCCGGCAGAGCGCAGGCAGCCCTGAGCCAGAGCCAGGCCCGGTCCCGGCCTGCCGGCAGGCGTCGTTGGCGCCGGCGGAGCCGAGGCCGGGTCTGACGGGCTGACACGCCGGTATCAGGGTAGAGACGCCGAAGGAGGCGCCGCCTGGGAGCCAAGCTCCTGCTTGAGCGTGTCAACCTCCTGCTGAAGTGTCGCCACTTCCTGCTGGAGCGCAGGAATCCGTGGATCCTGCCCGGGACCGGTGTCCAGGTGCATCAGGTAGGCCGGGCCGCTCCCCGGCGGGTTATCGATCAGGTGATTGGGGTCCCAGCAGACCACCCCGCGCTCGAAGCGCTGCAGCACGACGCCGGGGTAGCGCTGCTGATCGATGGGGGTCTCGTTGGAGAGCGGCAGGCCCAGGTAGGTCAGCCCGTTGAGCGCGTCGTCTCCATAGCGGCGGTAGAAGTCCAGAATACCGTGGCCGACCAGGTAGCCCGTTCTGGTGCAGCGCCAGACGTCGTTGCCCAGGTCCACAAAGTAGCTGCGAGCCGAGGCGATATCCAGCATAAACCCTCCTTGGGCGAGGAACGTCCAGAGATCGTTCCAGGGATAGTTCCCTGGACATCTGGCCCGTGAGATTGGATCAAGCTCGAAGTGTCCAATGATCCCTCCGCTGGCGTCACCGTGCCGCATCGGCAGGCCGTGACGCTCGCAGATCGAGCGAATCAGACGAAACGAGGCGCGCTTCTGGGCGCTGGTGAGCGGCGTCGAGTTATCCGGCGCCGGGTCGACATGCTCGATACTGATGGTCAGCAGGTTGAGATTCACGCCGGTGGGCAGAAAGGCGGCGTGACCCTGCTCCAGACAGCAGTTCCCGCCGGCCCCGTCGCGTTCGCGCACGCATTGGACCACCACCCCATCCTGCCCGACGACGTAGTGGGTGCTCGTCATCGCGGCGTTGGTCGCAAAGTAGGTCGCGACCTCCTGGGCGGTATGAAAGCCTGCGGTCTTGTGAATCACCACCCAGCGTGGCTGATTGGCGTCGATAAAGACCCGCGACCGATCCACAAACATGGGAATGGCCTCCGCGTAATCGGTCATGGGCGGTCCACCTCCATGGCGCGCGCGCTCCGCGCCATTGCTTCCGGGATCATGCTTGCTCCTTACTAGCATGCAGGTCCAGACCCGACTGCTCTGAGGATGCTCTTGGGCGTGAAGCCGGCCCTGTCATCCTCTCTCGTCGGTAGGATGGCTTTAGTCTCTACACTCATGTCTGTAGCGTAAAAATAGCCAGTGTAACCTGCTATGGCTTCTCTATGTTCAGTGTACTGTTCGTGCCAAATACATGGTGATGAATAGGAAGAACTATGTGCTGACTATCTATAGCAGGCCGGTCCCAGTAGACAGCCGTTACATTGCGCCAGCGAGCGTGCAATGATAGGATGGGCCTGGAGCGCGGGCAGGGGGTGCTCGTCTGCTGCCGAGGAACGCCCTCCTGACGCCGCTTGACTTCAAGGCAGCCTGTCTGTTCGGTCAGCCTGAGCGAAAGGGCCTCTCTATCCATGCAAAGAACCGCAGATGTCGTCATCATTGGAGCTGGCGTGAATGGCGCCAGCCTGGCCTATCATCTGGCGCAGGCCGGAATCAGCAAGGTGGTTATCCTCGAAAAGCAGGTCGCGGCGGCGGGCGCGACCGGCCTTTCCAGCGGCCTCGTGCGTATGCACTACGCCAATGAGATCGAAGCCCGTCTGGCTCTGAGCAGCTTCCAGTATTTCCGCAACTGGGGCGAGGTCGTTGGCGGCGATTGTGGCTTTGTGGAGACCGGCTTTGTGCGCACCGTGGGGCCGCAGAACACGGAGAAACTGCGCGCCAACGTGGCCATGTTGCAGCGCATCGGCGTGGAGACACGCCTGGTAGCTGGCGCTGAGCTGAGCGCGCTCCTGCCGACCATGCGCCTGGACGACGTGGCGCTCGCGGCCTATGAGCCGCATTCCGGCTATGCCGATCCCACGGCCACCACGCTCTCCCTCCTGGATGCCGCTCGTCGGCGCGGGGTTGTCCTGGAGCAGGGCGTGACGGTGCAGGGATTTGCCGCACGTGGCGGCCGTATCACGGTCGTACAGACCAGTGCGGGCAGCATCGAGGCCGGCGTGGTCGTCTGCGCTGCCGGCGGCTGGACTATGAAACTGCTGGAGCCGCTCGGCCTCCACTTCCCGGTCTGGAACGTACGCCATCAGGTGGTGATCCTGCAGCGTCCTCCTGAGATCTGGCAGGAGCATATGACCTTCATCGACGGCGCTCTGGATGCCTACTATCGTCCCGACAGTCCCGGGCTGACCCTTGTGGGCGGTGGGGCCATGCAGCCTGGCATCGATCCTGATACCTACGAGCAGACGGTCGATGATAGCTTTGTCGAGGAGGTGGCGGAGAAGATCTCCTATCGCATGCCGGCGATGGCGAGCGCCACCTACCGGCGTGGCTGGTCGGGAGTCTTTGCGGTCAGCGCTGATCTGCACCCGCTGATCGGCCCTGTGCCGGGATATGAGAACGGCTATGCCATCTTCGGCTGTAATGGCACGGGCTTTAAGACCGCTCCGGCGGTCGGCAAAGCTGTAGCCGAGCAGATCCTGGGCGTTCGCGAGCCAGAGATCGATATTTCGGCCCTGCGTCCTTCGCGCTACCTGGAGCAGGCCTCCATTCGTGATCCCTACGGCTATTCGGACCGTCCCCAGGAGCATACGGAACCGCCCCAGTAGGAGCTACATTTCCGGGCCCCTGCCTGCCGGGCGGAGTGAGTGAGCGAGTGAGTGAGTGAGCCGCGCCGGCGAGCCAGCCGGCACGGCAGAGAGGAGGGAGATATGCCCAAACGGTTTGTGATCAACATCGGTGGCACGCGCGCGGTCGCGGAGCTGCTGGAGCAGGAGGCGCCGCGGCTCTCGCGCTGTGTCTGGGAGAACCTGCCAGTCGAGAGCTTTGGTGTGCATGCCAAGTTCGCCGGCCGCGAGATGATCGTGATGGTGCCCTTCTATGCTGAGGCCGAGAACGAGGTGCTCAACGTGCAACCGGGCGATGTGGCCTACTATCCTGGACGGCAGACCATCTGCGTCTTTTACGGAGATACCATGCCGTTCGGCAAGGTCAGCGTCTTCGCTCGTATTGTCGAGCGTCTCGATGATCTGAAGGTCATTGGCGATCGTCTGCTGCGTGAGGGTATTGTGCCGGCCAGATTGGAGCGGGCCTGAGTGAGGAAGGTGCCATGAACGAGAGCGAGATTCAGACAATCGTGCAGGAGGTGATGCGCCGCCTGCTCAGTGAGCAGGGCCGGGGCGCGAGCACCGGGACGAGCAGTTGCGCCTGTCAGAACGGCCATGGGCACGCCAGCGGGGCAGGCGACTCCGAGAGCGTGGCCGTGACCTCGGTGGTCACGCGCAACGAGATCAGCGAGTTTGTGAAAGCTGGCAAGAAGCGCCTGCTGGTGCAGCGCGGAGGCCTGATCACCCCGCTGGCACGCGATCTGGCGACCGAGCATGGTCTGGAGATTGTGTGGGCCAGTGAGGAGGCGGGAGGCAATGGCGCAAGCGCCCGCCCGAGCTCCAACGCCGAGCCAGGCGCGAGCGCTGGTGAGACGGCGCTGGCCTGCCTGCGCTGCCACTCCTGCCTGGAGCCAGCCTTTTATGAGCGGGCCTTGCGCGAGCTGGAGGGCAGCACGGCGCGGGTCCTCGGCGAGCTGCGCGCCTTCATCCAGCGCTGCTGGGAGCAGGAACCGCCCGACATCAGGCGTCTGCGTACCATCTCGCGACCCCCGATGGGGACCCTGCCCTGCTGCTTCTATGCGAATTTCAACCTGTTCTGGGCGGGCGAGAACCTGCAGGTCTGTCGCCTGCTGGTCCAGAGTGGCACGCTGCCTGTGGCCGCGGTCAGCCAGATGGTGGCGGCTCTGCTGGAGCGCCATGCGGCCCGCCTCGAGAAGTGGGAGATGAGCGAGACTGTGGCCCTGGAGCGCATGCTCATCCAGTACTTCCGCGGAGCAGGTCCCGCCAGCGCCGAGGAGTTTCTGGCGGTCGTTGAGCACGCCATGATCGCGCTGGATCGCGTGCAGAGCTGGATTGATGGCTTGCTCCCCTGGAGCGACCTGGACGCGCGCGTGGCCCTGCGCCACCCTATCTGGTACGTCCGCGTCTGAGGTTCGGCGGCGCTGCCTGGGGATGACACCCGGCGGCGAGCAACGTGGATATTGAGCCGATCGATCTATCTATCAACTGTCGTCTAGCGTATCTCTGCCTGGCCTTGCAGGCGGCCTCTGAAGCGGAGCAGGCCGCCATTCAACCGAGGAGAAAGAGGAAAACTATGGCAAACGGACAGCGTGCCATCGGCATGATTGAGACGAAGGGCCTGGTGCCCGTGATTGAGGCGGCGGACGCGATGATCAAGGCCGCCAATGTACAGATCGTGCAGGCCACCAGGGCTGGCGCTGGCCTGGTGGCGGTGGTGGTGACCGGCGATGTGGGGGCTGTGCGAGCCGCCGTGGACGCCGGCTCAACGGCGGCGCGGCGCGTCGGCGAGGTGGTCTCGGCCCACATTATCCCCAGCCTGGACGCCAGCGTAGCGGAGGCCTTCAAATACGGCGAAGCCAGGGAGAGCGCCGCCTCCGCGCGGGGCGCCCTCGGCCTCATCGAGACGCGCGGCTATGTGGCCGCTGTGGAGGCCGCGGATGCGATGGCCAAGTCGGCCAACGTCGACGTGCTGGGACTGGAGATGATCAGCGGCGGACTGGTGACGGTGATCGTGACCGGGGATGTGGCGGCTGTCAATGCGGCGACCGATGCCGGTGCAGCGGCGGCGGCGCGCATCGGCGAGGTGGTGGCTGTCAATGTCATCGCCCGCCCACAGGTGGATGTGCGCTTCTTCTTGAGCAAGAAGGAGGCGGCCGAGCCTGCCAAAAGCGACGGCACGCGGCGTGGTGCGGCGACGACGGCCTAGGTAGGAAGGACGCGCATGGGTGCGGGGAAGCGCACGGCCTGTCCTTTGCCCGGCTTGCTGCCTGGCACCGCCTCTCCCCGCACGCTGGTTGTGAGCGCGTGCTGACGCATTGAAGAGAGATAGAGGAGAGAGACCTATGGCCCTGCACATTAATGAGGCAGAGCTGGAGCGCATCGTACGTGGCGTCCTGAGCGAACTCTCCGGCGCCAGCAACGGGCGCGTGCGCGGCGCCCCGGGGCGCGTTGTCAACGGTCAGTGTCGTAGCGTCGACGAGGCCGTCGAGGCGGCCGCGGTGGCCTTCAAAGAGCTGTCGGCCTGCTCCCTGGAGGACCGCAAGCGCTTTATCGAAGCGGTACGCCAGGTTGGCCTGCAGAATAAAGAGCTGCTGGCGCGCATGGCCCACGAGGAGACGCATCTCGGACGCTTCGAACACAAGGTTGCCAAGAACGAGACGGCCTGCAAGCTCACGCCGGGCGTCGAGATCCTGGAGCCGCAGGCCTTCACCGGTGATCACGGCCTGACCGTTCATGAATGGGCGCCCTTTGGCGTTGTGGCGGCCATCACGCCGATCACCAATCCCTCGTCGGTCACCCTGAACAACGCGATCTGCATGCTGGCCGCTGGCAACACTACCGTCGTGAACGCCCACCCGGGCGCGAAGGCGACCACCATGAAGACTGTTGAACTGGTCAACCAGGCGGTGGTCGCCGCTGGTGGACCCGATAATGTCATGACTGGCCTGCTGGAGCCGTCGATCGAGACGGCCAATGCTCTCATGGCTCACCGCAAGGTCGATCTGGTGGTGGCAACGGGCGGCGTGGCGGTCGTGCGCGCCGCCCTCAAGAGTGGCAAGCGCGTTGTGGCCGCCGGTCCGGGCAATCCGCCGGTGGTGGTCGATGAGACCGCCGATATGCCGAAGGCGGCGCGCTGCGTCTTTGAGGGGGCGAGCTTCGATAACAATATTCTCTGCGTGGCCGAGAAGGCGGTGGTCTGCACGGAGGCGGCCCTGCGTCCCTTCCTGGCTGAGATGCGCCGCCTGCCGATCTACGAACTCTCGGCGCGCGAGCTGGAGGCCCTCATGGCCCAGATCGTGCTGACGGACGGCCCGAAGCCACGTATGAACGGCAAGTTCATTGGGCGCAACGCCTCAGTGTTGCTGGAGAGCATCGGCATTCGGGGACGCGAGGATGTGTATCTGCTGATCTGCCAGGTCCCTCAAGATCATCCCCTGCTCTACCTGGAGCAGATGATGCCAGTGCTGCCGATTACAACGGCTCCCGATGTCAATGCAGCCATCGACCTCGCCGTGGAGATCGAGCAGGGCTTCGGACACAGTGCTCTGATGCACTCGCGGGATCTGGCCGCGCTCAGCCGTATGGCGAAGCTGATCAATACGACCCTCTTCGTCAAGAACGGCTCCTCGCTGGCAGGCCTGGGGGTCGGCGGCGAGGGCTACACGGCCTTCACCATCGGCACGACCACGGGTGAGGGCATGACCACGGCCCGCACCTTCGTGCGCGAGCGGCGCTGTGCCCTGGTGGACTACTTCAGAATCGTTTAGATGGGGGGCCCACCCATGACACCGGAGGAAGAAGAACTGCTGGTGCAGGTCATCGTGCGCTGCGTGCGCCGGGTGCTGGAGCTGCGGGAGGACGAGCGTTCCGCAGCCCCGCAGCCCGTGCCTCCTCCCCTGGCCCCGGGGCTCTCAACGCCCTCGCGCTTTGTGGACGTTGTGGCGCACACCGGCCGCGCGCAGGACGGCAGCGTCGTGCGTGCCAGCAGCGGCGATCGCGCCCAGGTACGCGCGGCCCTGCAGCGCTTCCTGCGTCGCTCAGAGGAGCGCCTGCTGGCCAGCAAAGGAGACACGGATGCTTCCGCCGGCGCGGCCTCGGACGGAGCCTCGGCCAATGGAGCACGTCCCGCTCCCGCCGCTGCGGCCAGTGGGGAGAGAGAGACGGCGGCGACGAAGCGCCCGGTGATCACGCAGGCCGATGTGCTGGCCGCCTGGAGCCGCGGCGAGCGCGTGATCGTCCTGCCGGCGAGTGCGATCGTCACGCCTCTGGCGCGCCAGACGGCGCGAGAGAAAGGCGTGGAGCTGCGATGATTCTCGCGAAGGTCACAGGTACTGTCGTGGCCGAGGCCCGCGCTGCGACGCTGGGCGGCCATCAGCTACGCCTGGTACAGGTGCTGGATGGCCGGACGCTGGAACCGCGGGGTGGCGTTCAGGTAGCTGCCGATGTCACCGGTGCGGGTGAAGGCGATCTGGTGGTGCTCTCCAGCGGCGCCTCGGGGCGCATGGCGGGCAATCTCAGCGCGGCGCCGGTCGATCTGGTGATTATTGCCATCATTGACGAACTGGCCGACGCCGGCGGCGCGCTGTACAAATCTCAGCGAAAGGTGGAGCGCTCATGATCCTCTGTCAGGTTGTTGGCACGGCGGTCTCAACGCGCAAAGATCCACAACTGCAGGGCGCGCGCATGCTGGTGGTGGTCGAGGTCGATCCCCAGGGGCGGCCGCTAGAGAAGGGCACGCTGATCGTGGCCGACGCTGTGGGCGCCGGCCGCGGCGACATCGTGCTCGTGGCCACTGGCAGCGCCGCCAATAATACACCCCAGACGGGCCAGGCCCCGGTCGATGCCACCATCGTGGCCATTGTCGACAGCATCTTTGGCGACGGGCGCCAGCTCTATGTTTCAATCCCCGATCAGGGTTGCGCTGGGTTCTGACGAGACCCCGCCCGGGATAGTATCGGGAGCGCATGCTGTCAAGGGTGGGCGAGCGACCGAACAAAGCGTTGCGGCCATGGGGCAGCGAGCAGGGCCCTGGCGCTGCTTCTGGAGGCTGTCGAGCCTCGCGGCAGGCTCATGGGGAGCGCCAGCCCGGACAGGCGTGGCAGAGTCGCCGCCTCAGCGCTGCGCGGACGCAGGCGGTTGCAGGCGGCGCTCGCTCGGATGGGAGGCGTTCGGACAGGCGCAGGCCCCCTTGGGAGGGAGATCGGGACACCCCTGGAGAGCAATGGTCTCGAACAGGTGCCGTGGGCCGGGGCGACGACGCACAGGCGTGGGGGAGCACTGGCCAGTGAGGGACGCGCCCAGCAAGCGGAACCGACGATCACTCAGGTGGCTGATGGCCGGCCGCAGCGCACCCGGTGCGGTCCGGCGATCGCCTTTCTCCCCGTTGCTGTGACACCCCCTCGCACTCCGAGGGGGTGTCTTTGTGACGCAGGACAGAGCTGAGGCGATGAAAAACTGGTCCTTCTTCGTTCATCTAGCAGGGCAATAATCTGCAAGCTACCCAGGAGTACACACCGTGCAACGCTGTTTTTATTGTGGAGCAGAGTTACCGCCCAACGCTGGATTCTGCGGTCAGTGTGGGCAGTTGCAGCCCAGGAGCTATGGTGGAGATCCGAACGCTGAGACGGCGCTGACCCATCCAGGTACACCCGGCCCCGCAGCGCCCGAGACATCTGGCCCTGGTGCGAGCAAGCCGACCGTCTATGCCGCGCCGCCTTCTCTTTCACCCCCAACGCTGCCTGCGCAGCCCTCCTGGCAGACACAGGAGTCCGTAACACCGCCGCCACCGCCGCCACCGCTGGTCTATCTGGACATGCCCCCTCCGCTGCCTGCCTCGCCACCGCCGGCTGCGCGGCCGCGGCGAGGCCTTCTACTACCTGCCCTGATCGTTGTGCTTTGTATCGCCCTTGTCGCGGGCGGCTTCCTGGTCTATCACGGTCTCAGCACACCCGCTCTGCAGCCATCGATCCAGGTGACCAGTGCCTACCACGTTGGTGTGCTCCCCGCAGGCTCCCAGGGCACCAGCCTCCAGGTCTCGGGCACGCAGTTTGCTCCCTCGACGCTGGTGACGTTCCTGCTCGATGGCCGGACGCTTCCCGGCGCTCAGGTCGAGAGCAACACTGTAGGGGGGATTAACAAGACCCTCACAATCACCTCCGCCTGGGCTGTTGGCCAGCACCAGTTGACCGCCGTCGACGCCAATAACAATCGAACCGAGCGTGGCGCCAGCCTGCTGATCGTTCCCCAGGGTGAGGCTGGCACTCCCGGTCCCCACAACGCGCCCTCCGACAGCGCCAGCTTCCACCTCAGCATCGTGTTGCAGGGCAAGACGCAGTCCGGTGAGAGCATCAGCCGCAGTGGCACCATGACGGTGACCGGCCATCCCGATCCTGCTGGCGGGAGCGTCTGCATTCCCGCCGATGATCAGCGGCCGCACACGACCTCAACGATCAACTCGGGGGTGAACGAGCAGCTCACCTATACGGCGACCTGCCAGGGTACCTATAAGACTGGTCAGCTCACCTTTCGCGAGATCGTGACTCAGGACAAGGCGGTCTTCAGCAATGGCCTCACGACCGTGACCTGTGTGGCCCCGACGCCTCTGACCGATCTCAATATGCAGGGCAGCTTCACCAGCCATACGACGATCCAGGGAACGTTCAACTGGCCCACGATCGTCTATACCTGCGACAATGGCTCGACGATCAACACCACTCCGGCCCAGGGAACCTGGACCGGTCAACTGATCTCCTGAACTGAACGAGGTTCCTCGTCAGAGAGATGCGCTGGCCGCCTCCCGGCCAGGCGCGTATCTCTGGCGCTAGCCGTATGCTTGCAATTCTCAGGCGCTCTGCTCTACAATGGAGCAAGGCGCTGAAGCGTCGCGGGGGGCGAGCCGGACCGCTGCCTCCAGACCGGGCAGGTAAGGCTGACCCGGCGCTGTGGATGCGTTTGTGAGGAACCTGGACGGGAAGAGATTACGATGAATACCTGTATCTACTGTGGAGCAACGCTCCCGCCAGGAGCGCGTTTCTGTGGTATCTGTGGACGCCACCAGGAGAGCCAGACGGCCTCGCAGGAGCCAACCGTACTGGCGAACCTGGAGGAGCTTAACAAGGCTCCGCAGGCCGGGGGGACGCCGGCCGCGGCGGCGGAGTACCCCTTGACACCGGTCAGCGGTCCCTATAGCGCGGGGGGGCCTGCCTCGTTGACCCCGCCGCCAGCAGGCGAGTACTACGGCGGCACAGGCTGGCAGCGCACCACAGAGGGCGCTGCGGACCCCTCGCACCCGTCCACGAGCTACGGCCCGCCGGCCTGGAGGCAGGCTCCGACGCAGGGCCGGGGTCCCACTCTTCCGGGCGCGCCCACCTTCGGCCCGTCTCTCTGGCCTGGCCAGGCTCAGGCTCAGGCCCAGGGCACCTTGTCACAGGGGCCCCCGCGACGCTCCTGGCTGGCCACCGCTGGCGGCCGCGTGGTGCTCAGCCTGCTCATTGTCGCCTTGCTCATCGCGGGCGGCCTCGGCGCCTATGCACTCTATCTTCTCACGCGCCCGCAGCCTGTGATCAGCCTGAGCAGTCCCTATCATGTCGGCACGCTCCCCGCTGGCGCCCAGGGCACAACGCTCCACGTCATCGGCGCGCAGTTCGCCGCCAGCTCCAGTGTGCGCTTCCTGCTTGACAGCCATCCCCTGGCCGGTATCACAACGCAGAGCGATAGCCAGGGGAAGATCGCCAGCGATCTGCCCATCACCGCCGCCTGGAATCTGGGCCGTCATACCATCAGCGCCGTTGATGCCGCCAACGATATGTCGCGCAATGCCCAGCCCGTCATCATCGTTCAGCCCGGCGAGGCCGGTACGCCGGGTCCCAACGGCGCCCCACCCGATAGCGCCAGCTTCCACATTCTCGCCACCCTCCAGGGCAAGTACCTGGCCTCGGGCCAGAGCTTCACCCAGCAGGTCACCCTGGTGGTCAGTGGCCACCCTGATCCTGCCGGAGGCAGCGTCTGCGGCGCAAACGATAGTGGCCGTCCCCGGACCCTCAGCGGCACCACCTTCGACACCAATACGCGCTACCGCGAGACGCAGACGATCACCTGTCAGGGCAGCTATCGCACAGGAAAACTCGACTATACCCGGATCGCTCAGCAGGATCAGATCGTCTTTCTCTCGACTGGTCCAGCGACCACCTGTAAGGCACCTGGACCCTACACGCTGCTCCACCTGACCGGCAGCTTCACCAGCGGCACGCTCATCAGCGGCAGATTCAGCTCGCCCCGTGTCAGCTTCACCTGCGATCAGGCGGGAGCCTACTTCTATGTCTCAGACAGTCAGGGCACCTGGTCAGGCTACCTGGCGCCCTGAGCTGAGCGGCCATCCTGGCCCGAGAGCTATGTGCGTAGCGTCTATAAAAACGAGAATCTGCAGGTCGTCCATCCACTATGTTTCGGATGGCAGGTGTGCTACAATAGCATTCCTGAGCAGAGGGGGTTTCTCACTCGTACCAGTGCTGGACCGCCAGAGTCAGCCCGCTTCTGCGGCGCGCCAGGCTGGCCGGGAGACGAGGAGAGAGGGAGAGTGAGCCAGATCGGGCGATCAATGGTATAGAGGGGGCAGGGCTTCAGATCAGAGAAAGATGGGCTGTGACTAAATAACCGCCTGGTTACCTGTACCTCACTGACACGTCTAGAACAATGTCTCAGGACCAGGCGCTACCTCGTCTCTCCATACCAGGCGCTTTGATACACCGTTATCCTATTTTCGTGAAGGGCGCACTCCAGACGCCCTCAATGGAGGTTTTCCACTATGACGACGACGCGAATGGACCAGACCTCAAACGTCTCGCTGGACCACCTGCTGACGACGTGGGAGGAACAAGGGATTCGCAACGTACTCTTCGAGTTGCCCGATATGCATGGCACAGCGCGCTCCAAGATCATCCCCCTCAATAAGGTGCGGGGCTACGCTGAAAAGGGCCTCAACATGTACGGCGGCACCGTTGCCCTGGACAGCCGCTCGTTCGTGGTCTCCGGAACAAAGTACAATGAAGAGCGGAACTACGCCGATCAGATGCTCATTCCAGACCTCTCAACGGCGGCCATTGTCCCCTGGCTCAGCAATACCGCCCGTCTGATCTGCGACGCCTACTGGCAGGATGGCACGCCGCTCTATGCCGCGCCGCGCCATGTGCTGCGCCGCGTACTTGCCGAGCTGGACAGGCTTGGCTACCAGGCGATTATCGGCCTGGAGTACGAGTTCTACATCCTCGATCCAGTGACGATGAACCCCATCTT
Organism: Ktedonobacteraceae bacterium; assembly: GCA_042408965.1. Classification (GTDB taxonomy): domain Bacteria; phylum Chloroflexota; class Ktedonobacteria; order Ktedonobacterales; family Ktedonobacteraceae; genus Thermogemmatispora. The sequence goes on from JBHOQN010000044.1 coordinate 15,919, forward strand.
CAGCGGCCTGCACATCTTCAACACCTCGCGCAATCTCTCCGTTCCCGTCACCGAGCGCATCGTCGAGCTGATGCCCCAGATCGGCATTGACATCATCACCGCCAACTGTGAGTACGGCCCCGGCCAGTTCGAGATCAACTATGGCGCCCATCCCGCTCTGCGCGCCGGCGACCTCGGTTTCACCTTCAAGAATGGCGTCAAGATGATCGCCCAGCAGCTCGGCTACCACGCCACCTTCATGACCAAGCCCTTCAGCGATCAGTCTGCCAGCGGCGCCCACACGCACATCAGCCTCGTCTCGAAGGCGAACGGCCAGAACGCCTTCCTCGACGTCAACGATCAGCATGGCCTCTCGCGTGCTGCCTACTATTTCACGCAGGGTATGCTCAAGCACGCCAACGCGGCCATGGCGCTGATGGCACCCACCCCCAACTGCTACCATCGCTTCGTGCCGCATCACTTTGCCCCCTCCAATATTAGCTGGGGACCTGAGGATCGCTCGGCAATGATCCGCGCCAAAAACAGCCGTGATGAGCGCACGCACCTTGAGAACCGTCTGCCCACTGCATTGAGCAATCCCTATCTGTCGATCGCGGCGGTGGTCGCTGCCGGCGTGCTGGGCCTCAAGGATCAGGAGATGCCGCCAGAGGCCGTGTCGGGCCTGGCTGAGGAGCATAGCGAGTTTCCGCCGCTGCCCACCACGCTCGATGAGGCTCTCGATGCTCTCGAACGCGATAGCGACTTCCGCGCCCTCGTGGGCGACGAGTTCGTTGAGGTCTTCACGACCGCCAAGCGCAGCGAGCTGGCTCGCCTCAAGGCCCACGTGACCGACTGGGAGCGCGAAGAGTATCTGGAGATGTACTGAGCTGCACTGATCGCCTCTCATCTTGTCTGATCCTTCGCGCGACCTTGTATCTCTCTGCTGAGAGGTGGAGATGGAGACGCTCTCCCTTGTCTCCGCCTCTCTCCTCTGTGCCTCTCTGGCGGTCACCTCCGCTCACTCACTCGTTCACTCATGCGCCCTCTCGTCGGCTTGCTCCGACCCGCTGGTTCTTCCCCGGCTGCGCCCCTTTCATCGCGGCTTCCCCATGCGGTATAGTGTAGATGGGCGATGCCCGTTGCAGAGCTGAGCCTCTGCGCAACAGGGCCGGCGGGCTCGCTGTTCTGTAGTGATCCAGGGAGGACACTATGCAGCTGGAAGGTATTCATCATGTGACGGCTGTGACGGGTAACGCCTCGCTCAACGTCGCTTTTTACACGCAGGTCATGGGGATGCGTCTTGTGAAGAAGACGGTCAACCAGGATGATGTCTCGGCCTATCATCTTTTCTATGGTGATGAGATCGGCCATCCTGGCACGGAGCTGACCTTTTTTGATTGGCCTGATATTGAGGCACACCGCCCGGGGGCTGGCACGATCTCCAGAATCATGCTCGGCGTCCCCGGCGAGGAGGCCTTACACTACTGGCTGGAGCGCCTGGAGCGCTTCCAGGTCCGCCATGCTGGTCTGCAGCGCCAGGGCGAGCAGGGGCCGCTGATGCTGGCCTTTCAGGACCCCGAAGGGCAGCGTCTGGCTCTGGTCGACGATGGTGGCCGTCTGCAAGGCGTGCCCTGGCGCAAAAGCTCCGTGCCGGCTGCCGTGGCTGTGCGCGGTTTCTACGCTGTGCAGCTCACGCAGCGTGCTCTGGCCCCCTCGGAGGGCTTCATGACGGAGACGCTCGGTTTTCGTCTGCGTGGCAGCTACCAGACGGCTGAGGGCGCCAGCGTCAGCGTCTTCGAGGTTGGCCCCGGTGGTCCTGGCGCAGAGGTGCACATTGAGGTCCAGCCCACAGCCCCTGTGCGGCGCTTCGTCGGTGTGGGAGGCGTGCATCATGTGGCCTTCCGCGTGCCCACCGATGAGGAGCACCGTGTCTGGCGCGAGCGCGTCGCTGCCGTCAATCGCACGGTGACTCCGATCATCGATCGCTTCTACTTCCACTCGATCTACTTCCGCGAGCCGGGCGGGGTGCTCTTCGAGCTGGCGACAGATCTGCCGGGCTTTGCCGTCGATGAGGACCCTGAGGCGCTGGGCGAGCGGCTCTCGCTGCCCCCCTTCCTGGAAGGGTATCGGGCGCAGATCGAGGCGCAGTTGAAGCCGATTGAACCGCTCGATCTGGCGGCCCGGCCCTGAGCCGGGAGACCCGTCAGGTCGTCCATCGCGCAGGGCGCAGCAGCAGTACGATGTGAAGGAGCTCACAGTGTGTAATGCTCAAACGGAGTATCCTCAACGCGGGAGGGCACGCGCCTGCCATCTGGCTCTGAACAAAGGAGGACACCCCCCATGGCGCGCAACTTCTATCGCATCTATCTTTACACTGTACTGATCGTCCTGCTCAGCTTTGCCATCTATGCCCTCGCCCGGATTCTGGAGCCGTTGCTGCGTCTGACGCCCTTACGTGCGGCCTATCAGGTCCCGCCGGGGCGCACGGAGCTTGTACAGAACCTCGTCTTTGCTGTGACGGTCCTGCTCGTGGTTGCGCTGCTCGGTGGTCTCCACTACTGGCTGCTGCGCCGTGATCTCCGCCAGGAACCAGCGGCCGGTCAGGGGGCTGTGCGGGCCGTGTTCTTGAATCTGAGCGAGCTGCTCATCGCGCCTGTGGCTGTGACCGCCATCGGTCAGCTCTTTATTTCAGGTGAGGCGGGTGTGGTCGCGATGGGTATCAGTCTACTCGTCGGGCTGCTGGTACTGGAATGGGAGCGACGTCGCCTGCCTGCTGGCTCCGGTCTGGCTCTCCTCTTCCAGCGTCTGCACGTCTACGGTGTTCAGCTTGCTCTGCTCTTTCCTTTATTTACAGGGTTCATCTATGCTCTCATGCTGTTCCAGGATGCCTGGTTCAATGGCGGCAGTGTGCTGCATTTCACTCCCTGTTTCAGCTTCATCTCCTGTGGAGAGCGCCTGAATCTGATCAGCTATCTGGCGCAGGCACTCTGGTTTCTCCTGGCCTGGTCTGCCTACGCCTATCTCAGCCGTCGAGATGCTGGATCGTTGCTGCGGCGGCTGCTCTACGCTGGCAGCCTTGCCTATGGCCTCTTGCTCGCTATTGAGGAGCTGGCCGGCCTGCTTGACATCCTCCTGCGTCTTCTCTTCCATATCCAGGTCACCCGTGAAGATCTTCTCTTTCCTCCTGGGGCGCTGATTGCGGGCGAGCGTCTCGCCGCCCTGCCAGTCGGCCTGCTGGTTGCCGTCCTCTCCTGGCTCTGGCTGCGCTGCGAGATCCCGCTGCTGCCCGATCCGCAGCGTGCGCGTGCCATGCTGAGCACCAGCCTGATCGCCATCGCTGCGGCTCTGCTGGCTCTCGCGCTCTGGGTTGGCGTCGGCCGGCTGCTGCTGGCCCTGCTTCTGAGCCTCTTTCCCACGGGGGGGCGTCCCCTTCCTGGGGACTGGATCGCGGGCGTGGCCCTCTTGCTGATAGGACTGGGGGAGCTGCCCCTGGACCTGCTGCTGCGGCGGCGCAGCCTGCGCGAGCCGGCTGTGGCGCTCCTGCCGCGGCGCGGCTTTGTGCTGACGGCGCTGGCCGCTGGAGTGCTGGCGGCGGCGATCGGTGGAGCGATCGCGCTCTACGCCTGGGGAACCGCTGTCCTGGGTGCGCCTGTGGGAGACTGGCCACGCCTCGCACAGCAGGCTCTGACAAGCTGTCTTGTCGGGGTGGCTATCGTTGCTCTCTATCTCTGGCGTGCGCGTCGCGAGCGTCTGCTGGTCTTTGCGGTGCCGGCCCTGGCAGAGGGCGTGCGAGGGCCTCGCCTATCTGTGCCGGGTGAGGAGGGCCGCGCCGAGGCGGAGGAAGCCCTGGTCTCCAGGTCGAGGACCTCGGAGACCCTGGAGGGCATTCTTGAAAGCCTGCTGGCGCAGCGCATCACGCTCGAGGAGGCGGCGGCCCGCATTCGCGCTCTTGCCCGTCAGTCCCCTGCGTTATGAGCAGCGCCTGCCCTGTTCGCAGGGCAGGTGAGCTGCAAAAAACGTTGTATATGCCACTCGTTTAGCGCCACCTTCTCATTTCAATCTATTGAAATATGCTGGCATGAATGTTACACTCACTCCCAGATATGTATCGTGTTGCTCTACTGGTTGAGGAGGCGTGAACGATGGCTGCCTGCTGGTGGTGGAAGTACGGAGACTATCCGCCGGGAAAGCATAATCTGCCGCACACGGGAGCGGTGCTGACGGACTATCGTCGACGGAGAGGATTGACATGCGAGGGGCTGGCGCAGATTCTGGGCGTAGAGCGACGAGCTGTGACCTACTGGGAGGCAACGATGTATCTGGCTGATCCGGGGAGACGTATCATACTGGCGAAGGTGCTGAAGATACCGCCGGCGCTGCTGGGGCTGGCGTGGGAGCAGGTGGCGTACGCGGAGGGAGGCGATCGGGCGGAGCGCTCGTATGAGCGGCTGGCGGAGGTGGTGAGCGCGGGAAGGTATTATCAGTGGGAGGACACGCTGCGGGTGGCGAGGGAGCTGCTGTATGCGGGGCAGGTGCAGGCGATTGCGCAGCGGATGGGGCGCTGGCTGAGGGAGATGAGGAGGCAGGCGAGGGAGGCGCCGACGGGGGAGAGCGAGGCCTGGCGCTGGCTGCTGGGCCACTATCTGCTGCTGGCCAGCTCACTGGCCCGTCATCGACCTGCTGCTGATGGAGGGTGCGAGGCCGCTCTGGCCTTCTGCCTGGAGCTGCTCGGCTTGGCTCAAGACCAGGAGGACCCGACCTTGATGGGACTGGCTTACTATCGCCTGATGGATCTCTACCACGAGCGCGGGGAGCAGCAGCAGGCGCGGGATGCGGCGGAGGCGGGGGTGAGGTGGGCCGGGCGCGTGGGGCCGGCGCTGCGAGGGAATCTCTATCTGCGGGCGGCGACGGTGCTGGCGGAGTTGGGGGAGGCGGATGAAGAGCAGTGGCGTCGCTGGCAGGAGGAGGCGCTGAAGCTGGCGGAGCGGGTAGAGCGAGGAGAGGGAGACGCCTCGCTGCTGAAGCTGAACCGGGCGGCGGTGCATCATGAGCGGGCGAAGGTGCTGCTGGGTGAGGGGCAGCGTGCGAGAGGGAAGGAGGCGCTGAGCGAGGCCTATCGCGAGCTGGCCCAGGCGCGGGCAGGCGTCACGGCGCAGGTAGGGGCCTGGAGGATGTACCTGGACGTGACAGAGGCGCGGCTCTTTCAGGAGCAGGGGGAGCTGGAGCAGAGCGCCTGGCAGGCGGTGAAGGCCTGGAAGGGGGCGCGGGAGATGGGGTCGGCCAGAGTAGAGTCGGAGCTGAGGGAGCTGTACGCCAGCCTGAGCGCGCAAGCGCCGCAGAGCGTCTCAGTGCAGCAGCTGGGCGTCGAACTGCGAATCTTCTAATCTGCGCTCTGGCGCTGGCGAGGCGTGCTGCCAGTGCAGTGCGCCCTGGACCACGACGAGACCCGGTTCGCCAGCCAGCGTCCCCCTCTCAAAAGCCAGAAGAGAGAAGGACCGGCTACCAAGAGCCAGTCCCCCTCTCTCCACGTTTCCTCTGCCTGAGCCTGGCGGAGCGAGGCTAGTGGCCGAGAGCGGCCAGCACCGTCTGCACAGAGGCGAAGAGCGTCGAAGCCGCCGGCAGCGCCCAGTTCAGCACCACCTGGGCCACAACGATCAGCACCAGCAGCGCCGCCGTTGCCAGCACAATCGACGAACTCAGGCCCAGCGGCGTCGCTAGGCGATCCTCCTTCGGCGGGGCATCGAAGTACATCGACTTCACGATGCGTCCGTAGTAAACCAGCGAGACCACGCTATTGAGCAGAGCGATCACCACCAGCCACTGCAGCCAGGGCTGGTTCATCTGCACCCCCTGACTCCAGGCCGCGCTGAAGATAAAGACCTTGCTCCAGAAACCCGCCACCGGCGGAATACCCGCCAGCGAGAGCAGGCAGAGCGCCGTACCCAGGCTGATCAACGGCTGACGGCGCGCCAGCCCGCGGAAGTCCTCGATGCGCTCGCCGCCGGTCGCATCCGCCAGGGCGATGATGCCCGAGAAGGCGCCCAGATTGGTCAGCACATAGACCAGAATGAAGAAGAGCACCGCCGCATTCCCCTCCGGGCGGCCCGTCGCCAGGCTGGCGCAGAAGCCCACCAGCAGGTAGCCCGCCTGAGCGATGCTCGAGTAGGCCATCATCCGCTTCACGCTCGTCTGCACCGCGGCCACCACGTTCCCCAGAGTCATGGTCAGGATCGCCATCAGAGCCACCACCACCACAAGTTGAGGCAAATCACGCAGATTGAGACCACCGTAGAAGAAGATGCGCAGCAGGCCCGCAAAGCCAGCCGCCTTCGAGCCCACCGAGAAGAAGGCCGTCGCCGGCGTCGGCGCCCCCTCATAGATATCCGGCGCCCACATGTGGAAGGGGACCGCCGAGATCTTGAAGCCGAAGCCCGCCAGGACCAGGATGTCCGCCACAATCACCAGCAAGTTGCCGTCCTGCAGGCCCTTCGCAAAGGTGCCAGCGATACTCAGAAGATCCGTCGTACCCGTCAGCCCATAGAGCAGGGCGAAGCCATAGAGCAAGATCGCCGAGGACATCGCGCCCAGCAGCACGTACTTGACGGCCGCCTCCGCCGAGCGCTCATCCGTACGCAGCAGGCCAGCCATCACATAGAGCGGAAAACTCGTCAGTTCCAGCGAGATGTAGAGCGAGATCAGCTCACCCGTGCTGGCCATCAGCATCATCCCGGTGGTCGAGAAGAGCAGCAGCGTATAGAACTCGCCCCCGGCCTTCACATACTTGTTGACATACGTATAGGAAGCCAGGATCATCACCGCAGCGATCAGCAAGAAGATGACCTTGAAGAAAAGGGCGTAGTTATCAACCACCAGCATGTTGAAGAAGGCGCGCCGCGCCGTGCCGGTATTCGTCAGGATCAGCGAGATCGTGAAGAAGGCCGGCACCACCAGGCCCACCAGGGCCACCGCTGCCGTCACAAGACGCCGTTTGACGAACAGATCGATCGTCATCACCAGCAGCGCCAGCAGCGTCAGGCTCAGCTCCGGCGAGAGCAGATAGAGATCGGAGACCCGAAAAGCCGTAGCCATACGTTGCAGCCTCCTAGCGACCGAGCGCCGTGGCGGCTACCGGCAGGAGCTGGTGCAAAGCTGGAACGATCACATCCAGCAAGAAGCCGGGGTAGACACCAACGAGCACGATAAACGCTGCCAGCGTCACGAGCGGAATGCCCTCCCGCCACGAGGCATCAGGCAGCCAGTTCCATTGCATATTAAAGGGACCAAAGAAAACCCGTTTAAGCATCCACAGCAGGTAGGCAGCTGTCAGGATCATCGTAAAGACAGCGATAGCCGTCTGCAACGGCCAGATGCGATAGCTGCTCGTGAAGACCATATACTCCGCGACAAAGCCCGCCAGGCCAGGAAGGCCGAGCGAGGCCAGGCCGGCGAAGGTGAAGAGCGTACCGAGGAAAGGCATGCGCTTGGCCACGCCGCCGAAGACCTCGATTTCGCGCGTGTGAGCATGGTCGTAGATCACACCGACACAGAAGAAGAGCAAGCTGGTGATCAGACCATGACTGATCATCTGCACCGTGGCACCCATGAGGGCCGCCGTGCCGAAGCGCGCCACGTCCGGGTTGCTGGTGTGGATGGCCATCGCCGCCGCCGCCACGCCCAGCAGGATGATGCCCATGTGACTCACGCTCGAGTAGGCCACCAGACGCTTCATATCCTTCTGTACCAGGCAGATCGCCGCCCCATAGAGGATGTTAATCACCGCCAGCACCACCAGCAGCGGAGCGAACTGCTGCAGGCCATCCGGGAAGAGGCCCAGGCAGATACGGATCAGCCCGTAGGCCCCCATCTTGAGCAGGACGCCCGCCAGGATCACGCTGACCTCCGTCGGCGCATCCGTGTGCGCATCGGGCAGCCAGGTATGCAGCGGGAACATAGGGATCTTGACTGCAAAGGCCACGAAGATCAGCAGGAAGGCCAGGAGCTGCGAACCCATCGTCACTCCCAGGAGCGGAATGGTGACGCCGCCACTGGCCGGCAGCAGGTGCTGCATCAGCACGGGCAGGCTGGCTGTATTCTGGCCAGCCTGGAAGTAGACCAGCAGAATGCCCGCCAGCATGAAGATACTGCCAAAGAAGGTGTAGAGCAGAAACTTCCAGGCCGAGTAGATGCGGCCCGGCATGCCATGCTTCATCACCTCACTGCCCCAGATGCCGATCAGCAGGAACATCGGCGCCAGCTCGACCTCCCAGAAGAGGAAGAAGAGCAGCAGGTCGAGCGCCATAAAGACGCCCATCACACCCGCCTCCAGCAGCAGCAGAGCCATGTACTCCTTCACGCGCGTCTTCTGCCAGCCGCCGATCACCGCCAGCACCGTCAGCAGGGCGTTCAGAATCACCAGCGGCAGGCTCAGGCCGTCAACGCCCAGATAGTAGTCGATTCTGAAGGTCGTGGCGCCGAGCTGGAACTGAATCCAGGGGAGCTGAACCACGTCGATCGAGGCCGGGTTGGCGTGTGGATCGGTAACCGAGCCAAACTGATAGCCGCTGGCGCTGGCGATGCGGAAGAAGATAGCCAGCGAGAGTGCCAGCGTCGCCACGCTGAAGAGTAGCGCCAGCCAGCGCGAGACGCGCGCTGGAGCCAGCAGGGCCGCCACGCCGCCGAGGACTGGCAGCAAAAGAATCCAGGTGAGATCGTAGGCAAAGATCACGACAGTTCCCCCCTCTATCTAAACGTGACCAGCACAAAGACAACGATCGCAAAGACAGCGATCCCACCGAAGAAAACCGTCATGTACGACTGCACCTTGCCGCTTTCCACGCGGCGCAGTCCCCCGCCAAGGCTCATCACCAGCTGCGCCACACCGTTCACGATGCCATCGACCACGTAGCGATCGAAGGCCGCCGCCACATGCGCGAGGCCGAGCACCACGTAGCGCGTGATCCAGCCGTAGAGCGTATCGACATAGTAGCGGTGCAGCAGCAGACGATGGAGGAAGCGCAGGAGCGCATGCTGCTCGACCACCTTCTGCACACGCTCCCAGCCGACCGCACAGTAGAGCACATAGGCCCAGGCGATGCCAACCAGTGAGAGGCCCACACCCAGCCAGGTCAGGCCATCCTTGAAGATCTGGCCGATGTCCAGCAGGGGGGCGTGCGGATTGAGATATTCAAAGAAGCCCACCCAGTAGCCCGCCAGAACCGAGAAGACGGCCAGGATCATCAGCGGCAGCGTCATGGTCAGCGGCGACTCATGCGGCGTACCCTCGCCGCGGTAGGGGCCGCCCCAGATGCCGCCGAGCGCGCCCCCCTTGCCACCAAAGGCCAGGAAGAAGGCGCGGAACATATAGAAGGCCGTCAGGCCAGCCGTCAGCAGGGTGATCGCCCAGAGCGCGTAGTCACCATGCTCAAAGGCCAGCGAGATGAGCGTCTCCTTGCTGTAGAAGCCCGCAAAGAAGGGGAAGCCAGAGATCGAGAGGCTGGCGATCAGCCAGGTCACAGCAGTGATCGGCATGAACCTGGCCAGCCCACCCATCAGGCGCATATCCTGGACCTCGCGATGCATGGCGTGGTGCAGCGCGTGCAGCACACTACCGGCTCCCAGGAAGAGCAGCGCCTTGAAGAAGGCGTGCGTGAAGAGATGGAACATACCGGGTCCGGGTCCCAGCTCCTGGCCGGCGACACCCAGGCCGACGAACATATAGCCTAGCTGGCTGATCGTCGAGAAGGCCAGCACGCGCTTGAAGTCCGTCTGTGTCAGGCCGATGGTCGCGGCGAAGATCGCCGTAATCGCGCCGACCCAGGCAACGACCGCAAAGGCCTGCGGGCCAGCCGCCGAGAAGAGCGCGAAGGTCCGCGCCACCATATAGACACCAGCCGCTACCATCGTCGCCGCGTGGATCAGAGCGCTCACGGGGGTGGGGCCCTCCATCGCCGAGGGAAGCCAGGTATGCAGCGGCACCTGCGCCGACTTCCCGATCGCGCCACAGAAGACCAGGATCATGGCCACCGTCAGCAGCGTCTGATTGCCCGCGAAGGCCTGAGTCACGCCATGAGGACCGCTGCCAGCCAGAGTGGCGAAATCAAAGGTGCCCGTCGTGGCGAAGAGAATCATAATGCCAATGATGAAGCCCACGTCACCGATCCGGTTCATGACGAAGGCCTGCAGGGCAGCGCTGGCCGGCGCGGGACGCTCCTCATCGGGTTTGGCCCGCTTGTTGATCCAGAAGCCAATCAGCAGATAGGAACTCAGGCCGACCAGCTCCCAGCCGACGAAGATCACCAGGAAGTTCGCCGCGAAGACGATGGTCAGCATCGAGAAGGCAAAGAGCGAGAGATAGGCAAAAAAGCGGGCGTAGCCAGCCGAGCTGGCCATGTAGCCCTGCGAATAGAACTGCACCAGCAGCGAGACCGTCGTCACCACGACCGTCATCGCCAGGGCCAGGTTGTCCAGGTGAAAGCCGATCGTATAGGGCTGGAACGCCGCGTCGCTGCCCCAGGTATAGGAGAAGAGCGCAATGCCACCCGCGGGCAGCCGCGGCACGCCGGGCAGCAGGCCGAGCGAGGCCAGGAGCAGCAGCCAGGAGTAGAGGCAGGCCAGCAGCATTACCAGCACGCCAACATAGCCGCTCAGCTTCGCCCAGGGCGTCAGGTAGGGCACCGTCGGATCGTCATCGTACGGATCGCCGTGGCCAGCGTGCTCCCCATGGTTCGCGTGGTTCGCGTGCTCGGCGTGACCAGCAGGCTCGCCGTGAGCCGCGTGGCTGGCAGCGCCCTCCGCCAGCGCGGCCGCCGCCGGGTCAGCCTGCTGCAGGTAGGCCGCGTAGTCCAGCGCCGTCTGCCCATGATGGCGGCTCCACAGGTCCCCCATGCGGGTGCCGAAGACGATCACCACAAAGGCGAAGAGCGGAGCGGCCAGGATGAGCCAGGCATAGTCATAAAGCGCATACATAACAGATCACCACTTCAGCATATCGATTTCGCCAACATCCACCGTGTTCCGCTTGCGGTAGATCGAGATGATCATCGCAAGGGCGACGGCCGCCTCCGCCGCGGCAACAGTAATGATGAAAATGGCGAAGATCTGACCTGTAAGAAGGTTCGCATAGGGCTTAACGTGGTTATAGAACGCAAAGCCTAACAGGGTGATATTGACCGCATTGAGCATGATCTCAATGCCCATCAGAATAGCGATCGCATTGCGCTTGGCGAGCGCGCCATAGAGGCCGATGCAGAAGAGTACCGCGCCAAGCACCAGGAAATGCGTCAATGTGAGGCCCATAGCAGCTAGTCCTCCTCCCGGCTGATCACAATCGCGCCCACAATGGCCACCAGCAGCACCAGGGTTGCAACCTCAAAGGGCAGCACATAGCTGTAGCAGGAGGGGCTGTAGAGCAACTGGCCGATCGCCACCACGTTATTGGCGGGGAGAGCACAGACCGTGCCCTGCAGCAGATTCGCCGCCGGGGCCGTCTGCGCGAAGTGGCCGATCGTGGCGGCCAGGATGATGCCAAGGCCGACCAGCGTGGTGACCACCAGCGCGATCGCCATCGTCAGCGGCCGGTTGTTAGGGTTCGTCACACGCAGGCCGCCGATGCGCGTCAGCATCAGCGCGAAGAGAATCAGGATGGTCACGGCGCCTGCGTAGATGAGGATCTGCACCACCGCGATAAACTCGGCATTCAGCAGGACAAAGATGCCCGAGGCCATCGCGAAGACCACAACCAGCGCCAGTGCGCTATGCACAATATTGCGCTGGCCCACCACGGCCAGCGCCGCAGCGACCAGCACAATGGCGATGATCCAGAATATCAGGCTGGCCAAGTCCATAAAAAAAATATCCTCCGTTCATCGGATGCTGAGAAAGCCTTCTCGTTCCCTGTCCCGTACAGACCCACGTAACCTCAAGGGCGAGAGAAGCTGGCTGCGGTACGTGGCAGGAGCATGCACCGGCCGGTCGGGCCGCCAGGCGGGCGCCTTCACACACCCCTACCTCCCATTGTAGCTGTAGCACCGCAGACCGGTGGTGGGGTCCCGATGTGCTCAACTCACCGGCAAAACTTCCTTCAATCTCCGCTCAGATTCTAACAAAAGCCATACCAGGTGACAAGGGCAAAATCCACTCCCTCCCGGCTGGCCGGCTGACCTCGCGCGCCGGCGCGGCTGCCCGCCAGGTGCTGCGCCTGCCTTCAGGTGGAAGGCGGGGTCACCCTGCTACCACTTCTGCGCCGTCATGATCGAGCTGTTCTGGCGAAACGCGGTCCAATTCGGCTACGCATCGCTGCTTCGCTATGCTATAATCTTCTGGTAGCCACTTCTCTTTTGAGAATAATCTGCACAATAAAAACACGGCAAGGCACCTATCAATGAGCATGACACAGACGACCAGCAGGCGGGATTCTCCCGAAACTCGGCGCTGTCCACAGTGCAATGCCGTCCTGCCGCCGTATGCATCATTCTGTGGCTCCTGTGGAGAGCGCGTCGAGCAGTCCACTGCACCCCGCCCGAATGATGCTGAAATTCTGAGGCGCTATCGTATTACTTCGCTGGTGCGCCGCCGTCCCTATATCAGCCTATTCTTTGCTACAGATACACAGCTTAATCGGACGGTCGCCCTCAGCGATATTGATATCACTTCTCTGGATGAAGAGGCCCGGCATCGTGCCGCGCAGCTGGTCAGGCGCGAGTATGATCTGCTGCGTCGCCAGGCGATTCCTCATCTGACGCCGCTCATTGAGCAGGAGTATCAGCAGGGGCATATCTATGTTGTGGCCGGTAACCCTTTCCTCCCTGCAGGTAATAACGAAGCAAGCACGGAAACAGAACAACAGATCACCCCTGGGTCGCTCTATACGCTGGAGAGCGTGCTGCAGAGCGGCATCGGCCTGCCCGAGGAGGCGCTGGCGGTGCAGTGGATTCAGGAGCTGTGCCAGACTGTGGATCGTCTGCACGGCCACCAGGTGGTGATCGGGGAGCTTGACCCGCAGGCGCTCGTGCTGGGGAGCATGGACTACTCGGGCCAGCCGGTCCTGCTGCTCTGCTGGCTGCCGCTCTATATCCGCACGCTTCTGCCGATGCTGGCACAGGCCAGCCAGCCTTTCCGACCGGGGCCGTTCAGCGCACCGGAGCTGCAGCAGGGAAAGGCCGAGGCCCGCTCGGATGTCTACAGCCTGGGGGCCTTGCTCTATCTGTTGCTGACTGGTATGCCGCCAGGTGCGCCGGCGCCGCACCTGCGCTCTCCCCGTGAGATCAACGCTCGCGTGAAGCCGGAGATCGATGCCATCGTGATGCGCGCTCTGGCCTTCGAGCGCTCGGAACGCTTCCAGAGTGCGGCCTCTCTGGCGGAGTCGCTCGCCAATCCCTATGTGAGTACTCAGGTTGTGCGCTTTCCGCGTCCTGGTGGCCGCCCGCCTCGCGAGAAGCAGCCCGGCCGCTCCCGTCAGACGGCCAGTGGCCAGAGGCCAGCCGCCGTGCCATCAACGCCACCCACCGCGCCTGCGGGCAGCGCGCCACCCAGGCCAGCGCTGCCCGCACCGCCAGCGGCTCAGCCCTCCACGCTCCCTGAGGACATCGCCGCCCTGCCGACACACATCCTGAAGCAGCGGCGCAATGAGCTTGAGGAGGTCGGGGAGCTGGCCCGCCGCCTGACGCAGCAGGTCCAGAAGCGCGTGACGGGTCTCCTGCCAGCCATTCAGAACGTGCTGCCCGTGCGGGCGAAACCCGCCGCAGAGAGCACTGCCATCGTGCCTGTTGTGCGCGAGGAGGAGGCGCGCCTCCGTGAGGAGCGCTCCTTCCTGCGACAGGTGCAGCGTTTCATCCTGGGCGAGCAGCAACACGGCACCGCCGCCGCTGCGATCATCGAGACGCCCCTGCGCCTGCAGCCGGGTCAGCGCTTCTCGATTCGTGTGCGCCTCATGGGGCGTGATCGCGCCCTGCCGCCACCAGGCGCGAAGGCCGGTCCCCCCGTTGGCCTCAGCGCCCTGACCCACGGCGACCGTGTCAATATCGAGGTGCGCTCGGCTCTCTACCAGCGCTACGCCTTTGTGGTGCAGCGGGCGGTGATCACGGTGCCAGCCCGCGGCTACATCGCCGAGGTGACCATTCCGATGCCGCCACCCAGCAAGGGACGTGGCGGCCGGCGCGAACGCCTGCACATCTTCTTCACTGACGAATATCATCGCCCGCTCTATGAGCGGCCCTTCGCCGTCGAGGTGCTGGTCTCGCCGCTGGTGCGTCCCGGCCAGGAAGGCCATCAGGCCCTGCCCATTCCTTTTTGATCTGATTCCAGTCGCAGGCGAAGGCCCCCGGCGCGCCGGCGCCATCGTCGGGGCCTCCGGGGCGGCTCAGGCCAGCTCAGGCGCCGAAGATGAAGACCGTGCCTGCCATCATGGCATAGAGCAACATCAGCAGCAGGCCCTCCAGCCAGACCAGCTCGCCATCGCGCGTGATCTCGCTGAAGAGGAAGGTCGCCAGCGCCAGCACGCTGATCTCGACGATGCTGAAAACCAGATCGAGGCGCTGCGGGGCCAGCAGGCTGATCAGCACCAGGATTGGTGCGACCAGCAGGGCGATCTGAATAGAGGAGCCAGCCGAGGCCGCCAGCACCATGCCCATGCGTCTGTCGAGGGCCATCGTGATGGTGTTGAAATACTCTGGCAGCCCGCCGATGAGGGGAATGAAGACCAGGCCGACAAAGGCTGGATTCCAGCCGACCAGCCGGGTGAAGGGTTCAATGGTGCCCACAAGGATGTCGGAAACCAGGGCCACGCCGCCGGTTGCCACGGCCAGCGTTCCCAGGGCCAGCCAGAGATTGGGCTTGCGCTCCTCCTCGTCGGGCCTCTGTGGCGAGGTGGCGACCGCTCCCGCCTGATCGACCGACGGCGGCTGCGCGGAGGCCGGCGCGGCGCTCAGGGCGCTCCCCATACCCTGCGCCTGACCCGGCGCACGCCCCTCGCCGGACTGGCCCGCCTGGCCCTCCTTGCTCGTCACGATGGCCGTCAGCGTCTTATCCAGTTCTCGCAGCACGCCGCTTTTGTTGGGCAGGGCGCTGCGGACCAGACGCTGGCGATAGGTGAGCAGACGCAGCAGGGCGGCCTCCGAGCGCGCCCCCAGCACTGGCTCGAACTCGTTCTCGCCTTCCTCCTCTGCCTCCGCGCCGTGGTCACGGAAGCGGAAGATACTGAAAAGAATCGAGGCTCCGTAGCCGAGCAGCAACAGCACGGCGATGAAGTCCGAGAGCTGGACCCCGCGCTCCGTAATCTGGCTCTGGCCTCCGTGCGAGGCCAGCAGCTCGGCCACCGCCGGTAGCAGCAGACCTCCGATGCAGAGAGCCAGCAGTGAGGCGTACTGGCTGGCGGGGCGCGTCTCGAAATGGAGCCGCCCGTGTTTGAGGCCGCCGATCGTGGTTGCCAGGCCGAGCACCAGCAGGATGTTGCCCAGGATGGAGCCGATGATCGAGGCTCTGACGACGTCGACCAGCCCCTCGCTGAGCGCGAAGAGGCCGATAATCAGCTCTGTTGCATTGCCGAAGGTGGCGAAGAGCAGGCCCCCGACGCGCTCGCCGGTGTGCTCGGCCACCTGCTCCACAGCGTGGCCGATCAGCGCGGCCAGGGGGAGAATGCCCAGGCCGGCGATGAGAAAGAGGACTAGCGGTGGCAGCGGCACGCGCAGAACGTTCAGCACCACTGCCAGCACGGCAAAGATCAGCAGGCTATATAACCAGCGCGGCATAAACGCTCCTCTGTTGATGTGGCATGGCGCCGGACAGCCTTCCTCTGCGCCGCACAACCAGGCGCAGGCGCACAGAAGGACGTCGGGCCTTTCTGTGTAGTTAAGCCCACTGGCCAGTGCCCTGTCCAGGGTAATCTTGCCGAAGATCCCTCATCCTTGCATCGTTCCCCTTCATTGGAGCCTCCAGCTATGCTGAAGAAGAGAGCAGCTTCCTCCCAGCCGCCCGGCGAGCTGACTCCGGAGGAGGGAGCGGCCAGGAGCATCTTCGCTGGCCGCTAGTACTAACATCCTTTTCCCGGTCTGGCCCTGTTACTTTCTTGACTTCCCGCTCGCTTGTGTCAGTGTAAGTAAGTAAGAATGCTGGCCTTCGTAGGCACGGAGAACGTATGAAACAAATTGTCACACAAGACCCTAATGACGAGGTGTTCGATCTGGTCAGTCTGGTTGAGCAGAGCACACAGCCACAGCCCGCAGTGGTCGCAGGCGTCTCCAGTCTACCGAGCTATCAACCGACCTCTCTTCCCATCGTCAATCGCCTGCTGGACGTACTGGATGACCTCACCGATGGGAAAGCTGGCTGGATTCAGCGGCTCTTCACCTACCTCTTTATCGGTGGCTCCGCTGCAGTGGTCAACATGATCGTCTTCTACATTCTCTTCTATCGTGTTCAGATGCCGGTCACTATTACTCTGCATAATGCCATTGCCAATATCACTGCCGCTGAAATCTCGATCATGGCCAATTTCATTCCCAATGATTACTTTACCTTCCGCCATCTACCTGGTCATCAGCGCTCGTGGGGTCAGCGTTGCCTGCGGTTCCATCTGACAGCGATCGTCGGGAGTCTGCTGAACTTCCTGATCGAGCTGAGTCTGACCAGCATGGCGCACGTGCCAGCCTTGCTCTCACAGGCCATCGCCATTCTCCTGGTCCTGATCTACAATTTCTCGTTCCATCATATCTTTACCTACGGTGGTCTGCGCTCAGCCCACTGAGGCGCCATGCGTAAGGAAGTCTGCTGAAGCGCTGCAGCGGCTGGTTCCCGCTGGCATCGGCATTCCATAAGACGAAGGACTATGGTACGTCTAAAAACAGAGGCTGAGATCGAGGCCATGCGCGCAGCGGGCCACATGGTCTGGCGTGCGCATCAGGTGGCTGCCGCCCTGGTCAGGCCGGGGGTGACCACGGCCGAGATCAATCAGGCCGTTGAAGATTTCCTCGCCCGAGAGGGAGCCGCGCCGCTCTTCAAGGGGGTACCCGGGCCAGTGCCATTTCCGGCGGCCACCTGTATTTCCGTCAACGAGCAGATTGTGCACGGGATTCCGGGCAAGCGGCGTCTGCGGGAGGGCGATGTCGTCAGCATTGACATCGGCTGCCGCCTCAACGGCTGGTGCGGCGACGCGGCCGTCACCCATGCCGTTGGCAAGATCGATGCTGGGGCACAGCATCTGCTTGACGTCACCGAGAGCGCCTTGCATCTGGCGATCGAGCTACTGGGGAGCAAATCGCACTGGTCGCAGGTTGCCCGCGAGATGGAGCGTTTCATTCACAGGCAGGGCTGCTCCATCTTCGAGCCGCTCGTCGGACACGGCATCGGGCGCAGCATGCATGAGGATCCCCAGGTGCCCAACTACTACCGGCGCGGACTTGACTTCGCGCTCCGCCCCGGACTGGTGATCGCCGTGGAGCCAATGGTGGGCATGGGCGGCAAGGAAGTGCGCCAGCTCGCCGATGGCTGGACCATTGTGACCGCCGATGGCTCGCTGAGTGCCCATTTTGAGCATACCATCGCCCTCACTGAGGATGGCCCGCAGGTCCTGACCACCGGCAGCGGCGGTTTTACCTGGGGATAGATGCGTGAACGCTCTTTTTTGCAGGGACGGCGCGGTATGTGCTACACTCAAAGCAGATGTTCCAGAGATTGATTGCCTACAGGCTGCAGCAAGGAAGGTCTGCAATTATGTGGAACGATCATTCCCGCAAAGCCGAAGCCCGAACGCGCATAACATGGCTGCCGCTGCTGGTCCTGTCGATCTGGCTTCTGGCCGCCTGCGAACCGTTTGCCACCAGTCCGCCGCCACTGCCTACCTCAGCGGCTGTCAACGCTGCGGCCCAGCAGATGCAGTCGCTCGCTATGTTTGACGCCCTGCACGGCTGGGCCACCATGCAGCGTTCCGTGCTTCGTACCGACGACGGCGGCGCCCACTGGCAAGATGTGACTCCCCAGGCGGCGCAGCCAGCCGCCGAGCGCATCGTGGCGGCCTACCTCAACGCCAGCACCGCCTGGGTGGCCGTCGTGATCCAGAACGCCCTGACCACCACCATCTATCATACCAGCGATGGCGGTCGCAGCTGGCAGAGCGCCAGTGTGCAGGCACCAGGCATCGGTATCGTGCAGATGGTCTTCATCAACGCCCAGGATGGCTGGCTGCTCGCCAATGCCGGAATGACGACCAACGCCGAGGCCGTGACCATCTGGCGCACGACCGATGGAGGCCAGCACTGGCGTCAGACAACGAGCGTCAGCGAGAGCAGCGCCCACGAGGCCGGTCTGCTCCCTTTGAGCGGCAACAAGTCGGGGCTGGCCTTTCTGAACGCAAGCACGGGCTGGGCCGCGGGCAGCGAACAGACAGCCGCCTCCGTCTGGCTCTACGTGACGCATGACGGCGGCGCCACCTGGCAGCGCCAGACGCTGCCGCTGCCCACCGGGAGCAGCAGCGCCCAGATTGCCACGCTGCCACCCCGCTTCTTCAACGCCCGAGAGGGGGTGCTGCCCGTCAACATCTATACCGCCGGTGCGGCGCGCCTCTACTTTTATACCACCCACGATGGCGGCAAGAGCTGGCAGTACGGCGCTCCCCTGCCCGGCAGCGTGATCACCTGGTCCTTCATCTCTACCAGCCAGGGTTATGCCACCGATCGCAGCATGCTCTACGTCACCCGTGATGGCGGTCAGCACTGGAGCGATGAGCAGGTCGGCGGCGCTTTCAGCGATGTCATCCAGCTCGATTTCATCTCGCCCACCCTGGGCTGGGCGCTGCGCCTGGCCGAACCAGCGGCGACGCACATCCTCAGGACCAGCGACGGTGGCCAGAGCTGGAGCCAGATCTCCTGAGGAGAGAGCGGGGCGGCAGGGAGCAGCGCCATATCCCTTCCGTCCTCCGCTTCCTGGTTCAGGCGGCCACCTGAGACAGGACCGCCAGCAAGATCGGCTAGCCGCCCAGCTCAGCGCGCTGCTCCAGCAGCTTGCCGAGACGGGCCTCCTGCTCGCTGAGCCGCTCACGCTCACGCTCCACAACCTCCGGGCGCGCACGTGCCACGAAATCGGCATTCGCCAGGCGTGTTTGCAGGCGGACGATCTCCTGCTGAGCCCGGGCGATCTCCTTGTCGAGGCGAGCCAGCTCCTTCGCAAGATCGAGCATGCCCGCCAGCGGCAGGTAGATCTCGACCGTGCCGGTCAGCAACCCCATCGTCTGCGCGGGCTTCTCCGCAAGCTGCTCATAGAACTGCGGCGGTTCCGTGCGCGCAAGCGCCTCGATCAGCGGCGCCTGGGCCTTGAGGGTCTCGAGGTGCTCGCCCGCCGCCAGCAGGACCTGGATACGCCGTGCTGGCTCCACGCCCATCTGATTGCGCGCATCACGAATGCGCGTGATCAGCTCCCGCAGGAGATCGAACGCCTCCTCCGCCTGCTGATCGGAGACCAGTGCGCTGGCCTGCGGCCAGGGAGCGATGATCAAGGCCGGGGCTGGCCAGCGAGTCTGCTCCGGCTCGCAGAACTGGTAGAGCTGCTGCCAGGTCTCCTCAGTCACAAAGGGCATGAAGGGATGGAGCAGGCGCAGGCTGGTATCGAGCACAGCGCGCAGAATAGCGGCTGTAGAGCGACGCAGCTCCTCGTCGCCCTGGAGCTGCACCTTAGCGATCTCCAGGTACCAGTCGCAGTACTCTGACCAGAAGAACTCATTGATGCGCCGGCCCGGCTCGCCGAGCTGGTAGTCCTCGATCAGGTGAGTCACATCCTCGATCAGGCGCTGCAGCCGGCTGAGAATCCAGCGGTCCGCCAGCGTGCGCGGGCGCAGCATCTCGAGGGCGGGCACACCGTTCTCGATCTCCGCCGTTGCCGTCAGCACAAAGCGGGCGGCGTTCCAGATCTTATTCGCGAAGTTACGATTGCCCCGGATGCGCTCAGGGATGAGCTTCATGTCGTTACCGGGCGTACTGCTGGTTGCCAGAGTGAAGCGCAAAGCATCAGTGCCGAACTCCTCCACGACCTCGAGAGGATCGACCACATTGTTCTTCGACTTGCTCATCTTCTCGCCATGGGCATCGCGCACCAGGCCGTGCAGGTAGATCGTATGGAAGGGGATCGTCCCCATGAAGTGGATGCCCGCCATCACCATCCGTGCCACCCAGAAGAAGATGATGTCATAGCCCGTCTCCATCACCGAGGTCGGGTAGTAGCGGCGCAGATCCGCGGTATCATCGGGCCAGCCGAGCGTGCTAAAGGGCCAGAGCCAGGAAGAGAACCAGGTATCGAGCACATCCTCATCCTGGCGCAGGTGAGGACCCTCGCAGTGGGGACAGGTTGTCGCATCCTCCCGGCTGACGATCATGGCGCCACAGTCGTCGCAGTACCAGACAGGGATACGATGGCCCCACCAGAGCTGGCGCGAGATGGTCCAGTCGTGAATATTCTCCAGCCAGTCGCAGTAGATCTTTGTAAAGCGCTCCGGCACGATGCGGATCAGGCCATATTTGACAGCATTGAGAGCCGGCGTCGCCAGCGGCCTCATGCGCACAAACCATTGCTTCGAGACCAGCGGCTCGATGATCGTACCGCAGCGCTGGCAGTGGCCCAGTGGCACCACATAGTCCTCGATCTTGATGATCAGGCCATCCTGCTGCAGCCGCTCGACCAGTCGGGCGCGCGCCTCAAAGCGGTCCAGGCCCGCGTAGGGGCCAGCCTCGGGGGTCATGATCCCATCGAAGCCGATCACCTGCACACGTGGCAGATCGTGGCGCTGGCCGATCTCGAAGTCCGTGGGATCGTGGAAGGGCGTCACCTTGACCGCACCCGTACCGAAGCCAGTCTCCACAGCCTCATCGGCGATGATGGGGATCTCGCGTCCGATCACCGGCACGATGGCCATACGTCCCACCAGCGCACGGTAGCGCTCATCGCGCGGATTGACCGCGATGGCCGTATCGCCCAGAATGGTCTCCGGGCGCGTCGTGGCCACACTGATGTACTCCGGCTCCGTGGCGGCGCCCGCCGCGTCAGCCGGCTTGAGCGGATAGCGCACGTAGGTCAGCTTGCCCGGCGTGTCCTTGTGGTCCACCTCCAGATCGGAGATCGCACTCATACAGCGTGGGCACCAGTTGATGATGCGCTCACCGCGGTAGATCAGCCCCTCCTCATAGAGGCGCACGAAGACCTCGCGCACCGCGCGCGAGAGACCCTCGTCGAGGGTGAAACGGGCACGCGACCAGTCGCAGGAGGCTCCCAGGCGGCGATGCTGATTCTGGATGCGCTCCCGATGGTGGTAGACCCATTGCCAGACTCGCTCCAGGAAGGCCTCGCGCCCCAGGCGGTGGCGATCAGT
The DNA here is from genome assembly GCA_042408965.1 of Ktedonobacteraceae bacterium. Classification (GTDB taxonomy): domain Bacteria; phylum Chloroflexota; class Ktedonobacteria; order Ktedonobacterales; family Ktedonobacteraceae; genus Thermogemmatispora. Next base: position 37,241 of record JBHOQN010000044.1, read on the forward strand.
CCCCTCTTTGGCCAGCTCACGCTCGACCACCGTCTGGGTGGCGATGCCGGCGTGGTCCTCGCCGGGCACCCAGAGGGTCTCATCCCCCCGCATGCGGTGGTAGCGGATGAGGATGTCCTCAATAGTGGCCGTGATGGCGTGTCCCACGTGCAGAATGCCCGTCACGTTCGGCGGCGGCATGCTGATGACAAAGGGCGGCCGCTGCGGGTTGGGTCGCGGCTTGAAGTAGCCGCTCTCCTCCCAGAAGCGATACCATTTGCCCTCAACCGCCTGAGGCTCGTAGGCCCTGGGCAGTGCGGCCAGGCGCTGTTTTCTCTCGGTGAGATGCTCTAATCTGTCTTGCTCTATCGTCATATCCCCTCCTGTGTGAGATCGTGGACTCCTCCGTCAGCGGCTGGCGTGATCGATCGCGCATGCCCGGCAGCGTCACAGACCTCTCTCTCTTCGCAGGTGCTCATAGAAAAACCCTTCTCGCCACTCAAGGACGAGAAGGGCTGATGCTCGTGGTACCACCTTGCTTCGATCGATCGCCCAGGACCGTGCATAGCGCACCTGCGCCGCCGCCCGGCGGCCATCGATCCTCGTTGCTGCGGTAACGGGCAGACCGTGGAGATTACACACCGGGGTCCCGGCCTGGCCTGCGTACAGATGAGCGGGCGGGCGGGACGCTGGCGCGCTGGTCTCCAGACTCCCAGGCGACGTTCGGCGCTCAGCAATCCGAGGAAGACTTGCAGCCGCTGATCTTCCCTCTCTGGCGGGCGGAGGCGCCTACTCCTCCTGTTCAACGTCTCGTGATGAACGTGACGGCGCAAGAAGCGCACGTTTTCTGCGATTGCTATCAGTGTAGCCCCGGCAGGCTTGATTGTCAAGATGCCGGGTGGGCAGGGCGGCGAGGGGTCCCGACGGCCCTTTTTATATTGTCAAATAAATTGATGATATACAAATAAGCAAATCAGTCGATAAAAAAGTTAAGAAGCCTGTCATTGTGTTTCTTCTTTCTTAACTGAACCTTCATGCCATCGCAACCGTAAAGGGATACGCTAGAAGTACAATGAAGGCGTGATCTCAGATCGTGGCTCGTTTGAAGCTTGAGAGAAGCGGAGGTAGTATTTCAGGAGGAGCCGGCTCCTTCTTTTTCTGTTGTGAGTGGCCGATCATAGGTAGCACACGTTCCTGTCGCGGTAGTGAAGTGCCGCCACGTGGGCGCGAGCAAGCGCAGCGAGGAGAGGTGAGGCAGCGTTGTTGAGGTTGCTTCTCTTAACCGCTGTCTGGCTCTGTCCGCGGGCCATCTGCCTCTGGTGGTGACGTGTCGAGGCGTGGCGCCGAGGTGTCGTGCTGAGGCGTGGCGCGCAGGCGCGGCTCTATGCGCGACGTCGGGCGAGCGAAGGGTACGGTGCGGACAGGAGTGGGGGCCCTGATCGCGAGGGCAGGTGGTTCCCGCCGGAGCAAGATGGTGGGGAGGTAGCCGTGTGGACGTGGATGACGATGCCGCTTGCTCCGGCCTGGCCACCGGTCCTCACAGTGAGGGCCTGCCTACCCGCATCGGTGGTGGGGTGTTCGTTGTGGTGTATCTCTGGCCGTACCCTCTTGGCGCGCGGCGTATCGTATAGAGTAGGGGTGGTGTGTGCGTGATGCATGCGCGTCCCTCGTGAGGCACTGGAGTGGGACCGGCAGCCTGCCGGCACTTCAGTATCGCGATAGGAACGAAAGAAGGCAAGACATGCTGTCTGTCTGGGTGGTTACCCTGTTCGCAGGGGGTGGATGTGATGAGTGAAGACAGCAAAAAGATGTATATTCTTGTTGAACGGGCCAATGGCCTCACCAGCGGAGTGAGTCGCGCGCTGTGGCCTGCGGCCGTCAGGCGGATCGTCGCCACTGGCCGATCCGCGCAGCGGCGGCGTGCTCGTCTGATGAAACGCCGTCGCTACGTACGAGTTGATATTCCGCCACGCCTCTTCCTCTGTGCGCTGGTCGCCTCCTCGATGCTGAGCGGAGGGACGCTGGTGCTGGCGGCTCTCTGGCGCCTCTGGTACCTGCCGGTGCTGGCCGCCGTGCCGCTGGCCCTCCTCGTGCTCTCCCTGGCGGCGCGGCGTCCCGCGGCGGGCCTCCCACCTGTCCCGCTCTCGCAGCAAACGATTCTGGAGACCGGGCCGATCCCCCCATCGCTCCCCTGGAAAAGCCTGCCTGGTCTCAGCAGCCTCAGCAGCCTCACAGGCTCGCTGGCAGGTTCCCCAGAAACTCCTATGCCTGATCCTCCCTCCCTGGTCCGTGTGCTGGAAACGTTTGATCTATCGCGTGGCGAGGGCGAGGCCTGCCTGCTGGCTGGCGGAGCGGACGGCGCTGCCACGGCTGGCAGCGCGACGGGACTGCCGCTGCCGCTCTCGCGCTTTGCCGAGCTGCGCGTTGTCGAGGGCGAGGCGAACGCCGATTTTGCGGGGGAGAGCAGCGTTGAGGAGCCTGAGCAGGAGGAAGATCTGCCGCCGCTCTTCTCGTGAGCAACGGTGTCTGTTCGCTGCCTGTGCCTTGCACTCTCGACTGTGACCTTTGGGGGAGACTGTTTGACCTCCTCTCTCCCTGTGTGTATGATTCCCCCGAAAAGGGAGTCTATCAGGCCGTCACTGGCCCATTCGATCTCGGGAGGCAGCAATGAGTGAGCAGCAGATTCAAAAGGTGAAGGTTAAGCGACTGGCGCATGTGGGCCTCTGGTCGAACGATGTCGCCGCGCAGGCGCGCTTCTATCGCCAGGTGGTGGGGCTGGATCTGCGCTCGAGCGAGGTCGGCTCCTCTGAGCAAGATCTGGAGATGGAAGACGCCAGCGCCTTTCTCGCGCTGGGTGATGAGCATCATTGCCTGGCGCTCTTCAGTGATACGCGCGCTGGCCAGGGCAATGGCCGCTTCCCGCTGCTTCAGAGCCGTCTGCACCATATCTCGTTTGAGCTGGACACCGACGCTGAGCTCGCTGCCCTGGCGGCCCGTCTGAACATGGCTGGTGTCGAGCTGGCCCTCGAGCCACGCGATGGCGACGTTGAGCGTGGTGATACCCTCTGGTTCCATGATCCCGATGGCAATCGCATCGAGATCTCGGTGACGCCCGATGAGTCCTATTCGCAGTTCGCGGCGGCCAGTGGGCGCCGTCAGGCTCGTCTGCGTCCCCTTGGCCTGCAGCACCTGGCTCTGCAGACGCCCCACCTGGAGGCGATGGTGGAGTTCTACACGGAGGCCCTGGGCTTCGATATCTCTGACTGGTTGTTGCGAGAGTACGCCTGGCTGCGCTGTAACAATGACCATCACACGCTCATCCTCATTCAAGGCCGGCCCGATGTGGACCATATCGGCTTTTGTATCGATAGCGGCCTTGATCTCCTGGCCTGGGCGGACTATCTGAGCCGCCAGCAGACGCCCATTCTCTGGGGGCCGGGCCGCCATGGTGCAGGCCACGACCTCTTTCTGCGTTTCGCCGATCCCGAAGGCTGCCATGTCGAGCTGTCAGCCGAGCTCGAGCAGTACTACGACCAGGATGTGACCACGCCGCCGCGCCTCTGGCATGCCCGGCCGCGGGCCCTCAATCTCTGGGGCGTGCTGCCACCCTGGGTGAAGGAAGAGGTCTCCGTCTGACGTTGATCACCCTGCCCTGGGCAGCGCTCAGGCTACCCGTCGCCTCAGAGCGGGACCCGGGCAGCCCTGGCTATCTCTGTGTGCCAGGGCTGCAGACTCTGTATATCTGACCCGTGCCGGCTTCTACTCCCCTCGCCAGGCAGCCTCTCCAGCTCCCACGATGCGATTGCGCAGCACGCCGATCCCCTCGATCTCGCTCTCCATGACGTCTCCCGGCCGCAGAAACTCCGGCGGCCGGCGAGCAAAGCCGACACCGCTGGGCGTGCCGGTGGCGATAATATCGCCCGCCTCAAGCGTCATGCCGTTCGAGAGCACGGCGATAATCTGGCTGATGGGAAAGATCATCTGCTCCGTGCTGGCCTCTTGCTTTGTGACGCCGTTCACGCGCAGGCGCAGCGTCAGGTGCTGGGGATCGGGAATCTCATCGGCCGTCACGATCCATGGTCCCAGCGGACAGTAGCCATCGATGCTCTTGCCGCGGAAGTACTGCTGATGCTGCGCCTGCAGATCGCGTGCTGAGATATCATTGAGGACGCAGTAGCCGAAGACGTGGCTGCGGGCCTCCTCGGCGCGGATATGTTTTCCCCCCTTGCCGAGGATGACAGCCAGCTCAACCTCCCAGTCGATCTGCGTGGAGACTCTGGGGTCGATCACCACATCGCCGTAAGGGCCGTTGACAGTGGTAGGGGCCTTGGTGAAAATAACGGGATGCTGTGGCAGGTCGGCGGCTCGGCCGCGCGCCTCAGCCGATTCGCGGGCATGCTCGGCGTAGTTCAGTCCCAGGCATATGATGTTTTTGCGTGGGCGCGGTATGGGGGCCAGTAGCTCTACCTCTGCGAGCGCCTGGATGATGCCGCGTTCCCTGAGGAGCGCAGCTGCGGGCGCGTGCAGCGGATCGCTGCCTGCCGCGTCGAGCAGAGCGCGCAGGCCCCCCTCGTCCTGGTCGTAGGTGGCGATCAGGTCCAGCATCTGGTCGGGCACGTTGAAGCCGAGGGCCGCCGCGCCCGCAGCCGCGTCGATCACAGCGTCGTCGACGACCAGGCCCACGCGCGGGCGTGGCTGGTCAGCGGTGGCATAGCTTGCCAGTTTCATGGAATCTTCCTTCTTTCTGCTCTCTCGTCTGTCCGTTCGGCCGGCTGGGCCGAGAGGCTCACAGATGTAGTATAGTCGCTGCGGGGCGGCAGCCCGCAAGATCCGCAGCGGCCAGGCCTCCGCTTGCCGGGCCAGCCTCAGTCGCCCTGCAGGGCAGCGCGCATGACCTCCAGCGGGGCCGGCTGGCCGGTCCAGAGGGTGAAAGCCAGGGCACCCTGGTGCAGCAGCATGGGCAGCCCGTTGGAGGCACGCATACCCAGGGTGCGCGCCTGACAGAGGAGTCGCGTCTCGGCCGGGTTATAGAGCATGTCGAAGACGAAGGTGTCGTTGCCGAAGCGTGCCAGGACCTCGGCAGGCAGGGGGCTGAGGTCTTCGTGCATGCCGACGGGTGTGGCGTTGATGATCAACGAAGAGGGGTGCGGAATCAGAAATTCGGGATCGCTCAGGCTGAAGACCTGGGGTGCGAGGCGCTCTTTCTGCTGGCTGGCGAGCAGCTCACTGACCGCGGCCGCCAGCTGCTGAGCGCGTTCCAGCCGGCGATTGACGATGATCAGGCGCTCGATTCCCGTGCTGGCGAGGGCGAAGGCCGCGCCGCGCGCCGCGCCGCCCGCGCCGAGGAGGATCGCCGTGTAGGAGCGCAGTGAGATCTGGCCGCCCTCTCCACGCTCACCAATCCCCTGCTCCAGCAGGGCCTCCAGCAATCCCGGGGCGTCGGTGTTATAGCCGTAGAGATAGCCGTCGTGAGGGACGATCGTATTCACCGCGCCAATGCGCGTTGCGAGTGGATCGACGATATCCAGCAGCGGCAGTACCGCCTCCTTGTGTGGAATGGTCACGTTGGCGCCCAGATACTGTGGATCGAGGAGGGTGGCCACGCGGGTTGCCAGCTCCTCCCCCGGCGTCTGCCATAGCTCGTAGACCGCGGGGATGCCAAGCGCGTCCAGTGCCGCCTGCTGCATGCGAGGCGAGTATGAATGGGCCACGGGATCGCCGATGAGGCCAACGTGGAGCGGGCCTTGCAGATGGGTGAGCGACTTCTCTTTAAAGAGCATAGACAACGTTTTCTACGATGCTTTTCTTTAGACCATCACCTGAATTGCTCCGCCAGAAACAGCCTGAACAGGCTCAGCGTACCACATGTGCCGCTCCGCGTAAAGAGGGGACACCTGCGAACGCTCTCCTGCGTGGCCGGTCAGCAGTATGGTACTATAACAATACACGAACCGATGATACAAACGGTGCTGAACGGAGAAGGAGCTGATGACAGTAGTGCCTCGACTGGCCTCGGCGGTGATGCTGCTGAGAGCGGCCCGCGAGGGAGCGGGTCTCGAAGTCTTCATGGTGCGGCGCGTGATCCAGAGCGATTTCATGCCCGACGTCTATGTCTTTCCCGGTGGCTCCATCACGGCGGACGATCGCAGCGCCGAGGAGACTGCGGGCATCTGCAGTCCTGTGGAGGCGGCCACGGCCGATCCCGAGGGACGCACGGCCCTCGGCACGGGGGCGCGCGCGGCGGCGATTCGCGAGCTGTTCGAGGAGGCCGGGATTCTGCTGGCCTATCGCGGCATGGAGTTGCTGGCGATCGGCGAGGATGAGGCGACGCGCTTCAGCGAGTATCGCCGCGCCTTTCACGCGCGCGCCGGCTCGCTGGTGGACCTGGCGCGCCGCGAAGGGCTGCGCCTGGCGACCGATCATCTGGCCTATTTTGCGCACTGGGTGACCCCGGAGGGCATGCCCAGACGTTTCGATACGCATTTCTTCCTGGCGACGGCACCCGCCGCCCAGCAGGCCGCTCACGATCGCCTGGAGACCAGCGATGGCCGCTGGATTCGCCCGGCGGAGGCCCTGGCCCTCAGCGAGCGTGGTGAGTTTCCCCTGGTCTTTGCCACCCTGCACCAACTGCGCGATCTGGCGGCCTTTCATGATGTGGACGAGGCACTGGCCTTTGCCTCCACGCACTATGTCCAGCTCAAGCAGCCGCGGCTGGTGCGTGAGGGTGGCCAGTCGCGCGTCTTCCTGCCTGGCGATGAGGACCAGGGCTGGGATGTCCCTGAACATATGACGCGGGTCTGAGCGCCCACTGGTTGGTTGAGCAGCATGAAGGAAGAGAGCATGGGAGACGCTCTGCAGGAGCACCCTACCTACACAGTGATTCTGGCCCCCAATCCTGCGGTGATGACGGGGCCTGGTACGAATACGGTTGTCCTCGGCGGCGGTGCGGCGGGCGCCCTGGTGATCGATCCCGCCGTCGAGGAGGAGAGCTATCTGGAGCGCATCGTCGCCGAGGGCGCAGCGCGCGGTGGCATTCGCCGTATCCTCATTACTCACGGCCATCCCGACCATATCGGCGGTGCCGCGGCCCTGCGCTCGCGACTCGGTGTGCCGATCCTGGCCTTCAGCCGCGCGGGAGTACCTCTGGCCGATGAAGAGATCGCCGATGGGGCGCACTTCACCGTCGGCGAAGATCGCCTGTGCGCCCTGCATACGCCGGGCCATCGCTTCGATCACCTCTGCTTCCTGCTGGAGCGAGAGGGAACACTCTTCGCGGGCGATGTGGTGGCCGGCGTAGGCACTGTGGTGATCTCGCCGCCGGAGGGCGATATGCTGGCCTACCTCAACACGCTCAGGCGTCTGCAGGCCCTGGCTCCCCGCCTGATCGTGCCGGCCCATGGTCCCCTGATCAGCGATCCGCAGGCCCGGCTGGCCGAGTATATCGACCACCGTCTCCTGCGCGAGCAGCAGGTCCTCTACGCCCTCAAGAGCTTCCCTCAGGGTGCCAGCATTGCGGAGATGGTCCCGCTGATCTACGCCGATGTGGCGACGAGTCTGCATGCTCTGGCGGCGCACTCGGTTGAGGCCCACCTCTTGAAGCTGGAGCAGGAGGGTCGCGTGAGGCACCTGGAGGGCGAGCGCTGGCAGCTGAAGTGACGTGAACCCCGTGAGGCGCGCGCTCACCCGCTCCAGGACCCAGGCAGCGTCAGCGTCGTGCGTCCACTCTCGATCAGCTGCCAGTGGTCTGGGGCTGGCGAAGAGCCTGGCCGCCTCCAGGATTCCCTGTCTCGTTGCTGCCATCGCCGCGCCAGATTGTGCATGGCCTGCTGTGTCTTCTTAGCGAGGTGAACCTGATGTGAGATGCCAGTCCAGCGCATGCGGCTGTATCTCACACCAAGAGCTTTTTATTGCACAGTAAATGTTGTGAATAAGCCCTGGGTCAGTTGAAAGGCGCCTGTGTGTAGATCGGGAATCGCGCTGAGTGTTGCGTAATGGCCAGGCTCTAGATGCGTGATCATAGTATTCCAGCCCCTCTTGAGAGCATGTTCCTCACCCCGGCGACCCTATCAGGGCAGCCACCCAACCTTCTTGTAGAGATCGCTCCTGCCAGGGGCTGCGCAAGAGCAGCAGCGCTGCTTCCTCTCCTGGCTGGTGATAGCGTTGCAGGCAGCGCCCTGTGAGCCACTCACCGCATCGGCAGGAAGCAGGAGCACTGGCGCGGCGGCTCAGCGCCTCAGAACCAGTCCCAGGAGCGCCACCCCGGCCAGGGCGAGACAGAACCAGCCAGCGACCGTCACCTGCGCGGCGCTCAGCAGATAGGTACCGGCGGCCAGCGCGACCACACCGACCAGCGTCAGGGGCAGCGCACCACCGCGCGCTGCGCCGTTACCGGAGGAGCGCCCACGTCTTCCGCGCCCACTGGAGTGCGGCTCGGCGAGGCGGATCTCGATCTGCCCGGTCTCGATGCGCGCGATCACTCGCTCCAGGGCCTTTGGCAGCGTCAGCATGATGCGCCCGCTGTCGAGCAGCTGCCGCGCCAGCTTCTGCACATTCTCGCCGAGCGTGTCGGCGCTCAGCCCCAGGAACTTGCGCGCGTAGGGCGTGGCGACATCGACCAGGTTGAACTCTGGCGCCAGCCCGGTGGCTACCCCACTCAGCACACTGATCGCCCGCCCCGTAAAGGCAAACTGCGCCGGCATCTGAAAGGGTTGGCCGTAGAGCAACTGCTCGATATCCTGGGCCACATCGGACATGTCCAGCTCGCGCGCCTCCCCCAGCGTCATACCGTAATACTGCTCGAGCATCAGTTGTACGCCTCGCTCGATCGAGGCGAGGTTGGCCTCCTCTCCCAGGAAGCCGAGGCGATTGAGGGCGTCGACGAGGGTATGCGAGTCGCGGGCCACGAAGCCCAGGAAGAGATCACGCAGCGCCTTCTTCATACTCTTCGTCAGCGTGCCCACCATGCCGAAGTCGACAAAGGCGATCACGGGGTCCGTGGGGGGCGAGCCGGCCTTGACAAAGATGTTACCAGGGTGGGGGTCGGCATGGAAGAAGCCAGCCTCGAAGAACTGGTAGAAATAGGCCTCGACGGTGCGTCTGGCGATCTCCATACGCTGGTAGCCAGCGGCCTCCAGGGCCTCATAGTCGTTGATCTTGAGACCATCGACCCACTCCAGCACCAGCACTCGTCTGGAGGTGTACTCCTCGTAGATGCGCGGAATATAGATCCGCGGCTGGTCCTTAAAGATCTCGCGGAAGCGGCGCGCATTGGCCGCCTCGGTGATGTAGTCGATCTCCTCGTAGACGGTGCGTCTGAACTCGCGATAGACGGCCATCAGATCGATAAACTCACTGGTATCGATAAAGCGGTTGATTACCCAGATGACGAAGCGGATCGTGCTGAGGTCCGTGTTGACCAGCTCCTCAATGTGGGGGCGCTGAATCTTCACGGCGACGGTCTCGCCACTGCTGGCGAGCACTGCTCTGTGCACCTGGCCGAGCGAGGCGGCGGCGGTGGCTTTGCGCTCCAGCAGGCTGAAGATCTGCTCGACCGGCTTGCCCAGCTCGCTCTCGATGACTGAGACGACATGGCTGAAGGGAGCCGGCGGCACCTCATCCTGCAGCGTGCTCAGCACAGCCAGCGCGCGCTCCGGCAGCAGGTCGGCGCGGGCGCTCAGAAACTGACCGAGCTTGATCATTAAGACGCCGAGCTTGATCGCCGTCTCACGGAAGGCGCTCAGCACTTTGATCAGCACATCCAGATCGGGCTGAACGTCGTAGCGTCCGCGCTGGCGGGCGCGAATGACGCGCCGCCGCTCGCGGTAGATCACCCACAGGGTCCAGAGGAGCAGCCTGGCCACCCGTAAGAAACGGGCAACCTGCGCCAATCTATTGATACGCGGGGGCTTTCTGCGCATACTGGTAGTAAGACCTTTCTACTGGTTACAATAACATACAATCTACTCTACGCCATGCACAGGGGAACGGTTGGAGGCTGGTGCCTCGGAGTGCTGATGTTCTCTACTGCAGAGAAGATCTTCCAACCTCTCTCTAAAGACGAGCCTGGAAAAGACACTCAGTATGCCCGATACCAGCACGATTCCTGCCTGCAAAACTCCTCTGCTGCATGCGCTCACAGGAGGGTGCTTTTGAATGCTTGCTGTCATCATTGTGATGCTCTGGAAGGATCGCTAGCGCTGGCTGTGCCCCCGCCAAAGGCGCGCTCCTTCGAGTTACCGGGCGATCGCGTGCATTATGCTCCAGATCGCCCGGCCGATATCCAGCATGTCAGACTGGAGATCGCTCTGGACTTTGAGCAGGAGACTGTCAGTGGCGTCGCCTGGACGCGCTTTGCCGCTCTGTACGATGAGGTGCGCACGGTCAGTTTTGAGGCCGTTGAGCTGCAGATCGAGGAGGTGTTCCTCGAAGACGGCACGCCGCTGACCTACAACATTGGACCGGAGAAACTGGTCGTAACCCTGGATCGCGTCTATAGCTACGGCGAAACCTTCACAGTCGGCGTGCGTTACCACGCGCGGCCGCGCATCGGACTGAATTTCAACAAGCCGACGCCCGACGATCCCGCGCGTCCCGTGCAGGCCTGGACCTTCAGCCAGACCTGGTACCATCGCCACTGGTTTCCCTGCCACTGGATACCCAACGATCGCGCCACCAGCGAGATCATCGTCACTGTGCCCACCCGCTTTCTCACGATCTCGAACGGTGAGCTGCTCTCGGTGCGAGACAACGGCGATGGCACCAGCACTCACCACTGGCGCCACGACGTTCCACACCCTGCCTATCTGATCTCGCTGGTCGTCGGCGACTTCGCTGTCATTGAGGATCGCTATGAGGAGATCCCCCTCACCTACTATGTCCGCCCCGACCGCCGCGAGGACGCGCGTCTGCTGATGGGTCAGACGCCGGAGATGATGCGCTTCTTCAGCCAGTACCTCGACTATGCCTATCCCTACAGGAAGTACGCTCAGACGGTCGTCGAGCTGTATATGGGGGCCATGGAGCATACGACCGCGACCACGCATAGCTTTGCTCTGCTCTTCGACCAGAAGGCCGCTCTCGACCTTGGCCAGGATAATCCCCTGGCAACGGTGGCTCACGAACTGGCTCACCAGTGGTTCGGCGACCTCCTGACCTGCCGCGACTGGTCCGATGGCTGGCTCAATGAGGGCTTCGCGACCTATCTGGAGCACCTCTGGATGGAACATGCCCGCGGCCGCGATGTCTTTAAGTATCTCATGCGTGAGGGTCTGCATTTGTATCTAGCGGAGGACAGGCACTACCGGCGACCGGTGGTCTATCGCGGCTACCATGAGGACGGCTTTGAGCTGTTTGATCGGCACCTCTATTACAAGGGTGCCTGGGTGCTGCACATGCTGCGCCACCAGCTCGGAGAGGCCGCCTTCCGGCGCGGCCTGCATGCCTATCTAGAGCGCCATCGCGGTCGTGAGGTCATCACTGCTGATCTGGAGCGCACGCTTGAAGAGGTGACCGGGCGTAGCCTGGCCCAGTTCTTCCAGCAGTGGCTCTACCAGGCTGGCTATCCTGCCTTCGAGGTCAGCTATGCCTGGGATGGCGAGCGGCGCATGGCAAAGGTAAGCATTCGCCAGACGCAGGAGATCAACGACCTGACACCCTGCTTTGTGACGCCCGTCGACCTGGCCTTTACCTTGCCTGCCGCTGATGGCAAGGGCGAATCGCAGACGGTCGCACTGCGTGTGATGGTTGGTGAGGATGGCGAGCCTTCGCAGACCGTCTACGTGCCTCTGGAGCGCGAGCCGCTGATGGTGCGCTTCGATCCTGATGGCTGGCTGCTGAAGACGCTCAAGTTCGAGCGGCCCGCGCCCATGCTGCGCTACCAGCTCGCCTCTGATCGCGATGTCCTGGGGCGTATCGAGGCGGCTGAGGCCCTTGGTCAGCTGGGTGACCCTGAGAGTCTGGAGGCCCTGGCGGCGGCCCTCATGAACGATGACTTCTGGGGAGTGCGCTCGGCCGCAGCCACGGCTCTTGGTGAGATCGGAACGCGGGCGGCGCAGGATGTGCTGCTGCAGGCCCTCCGCCAGCTTGATCCGCGGGCATGGTCACGGGTGCGCGCCGCCATCGCTCAGGCCCTGGGTCGCTTCCAGGCGCCGGCTCAGGCGGATCTCGCGCAGCGCTCCGCGGAGGCCCTGGTTCCGCTGGTGAGGGATGGGGATGTCAGCTATCTGGTTGAGCAGGCGGCGGCGGAGGCCCTGGGCAGGACGCGCGTCCCTGGCGTGGTTGAGCACCTGCAGGCGGCTATCGAGCGCCCCGCCTGGCTCTCGATTGTGCAGCGCGGCATCTTCAGTGGCCTGGCCGCCACGGGCGATGAGAGCGTCATCGGCACGATCGTGACCTATCTTGCCTCCTCCCGCTATCACCCGACTCTGCGCTATGCCGCGGCCCACGGTCTGCTCGTGCTGGCCCGCTACGCTCATCTCTACAGCGAGGCGAAGCGACAGCAGGCACTCACGGCCCTCTGTGAGGCGCTCGAACACGATCCCTGGGGGTCGGTGCGCCAGCTTGCTGCGATGGCGCTGCAGCTCTTCGGCGAACAGCGCGCGATTCCGGCCCTCGAACGGGCGGCGGCCCGCGAGCTGGAAACCCGGGCTCTGCGTGCGATGCGCATCGCCCTCTATGTCCTGCGCAGCGGCGATACCACTGCTGAACACCTGCAGCTCTTGCGTCAAGACCTCGAAGTTCTGCGCGAGGAGAACCGTCGCCTGAAAGAGCAGGTGACCTCTCTCGAGGCCCGCCTTCGCTGAATCGGGAGGGCCGGCCGGATGACCCCTCGCCTGTCTGGCGTATCCTGACCGGCCTTCCACCCCTCCCTCTTATAGTGATATCCAAAAATGCTAGCGATGGTTCGTTTTATGCTTGAATTTCGATATAATAATCAGGAGGTGCAACATCCAGGGGGTTTCAAGCGTCCTCTATTATGGAGGGGAGGAAGCCATCTTCCTGCAGAGTTTTTCAAACTGTGCCCGCAAGGATTGTTGACATAATCGCGTGGAGTCACGCTCTGACATGCTGCCCGCGCTGGCAGGACCGTTTAAAAATCTATGCTGTAAAAACAGTATGCTGTATGGGCGATTCATTCTACAAACAATGGAGGTGAACCTTGCCTGGGGTACCTGCAGCTTCTTCTCCGGTGAGGTCGCGACGACTGGATATCTCCTCATGGGTTGAGGGCGATCTCTCCGCGCTGGGAGAGAGAGAGAAGAAACGCTACGAGAAGCGCAAAAATGCTATTATAGAGTACTTTACAACTGCTGATTCTGTCGAAGAAATAACACTGAGAAATCACCTCTCACAGGAGACACTGCAGAAGCTCGCTGATAAGTGCTTGAAGCGTCATGCCGATGGTCACCTCTGGGGATTTCGCGCCCTGCTGCCCGGGGCCGCCGTTATCGATCACGCTGCGCCCGCCGAAGAGGTCGCTGAGCGGGAGGACGCCCTTCCTGACGTCCAGGCTCGAAGGTTGGAAGCTCTATCAGCTCAGCCTCAGGAGGTCGATGAGGATGGTGAGGTAACTGCCAGACTGGTGGCCATCAAGATTCCTCGGGAGTATCTGCGACGTTCTCCGCAGAGGCAGCCTGGCCAGAGCGAGGATCAAGACGAGCCGCGCCAACCGGCCGAGGAGGCCTCTGACAGCGCTGAGACCCCTGTCGAGCGTGCCCAGAACGGCAGGCATCCGTCCGCCGTCGCGCCGCTCGCTGAGCCACTCGTTGAGGAGCTGCCGACGCGGAGCCTGGAGGCGATGAAGGTGGAGGAGAGCCAGGGAGGGGAGGAGAGCGGGAGCGGGGCGAGCGAGGAGGAAGAGGAGAGGACGGAGCTGGAGGAGAAGCCAGCCACTGACCTGCCCGCCAGCAGTCCCGCTGTTCCCGCAGCAGCGGCCGCCGACGGACTCGCGACGCTACCCACACAGATCCTGGAGCAAGTCAGTCCTCCGCAGAGTATCGCTCAGGCGCCTCAGGCCGCAGCAGTCCAGCGCATCGCCGCCGATGACGCTGAGATGAAGATCTATCCCGATCTGGAGGAGCTGACGCCGACACTCGTCGATGAGCATATGCTGCCCGCTCCACTCGACGACGAGGCCAGGCTCGACCTGCTTCCCGGTGCCGATCGCGAGCATCTGGAACAGGCCCCCACCGCCGTCCTGCCGCTCTATAATGGAGCCAGCCGCCGCCTTGCCTTTGAAAATCATGTCACGCAGCAGCTCCGGCGCATTCGCGGCCGCCGCCGCGACCGCCAGGTCGAGCGCCGCAAGCGTCATCGTCTGCGTACCTACCTGACGCTGGCGCTGGTCATTGCCCTTCTCATCGGCCTGCTGCCCCCGCTTGGGGCTGCCCTTGCCGCCTACAGCGCCTATAACAACGTCAAAGGCGTGGCCGAGGATGGCGTCAATCACCTCCTGGCCGTCAAGAACCTGCTCACCCTGGACAAGAACGATCCGCTGGCCGCTCTCGATGCCGACAAATTGCAGCGCGCGCAGCAGGAGTTCCGTCTGGCCAGCAACGACTTTGTGCAGTTACAGCAGCTCGTTGTGCGCGCCGATGTGCGCGCGGCCATTCAGCAGTTCGCCCCCGAGTACACACCCAAGCTCGATATGGCCCGCCACCTGGTCCAGGTCGCGCTGGATGTATCGCGCATGGGCGACGAGATGAGCGGCATTGGCATCATGGCCGCCGGCATTATCCACGGTTCGCCGCTCAGTGGCAACACCTCGAAACCCCTGCTGACCGCCCAGGACATCGCCGCTGTCCAGGGATCGCTCATTCATGCCCTCTATTACATCGACGACATCGGCCAGCAGATGCACTATGTTGATCTCAACCAGCTCCCGATGATCACTCCGAAGGAGCGCGGCCAGATCAGCAGCGTGCTGACCTCCCTGCCAAAGATCGAAGGCGATATCGTACAGGCGCAGCAGATGGTGCCGCTCGTCTCCTGGCTGCTGGGCGTCGATGGCGAGCGGCACTTCCTCCTGCAGACCATGGATAACGCCGAGCTACGCCCCGGTGGAGGCTTCACGGGCCAGTACGGCATTGTGGACATCAAGAACGGCGTCGTCGGACCGCTCAGTCTGCGCGACGTTGCCAAGCTGGACTACGCGGGCAACGGGTACCAGATGGGACGCCAGGCCCCTCCGGGCTATAGCTGGATGCATATGGGCAACTTCGGTCTGCGCGACTCCAATATCTCTGGCGACTACCCGACCACAGCGCGCATCAATCTGCAGGTCTTCCAGGATGAGGGCGGTGGCCCGGTGGACGGCGATATCGCCTTTACGCCAACCTTTATCGCCCATATCCTCGACGTCACCGGGCCGATTCAGGTGAAGGACTATGGTGAGACCATCACCTCGAAAAACTTGGCCGACCGCCTGCATTACTATCAGCAGGACCCCGCGGGCATCGCCCGCCAGGAGCAGATCACTGGCCAGGGGTTGCACGACGCCCGCAAGGCCTTCACCTCCCTGGTGGCCAAGCTCCTGCTTGATAAAGTTCGCCACATGCCTGTGAGCAAGCTCCTGGCGATCGTCAAAGGCGCGGTCCGCGACATTCAGGCGCGTGATCTCGAACTCTACTTCACCAATTCGGCCGTTGAGAGCTGGCTGGTCCAGCAGGGTTACTCGGGCGCCATCAACAGCTTCAAAAATATCGACGGCTTCCACGTCGTGCAGGCCAATATCAGCGTCAGCAAGGCCAGCCAGTATGTGCACAGCACCTTCGAGGACGATATCACCCTCGATGCCCAGGGCGGAGCGACGCATAACCTGACCATCACCCTGCAGTACGATCAGCGCGGCCCGGTCTATGGCTTCGACACCTACACAGACTATATCCGGGTCTACGCCCCGGCCGGGGCGCAGTTCATCAGCGGCAGCGGTTTCGACTCCGGTCAGCCGGTCTGCAGCGGCGGTACGAAGCCGCCGTCCTCGTCTAATGGCAAGCAGCCGCCGTCAACGGGAGGCAAATGTGACAGCTACAACTACATTCCTCCCGATGGCTCACGCTACTGCCCGAGCGGCAACTACTCGCTGGGAGCGCGCTATCAGAATCCGCCAGTTGACAAGGTGGGACCCCCGACAGCTCTGCAGAGCGATCTGCCAGGCCGCTCCATGTGGGGTGGGTTGACGGAGACGCCCAAGAACTGCACCTCCTATATCACCCTCTCCTGGTATGTGCCACATGCGCACATCAACCCGAAGAACCCGACGAACATCTACAGTGTGCTCGTCGGCAAGCAGGGAGGAATGGTGCCAACGGTGAAGATCAGCATCGATGCCAGCGCGCTCCATCTGAAGGGCGTCAAGAACCTGCAGTACCAGGGCGATATTCACGCCGATCAGAAGATCACCCTGAAGGGGCCGCAGCCGAAGCCGGCCACGCAGACGAAGACGAGCGGCACGCCAGTGCCCACCTCGACTCCGCCGACGACGCCGAACACCACCAGCATCTTCGTTCTGCCGACCTCCTGGCGGCGGATGTGAGCCGATCGACGGAACCGGGAAGGCCTGGCTCTCAGCAGGCCTTCCCGCACTCGCTCATCCTCCAGGCCTTTTCTCTGCTCTCCTGTTCGCTGCTTCCCCCTCCTCCGACGCGGGTGCTTCCTCCCGCGCCACCCATGGACTCCGCGCTGCCGCCCGGCAGCCCCACGGCGCCGCCTCTGATCTTCCTCAGGTATACTCCTGAGAGTTGACCCCCAGCGTGGTGGCCATTGCCAGCCGCTCTGCGACGTGATCTACTGTTGCTCAAGGCGTACCAGATAGGGGAATTCCCGCAGCAAAGTTCAGGTTTTCCCCCGATTGCAGCCATCCCGGATTGCGCTAGAGTATAGAGTGTCAGAAAGAAGCCTGGAGACTGCACAGCCGAGTGTGCGGAGAGGAGTTCGATGGATAAGCAACTATTGCGCTATTGTGCGGGTGCACGCGGCCTGCTGGCTCTGACGATCACCGCTGGACTGCTCGTGACGGGCGCGACCATTCTACAGATGCTGCTGTTGAGTCGCCTCATCGGGAGCGTCTTTCTGCTGCGGGCCGGCCTGGCAGAGGTCTGGCCACTGCTGCTGGGACTGCTGGCGGCCATCACCCTGCGTGCGGCGCTGGTCTGGGGACGAGAGGTCACAGCGCGGCGGGCCGCCAGCCGTGTCAAGGGCGAGCTGCGTCAGCGCCTGTTCGCGCACCTGCTCAGGCTGGGACCACTCTACGTGCGTGGCGAGCGCAGCGGCGAGCTGGTGGCGACGCTCAATGAAGGTAGCGAGCGCCTCGAGGCCTACGTCGCCCGCTATCTGCCACAGGTCTTCTTCAGCGTTCTGATTCCCCTGCTGCTGCTGGCAGTGATCTGGCCCATCGACTGGTTGAGCGCGCTGCTGCTGGTGATCACTGGCCCCGCCATTCCCGTGCTCATGATCGCCGTCGGCAGCTACTCGCAGAAACACATCGAACGGCAGTGGGCCACGCTCTCGCGTCTGAGCGCCCACTTTCTGGATACCATTCAGGGGCTGGTAACCCTCCAGCTCTTCGGCCGCAGCGGCGCCCAGGAGTCGCGCGTCGCCCGCCTGAGCGAAGAGTTCCGCGCGCGCACCCTCAAGGTCCTGCGCTACGCCTTCCTGTCGGGGGCCGTGCTCGAATTTCTGACCACCCTGGCGATCGGCCTGATAGCGGTCTTCCTGGGGGTACGCCTGCTCAATCGTGAACTGCCTTTCGAGCAGGCCCTGCTCGTGCTCCTGCTGATCCCTGAATTTTACCGTCCCTTGCGTGATCTAGGCACGCAGCATCACGCTGGCATGGAGGGCCGCGTCGCCGCCGGGCGCATGCTCGAGATCCTCGCCACACCGCCAACCGTCTCCGACGGCTCGCCCGCTAGCGCTCCCGCCGCCACTGTCTTCAGCGGTCCCGGTGCCACGCTGAGTGCGCCACCGGAGATCGTCCTGCAGGGCGTCACCTGCCGCTATCCGGGTAGCGAGCGAGCAGCGTTGCAGGAGGTCTCCTTCCGCCTGCCGTCGCGCTCCTGCACCGCGCTGGTAGGACGGAGCGGTGCCGGCAAGAGCACCGTCGTCAATCTGCTCCTGCGCTTCATGGAGGCCGAGAGCGGTCATCTGCTCGTGAACGGCCTGGATCTCGCCAGTCTACCCGTGGATCTCTGGCGTGAGCAGGTAGCTCTGGTGCCGCAGCGGCCCTATCTCTTCACGGGCAGCGTGCGCATGAACATTCGCCTGGCGCGGCCGCAGGCCAGCGATGAGGAGGTTGAGCGCGCGGCAGAGCTGGCAGGCGCCGCAGAATTCATCAAGGCGCTGCCGCAGGGCTATGAGAGCGAGGTAGGAGAGCAGGGACTGCGCCTGAGTGCCGGTCAGTTGCAGCGCATCGCCCTGGCGCGGGCCTTTCTCAAAAACGCTCCCCTGCTCATTCTTGACGAGCCGACCTCGAGTCTCGATCCCGAGAGCGAAGCCATGCTCAGCCGTGTGCTGCGGCAGCTCATGCAGGAGCGCACCGTGCTCGTGATTGCCCACCGCTACAATACCCTGGCCGCGGCCGATCAGGTTGTTGTACTGGATGACGGCCGTGTCGTCGAGTGCGGAGAGCCGGCCACTCTGCTGGCGCGCGCCGAAGGGACCTACACGCGCCTGATGGGCCTCGCGCTGCCCGCGAAGGAGGTCGAGCCAGTATGACCAGGACCGCACGACGTCTCTTGAGCTTTTTACGGCCCTTCACTTTTCCGATCGCCCTCACTGTACTGCTCGGTGCCCTGATGGTTGCTGCCAACATGCTGCTCTTGAGCATGGCCGCCTATCTCATCGCCGGTGCGGCCGTGGTGAGCATGATCGTCCTGCTGAGCATTCCCATCACCATTGTCCGCCTGATGGGCCTGGTGCGCGCCGCCACACGCTATGGAGAGCGCCTCTTCTCGCACAACGTCACCTTTCGTCTGCTGGCCCGCCTGCGCGTCTGGGTCTATCGGCGGCTGGTGCCGCTGGCGCCCGCGCGGCTGGTTGGCATGCGCAGCGGCGATCTGCTGGCGCGCCTCGTCTCCGACGTCGACGAACTGCAGAACCTCTACCTGCGCGTCGTCTCGCCGCTGCTGGTGGCCCTGCTGGTAGCCGGGCTGACCTTTGCGCTCTTCTCCATCTTCAGCGGTCTGCTGGCCGGAGTGGCCGTGCTCATGCTGGCGCTCGGCGGGGTTGTGTTGCCACTGCTGGTCTTGCGTCTGACGCACGGCCTGGGCCAGCGTCAGCTGGCGTTGCGCGGGGAGCTCAACGCCCACATTGTTGACAGCCTGCAGGGCATAAGCGATCTCCTCGCCTATGGCCGTGCCGGCGAGCGCCTCGCGCAGCTCTCGCATCTCGAGCGACTCACCGACCACCTACAGCAGCGCATGGCCATGGTCGCCGGCCTGCAGGAGGGCCTCAATGAGTGGTTGACCGGCCTGGCCCTCTGGCTGATCCTGCTGCTGGCCATTCCGCTGGCAGCGACGCAGCGCATCGACAGCATCTACCTGGGCTTTCTAGCACTGCTCATGCTGGCCAGCTTCGAGGCCGTCGCACCCCTGGCGCAGGCCTTCGCCATGCTCGGCCACTCCCTGGCGGCCGGCGAGCGCCTCTTCGCCATCGTCGATGCCGCCCCAGCTGTGAGCGAGCCGCGGGCCCCTGTGGCCCTGCCCATCGTGCGCGAGCACGAGCTAGCCTTTGAACACGTCAGCTTCGCCTATGAGGAGGCCAGCGGTCAGGAAGCCCTCAGCGATATCAGCCTGCGTGTTGCTCCCGGTGCGCGTGTGGCCATCGTCGGCCCCAGCGGCTCCGGCAAGAGCACCCTGCTGCGCCTGGCGTTGCGCTTCTGGGACCCGCGGGCCGGCCGCATCCTCCTCGATGGCCAGGATATCAGAGAGATCAGCCTGGCCGAGCTACGCCGTCTGATGGGGGTGGTCACCCAGGAGACCTATCTCTTCAACGACACCATTCGGGGCAATCTACGCCTGGCCGCGCCCGCCGCCGATGATGCGCGGCTGCTGCAGGTCCTCGATCAGGCGCAGCTTGGCGACTTTGTCCGCCAGTTGCCCGCCGGGCTGGATACCTGGATCGGCGAGCAGGGCATGAAGCTATCCGGCGGTGAGCGTCAGCGCCTCGCCATCGCCCGCGCCCTGCTGAAGGACGCCCCGATCTTACTGCTCGATGAGGTCACAGCCAATCTCGACCACCTCACCGAGCAGGCCCTGCTCGCCGCTCTGGATGTCCTCATGCGCGGGCGCACCACGCTGCTGGTCACCCATCGTCTGCTCAACATGGAGCAGATGGACGAGATCCTGGTGCTCGACCAGGGCCGTCTGGTTGAGCGTGGCACGCATGAGCAGCTCGTGGCGCGTGGCGGTCTCTATACACGTCTGTGGGAGGTGCAGAACGCTCTGGTGCGCTTCGCGTAAGCGCGTGGCGTTGCCGCGTCAGCGAGCCGGGCCGTCAGGCTCTGGCCCGCCTACTTAGCGGGAGGTTTTCGCATGGATCTATCGACCGTGCTGTCACGGATACAATTTGCCTTTACCGTCGGCTATCACTACATTTTCCCCCAGCTCACAATGGGGCTGGCCTTTCTGCTCGTCCTGCTAAAGACGCTCTACCTTATCAAGAAGGATGAGCGTTACAACACCGGCGCGCGTTTCTGGGCCAGGATCTTCGCCAGCACCTTTGTGCTGGGAGTGGTGACCGGCATTCCAATGGAGTTCCAGTTTGGCACCAACTGGGCGCGCTTCTCAGCCTATGCCGGCGATATCATTGCCCAGACGCTGGCGATGGAGGGCGCCTTTGCCTTCTTCCTCGAGTCCGCCTTTCTAGGGATCTTCCTCTTTGGCGAGAAGACCTTCGGGCAGAAGATGCACTGGTTCGCCGCCCTGATGGTCTGGCTGGGCACCTGGGCCTCTGGCGCCTTCATTGTAGCCTCCAACGCCTGGATGCAGCATCCCGTTGGCTACACCATTGTTGGCAATCGTCTGCATATCTCAAACTACTGGGAGGTGCTGTTCAATCCCTGGATTCTGCCGCAGTACCTGCATACGATGAGCGGCGCGGTCATCACGGGTGCCTTTGTCATGGCCGGCCTGGGCGCCTACTACCTGCTCGCGCACAGCCATGTCGAGTACGGCCGCATTTTTGTAACCCTGGGCGTGATCGTGGGCCTCGTCGCCAGCGTCATTCAGCTCTTTCCGAGCGGCGATATGGAGGGCCAGCAGGTAGCCACCTATCAGCCCGCCAAGCTGGCCGCCTTTGAAGGCCTCTTTCAGACCGAGCAGGGGGCGGGCGTCGTTATTCTCGGCCAGCCCGACACGTCGACGGGCAAGCTGGACAACCCGCTCATCGTGCCGAAGGTGCTCAGCTTTCTGACCTATCGCCGCTGGGAGGCGACCGTCAAAGGCCTGGACGCCTTCCCCGCCAATCAACGACCCGACTCGATCGAGCTGCTCTACTACAGCTATCATATCAGGGTCGGCCTGGGGACTTTTTTCATCCCCATCATGGGGCTGGCCTGTCTGCTCTGGCTCTGGAAACGGCGACTCTTCAAGGCGCGCTGGATGCTCTGGATTCTCATGCTGGCGACGCCCTTCCCCGTCATCGCCAACACTGCCGGCTGGTTTACCACCGAGCTGGGGCGTCAGCCGTGGATCGTCTACGGCCTGCTGCGCACGGCCAAGGGGTCGTCGGCCAATCTCTCGTCGGGCAACGTGCTCTTCACCCTGCTTGGCTTCGCTGGCATGTACCTGCTGCTCGGCCTGCTCTACGTCGTGCTGGCAGTGAGCGAGGCCCTCAAGGGGCCAGAGGGGGCCGAAGGAGAGGAGGAAGAGCTGCTCTCCGATAGCGTTGCTGGAACGGTCACAGAAGGATAGGGGGTGAAACGATGCCTACATTATGGTTTATCCTGGTCGCCTTCATGCTGACCATGTACGTGTTGCTGGACGGCTTTGATCTGGGGGCCGGGGTCATCCACCTGATTGCCGCCAGGGAGGATCGCGAGCGGCGCATGATTCTGCGCGCCATCGGGCCAGTCTGGGATGGCAACGAAGTCTGGATCATCGCCGCCGGAGGGACGCTCTTCTTTACCTTCCCTCTGCTCTACGCCTCCAGCTTCAGCGGCTTCTACCTGCCGTTGAGCATCGTGCTCTGGCTGCTGATGTGGCGCGGCGTCTCCATCGAGCTGCGCTCGCGTGTGCCCAGTCCTGTCTGGGCCTCCTTCTGGGACGGGATGTTCTTTCTGGGGAGCAGTCTGCTGGCGCTCTTCTTCGGGGCGGCCCTGGCGAACGTCATTCGCGGCGTGCCGCTGGATAAGAGCGGCTTCTTCTTTGAGCCACTGTGGACCGACTTCAATCCCTTCAGCAAGACGCCCGGCATTCTCGACTGGTACACCATCCTGATCGGGCTGATGGCCGTCGCCACACTGACCATGCACGGCGCCGCCTATATTGCCCGCAAAACCGACGGCGATCTCAACGCCCGCGCGCGGCGCATTCTGCGCGTCGTCTGGCCGATCACCATACTGCTGACCATCGTCAGCACGTTTGCGACCTTCAAGGTGCAGCCGCAGATCTACGCCAGCTTCAGTGCACGTCCCTGGGGAGCCATCTTCCCCCTGGTGGCCGTGGTTGGCCTGCTCGCCGTGGGACATTTCGCCTTTCGCGGACGCGATCTGGAGGCCTTCTTCTCCTCCTGTGCCTTCATCGCCGGCATGCTCGCCAGCTCAGCCTTCGGGGTCTACCCTGACGTGCTACCCGCCGTCGATCCCGCCAACAGCCTGACCATCTACAACGCCTCCGCCAGCGAGTACGGTCTGGCGGTGGGCCTCGTCTGGTGGATCATCGGTATCATCCTGGCGGTCGTCTACTTCCTCTTCACCTATCGCCTCTTCTGGGGCAAGGTCTCAGCGAAGGGGGAGTACGGCAGCTACTGAGGAGACAGACAGCCTGGCGGCCCCAGCGACAGAGAGCGTGAGGGGCCGCCAGTATGGTATACTGGCAGCAGAGAGGGAGACGGGGTATGCCTTCGACGCTGCCCTGTTCTCGGCTCAATGCTCGCGAGCAAGCGACCCACAGCGATGAGGACCACCGTGCAGAGCACTTCGCACGATTACCGGGCCATCTGGAAGCAGTTCGTGCTGCATGGCGTGATGCAGGAGGAGGTGCTGCCACCTGCTCTGACGCAGTCCTGGCGGCGCTGTGCCGCCCTGGGGCTTGATCCCTACGGCGAAGCCCTCGCTCGCGAGACGGCCCTTGCAACAGGCCAGCCGCTCCCACGGCGTCTGCTCTCACTGGTGCGTCCCGCGATGGAGGATCTCTACCAGTTTATCGAAGGCTCGCAGTGCGTGGTCGTCTTTGCCAACGCCGAGGCCCGCATTATCGACATGCTCGGAGATCCGGGCGTACGCACCCTGCTCGAGGTGCCAGGACTGCGCATCGGCTCCTGCTGGAGCGAGGAGCAGCAGGGATCGAACGCCCTGGCGCTGGCCCTGCAAGAGTCCTTCCCCATGCAGCTTGAGGGGGCCATGCATTACCGCGCGGCCCTGCACCAGCTCTACACCTCGGCCGCCCCTGTGCACGATCTACTGGGCCAGGCCGTCGGCGTCCTGGCCGTCATCGGGAGGCAGGAGCAGGCCCATCCGCATACCCTGGGCATGGTCACCGCCGCGGCCCAGGCACTCAGCAGCCAGTTGCAGATGCAGGTCTGGCTCGGCAATGCCAACGAGCTGCTCTCCGAACTCAAAATCATCCTCCAGAGCCTGCCCGAGGGCATTCTCCTGCTGCGCCGTGATGGCGTCGTCTCGCAGATGAACGCTCCCGCCGGACACCTGCTCGGTCTCGTGCCAGCCAGAGTGATGGGACGCCGCCTGCGCGATGTCCTGCCACTCCCATCGGTGTTGCAACAGGCCCTCACCTGCCAGCAGGTCCTCTCTGACGAGGAGCTGGTCTTTGAGACGGGACGCGGCCGCGTCGCCTGCCTCTGCTCGCTCAAGCCGATCTCGCTCGTCGAGCAGGATGGTGAGCCAGAGCTGCTCGACGGGCACCAGGCGGAGAGCGGGCCTGTGCCCGTACCATCCGATGGCTTCGTGCTCGTGCTCCGCAGCATTGAGCGCGTGCAGAAGCTCGTCAACAGAATGACGGGGGCGCGCGCCCGCCTGACCTTCGCCCACGTCGTCGGAGAGAGTGCAGCGCTGCGCGAGGCGCTACGTCTGGCGCGTCTGGCCGCCCAGAGCAACTCCACAGTCCTGCTGCAGGGTGAGACCGGCGTCGGCAAAGAGATCTTCGCGCAGAGCATCCATAACAGCAGCGTCCGCGCCAACGGTCCCTTCGTGGCTGTCAACTGTGCCGCCATTCCCAGGGAGCTGATTAACACCGAACTCTTCGGCTACGAGGGCGGCTCCTTCACCGGCGCCGACCGCCAGGGGCGCTCGGGCAAATTCGAGCAGGCGCATGGTGGAACGCTCTTCCTCGATGAGATCGGCGATATGCCCCTGGACCTGCAGACCACCCTGCTGCGCGCCATCGAGACGCGCACCATCGTGCGCATCGGCGGGCGCCGTGTCATTCCCGTCGATGTGCGCATCATTGCCGCCACGCATAAGGACCTGCGCGACGAGGTTCGCCGCGGCACCTTTCGCTCCGACCTCTACTATCGTCTCAACGTCCTCTCCATCCCCATTCCCGCCTTGCGCGCCCGTCTGGAGGATCTCCCTCTGCTCGTCGAGCATTTCCTGCAGCGTCAGAGCCGTACCCTGGGGCGCACCTTCCGCGTTACGCCCCAGGCCCTGGCGCAGATGCAGCGCTATAGCTGGCCCGGCAACGTGCGCGAGCTGGAGAATATGCTGGAGCGCCTCACCTATCTGATGCCCGGCGAGACCATTGCGCTCCAGGATCTGCCCATCGAGGTACAGCAGGCCACGGCCACAGAGACATCCGCCGCGTCTGTGGAACCGGCCGAAGACGCCGCTCCCCCGACCGGCTCCTTCGTTCTCCCGCCTGTCAGGATCGCCCCGGCGCTCTCTGCTGCCGAGAGCGGCCTCCCGGCCCTCAGAGAGCGCAATCGCATTGCCGAGATAGAGGCCATCCTCCAGGCCCTGCAGGCGGCCAACGGCCGTCTCGTCCAGGCCGCCGCCCTCCTCGGCGTCAGCCGCACCACCCTCTGGCGCAAGATGGTCAGGTACGGTCTCCAGCGGGCCGCCCAACCCGCCTCCGATACACCGTTGCAATCATGAAACGGGAGGACGTTGCATCTCTGCAACGTCCTCCCGTTTCGTTGCACTTGTGCAACGGCGACACGCGGCAACCCTCCCCGCTCGCAGGCTAGCCTGCGAGCGCACCTTCACATCTGCACCCTCCGCCATCCCTCGTGAGGGGCACCACCACTCACGGCCCGGCTCTGTTCCCGTACCTGCACAGGTCCTGGCACAAATCTTGCATGTATCGAAAGTGACGAGAGGATAGCGCCTGACCAGAGACCGGGAGCGTCTTACATACAGCGGAAGGGAGGTGAGAGCGCATCGCCGTAGGGTCTGGCAAGGTCACCAGGCCGGGATCAGGAGAGCCCGGCACAGCAGAGGGATGGAGCACCAGCGCAGACTGTTATGTTAGCTGAGCGAAAGGAGGAGGTCCGCCTGTGCGTGCAGGAGGGCCACAGCAGTTGTCATGGTTAGAGCACCAACACTGACACAGAAATTCATCGCCGAATTGCTCGGCACATCCTTCCTCACCTGGATTGGTGCGGGTTCGATTACAGCGGCGGTTTATCTACTCAATGGCGCCCACCCGCCGCTGGCCTTTTCGATGGCCGACCTGGGCATGATCGCCCTGGCCTTCGCCTTTGCCATCGCCGCCATGGTCTACACGATCGGCCACATCTCCGGCTGCCATATCAACCCGGCGGTCACCTTTGCCCTGGCCGTCAGCCGGCGCATCAGTTGGAGTGAGGCAGGAATCTACTGGGTGGCGCAGCTCCTCGGCGGTCTGCTGGGAGCGATCTTCATCGCGCTCGGCTTCGGCTGGACAGCGGCAGCGCGCGGAGCCGGGCTGGGCGCGACCGATTTTGGCACAGCCGTGGCCCTCTATGGCAGCGCCGGCGGCTGGATCGTCGCCATTGCTATGGAGACCATCGGCACCTTCTTCCTGCTGCTGGTGATCATGGGGACGGCCGTCGACGGGCGGGCGCCGGCCGGCTGGGCCGGACTGATCATCGGCCTGATGGTGGCCGGCGAGATCTTCGCCTTCGGGCCTGTGACTAACGTCGCCCTCAATCCCGCACGCGCCCTGGGTCCCGCCCTGCTGCAGGTCCTGCTCGGCGGCAGCTACGATCTGACCCATCTGATTGTCTATTTTGTAGGACCGCTGCTTGGTGGTGTGCTGGGGGTCTTCGTCTATGACTTCATGGCCCACGGGCGTGCCATTGCCGGGGCACCCGAGCTTGGAGGCGTGGCCGAGTCGGCCGTCGAGCGGCAGGCGCAGCGTTGAGATACACTGGCGTTGATTCTGTCCACATCTTCCAGAGGGGGAGACAGCATGAAGAAACTCATTAATGATCCCGAACATCTGGTCACTGAGGAGCTGGAGGGCATGGCCGCCATGCATCCAGACCTGATCCGTGTTGATCTGGAGCAGCAGTTTGTCGTGCGCGCCGATGCTCCCGTGCGCGGCAAGGTGGCCCTGGTCTCCGGCGGAGGCAGCGGCCATGAGCCGATGCATGGGGGCTTTGTCGGACGTGGCATGCTCGATGCCGCCTGTCCCGGGGCGGTCTTCACCTCTCCAGTGCCCGACCAGATTCTGGCGGCCATGCGGGCCGTCGATGGCGGGGCCGGCATTCTGCAGATTGTCAAGAACTACACCGGCGATGTTCTCAATTTCGAGATGGCAGCCGAGCTGGCGCAGGCCGAGGGGATGCAGGTAGCCAGCGTAGTCACCAACGACGATGTCGCCGTACAGGACAGCCTCTACACGGCTGGCCGGCGCGGCGTCGGCGTCACCGTGCTCCTGGAAAAGATCGTCGGCGGCCTGGCCGAGACGGGCGCACCTCTGGAGCAGGTGGCCGCCCTGGCGCAGCGCGTCAACGAGCAAGGGCGCAGCATGGGCATGGCCCTGACCTCGTGCACAGTGCCCGCCAGGGGAACGCCCACCTTCGATCTGGGCGAGGACGAGATGGAGATCGGCATCGGCATTCATGGTGAGCCGGGCCGGCGCCGCGTCAAGCTGGCCCCAGCGGCGGAGATCACGGAGATGCTGGCGACGCCAGTCATCGAGGATCTTGGCCTCAAGGCCGGCGAGCGCGTCCTGGCCTTTGTCAATGGGATGGGCGGTACGCCGCTGATCGAACTCTACGTCGTCGCACGCGAGCTGGCGCGTATCCTCAAAGGACGCGACATCACCATCGCGCGCTCGCTTATCGGCAACTACATTACCTCGCTGGAGATGGCCGGCTGCTCGATCACCCTGTTGCGGCTGGACGATGAGCTGCTGCGCTACTGGGATGCTCCCGTGCTGACTCCGGCGCTGCGCTGGGGCGTGTGAGCGATCGCTCAACCTGATCCGCACCTGTGGAGGCGCGCCCTCGGCCCTCCCGGACGCCGTGGCGACTGGCGTTCGAGCGTGGCCGGAGGCGTGCCCCTCAACTCAGTGGAGGAAACGATGCCGATTACGACAGAGGATGTGCTGCGCTGGATGAGGCAGTCCGCCCAGGTCTTTCATGAGCAGCGCGACTATCTCACGCAGCTCGACGCTCCCATAGGCGATGCCGATCATGGCACCAACATGGATCGCGGCTTCCACGCCGTCCTTACAAAGCTTCCAGCGCTCGACGGCATGGACATCGGTTCCATTCTCAAAACGGTGGGCACCACCCTGGTCTCGACAGTGGGCGGAGCCAGCGGCCCGCTCTACGGAACAGCCTTCCTGCGTGCGGGCATAGCGACCGCCGGCAAGCACGAGCTTGACGAGAGCGATCTCGTCGAGATGCTGCAGGCTGCGTTGGAGGGCGTGCGCGCTCGTGGCAAGGCTCAGCCAGGTGAGAAAACGCTGCTCGACGCCCTCACCCCGGCGCTGGACGCCGCCCGAGAGGCCCGTGATCGCGGCCTCGGCCTTGCTCAGCTCCTGCGCCGCGCGGCGGAGGCCGCCGAAGCTGGGATGCGTGCCACCACGCCGATGCTGGCGACGAAGGGGCGTGCCAGCTATCTGGGGGAGCGCAGCATTGGTCATCAAGACCCCGGTGCGACCTCCTGCTGGCTCCTGCTCAAAACGCTGGCCGATATCTACGCATGACAGCCGGGACAGGAGGGGAGAGAGGGGAGAGACTCTATTTGTACCTGCTGCCGGCGCCGGGCCAGGGAACGGCCCTGGGCGGGGCGGACAGGTATGCTCTCGCTCGCTTAAAGGAGATACGCTTATGACCGTTGGTTTAGTGATCGTATCGCACAGCGCGCGCCTGGCAGAGGGCGTGGCCGAGCTGGCAGGCCAGATGGCGCAGGGACGAGTCACCATTGCCACGGCCGGGGGGACGGCCGAGGGCGCACTCGGTACCTCGGTCGAAAAGATCCTGCAGGCCTTGCAGGCGGCGGCTCACCCCGATGGGATTCTGGTGCTGCTCGATCTCGGCAGCGCCGGCCTGGCCGCTGAGATGGCTGTCGAGGTCTTCACGCAAGATCATCCGCATCCGGTCATCATCAGCACCGCACCGCTGGTCGAAGGAGCCGTCGTGGCGGCCGTCGAGGCCTCGATCGGCAACTCCCTGCAGGCAGTCGCCGAGGCCGCTGCCTCCGCCGCCACTCTGCCAAAGCTGCAGACATCCGGCGAGCGGGGGGAGAACGCTATTTACTGATGCTACAGAAGAAGGATTCACTCTATGCCCGTTGTAGAAACCAGCCTTGTGATCAGAAATAAGGTCGGTCTGCATGCGCGCCCTGCTCGTTTGCTCGTACAGACAGCGGCCCTCTTTCGCTCACAGATTCAGTTACAGCATGGGGACGTCACGGTCAATGCTAAGAGCATCGTCGGCGTGCTGCGCCTGGGGGCCGCGCAGGGCGCGACGGTGATTCTGCGCGCGGAGGGCGAGGACGCTCAGGAGGCAGCTCAGACGATCGCTGCGCTGGTCGAGCGCAATTTTGACGAAGATCCCTGAACGCCGCGCCCACGGGGCAGGCCTGGACAGAGAGGACGGCGAGGAGAGCGAGGACAGCGGGCCATGGTCCGCTGAGGCGGCGTAAGCGTGGTGAGGGATCACGCCCCTAGGGGCGCAGCGCCGTGCGCCGCCACAGCTCCTGAGCGCTGCTGCTGACGAGCGCACAGCCGGCGGCGAGCACGCGCTCGACGTCGCCGGGCGTGCGGATGAAGCCGCCAGCGATAAAGGGACCGGGCAGCAGCTGGCGCAGCGTCGTGGCCACCTCCGGGAAAACGATGCCAGGCAACACCTCCACCAGATCCGGTTGTGAGCGCGCGATCGTGCGCACGCCACTCTCCAGGGCCACGTCGTCGGTGAGCAGTAGACGCTGGATCGTGATCAGGCCCTCGGCCTTGCCCGACGAGACGAGCTGCGAGCGGCTGGTAATCACCGCGTCGATGCCGATCTGGCGCAGGTACTGCATCCCCGCGCGATCCTTGCCCGCCCCGTCGATCAGGTCGATGTGTACCACGACGCTTTTCCCCAGCGCGTGGGCCCGCTCGACAAGGGGCTCCAGCTCAAAGGCATCGCCCTTGAGCACAAAGAGCAGCAGCGTATCGGCGGCCAGCGCCGGCTCCCAGTCCGCCACCGTTTTGATGGCCGCCGCCACGGGATAGCGGCGCGCCAGACGTAAGAACTCCTGTCTGGTCATTCCTCTGGTTGGTTCCCCCAACAGACCCCGTAGAGCTGGTCTGTTCCCTTTCACCGAGTACTCTCCACTGCATTGTAGCAGAAAATCGCCCCGTCTGCTATCAGGGCAGCGCCAGGCCTTGCCACGCCGGCCCGCCAGGAAGCGCGCCAGCAGGGCCGAAGAGAGCGCACAGGGAAGAGCACCCAGGAAGAAGGAGCGCCAGTAACCCTTGACAGGATGGGCTGTGAGAGGGTATCATTATTTCAGTAACTGTGCCACCCGCTACAGGTCTGGTACAGTCTCGTGGCACAGGGGGGTGAGGCTCCCTGTGGCATTGGCAAGTGCGAATACTGAACGGACAGAGAGTTGAAAAGTCCTGAAACTGCCATCCAGATGGCAGAGTCAGGACTTTATTGTTTTCAGGCACGTGTGAGAGAAGTGATGCGTATGCAGTCCGGTGTGTCATTGCTCAACCTGCCGGCCGCCAGCCTGCTGGTGCCGGTAGTGGAGACGCGCCCACGTTTCGTGCAGGCCCTGGAGACGCCCACTGTCAGGGCGATTCTCCTGCGTCACTGCAACGTGTTTGAGTTCACGACGCTGGCCGAGCGTGCCCACCGCAGCGGCTATGCCCTCTACGTGAATATGGACCACATCGATGGGATTCACGCAGATCGCGCCGGATTGCGTTACCTGGCTGAGCGCCTCTCCATCAGAGGCATCGTCTCAAGCCATCCCAGAGTCGTTGCTCTGGCCCATGACATGGGGCTGGAAGCCATTCAGCGCATCTTTGCGGTGGACTCGACCGGGCTGGAGATGGCCTTAGAATCGGTAGAAGTCGCGGACGTCGATATGCTCGACATCGCGCCAGCGCACGCCGTGCCCTACGTCTTACCGCTGCTCAGGCCCACCCTCACGCTCCCCTACATGGCCTCAGGCCTGCTCTACGGAGCCGAGCAGTTGCGGGCGGTCCTGGCCTGCGGCGTACGCGCGCTGGCGGTCACGCGGCTCGATCAATGGATCGCGATCCTCAACGCCCGGCGCCCGTCGGCGGAGACTCGTTCCTAGCGCATAGCCCTCTCAGTCCTGCTGGACTGTCTTCTTTGACGCTCCCCTCGCCCCAGCATTGAAGCTGGAGGCAAGGGCATCACTCATCGTCCATGTCTGGACAGACAACATTGCAGAAAGGAGTCGCGTATGTCAACCAGCGAAGAGGCGCAACTGGAAGGCACTGCTGACCTTCGACAGAAAGCAGCACAGGAGAGCACGGAGCCATCTCGCACGCCCTATCTCGTGCTCCTGGTGGCCGTCATCCTGATCCTGGGAGGAGGCTTGATCGCCAACCTGGCCCAGACCGCCGGCGGACAGATCGCCGTTCGTCAGGTGGAGTTTGCCGGCACCAATGGTGTCATGATGAGCGGACTGCTGTACATCCCGAACACAGCGACCTCGAAGACGCCCGCCTGCGGGGTCGTGACCATTCACGGGTACATCAACTCTCATGACACGATGGATGGTTTCTCCATCGAGATGGCGCGGCGTGGCTGCGTCGTCCTGGCCGTTGATCAGACGGGGCATGGAGCCTCCGACGGGCCGGCCTTTGTCAACGGCTATGGTGGGCCAGATGCGCTGGCGTATTTGAACTCCCTTGATATCGTGCGCAAGGGCGATATCGGCCTGATCGGCCACTCTATGGGCGGCTGGGCCTCTGTCATAGCGGCTGCCACTCATCCCGAGGCCTATCGCTCACTGATCCTGCTCAGCTCGTCAACGAGCACCCCACCCTATGAGCCACTGCCGGGCACGCCGACCTTCCCCAAGAACGTCGCCGTCATCGAGGCCGTCGATTCGGAGTTCGCGCAGCTGATGTGGGCTGAGCCCACCGGCAGCGATTTCCCCAACTCGCCGCGCATGCAGGCGCTCTTCGGTATATCGCAGCCCATTCAGGTCAACCACGTCTACGGCTCCGTCGCCAACGGCACCGCCCGCGTGCTCAACCTGGTGGGCACGACACATCCGGGCGTCACCTTCTCCAACGAGGCCATCGGCGATGCCGTCTCCTGGATGCAGCAGACCCTCATCGGCGTGAGTCCGCTGGCGCCCTCCGACCAGATCTGGATCTGGGATGAGATCGGCACCCTGCTGGCGCTCATCGGTGTGGTGCTCTTGCTCTTCCCTGTGGGAGCGCTGCTGCTGCGCCTGCGCTTCTTTGCCGAGCTGGCCGGGGAGCTTCCAGCTGCGATGTCTGCCACTGGCATTGGCTGGTGGGTCGGTGCGGTTCTGCTGATGCTGATCGCCGTGCTGACCTTCTTCCCCTTCCAGACCTTCGGCAACAGTATCCTGCCCGCCAGCGCGCTCTTCCCGCAGACGATCACCACCGGAATCATGGTCTGGGCCGTCGGCGGCGGTCTCATCGGCCTGGTGCTCTTCCTCGTCTGGCATCTGGCCCTCAATCGCCGTCAGGGGGCGCGACTCGTCCACTACGGACTGACCGATGAGGAGAATCGCCTGGAGTGGCGCAAGATCGGCAAAGCCCTGCTCTACGCCATCGCGGTGCTGGCAGCGCCCTACATCGCCCTGGGCTTCCTGAGCTGGGCCTTCAACACTGACGTGCGCATCTGGGTCTTCAACATCAAGCCCATCACGCCGTCGCGCTTCCCGATCATTCTCTCGTACGTCATTCCCTTTATCCTCTACTTCCTGGTGCTGGGCGTCATCCTGCATGGCCAGTTGCGCTCGCGGCGCCTCTCGCTCGGCTGGGAGATCGCGCGCAACGCCGCCATTCTCGCGGGAGCCTTCGTGATCTTCCTGCTCGTCGAGTACATTCCACTGCTGGCTGGTGGGACGCTCTTTACCGTCACGCAGCCGCTGCTCTCGATCGTCGCCTATCAATTTGTGCCGGTCTACATCATCATCGCTGCCATATCTACCTACTTCTTCCGCAAAACGGGTAGAATTTACGCAGGGGCTTTCATCTGCGGCATCTTTATTACAGCGATGATTGTTGCCAGCACAGCGACGCAGTTTGTAGCTGGCAGGTAACAGAGGCCAGACCAGGAGTAGAGAGGAGGCGCGGCAATCCCCAAAGGGATTGCCGCCAGCCTCCTCCTCCGGCTCGCCGATGGGCGTCGCTGCTCAGGACGAGCCATTGAACGAAGGTTGTGGGATGCCAGGCTGCGTTGCTGTCGCTGAGAGTCGGGCTGGCATCCTGCTCTGGCTGGATATTCACGCATAGAGACTATGGAAGCACTATCATCAACTGCGCGCGGGCAGAACCTGCGTGCGCTGCAAACAGAGCACTTCGATGTCCTGGTCATTGGCGGCGGTGTCACCGGCGCCGGCGTGGCGCTCGAGGCAGCCGCGCGCGGCTATCGTGTGGCCCTGGTCGAGAAGGCTGATTTTGCCGGCGGCACCAGCAGTAAATCGACCAAGCTGGTGCATGGTGGCATTCGCTACCTGCCCAACTTCGACTTTCCGCTGGTGCGCGAGAGCCTGGTGGAGCGCGGACTCTTGTTGCACAACGCGCCCTTTCTGGTGCAGCCACTGGCCTTCGTGCTGCCCATCTACAGCGGCGCCCGCCATCCTGTCGGCATTCCCTTCACGACCCCGGGAGGCATCGGGCTGAGCGCCATCCTCGATGCCGGCCTGACGCTCTACGATCTCATGGCTGGCCGCTATCGTGTTCATCGCCATCGCCGGCTGAGCCGGGGGGAGGTTCTGCAGCATGTCCCCGATCTCGTCGCTGACGGCCTGAAGGGCGGCTTCATCTATTACGATGCCCAGACCAACGACGCCCGTCTGACGCTGGCCCTCCTGCGCACGGCTGCCCGGCGGGGGGCCGTTATCACCAACTACAGCGAGGTCATCGGCCTGGACCTCGAGGCCGGGCGCATCAGCGGCGCCCGCCTGCGCGACACCCTCGGCGGGGCCGAGATCAGCGTGCGCACACGCCATGTGGTCAACGCCGCTGGCATCTTCGCCGAGCGCATCGAAGCCCTCTGCGGCCTCACCCCGCGGGTGCAGATCGAGCCGAGCAAGGGCGTCCATCTCGTCTTCTCACGCGAGGATATCCATCTGCAGGATGCCGCCGTCGTGCTGCCAGAGACCGATGACCGGCGCGTGCTCTTCATCGTGCCCTGGCAGTCGCGCGTCGTTCTGGGCACCACTGACACCGGCTCCGGCGATCTCGAGCATCCCCTACCGACCCAGGAAGATATCGCCTACCTGCTCAAGCATCTCAATCGCTACCTGCCGCGCCAGCTCTCGCGCGAGCAGATCGTCAGCACCTACGCCGGCTACCGCCCGCTCTTCAAGCCGCGTGGCAACGCCAGCCGCGCGACGGCTCGCCTCTCGCGCACACACGCCGTGCTGGAGAACGCCGTCGGTCTGGTGACGATCGTGGGGGGGAAACTGACCACCTATCGCCGGATGGCCCAGGATACTGTGGATCATCTGGAGCGACGCGAGGGCCGCAAACCACAGCACGCCACGCTCACCCTGCCCCTGCTGGGCAGCGAAGACTGGCCCGCGGCTCGCGCGGAGATCGAGCGGCGCGCCGCTGCCTCTGGCCTGACGCCGGAGATCAGCGCCCATCTGGCCCAGAGCTACGGCTCTCAGGCGCGTCTCCTGCTGGACCTGGTCGAGCAGACGCCCGCCCTGGGGCAGCGCCTGGTCGCCGATCTTCCCTACCTGCAGGCGGAGGTCATCTACGCCTGCCGCTATGAGATGGCCATGACGCCCGGCGACGTGCTGGCGCGCCGCACTTCGATCGCTCTGGAGGACCGCCGCCGCGGCCTCGATTGCCTCGCTACCGTGGTCGCCCTCATGGCACGCGAGCATGGCTGGTCGGCTGAGGAGCAGCAGGCCCGCGCGGCCGCCTATCGCCAGGAGGTGCTCAGGCAGATCGCGGCCGAAGAGGCCCAGGCCACCACGCAGGTGAGCCGCTCTCACTGACTGTCCCTGTCAGGCTGCTTGAAGGAGAGCAGCCTGATCGCGGGCCGCGCCGCTTGCTTCTCCCTCCCTGCCGGTCCCTCGCGCGACGGACGGTCCTGCCTCCCTCCTGGTTTGACGTTTTCCTCCGGGCGCGCTATGCTGATAGTGAGCACTGTATTCTTCCGCGAGGAAGGCGGAATAGAGAGGGGGAGAGAAGCTGTGCCTGCCTCCTGGAACATCTGGGTCAAGACGGCCCGCCCTTTTTCACTGACCGCCACCATCAGCCCGCTGGTGGTCGGCACGGCAGTGGCGGCCTATGAAGGGACCTTTCGCCCGCTGCCATTTCTGGCCGCCCTGCTTTCGGGCCTCTTCCTGCAGATTGGCACCAACTACTTTAACGAATACTTTGACTATCGCTACGGCCTGGACAGCCCGCAGTCGCTCGGCGCCAGCACGGTCATCTTCCGCGGCGAGATGACGGCGCGCCAGGTGCTTGCCGGTGGCGTCATCTCTTTTGTGATCGCCACCCTGCTTGGCCTGTTGCTCCTCGTTCTCTCCGGGCCGGCGATCATCCTCTTCGGCCTGATCGGCATGGTGATCGCTTACTTCTACAGCGCGCGGCCCTTTCAACTGGCAGCCCGCGGGCTGGGTGACGTACTGGTCTACCTCGCCATGGGCTTTCTCATGACCTGGGGCGCCTACTACGTGCAGATCCCGCGCTGGTCCTGGCTGGCCTTCGCCGCCAGCGTGCCGGTCGGCTTCCTGGTCACGGCGATTCTCAATATGAACAATATCCGCGACTACGAGGAGGATCTGGCAGTCCGCAAGCTGACCCTGCCCGTGCGGCTCGGCCAGTCCTTCGCCCGGCGCTACCATGCGTTCCTGGTGCTCGGCAGCTACCTGGTGGTCAGCCTCTTCTCGCTGCTTGGTCTCCTGCCGCTCTACACGCTCGTCGTCTGGATCAGCTTCCCGCTGGCCTTCAGTAATGTCCGCGGCGTGCTCACGGCGACGGAGCGCGCGGCCTTTATCGTCGGTTTCAAACGCACGGCGGCCCTGCACCTGCAATTTGGCCTGTTGCTGGCCCTGGGAATCACTGCCGCCACTCTGCTCAGGATCGTCGGACGCTAGGATGGACGATACGCTCTCTGAAGCCGACAGCAACGGAGTCAGTCGATGACAGTCAATGGAACTCTTGAGGAATCCTTCAGGCGCGCAGGGGGAAAGCGCCCCTATGTGCAGCGTCTCTTTGCCCGTATCGCGCGCATCTATGATCCCCTCAATCGCCTGATGAGTCTGGGACTCGATCGACGCTGGCGGGCCTTCGCCGCCCGCTGTCTGGCCCTCGGTCCCGGCGAGACCGGGCTCGATCTGGGGGCTGGCACCGCCGATCTGGCGATCGCCGTCATTCGTCAGGCCGGCCCTGGTGCGCGCATGATCGGCATGGACATCACTCCCGAGATGCTCGAGCTGGGACGGCGCAAGCTGGCGCGCCTGGGTCTGCAGGACCGCATTGAGCTGCGTGTTGGCGATGCCGAGCAGATCGATCTTCCCGACGCCAGCGTTGACGGCTGCTGCTCCGCCTTCATGATGCGCAACGTCACCGATATGCGTCGCGCCCTGCGCGAGATGCGGCGTGTCGTGCGGCCAGGCGGGCGCATGGTCTGTCTGGAGATCAGCCACCCGCCGGGCAAGATCCTGGGCACGCTCTTCCATTTCTACTTTTACCGGGTTGCGCCCCTCTTCGGCTCCATTCTGGGCAAAGCCGCCGAGGAGTACAACTACCTGCCACAGTCGCTCACCAACTTCCCCGATGCGCCCGCTCTCAAGGCTATCATGGAGGAGACCGGCTGGAGCGATGTCCATTTCTATCGTCTCAGTGGTGGCATGGTCGCAGTACACGTTGCCACCAGACCAGCCTGAGGCTGAGTGAGGAGAAGCTGGCCGGCTGCAGCCCTCTATTGGTACCGTGGGTTGGCCAGCCAGCGCCTCAGGCAAGCGAGGTCAATTGTTGTGACAGAGCGCACTATGGCTCAGCAGAGCACGATTAACTATCGCCATTTTTTTCTCCATCTGCTGGAGGCAGCGCCCTGGCCGGTGCTGGTGATCGATCGCGCACGTACGATCCGCTACTCCAATCGGCACGTGCGCATCCTGTTCAACGTCGAGCGGGCCTTGCAGGGGGAGAAGCTGGACCGGCTCATCGGCAGCGACGCCATCCTGCAGCTCATCGAGGAGAGCGTGAAAAGCGGTCAGGCGCGCAACGCCGAGTTCAACGATGAGCACGCCCATACCTGCTGGCGCGTCTCCGTCACGCCGCTGGAGCACAGAAAGCTGGCTTCTGGCCAGGACTATGCCTACTTTGCCGTGGCCATCGAGGATCTGACCGAGCTGCGGCGCCTGGAGCGCGTGCGGCGCGACTTTGTGGCCAACATCTCGCACGAGCTGCGCACGCCGCTGGCCTCTGTGCGCCTGCTGGCGGAGACGCTAGAGGACGTCATTGAGACCGATCCAGAGCAAGCCCAGGTCTTTGTCGAACGCATTGAGAAGGAGGTGCAGTATCTCATCTCGCTGGTCTCCGAGCTGCTGGAACTCTCGCTCATCGAGTCGGGTCAGTTGCCGATGCGCATCGAGCTGGTGGAGGCGCAGCAGTTGGTGCGTGAGGGCATGGCACGGCTGTTACCGCAGGCCCAGCGTCGTCGCGTCCGGCTGCGCACCGACATTCAGGATGGCCATGTGCTCGTCGCCGCCGATAGCAAGCAGATCGGGCGAGTGCTGGTGAATCTCATCCACAACGCGATCAAATTCACCCCCTCCCAGGGTGAGGTGGTTGTGGGGACCTGCAGCGAGCCGGATGGGCGCACGCAGCGCTTCTTTGTGCGCGATACGGGGGTTGGCATCAGCCCGGAGGACCTGCAGCGCATCTTTGAACGCTTCTACAAGGCCGATCGCTCGCGCTCGAAGTACGACTACACCGGCGCCGGCGGTGGTGGCAGCGGACTGGGGTTGGCGATCGCACGCCACATCGTCGAGGCCCATGGTGGGCGCATCTTCGCCGAAAGTGTCCTCGGTCAGGGGAGCACCTTCTGCTTTACCCTGCCGCTGGTCGTGCGCGAGCAGCAATAGCCGTCTCAGGGCGTGGGAGCGGATTGCAGCGGATTGCGGCGACCCGCCTGGAGGCGGTCGGGGTGAGCCGCTGCGAGGCGCACCGCGGTCAGGCGTTGGCCGTCTGCAGGGCCGGCCCCCAGGAGCTGATGGCCCAGGGCGTGATCATGATGATGGGCCGTTGCTCCAGGGCCATGGCGCGATACTGGGGGTAGCGCTCCCGCAGCAGCAGCACGGCCCGCTCGTGCAGGAGCGCCTCGGGCGAGAGCAGCTCGGCCTGGCCCTCCACGAGGACGTAGCCCAGTTGTGACCAGTCGTCGGCGTAGCGATCGATAAGGAGCGCAGCCTCATGGCGCGCCTCGATGTTGCGCACGCGGCGCAACTGGCGTACCTCAACGCGCTTGGGCTTCTCGTCCAGCGGCGTGTAGAAGCGCGCGCCATCGAAGGCGTAGCAGACCGGTACCACATGCGGATGCCCCATCTCATCAGCCGTGGCCAGACGGGCCACGCGCTGTTGCTGCACAAAGATCTGTTCTCGCTCGTTCAGATGGGTACGTCGGCTCACGAAGCAGCTCCTCATCGGTATGTGTGGTGGGTGAAGAGCTTCGCTGCTCTTCACCGCCAGGAAATCAGGGACGCTGCTGACTGCAGAGGCGTTACGACCGGTCTACCGGCCAGCCACGGCAATCTTCTCCACCTGAGGCACGATCTCCGTTGCCAGCAGCTCAAACGGCTCCAGCTCATGGACGTTCGGCATGCTGAAGATGGCCTGATCGATGCCCAGCTCTGCGAGGCTTCCAAAGTAGTCGACGGCCGCCGCCGGCGAGAAGGTCCCGTTGCGTCCGTCGCGTGTGATCTCCATTCGTCCAAGGGTGGTCTTTTCGATCGCGCTGTAGGGCCGATTGCAGGCCTCACAATGGGCGCGCAGCACCTCCAGCTTGTGCTGTAGCTGCTCGCGGCCGCCGTAGACGAACAGGTTACAGGCGTCGCCATAGCGAGCGACCAGGCGCAATGTCTTGCGCTCGCCGCTGCCGCCGATCAGAATGGGCGGGTGTGGTTGCTGCACGGCCCGCGGGGAGTTGAGCGGGCGCTCCAGCTGATAGTGTTTCCCCTCGAAGGGACGCTCATCGCCAGACCACATCTGGAGGGCGATCTGCAGGGTCTCCTCCAGCCGCTCGAAGCGCTCGGCCAGTGGAGGGAATGGCACGCCCAGGCCGCGATGCTCCTCCTCATTCCAGGCGGCGCCGATGCCAAAGTAGCTGCGCCCATGTGAGAGCACATCCAGCGTGGTCGCCGTCTTGACGAGGAGGCCTGGATGGCGGTAGGTCACACCAGTGACCATCGTGCCCAGGCGGATGCGATTGGTGCGCCCGGCGGCGAAGGCCAGCGCCGACCAGCCCTCGAGCATCTCGTGCTCCGCCGGTCCAACCACCCTGATCTGGAAAAAGTGGTCCATTACCCAGAAACTGTAGAAGCCAGCCCGCTCGGCCCGCTCGGCGATCAGGGCGAACGTGTCGCCAAGCTCGCTCTGGCCATTGGGCCAGGTGAAATTGGGTACCTGTAGTCCCAGACGCATTGCTGAACGATCCTTCCTGAGGTCAGGTGAACCCCACGTCTCAAGACTGGGGCGTGCATCTGGCTCCGAAGAGCCGACATGAGAGGCCGCCTGAACGGTCGGCCCACTCAGGACAGGTGTGCCATCCTGAGCGAGAGAACTGCAACTGCTTTAGTATAGGTCCGTCTGCCAACTGCTGCCACCTGTTATCTGCCAGGAGTGGACCCGACCAGATGACCGGCTTGCGACCTGTCTATCTCTACAGGTCAGGCAGGGAGAGGCGCTCCCCAGGCGGGCTACACCCGTCGTCACACCCCTTCTATTGCGCCTGCTCGTTGGCTGCGATACAATGGTCAGAAGCAAGTGGACACTGGGTATGGTCTCTCAGGACAGGCATGATATGCAAAAGCGAGGAGTGCTGCTCGTTAGAACTTGTCGAAATGGGCTTGCTGTGCTATCCTGAGAAGGGCGCGACGGCAGGCAGGCGGCAGCGGAGTCACATGGCGCCAGCGGGCTGAGGGCGAACGACACGCCGGAGGGGAAGCGCGGGACAGGGCGGCGCCTCGCTACAAGGAAGCGAGCGAACATACAGCCAGCCGGCCAGTCAGAGCAGAGCAGGGCCTTGCTCACCGACCCGCAGGAAGAACGAGAGCAGCAGGGGCCAGTCAGTGTCAAGAAGGAGCAGTCCGCGTGAGCATATCGATCGAGATCGCGCGCCGCATCGCAGATGCCTGTAAGCAGCGCGCCAGAGAGTTACGCAGTCCAGTCAGCATTGCAATTGTTGACGCCGGAGGGCACCTGGTGCTCTTTGAGCGCATGATGGCCCCCTATGGCTGGGCCACGGCCAGCATCAGCATTGCCAAGGCGACGACAGCGGTGATGTTCAATCAGTCGACAGATTCGGTAGCCCAGTGGGGATCGGGCATTCCTGGCTTCGCCTCCAGCCTGGCGGCGATGACCCAGGGGCGCTTCATCATGGCAGCCGGTGGCTGGCCGATTCGCCTGGGAGGCGCAACCATTGGCGGCATCGGCGTCAGCGGCGGCAATGCCCCGGGCCGCGATGATGAGATCGCGCGTGCCGGCCTGGCAGCTCTGGAGGCCATCGCTCCCACAGTGGCCCCCCAGCCGGCCTACAGCTCCACGTCGCAGCCCGCAGCCTCGGCTCCACAGCCTCGTTCGATCCAGCCAGTCCTCTCCTATCCTGCCACCACGCCTCACGGTGGCCAGCCCCAATCCCAGCCACAGGCCCGGCCGCCGGTCGCCGAGCGGCCTGCCCCGGACACCGTCTATCTGGCTGGCGAGGGGGAGGCCGAACAGGACCCCTATCGCAACGATCAGGTTGCCTATGACAATACCCTCAGAGAGGGCAGTACGGGAGGTCAGGCATGAGCCAGCCAGCCGATCCAGCCGATCGCCAGCGACGCCCAGCGGCCGCGAAGCGTCATAAGCGTCCCACCCTGGTGACCTCGGTGACAGAGCTGCAGGCCACACCTGCCACGTCTCCGACAGCCGCAGAGAACCCGGCGACGGCGGGCGCCGGTCAGACGAAGCC
Source organism: Ktedonobacteraceae bacterium (assembly GCA_042408965.1). Taxonomy (GTDB): domain Bacteria; phylum Chloroflexota; class Ktedonobacteria; order Ktedonobacterales; family Ktedonobacteraceae; genus Thermogemmatispora. The sequence goes on from JBHOQN010000044.1 coordinate 78,191, forward strand.
GGCCGGTGAGGTCAGTACCGCCACGTCGCCAGCGAAGTCGCCGGCGCAGGGGGCCACCTCCGCGTCAGGGTCCTCGCCAGCATCGCCTGCTGTCCCGAAGGCGCGCAGGCAACCCGGCTTTCTCTCCGCCCTGGAGAGCGAGCAGCAGAAGGAGACCCCGAAGCAGATCGACGCTGGCCGCATGCGCCTCTGGCGTGCGCTGCGCCGGAAAAACGCTGCGCCGGAGCGTGAGAGTCGTGAGACCGCCAGAGCCGGCGGATCTGCCAGCGCCAGTGCTGGCAGTGCCAGCAAAAGTGCCGCGCGCCCGGCGGCCGCCAGCGCGCGTCCCGGGGCGATGAAACCGCGCCATTTCGCCGGCCTCTTCATCTACCTGATCTTCTCCTATGCCCTGGGCATCGTCCTGACCTATGCCATGAGCGCGGCCCATCTCAACACCACCCTGTGGCGCTTCAACATTGGCAGTCTCCCGATCTCCATCTCCAGCCTGACGGTGGTCTATCTGGTGCTGCTGGTGGCCATTCTGGTCGTTCTGACACGCTTTGACCTCCTGCCGCGCTTCACGCGGCCTCCCCAGCGGACAGACGAGAGCAAGAACAAGGCCGCTGCTACTGTCGGGGCCGGGCCTCACGACGATCTCTACGAAGAGTACCGCGAACTGCGCCGCTACCAGCGTCGCCGTGAGCGCCGGCGCTAGGCCTGCCGTGCGGCGCCCTGTTCCGCTCCGCCGAGTTGTGCCGCCTTATGTTCTCGGACGGCGGGGACGAGAGGTGGCCCGCGGCAGAGGCGCGGCCTGGCACTAGCTCATCTGGCGTAAGCCTTGACAGCCAGCTCGGCGGCGCTTATACTCTTACGTGAGATGATGTGCAGCGCGCAGATCGTCTTACCGATCTACAGCAGCGTCTCAGCAGACGCGAAGGCGTAATTCAACAATGCTCAGCAAGCGTTGGCGACCACAACTGCACAGCCTGTTGAACGGCGTGGCCTCCTGGCAGAGTCCACGTGCGATGGTTGCCTGCGCTTTTTACTATTACTTTTACTTTAGCCCTCCAGCATGATGGTGGGCCTGTTCAGGCTGAGTACAAGATCCCTACACCACCAGCATGCTGGAGTAAGCAGAGGCAAAAACCTCTGCTTTTTTATTTCCCATCGATCATAGATCACTCAGGAGTAAAGGAGAAAGGAACTGTCTTATGATTATCGTCATTGATGCTCAAGCCAGTGCGGATGAACGTGCCTCCCTGATGGCCCTGGTCAACCAGGTCGCTGGCCAGCGCCGGCCATTGGCCACGGCCCAGGTGGGGGGGCGCGAAGTGGTGGCCATCGACCACGCCTCGCTCGAGGCGCAGGCGCTCGAGGTCCTGCGTCGCCAACCGGCTGTCGCGCAGGTGGTCACGCTCACCACGCCGTATCAGCTGGTCAGCCGGGTCTTCAAGACCACGCCCAGCAGCGTGGTGGTGGGCGACGGCCGCAGCGCTCAGCGCGTTGTTGTCGGCGGCGAGCAGGCGCTGCCAGTGATCATGGCCGGCCCCTGCGCCGTCGAGAGCCGCGAGCAGCTGCTGGCGACAGCGCGGGCCGTCAAGGAGGCTGGAGCCAGCGTGCTGCGCGGAGGAGCCTTCAAGCCACGCACCTCACCCTATCAGTTTCAGGGGCTGGGCCTCGAAGGGCTGCGCTTGCTCGCCGAGGCGCGCGAAGAGACCGGCCTGCCGATCATCACCGAGGTCATGGAGCCCGACATGGTGGAGGTGGTGGCCGAGTACGCCGACGTGCTGCAGATCGGGGCGCGCAACATGCAGAACTTTCCCCTGCTGCAGGCCGCCGGGCGCAAGGCCCGAGGCAGACCAGTGCTCCTCAAACGTGGTCTCTCCGCCACCATTGACGAGTGGCTGCTGGCGGCCGAGTACATCGTCAGCGCAGGCAACCCCAATGTCATCCTCTGTGAGCGCGGCGTGCGCAGCTTTGATCCCCAGACCCGCAACGTACTTGACCTCGCCTGTGTTCCACTGCTCCACGAACTGACGCATCTCCCCGTGATCGTTGATCCCAGCCATGCCACCGGACGACGCGAGCTGGTGCCCACGATGGCGCGTGCGGGCATCGCCGCCGGGGCCGAAGGACTGATCCTGGAGGTCCATCCCGATCCCTGCAGCGCCCTCTGCGACGGCCGCCAGTCGATCACGCCCGAGGAGCTACAGACCATCGTCCGAGAGGCGCGTCTCATGGTCCAGGTCATGCAGGGTGCCGCCCTCTCTCAGGTGGCCTGAACCTGGCGGAGGAGAGGACGGCGCCGGCCTCTCTTCACCTGCCGGGACAGGGTAGGACCCGGCTGCGGGGTGCAATGGGGCGCCCTTTTTTTTATGGCCGGCCGCCTCACTGAGCGTGGTTCCTCCGACCAGGAGCATCTGTGTGTTCTGTGTGCCGTTTTCAGGACGCACTCTCTCGACTGCTATCGAACACTTATGGTATACTCTTGATATCAAGCCGGGTGGCACAGAGCGGCGTCTGAAGAGAGGCTCTGCCTCTGTGCTGGACGCAACGTCGTTGAGAAGTCGATTGTTGTACATCGAGACAGGATGCGAGCATGCCAACACGTGTAATTATTGCTGATGATGAAACCATCCAGAGGATGGACCTGAAAGATGTCCTTACCAAGCAGGGCTACCTGGTGATCGGCGAGGCCGGCGATGGCCAGAGCGCCGTCAACCTGGCTCGCGAGCTGCGCCCTGATCTGGTGATCATGGACATCCGCATGCCCGACATGGACGGCATTGCCGCCGCCGAGATCCTGACGCAGGAAAAAATCGCACCGGTGCTGCTGCTGACAGCTTTTGGAGACCAGCCCCTCGTGGAACGTGCCAAGGAGGCCGGTGTCGTGAACTATATTGTCAAGCCTCTGCGTGAGAGTGAGGTCGCCCCAGCGATTGAAGTCGCGCTGGCCCGCTACAGCGAGTTCCGCGCGATGGAGGAGAAGGCGAAGACGCTCAGTGAGCAGCTCGAGACGCGCAAGGTCGTCGAGCGCGCTAAAGGCCTGCTCATGGAGAAGCAGGGGCTGACGGAGCAGGAGGCCTTCCGCAAGATCCAGAAGGCCAGCATGAATAACCGCAAGTCCATGCGTGAGGTGGCGGAGGCGATCCTGCTGACCAATGAGATGTAGACCTCGATCGATGGGCCGGGGATGGCAATGGGGCTGTCCCCTGGAGCTTCACCCTGCTCGCCGGGCGGCGAGCCAGCGATGCTAACGATCAGGAGAATAGACGGGAGCGATGCAGCCGACGGTTTCTGCTACTGAGAACGTGGTCACTGTGGTCGGTATCCGGTTTCGGCCCGCCGGGCGTATTTATTACTTCGATCCCCAGGGGCAGACCTATACGACCGGACAGTATGTCATTGTCGAAACGGTGCGCGGTGTGGAGGCGGGGCGCGTGGTCCTGGCCTCGAAGAAAGTGGCAGAAAGTGAGCTGAGCGATCCTCTGAAACCGGTCCTTCGTCTGGCCAGCGAGGATGAGTTGCGTATGATGCTCTCCTTCAAGGCGAAGGAGAAGGATGCCCTTGTGCGCTGTGCGCAGCGTGTCGCCCAGCACAAACTTCCTATGAAGTTAGTGGAGGCGGAGTATACTTTTGATGGGAGCCGCCTGACGTTCTATTTCACCTCTGATGAGCGGGTTGATTTTCGCGCCCTCGTGCGCGACCTGGCGGCAACGTTCCGTACACGCATCGAGCTGCGGCAGATCGGCGCGCGCGATCAGGCCAAGCTTCAGGGCGGGGTTGGCCCCTGTGGCAAGACGCTCTGCTGCAGTTCCTGGATCAGCGATTTCGGCATCATTTCGATCAAAATGGCGAAGGAGCAGGGCCTGCCCCTCAATCCTTCCAAAATTTCGGGGGTGTGCGGTCGCCTGCTGTGTTGCCTCTCATACGAGAACGAGAACTATATCCAGGCGAAGAAGCGCATGCCACAGATCGGGGCCATCCTCGATACGCCCAGCGGACCTGGCAAGGTGGTCTCTCTCAATGTGCCGCGGGAAACGGTCGAGGTGATGCTGGAGAGCGGGGTCACCATCGAGGTGCCCATCTCCCAGGAGGATGAGCAGCGGATCGGCCGCGCCTGCGGTGGGTGTCACGCCTGTGGCGCGCGCGGCGCAGACGCCGCGGGCTGTAGCTGTGGCTCCAGGGGCGGGAGCTGTGAACGGTGTGGCTCTCAAGGCGGTTGCAGATCGTGCAGCGTAAAGCGGCAACGGGTGGACTGATATCTTCAGGTGCTGAGAGAGGGAGGCAGAAGTTTATGTCGTCACAATGGATGGACCCGGGCAGTGCAGAAGAACCTGTGACGAGCGCGGTCTGGGCGGCTCCTCAGCAAGAACGGGCGGCCGCCAGCTCTCAGCAGGCTCTGTTCGCCTCTGATACATTTACCTCCGCGCTGGAGCCGGAGGGCGATACTGATCCGCTGGATGAGGTGTCCTCCTCGCGGCTTGAGGCGCTCTGGCTGTTGAGCAGGCAGCTCTCCCCTATCTTGCTCCCACTGCTCTTTGGTGGCATCACTTTCTTGTTGCTGGTGCCGGCTGCTCTGCGTGGCAGCGCCTATCTCTCGCACGCTGGCCTCTTCCCGGCGGCCTTGATCCTGCTGGCGATCGCTATCCTGCATGGCGTCATGCTCTACTACGCCGGGGACCATAACGTCCTCTGGTCGCTGGCCCTTGTCTGCGGGGTGGCCCTCTTTCTTGTAGCCGGGGCGTTCGCGGCCTTCGGTCCCCTGGTCAGTCTCATTCTGTTGCTCGTATTGCTCGCTGTGGGCGGGCTGCTCCTGCGCTACGCCATCCACCCGGTTCCCGAGGGCTATGTCGATATTGTCTACTCGCTGGGCCAGTACCGCCGCACGCTGTCGCCGGGGCCGAACTTTATCTGGCCCTGGGAGCGTGTGGTCCACCGCCTGAACACGCGCCGGACGCAGTGGTCCTGCCCGCCGCAGATCGTGCACCTCTCGCCGGAGGAGGATGTGCAACTGGCGGCGACCATCGCCTATCAGCTGATGCCTGAGGATGCCCATCTGGCTGTGACGGAGGTCAACGACTGGGAGAGCAGCCTGCAGCAGCTCTTTCTGGCGACCATCCAGGCGGTGGTCTCCTCTTTCAGTGCCGGCTATTTCGTGGCGCGCCGCTCCCCGTTCTACGATGCCGCCTTTGAGGAGGCGACGCCCCGGTGGGATGTCGTCAATACGGAGCTGGCTCTACGTATGCAGGATCAGGTGGCTGGCTGGGGTGTTCAGATTCACCAGGTCTCGATCCACGATGTGGCCCTGCTGCCGCGTGGGGCTGCGCCGCTCCCCCTGGACACTGGCGCTATGGAGCGTGTGCAGCCCGTGGCGGCCTCGGCCGACGTGGAAGATCGCACCGTCCCCGTGCAGCAACGCCTGGCAGCAACGGCTCAGCCCTCTACCCTCAGCGCGGCGGCGCCGGCCTCTCCCGCGGCGAGCGGCTCCGCTGCCCCTCCCCCAAAGGCGATCAAGGAGGACGTCCTGGTCAACACCTATAACGCTGTCCGCGACGGCCGAATCACCGACCCTGAGACGATCCGCCTGATCGCGGCCCGCTTCGAGGCCATCGCCAACGATCCTGAGCTGAGCAAAACGGTGACCTTCGACGCCGGCCGTGCCGCGCGGGCCCTGCAGCAGCGCGCCGATCTGATCCTGGAGCAGCGCCGTCAGATCAGCGTCTACGCGCCGCAGTACGCTGATCAAACTGCGCTGGAGCGCCCTGGCGGACAGGGTCAGATGCCATCCCGTGGCAGCTAGCTCGCCTGCCTCCTGTGAGCGCCCGGCGGCCCTCCGCCAGCAGATGGGGCGATAGCCCGCTAGGCGCTCTTTCCCCTCGTGACAACCTCCGCGTCTGCTCTGGCGGTCCCGGCAGCTCCGTCCGGCGTTGCGAGCAGCAGGCGAAGATGACCGTTTTTTTACGATGCAGGTGTTACAGTATCTATGGGCCTCGACGGGTCTGTGCACTCACCTGGCGAACTGCGCCATCTGCTATATAAAGCATAGTATATAAAATGCGATGGATATCTAGAAGCGATTCGAGGGCTGCCTGATCTTCGGCTTTGCGCTGCTCCCCGAAACTGCGAGGCGACCCAGGAGCGATCATCTGGATGATCGTGAAGCCAGACAGGGGGTGGAATCCCGCCCGCGAGAGCTGGAATCTCAGCGTATTCGGGGGCAGATGGAGAAGAGGAGCAGGCCAGGAGCGAGAGGCGGTGACAGGCGATCGGTGCCTGTCCCAGATGGCTCCTGGTCCTCTGGTTCCTGCTGGAGGTCCCCTGCTCTTTGCCATGGTAGGGGGTGCTGGCGAGGTTTGAGGTGAAAGGCTGGCTCCGAGAGGGGGTCCGGTGCGCCCTCTCGGAGCGCAGGAGACTGTCTCAGCTCTAGCTGGTCTGGAAGATGACGCCAGGGTTATCGACAGAGATGGCGCTGGCGGGCGCGCTGATGCTCACGGGCTCGTTGAACTTACTCAGGTCGACGGTGTTGTTGAGCGTCGCCTGCAGCGTGGGCGGCAGCTGTAAGGTAATCATGCCGACCGAGGGCGTCACCAGCCCGCTGGTGTCGGCGTTCAGACTCAGCTTGAGCTGCACACGGTGCAGGTAGAACTGCGTCTCGTCGATCCACAGGTCCAGGGAGGCCTGAAAGCTGCGTGCGTGGGCCACGATGGCGTCGATGTTCTGTGCCCCGACCAGGGTGCTGAGCTGCGTGTCATCCTTGAGCAGGGCTTGCAGGCCCGCTCTATCCAGCACGGCGGTGATGTGACGCAGGCTCTGGCCATTGAGCGACTCATCGCCGTGATCGCTGAGCTGGCTATGCTGCACCAGCTCCAGCAGGGTGGTAGTATTGAGCTGGAGTCCGGCCAGGGGATTGCTGACGCCGGCGGCAAATCTGTTGGGGTCGATGACATACCAGCGTCCGCGCGGGTTTTGAACGTAGATCTTGTGGCCGGTCACCACCTCGGCGAGGTGCGTGCTCTGGTTGAGCGTCAGGGTCATGGCCTGCTCGCCGCTCTGCAGTGACTGCTGACCGGTGCCGCGGACGTCGAAGGTGATACTGCCAGGGATGCTGCTGGTCGCCGTCGGCGAGGCGCTGGCGCTTGTGGACGTGGAGCTGGCCGCTGCGCTCCCCTGGATCTGCCCGTTAAGCGCCAGGGTGAACTGGAAGGTCTTGAGCTTCTGCATGGCCTGCGAGCTGTTCTGCAGCACCTGGATGACTGTCAGGTTGCTCTGGCTGGGATGGGCAGTACTGATGTTGCAGGCGTTTACCAGCATGGCTATCAACAGTGCCAGCACACTGCTCACAAAGAAGCGTTGTTTGAGTATATGCATAGAAAAACTCCTTGTGTCAGGATCTTAAGAAACAGTGCTTTGGAATGAGATCGTTCTTCTGTTGTGTTTCTTCAGAGAGAAGCGTCATTGCCTCGGTTGCCACGTGTGTTGCGGTGATAGCTGTTGCCATACGTCTGGCTGCTGGAGCTGGCTGCGCCGTATGAGCGCGATCCTCTCCTTTCCAGAGACACGGAACACGACCTCCATATGTTTCAACGCCCCGTCATGTTATAATGCATCGCAGAACTTTCCACTTTTCCTGTGGGGCGCGGGAAGGGGAGAGAGAGCACACGCTGAACGGCAGGGCAGGCAGGTGCGCACATGCCACAGGCATACACACAGGTCCCCTGCCTTCCCTGTTTGCCGCCCACATCACCGCAGAGAGAAGGCTAGTGCAGTATGCTGATCACACAGGTTGAGCTGGAGAACATTAAGAGTTACCGTCACCTGCGCGTGGATTTTCAGCGAGGAACCATCGCCATCCAGGGAGCCAACGGCGCTGGCAAGACGACTCTCGTCGAGGCTATCGGCTTTGCGCTCTTTGACTCGCTGCCCTATAAACACCCGCAGTTTGTGCGCGAGGGCGAGAAATACGGGGTGATCACCGTGCGCCTCATCGGCAATGACGAGCGTCACTACGTCGTGACGCGCCGCTGCGGCAGCGGAGCCTTCTGGCAGGTCTACGACTGCGAGGCCGATCTCAAACTGGAACAGCGTACGGATGTCCTCGATAAACTGCATGACCTCTTCGGCATCGAGCGCGAGCGTCCTCTGGAAACGCTCTTCCAGGACGCCCTCGGCGTTCCCCAGGGCACCTTCACCGCTGTCTTCCTGGAGAGCGCCTCCCGCCGCAAGAAAACCTTCGATGAATTGCTCCAGATCGAGGACTATCGCGAGGCAGCGGACTACCTGCTTGAGGTGCAGCACTGCTATAAGGATGAGCTACAGGAGCTGCTGCAGGAGATTCAGCGCCTGACCTTTGAGACGCGCGATCTGGAGACCTGGCGCAGCGAGCTGGAGGGCCTGCGGCAGCAGGAACAGCGCCAGAGCGAGCAGATCGCCCAGGGCAACCGCCGTCTGGAGGAGCTGGAGGGCCGCCACGCCTCTCTGCAGGCGCAGCGCGATGCCCTGCAGCAGTTGCGCCATAACTATGAGCGCGCACAGTTGACCTGCGACGGCGCCAGGGAGCGTCTGCGCCAGTGCCAGCAGGAGCTGAGCACGGCCCTCCAGGCCAGTCAGGAGGTCGAGGCCAGCAGCGCCGCCTATCAGGCCTATCAGCAGGCAGAGGCGGCCCTCAAAGAGCTGCGCCTCGCCGAACGGCGCCGCAACGCCCTGCGTCAGCAGGCGGCGGAACTCCAGAGCCAGCTCGCCATGATCGGTGCCAACGTCGCCAATCTCAGCACCAGCCTGCAGGAGATCGCCCAGGCCCGCGAGCAGGTCGTTGCTCTCGCCCCGCTGGCCGATGAGCAACGCGCCCTGGAGCGCCGCCTGGAGGAGCTGAAGCAGCAGGTGCGGCGCTACGACGAGCTGGTCGAGGAGGGCCGGGCATTGCGCCGCCAGCAGGAGCAGGCCCTGCAACGTCAGCAGGAGGTGCAGCAGAAGATCGCCCGCATCGAGCCGCTGCAGCCCGTGGCGGCCCGCCTTGGCGAGCACATCGCCAGCGTCACCCGCCTGCAGGCCCGCCTTGGCGAGCGCAGCCAGAAGCAGCAGCAGTTGCAGGAGCGCCGCGACCTCCTGCGTCAGAGGGAGGAGGAGCGCGAGAAGCTCCTGGAGCGTCTGCGCGCCCTTGAAGAGAGCATCGCCACCAGCGAGGCCCATCGCAGCGAGGCCGAGGAGCTGGCGGCCCTGCAGGAGGAGAGCGCCCGCTTGAGCGCCCGCTGCCATCGCCTGGAGGGCAACATCGATAGCTACCGCACCTCGCGCGAGCTCTCGCGCGGCGGCCAGTGCCCCCTGCTGCACGAGCCATGCCTCAACATCCGTCAGCGGGGCCTCGCCAGCCTCGAAGCCTATTTCTCTAACCTCATCGAGAAGGAGCAGGTCCTCCTGGCAGAGCTGCAGCAGCAGCGCTGCAGCCTCGACGAGCGCCTCGTCCTCGTCAGAGGTTACGCGCAGGAGCTGGAGCGCCTCGGTCAGTATCGCTCCCTGCGTGACGAGTGCGCCGAGCGCCTGCGCCAGCTCGCCAGCGAGACCCTGCGGCTGCGGCGCGACCTCGAGGATCTCGAGCAGGACCTCGAGGAGCTGAAGGGATTAAGCCAGCAGATCGCCGAGGCCGAGCGCGCCCGTCAGGAGAGCGAGGCCGCCGACCGCCAGGTGCGCGAGCTTGAGCGCCTGCGTGTCATCGCCCAGCAACTGCAGGAGACGCTCGCCCAGACCGAGGAGCAGATCAACGAGAAGCGCCGTCTCGTCCAGGAGCTGCGCGGCAGCCGCACGGCCCTGGAGGGGATCGAGGCGGCCCTCGCGGCGCTCGCTGATCCCGCCGGACGCATCCGTGGCCTCCTGAGCACCATTGAGCGCGAGCCAGACCTGCTCCTCCGCCTGGAGGAGCAGGAGCGCCGCCAGCAGGAGTGTGCGCAGCAGGTGCAGAGCCTCGACGAGCAGCTCGCTACCTACCGCGACCTTGATCAGCGCATCAGCGAAGAGGAGGCCACCCTGCAGCGCTCCCGAAGCGGCTATCAGACCTACCTCAAGCATGAGCAGGTCGCGCGGCAGCTTCCGCAGCGCCAACAGGCCTGCGCCGCCGCCACCGCCGCGCTGAGCGCCGCCGAGCAGGCCCTGCGCCAGGCCGAGATCAGCTACAGAACGGCCTATGTCGCCTTCGATGAGCAGGAGTTCCTGCGCACTGGCGAGGAGATCAAGAGGCTGCGCGCCGACCTCAAGGGCTATACCACCGCGCTGCAGCATGTCCGCCAGCGCATCGGCGAGCTTGAGCGCCAGATCCGCGCCGCCGAGGCCCTGCTGGCGGCCCTCGAAGACGCGCGACAGGAGCAGCGCACCCTGGAGGAGCTGCATGCCATGACCGAGCAGTTCCGCCGCCTCCTGAAGGAGGCCGCCCCGCAGATCCTGCGCGCCCGCCTGGCCAGCATCTCTGCCGAGGCCAATCGCATCTTCGGCGAGATCATGGGCGAGCGCAGCGCCCAGCTCAGTTGGGAAGAGGACTACGAGATCTGCTTGCGCAGCAAGGGAACCCTGCGCACCTTCGCCCAGCTCAGCGGCGGCGAGCAGATGAGCGCCGCCCTCGCCGTACGCCTGGCGCTGCTCAAAAAGCTCTCCAGCCTCAATATCGCCTTTTTCGATGAACCCACGCAGAACATGGATCTGACGCGCCGCTCCAATCTGGCCGAGCAGATTCGCCGCGTGCGCGGCTTTGATCAGTTGATCGTCATCAGCCACGATGATACCTTTGAGCAGGGCCTCGACGCGCTCATCCGCCTGCGCAAAGAGGATGGCGAGACGCGGCTGCTGAGCGAAGAGGAAGGGCAGCGCGCTCTGGAGAAGGAGGAGGAACACGCGCATGCTCCATAAAGGCAAACTACAGGCCGCCCTCAATGGCAAGCGGGACCACTTTTGCGTCTACGACGGCTCCTACAGCGATCAACTGGGGGCCTATCGCCATGCCCTGGAGACGCTCTATCGGCACTATCCATCGAGCGCGCAGCTACAGGAGCTGCTGCCGCCCGACGATCCCGGTCTGCCGCCGGCCGGCGCGCGCCCGACCAGCGAATTCGATCGCTGGCTCGTTGAAGCCGCCCACAGCCAGGAGGACTACCGCGGCCCGATCTTCCGCTTTGGGCGCGAGTTTGCCAACCACGAGCAGGCGCGCCAGTGGGCTGAGTGTATCGAAGGCATCACCACGCTGGCCGTTGACGGCAGCCAGTTGCAGCCCTGGCGTGACGCCTCTGTCCCTGTGGCCCTCATTCAGGTGGGGCTCTTCGTCAATCCCCACCAGCGCGGCCGGCCCTACGTCAAGGACGTACGCCTCGAGGTGCTCTCACCGGACGAGATCATGGAGGAGTCGGCGATCGAGCGCTCTGACCCCAGCGCCTACCCTTATTCGGAGATGCAGGTCTCGCTGCGGCGCTATCTGCTGGAGGTCGAGACCATCTGCAGCCAGATGGAGCAGCTCGCCCGCGCCCGCCATCCCGCCGACCCGGCCCACAGTCCCGTTGTCTTCTTCGACGGCTCGCTGGTGGTCTCCTTCGCCCTGACCATGCCCAGTCCCTATCGCGAGCGCTACATCATGGGGGCAGTCTCGCTCCTACAGGCCTCGGAGCGCTTCCACGTGCCCCTCATCGGCTACATCGATACCAGCTACGCGCGCGACATCATCACCATGCTGCTGCGCCTCGATGCCATGCAGCCTCAGCCCATCCTGCGCGAGACGCGCCGCATTCATGATGCCCTGCTCTGGCAGGGACGCCTGCGCTGGGGCGATCGCACGCCCGCCATGCTCTGCGCGCGCGGCGATGTGCTCGATCACTACGGTTCCTATCGCGAGCGTGTGGCCTTCTGCTATTTGCAGGCGGTCAGCCAGCGGCCGCCCGCGCGGCTGGAGTTCCCGCGCTGGCTGGTCGACGAGGGGCTGCTCGAGCCGGTGCTGGACGTCGTGCGGGCCGAGATCATCGCTGGCGGCCAGGGCTATCCCTATGCCATTGAGACCGCCGACGCCGTGGCCGTCATCACCCTGCAGGATCGCCAGGAGTTCTACGCCCACTTTCAGGCGTTCATGGAGAGCCAGGGCATGCCCTTCAGCTTCTCTACGAAGGCGCTCAGTAAGAGTCGGCGGCGCTAAACTCTGCCTGCGCAGAGCGCGCCCGCGGTGTGATATAGTTGTCTGTGGTAGCTTGAACTGGAGAGGAAAGCCATCGTCGATTTCATACCTATGTCGCGAATAGCATCACGCAGGGCCGACTACAGGTTCACCTGTCGCTGCGGCCATACGTTTGAGAGCCGGGTGTATGAGTACGTCAACGTTGCGGAAGATCCGCAGTTGCGTTATGCGCTCCTGGCAGGTCGCCTCAACCTGGTGACCTGTCCCGCCAGTGGGCGCCGCGCGCAGGCCAGCCAGCCATTTATCTACTCCGATCTTCCTCATCGCTTGCTGGCCTACGTTCACCCCCGGGAGAATGCCCCCCAGGAGGCGCGCGAGCTGATCCTGGCGAAGCTGCAGGAGGCCTATGCGCGCGTGGAGCAGGGGCAGGAGGAACGAGAAGAGCGCGAGGCTGCTGGCCGTTCCCATGAGCTGCGGTCTGCGCTGCCTGCCTCGCCGGCTGACGCTGGTCCCGATGCCAGGATGCCACCCCTGCAGGTCATCTTCGGACTGGATCAGTTGATCCTGCTGATCAATGCCAGCCTCAGCCAGGAGGAGCGCCTGGGCAAGATTGCCCTGCGCACGCAGAGCCGCAGCGCTGCTCAGCGCGGCCAGATGCTCGATATCGCGCGGCGCCTGGCCCGTGAGATGCAGTGCGTGGTCGAAGAGGAGGAGCAGAACGATACCTATGTCGTCTGGCTCTACGGTCCTCGCAAGCAGATCGGGGCGATCATGCGGGAACTCGCCCCCAGGGGGTAGCATGATGATCACTGTGGGGGTTCTCACCGTCAGCGACGGTGTTGCCAGGGGCACACGCCAGGATACCAGCGGAGAGGCCATCCGCGCGCTGGTGGCGCAACTGCCCGAGGCCGAAGTGCGCGCCGCCGCCGTCGTACCTGATGAACGTGCGCAGATCGAGGCCGTGCTGCGCCAATGGTGCGATGTCCTCCAGCTCAATCTTGTACTGACTACGGGTGGCACCGGCCTGGCGCCACGCGACGTGACTCCGGAGGCCACCAGGGCCGTGCTAGAGCGCGAGGCTCCTGGTATCGCTGAGGCCATGCGGGCCGCCAGCCTGCAGCATACGCCCTTTGGCATGCTCTCCCGTGGCGTGGCGGGCACCCGCGGGCGAACGCTGATCGTCAACCTGCCGGGCAGCCCGAAGGCGGTGCGCGAGTGCCTCGAGGCTATCCTGACGGTGCTGCCCCATGCGATCAACCTGTTGACGGAGGGTCCGGCGCAGCATTAAGACAGGCGGGCTCCTCGCCTCGTCTCTCGCTCGCACTGCGCTCGTGGCTCGCTCGAAGCTCCGCCAATGCAGTACGATCTTCAGCTCTATCGCGGCCATCGCGATCATGTCTTCGCCCTGGCCTGGTCGCCCGACGGGGCGGCCCTGGCCTCCGGCTCCCGCGATGGCAGCGTGCGCATCTGGCGCGCTGGCAGCGAAGCGGCCGTCTATCGTGGACATGGCTGCTGTGTGCTCTCCCTGGCCTGGTCACCCGACGGACGGACCATCGCCTCCGGTGATACGGCTGGCGCCATTCACCTCTGGGATGCACTGGCCCCCCAGGAGCCGCATCTCATCTATCGCGGTCACCGGCGCTTTGTCCGCACGCTCGCCTGGTCGCCCGACGGGACGCGCATCGTCTCCGGTGGTGACTACGGCGATAGCAGTCTGCAGCTCTGGGAGAGCGCCAGTGGACGCCTGCTCGGCCTGCAGCGGCGCCAGGAGCGCCTCTTCGCCGTCGCCTGGTCGCCCGATGGTCGCACCGTGCTGAGCGCCAGCTTCGATAGCAGCGTCGATCTCTGGGACGTCGGCGCGCTCGCCAGGGCCACGGGCCAGCCCTGGCTGCGCTACAGCGGTCATGGCGCTCCCGTCTATGCCGCCGCCTGGTCGCCTGATGGTCAGCGCATCGCCTCCGCGGGGGCCAGCGGCCGTGTGCATCTCTGGTGGGCCGCTAGTGGAGTGGAGCAGCTTGTCTATGATGGCCACAGCCGGCCGGTCAAGAGCCTGGCCTGGTCGCCCGATGGCCGCTGGCTCGCCTCTGGCGGCGATGATACGCGGCTCCTCCTCTGGCGCGCGGCCAGCGGTGAGACAGACCTCACGTACAGGCAGCATGCGCGCTGGATACGCAGCGTCGCCTGGTCACCGCGGGGTGGGCAGATCGCCTCCGCAAGTGATAGACTGGTACATGTCATGACCATCACAGCAGCGTAGCTCTGCCATGCTGTTCTGATGAGAGGATGGCTGTGCTTTCTGGAGTGAGAGGAGCGGTGCCATGCAGAGAGAGGAACCACCGGTGGCCGCCGCCTTCATGGGGCGCGAGCCGGTGATGCGGCGTCAGGAGAGCGATCTCAGGCCGCTGACCGAGGCCGAGGAGGTTGTGGAGCTGGCGGATGGTTATGCCTTTCGCTTCGCCGCGACGCCCGAGCGTATTGCGGATCTTGTAGCGTTGATCGCTGTCGAGCGCGAGTGCTCGCCGTTCCTGACCGTTGAGCTGGTCTTCACCCCGCATGCAGGTCCACTCTGGCTGCGTTTGCGGGGCCCCGAAGGCACAAAAGCCCGCATCAGGAAGGGCCTGAGCGCTCCGCACCGACTCGTCTGAAGCGTCAGGAGAGAGGGTAGGGCGTATGGCTACCAGCTTTCATCTCGAGAAAAAAGGTCTCTTGCAGGCTCCCGATCAGCCTGCAGCTGCCTGGATGGAGACGGTGGGGGCGCTGATCCCCCTGCGGGGCAAGCTGGCCCTGGATCTCGGCTGCGGCAGCGGCATCTATACCAGAGCCCTGGCTGATCTGGGTGCTGCCTATGTGCTGGGACTGGATCGCTCAGAGGAGGAGTTGCAGCGGGCCCGTCAGCGCTGCAGTGGCTACGGCGGCGTTGAGTTCCTGCGCGGCAATGCCCTGGCGACTGGTCTGCTCGCCGAACGCTACGATTTCGTCCTGCTGCGCGCTCTGGTGCAGGAGTTGCCTCCTGACCAGATCCGCGCCTGCTTCATCGAGGCCTATCGTCTCCTCAAGCCGGGGGGACTCGTGCTGGTCCAGGATCAGACGCCCGAAGACATCCTGGAGCCGGGCAGTGAGACGCATGTCTGGGGCTATCTCTTCACGCGCTATCCGCGCCTTGTCGATCAGCGCGTGCTGGCGCGTTTCAAGCGCGAAGAGGTGCGCCAGGCTCTGCAGGATGTGGGGTTCAGCGATCTGCAGCAACGCAAGCTCTGGGAGACGCGGGGCGTCTATCCCGATAGCGCTGCGCTGGCTGAGGAGCTGGTGGCCTATGTGCGCAGTTCGCCCCTCTACGAGATGGGGGAGGCCCAGGCCAGCGAGCTGCTGGCCTACACGGCCTTTCTGCAGGAGCATCTCGCGCGTCATAAGCAGGGTGAGATCGTTGCGCAGGAGTGCTGGACCCTGTGGAGCGGTCGCAAGGGGTCCTGAGGGCGGCCTCTGTGGATCAGCACGGCCCGGCCCGACGCGGACTCGCGGAGGCCGCTCTCGCAGGGGCAGGGGGGATACGCTCGTGATTGCGGAGCTGGGAAGGGGGGCGAAGGGGGCGCGAAGAAGCGGGTGTGTATGGATGGGGCGAGGGGGGCGCGAAGAAGCGGGCGTGTATGGATGGGGCGAGGGGGGCGCGATGAATCGCGCCCGTACGAACGAGCCGGGTGAGGTTGGCCGCCGAGGGTAGGTAGGGGAGCGATTGATCGCGCCCTATGCGAGGAGAGCGAAGGGGGCGCGAAGAAGCGCGCCCGAACGAACGAACGAGCCGGGTGAGGTTAGCCGCCGAGGGTAGAGGGTAGGGGCGCGATTCATCGCGCCCTATGCGAGGGGGGCGAGGGGGCGCGAAGCCGGCCGCCGAGGATTCCTCCCGCAAGCGTCAGCTCCAGAGAGATCCAGAGAAGTACTATACGCCTGCGCTACGCCCCTCAGGGCACGAGATTGGCGACCGCCTTGCTGCTGACAAAGGCGGAGCCATTCCCTCGAATCTCCTCCAGATTCCCAACACGGAGAGTAGCTCTCTCTATCTCCAGCGGTGTAAGGCCCTGAGGGTGAGTCCTCATCCAACCCGCTTTCCGGCGAAGCTCCCGCTGTTCTTCATTCAATTCTTGACAGAGCCAGGGGACCTGGTGCTGGATATTTTCACTGGCTCCAACACGACAGAGTTTACGGCAGAGTATCCGCGCCGTCGTTAGCTCGCTTTTGAACAGGAGCAGCAGTATCTTGCTGCCTGCTTTCTTCCACGTGAGCTTTCGGAAGAAGAGGTGGCAGGCATCTATGAACGGCTCTTGAAAGCTGAGAAAGGGGACACGGTTGCCTTGCCAGAACAGGACGTCGAGCAAGTACCGCTCTTTGACGTTTAACCAGCCAGCCCGGCCTCTGGAAAAGGAAGGCCGCGCCCTCGGGCTGATCGTTGATAGACACACTCCCCCTGGAAGACATAGTGCAGAGGGATCTTGGGATTGTTCAAGGGGTGTCCTCCTTGCTGCCGAATCCGCTCAGACCACTTGTGAAAGAGCGGCTCAAGCATAGAAGAGACGACTCTCCAGATCGCCTGTAACTCGATGTCCTCATAGAGAGCGATATACCAGGCACGCACTGATCGATGCTTCTCGATGAAGGAGCCTGCTCACCACGCTCCAGCAAGCTGACGTACTCTGATGTCTTGTCGATGCGCTCAGCGAGGTGTTCCTGGGTCAGTGAGCGCAGACTACGAAGAGCACGCAGATGGCGTCCAAAGAGGAGGAGCGCCTGACGCTCATCCATACGTCTGGGAACCTTTCCTCTGCTTCTAGTGCTTCTGGTTATGCTGATCCTGGCCACCATACAGCGACGCAGAGAATCTCTACACGAACTGTCAGTGAGTGTTCTCCCTGCGGGGCGACGTGCACTGGCGCGATCCCACTACCTGATCCTGGTCACGCGGCGCTTGAGGCAACAGCGGCGCAGCATAACCAGGGCCATCTGGGCGAGGGAGAAGAGCAGCGCGCTCTCCTGTGCTCGCACCAGATGGCTGGAGAAGACAGGACATCGCTAGATCAAGAAATGGCCCGCTTCATAGCAGAGCGTGCCATCGGCGTAGACCTTGCCCTCCCGCAGATCATTGACCATATCCCAGTGCAGAGCCGACTCGTTCGTCCCCCCACTCTCCGGCAGCGAGGCCCCCAGCGCCATATGCATAGTGCCTCCGATCTTCTCATCGAAGAGCGTCTCGCGGGTGAAGCGTTGGATATTGTAGTTGAGGCCAAAGGCGATCTCTCCCACAGTACGGGCTCCAGCATCCGTTTCCAGCATCGCCTCCAGGAAGGCCTGGTTGTGGCGAGCCGTGGCCTCCACGACGCGGCCATTCTCGAAGCGCAAGCAGACACCCTCGACCTCGTTCCCGTTGTAGAAGGCCGGGTAGCTGAAGCTGATGCGACCATTCACGGAGTCCTCGATCGGACCAGTGAAGACCTCGCCATCAGGAAAGTTTGCCTCGCCGGCACAGTTAATCCACTTCCGGCCACCGACGCGGCAGGTGAGATCAGTGCCCGGGGCGACGATATGCAGTTCGTCGTGCCCCTGCAAGAAGTCCGCGATGCGCTGCTGCTCAGCCCGCACCCGTTTCCAGGCAGCCGTCGGGTCCTCCAGGTTCAGCAGGCCCGCGCCGTAGACGAACTCCTCGTAGGCACTCAGCGACATGCCCGCATCCTGCGCATGGGCGTGGGTCGGGAAGAGCGTACCACACCAGCGCGCCTCTCCCTTCGCCTCGCGCTCAAGGATGCGGTGGAACAGCTCCTTGCGCGCTCCCTGGCGCAGCGCCATGCGCCGCGGATCGACGCTGGCGTAGGCGCGAGTATTCTGCTCAGCCCAGATGGTAAGGCGCGCAGTGTAGTGCTCACTGCGCAAGCGCTCCAGCTCCGAGATATACGTCAATTGCTCCTCGCTGCCCTCCTGCAGCAGAATCTCCGTCAGCTCCTCCTGGATCGTCTCCACCGCCACAATGTGAGCGCCGCTGTGGAGAGCCTCGCGGTAGACCTCTCTGGTCAGAGGGAGGGCGATGGCCGGAGCCTGGATGATGAGGGTATCGCCCGGTTTCAGTGCGAGTGAATAGTGAACAAGCACCCTTGCCAGTTTCTGATGTCGTGGGTCCGGCATAGACAAACTCCTTACCTAGCAGATGTTCGATCTGGAACCACCCTCGCAGACTGCTCCCAGAGGTCTCTGTTGCTTGCCACAGTGCACGCCCCCGGCCCCGCCACCACCAGGCAGTAGACAAGGAGACGGATCAGAGTGGGCCGTATTGTGGCAGCGCTGGCGGTTGTCCTCGCTCCTCACCTGTCAGCTCTGCAAGTGTCGTCCAAATCTGGATGGAGGGCTGGAATCACCCGGGCACCATCAGGTATTATACTCCAGCATCACCCCGGGAGCGCATGAGGGATGTATCCGATTATAGGGACGTCGCCGCTGACTGGCAAGGTCCGGCGCCATAGGGCAGAGCGCTTGCCAGAACGTCGCATTTGCTCTATGATACGAGCGTCACTGTCTGTGTGTGTCGAGCGACTGTCCCTTACGAGGGGAGAAAGCCATAGATTCCGATGCCAACAGCCATCAAACGTCATAGCCGTGCCACGCCGACAAAGCAGGCGAGCCGGCGCGCAGCGCGCAGCCAGCGGCGGCCTGCCCCCGGTCCTGGCCAGCGTCTGAAGAAGCGTCTCCGCTACATACTGAGCCATCCCCTTGATGCCGCCTGGGGCTGGCTCAGTTCCGTACGGACGGCCATTGTGCTGATCGTCTCGATCGTCATCATCTGCATACTGGGGATCTACTTTCCGCAGGCGCCGGGCGAAGTGCTCAACGATTCCAGCGCTTACGCCGCCTGGTTGCAGCAGAACGCCCTGCCCCAGTACGGCTCATTGACGCCCATTTATAACTGGCTCCACTTCTTCACCATCTTCTCGAGCTGGTATTTTATGCTCCTGCTAGGCATCCTGGCGCTCAGCATCGTCGTATGCACGCTCAACCGGGCGCCAGCCATCTGGCAGAACTTCGCCCATCCGCTGGTGCGGCGCAGCGAGCGTTTCTATCAGAACGCCCTGGAGCGAGTGGCCTATACCCGGCCCGATGCCGTAGCCTGGACCAGCGCCGCCCTGCGCAGGCGCGGGTATCGCCTGCGCAGCGAGGAAGCCAGCGTCGACAAGAGCGTGGTCACCTATCTCTACGCCAGCAAGAACACCTGGGCCACGCTCTCCACCTTTGTCTTTCACGCCTCCCTGGTAGCGCTCTTGCTGGCCGGCATGATCAGCCAGTGGCACGGCTTTCCGGCCGACAGTCCCGCGTGGCGCATTCTGCCGGCGCCCATCCTTGCCTTCAGCGACGCCCTGGCCGGCTTCAGCTTCGATCAGGCCCTGCCCAGTGGCGAGAGCGCCGTGGTCTATCCACGCGGGACGCCGCACAACATCAGCTTCCGCGTCAACCATTTCACCGCGCGTTTCGATCCGCGGACCGGCCTGGCGACCGACTACGTGACCGATCTGAGCGTTTATCGAGATGGCGAGCTGGTGGCCCACAGCGATCATCTGCGCGTCAACGATCCCCTGACCTACGACGGCATCACCTTTCACCAGTCCTCGCTCGTCTCCTCAGCCGAGATCACCATCAGCGATGCCCAGGGCAACATCCTCTATCACGACGCCGTTGTGCTCGACAGCACGGCCACCCTGCCTTCGGGCAACGGCGTCGTTGATTTCGCCAGAGGCATCCCCATCGGCGGCACAGACGACACCATGGGCGTCTTCTTCGTACATGCGGCCGGCCAGCACCTCTCACAGATGGCCCATCCCGTGCTGCTGATCACCATCGGCAAACCGGGCACCAGCAACAACGAAGACCGCGCACTGCTGCGCCTCCAGCCTGGCCAGTCCGGTCAGAGCTTCGATAAACAGTGGACGATCACCCTCAACGCCGCCAGCGATGCCACCGTGCTGCTGGTGACGCGCGACGCCGGCGCTCCTCTGATCTGGCCCATCGCCGTCGTGCTCATCTTGAGTCTCTGCGTCACCTTCTACTTTCCCCAGAGGCGCATCTGGGTGCGCATCAGCGGCGAGCAGGTGCAGATGGCGGCCCTGCGTGAGCACTTCGTCAACATACGCAACGACCTGCTGGGCATCGCGCGCCAGGCCAGCGTTCAGGCGCAGTCCCGGGATCCCTCTCGGGAGGAGGTTGCAAGCAGGCAGTGAATGTTGAGGGCCTTCAGCCGGCCTGTGAGGCTGCCTCTTCCAGAGAAGCAGCCATTGACAGGTATTCGCAATTGAGCTATGCTAGCGTTAGAAGAATGTCCTTGTCCCGTCAGTCCAGGCAGTTTGATTCATGCACAGCGAGCCGCGGAGGCTCACCAGGGGAGGCGGGTGTCAGAGACGATCTCCGCATCCGGAGTAGCATATGAAACTCACAATGAAAGGCGACTATGGTCTGCGAGCCATGCTCGATATGGCAGCCTACTATGGACAGGGACCGATAGAGAGCGCGGATATCGCAAGCCGACAATATATCCCAGAGCAATATCTCGATCAGATCCTCATGGCGCTGCGCAAGGAGGGTCTGGTCAAAAGCGTGCGTGGTCCCAAAGGAGGGCACATGCTGGCGAAGCCGCCTTCACAGATCACAATGGCCGAGGTGGTACAGGCCCTGGAGGGCTACGTGCCACCCATGGAGTGCCTGCCCAATCCCGACTTTTGCAAGCTCTCACCGGGCTGTGCGTTGCGCGAGGTCTGGCAGAAGATCGACGAGATGACGCAGCAGATCCTGCTCTCTACGACGATCGAGGAGCTGGCGCAGCGCCATCGCACCGGTACCGCTGAGACCATGTATTACATCTAAGCGCTGCGGCCGGAATGGCGCGCCGAGCCGGCCATGCCGGTTGAGCGCCTCTGGACGCTAAGGTACGTGGAGAGGAGGGGCTGCAGAGGGTCATTGCGCTAGCGCAGTCGTGTATAGTATGGAAGGGGAAGGTCGCGAGTGGCTGTTCACGTGTCAGGATCTGGCCGCAAGCTCATCGCTCTGGTAGAGGACGACCCGTTGCTCATCGACATGTTTCACGCAGTGATCGGGTCTGTTGGGGGCTGGCAACTGCGGGTCTTCTCCGACGGCCAGCAAGCCCGAGAGCAATTGCCCCTGATCGGTGCCGATCTGATCCTGCTGGATGTTGGTCTGCCCAATCTCGATGGCGTCTCGCTCTACAAGATCTTGCGCGGCCACAAGAACACCCGAGAGGTACCCATTATTGTCATCACCGGTAGCTATGAGTGGGAGCTGCATCGCATGGGGCTGCAGACGGGGCTGATGCTTCGCAAGCCGTTCAGTCTGCAGGAGCTTCTCTTTCTCATGCACGCCCTGCTCGGAGGCGAGCCGACCGCGTAGTGCGAGGACGGAGCAGCTATGGCCCGATGGGCAAAAGATGCAACAGAGCTGGTGGGTCGAACCCCCCTGGTGGAGTTAAGGCGTCTGGCCAGTGCCTCCGCGGCGACCGTGCTGGCCAAGCTCGAGATGTTCAGTCCAGGGGGCAGTCTCAAGGATCGGCCAGCCCTCAAGATGATCTGTGAAGCCGAGAGCCAGGGGCTGCTGCGTCCAGGCGGCGTGATCACCGAGCCGACCAGCGGCAACATGGGGATCTCACTGGCATGGATTGCGGCCGCGCGTGGCTATCAGTGCGTGCTCACCATGCCCGATACCATCAGCCTTGAGCGCCGGCTGCTCCTTCAGCGCCTGGGAGCCAGAGTCATCCTCACACCGGGCAGCCAGGGTATGCGGGGCGCCATCAACAAGGTCATCGAGCTACGCACCTCACTCGCCAACGCCTGGTATCCCCAGCAATTCTATAATCAGGCCAATCCGCGCGCTCACCGTGAAGGCACAGCCCTGGAGATCTGGGAAGACACCGCCGGAGCTGTCGATGTCGTCGTGATCGGCGTGGGCACCGGTGGCACACTCAGTGGCGTCGCCGAGGGCTTGCGCGCGCGCAAGCCGACGCTGGAGGTTGTGGCCGTCGAGCCGGCCGCCTGCGCTGTCCTCTCCGGCGGTCGCCCCGGCCCCCATCGCATCGAGGGTCTCGGTGCCGGCTTCCTCCCCGATACCCTGCGCGTCGACCTCATCGACCGCGTGATCGCCGTCAGCGATCACGACGCCGTAGCCACTGCCCAGGCCATCATGGAGCAGGAGGGCCTCTCCGTCGGCATCAGCAGCGGCGCCGTCGCCTGGGCCGCCCTGCAGGAGGCCCGCAAGGAAGAGAATCGCGGCAAGGTCATCGTCACCATCTTTCCCAGCGCCGCCGAGCGCTATCTGCACACCGTCCTCTTCGATGATCTGCGAGCCTGAGCCGCGGCCAGCCAGTCCTCCTCAGCGCAGCCCAGTGCGGCGGAACGAAACGACGCGGAGCGACGCGACACAACACGAAACCATCGCCCCCTCCCGATCGTCTTGAATCGTGGAATACGCAGCCGGACAGCGAAGGAAGCGCTTCCTGAGCAGCGCCGGCCTGGCCTGCGGCGGATACTGCTCGTAGCTGCATTCTCTTCAGGCCTGTGTGGGGAGGGCTTGAATCTATGACGACACACAGCGTGCAATCCGCACGAGAGATCTATCGCTTTCGCCTGAAACGAACTGCCTATAGACGCAACAGCCTGCTGGCCATCCTGACAGCGGGCGCGTTGCTGAGTGGCGCCGGCGCGGCGCTGGGCGCGAGCTGCCTGCTCTGGTCCACATACGCCCACACCTGGACGCCCTATCTCAAATGGCAGGATGCCGTCCTGGCCCTGCTCATCTACAGCGCCCTGATCGCCCTGGCCGGGAGCGCCATGATCGTGCGCTACCTGCACGCGCTCGCCATGGGCTATCAGCAGGCGATGGTCACAATCAGCGAGAACACGCTGACCATGCGCGATCTCTCGCATAAGAATCTCGGCAGCATCTTCTGGATCATGGGGACCACCCTGCTCTGCTTTCTGGTGGCTCTGGCTGGCCTGCTGCCGTTCATGCTGATGGCCTGGACCCAGGCCTGGCCAGACCCGGTGCTCTCCGTGCTAGGGACCGGGCTGCTGGTGATCCTGAGCGTGCCCGGCGTCGCCCTGAGCGGCTCCATGATCGTCATCCTGGTCTGCATCCTGGTGAGCAGCATCTCGCTCGGCCGGAGCATCGGCGCTGCTCGCACCTATCGGCTCAACAGCCATACGTCCCTGTGGATTCACGATCTGGTGCTCTCCATTCTCTCACCCGGCGAGCCAGAGTCCCTGCTCGAACTGACCCTGCTCGAGAGCGCCGACCAGCAGCGTCTGCTCGCGCACCTGCGCACGCGCTGGATCGCCGCCGATCGCCCCTGGAATCCCGCGCTGGGCGAAGAGATCGAGGCCGCGCTGGCCGAAGTGCGACAGCTCGCGCTCTCCGCCTGAAGCGCGCTCAACCGACGAAGAGGGAGAGACATCCGGGCGGTCCAGAAAATTTCCCCCCTCCAGGGCTTGACAAACTCCCCAGAAGGGGGTATACTTTCAACTTGCCAATTGCCAGGTGGTGGCAGGGAGCGATCGGTCTGAGGATGGTACAGCGCAGGTGTGTGTTTTGAGTGTCCAGTGTGCAAGGGCTGTGCATGTGGGTGAATGCGAGAACAATCCGGCGATGTTAAAATAGACGAGTAACCGCTTGTGGGAGCACGAAGCGGTTACTTTTCTTGTCACAGAATGCTCCCGACACTGATATTATCAACAATCATCTTTTTGTGTTCCTTCGGAGTGGTGCGCCGCGGCATCACTCTGGGCAGCTTTCCCTTCACGACAGCAGACACCAGTCGTATCAGGCGTACCAGTCGTACCAGTTGTACAGACGAAACCTGGCGGACGGATGTGCCCAGGCAGCCGCCCTTGCCCTGGCATGGGGGCGCGAGCGGGTTGTCTGTGAGCATCTGTCGTGCAAGGAAGGTTTTCCTCCGTTAAGCAC
This sequence comes from Ktedonobacteraceae bacterium, assembly GCA_042408965.1. Taxonomy (GTDB): domain Bacteria; phylum Chloroflexota; class Ktedonobacteria; order Ktedonobacterales; family Ktedonobacteraceae; genus Thermogemmatispora. The sequence continues at coordinate 102,300 of JBHOQN010000044.1, forward strand.
TCAGGTGAGAGGAGAAAATCACACATGGCAGTTAGCAGCAGGGCCGTGGCGTTGCCGGAGCGTGTCTCTTTTGCGCGCATTCCGGATATACGGCCGATGCCGGGCCTCATCCAGATTCAGCTGGACTCCTTTGAATGGTTTAAGCAAGAAGGTCTGCGCGAACTCTTTGAAGAAATTTCTCCGATCGAAGATTTCACAGGAAAGAATCTCAGCCTTGAATTTATTGTTCCCCCCGAACCCTTTGGCAAGCCCAAGTACAGCGAGGACGAGTGTCGCGATCGCGACGCGACCTATGCCGCCCCGCTGACGGTCAGAGCGCGCCTGATTAATAAGGAGACGGGCGAGGTCATCGAGAAAGACATCTTCATGGGTGACTTTCCCTTGATGACCCGGCAGGGTACCTTTATCATCAACGGCGTTGAGCGCGTGGTGGTCAGTCAGCTCGTGCGCTCGCCCGGCGTCTACTTTACGGTCGATGAGGATGCCAGCACTGGACGCAAGCTCTTTGCGGCCAAGCTGATTCCCAATCGGGGCGCCTGGCTTGAGTTTGAGACCAGCAATAAGAATCTGCTCTCGGTCAAGATCGACCGCAAGCGCAAGTTGCCCGTGACCACGCTGCTGCGCGCTGTGGCCAGTATTGCTCGTGAGCAGTGGCATAGCGAGGAGGTCGATCTGACAAGCGACCAGGGCATGATCAATGCCTTTCTGGAGTCCGACAACGACCCCAACATTCGCTACATCCAGGCCACGCTCGACCGTGATCCTGTGAAGCGCGAGGAGGAGGCCCTGCTCGAACTCTACAAGAAGCTGCGGCCCGGCGATCCCGCCACCCTGGACAACGCCCGTGCGCTGGTGCGCAATCTCTTCTTCAATGCTCGCCGTTACGATCTAGGCAACGTTGGCCGCTATAAGCTCAATCGCAAGCTCGATCTCTCGGTGCCGCAGAGCATTCGCGTGCTGACGCTCGACGATCTGGTCCAGATTATTCGTCGCCTGATCCAGCTCAACAACGGGCATGGGCGCAAGGACGACATCGATCATCTGGGCAATCGCCGCGTGCGCTGTGTCGGCGAGCTGATTCAGTCGCAATTCCGCGTAGGGCTGCTGCGCATGGAGCGCGTTGTCAAGGAGCGCATGAGCATTCAGGAGCCAGGCCAGGCCACGCCCAACGCCCTGATCAACATTCGCCCTGTTGTGGCGGCCATGCGTGAGTTCTTCGGCGGCAGCCAGCTCTCGCAGTTCATGGAGCAGACCAACGCCCTGGCCGAGATTGGCCACAAGCGCCGCCTCTCGGCCCTCGGTCCTGGCGGCCTCTCGCGCGAGCGTGCTGGCTTTGATGTGCGCGACGTTCACCGCTCGCACTACGGGCGCATCTGTCCTATCGAGACGCCCGAGGGTCCCAACATCGGCCTCATCAGCTACCTGGCGACCTACGGGCAGGTCAATCCCTATGGGTTCATCGAGACGCCCTATCGCAAGGTCTATCGCCGTCTGCCCGCCAACGATCCGCGGTTGATCGGACGTGAGTTCCGCGGTGTTGTCGGACGCGAGCGCGAGGACATCGTAGACGAGGACGGCACTGTCCTGGTCAAGGCGCGCCAGCGGGTGCGCGTTGATCAGGCCCTCTTCGAGCGTCTCTCGCGCGTGCTGGGCGATGCCATGGTCTACGTCAAGGCCTTTGTCACCGATGAGGTCCAGTATCTGACCGCCGACGACGAGGAGAACTTCAAGATCGCCCAGGTGAACGCCCCGCTGCTGGAGAACGGCGAGTTTGCCGAGGAGCGCGCACTGGCCCGCTACCAGGGCGACTTCATCATGGATAGCACCGACAATATGGACTTTATGGACCTCTCGCCGCGCCAGACCGTCAGCGTGGCGACCGCCCTGATCCCCTTCCTGGAGCACGACGACGTGAACCGCGCCCTCATGGGCGCCAACCTGCAGCGTCAGGCGGTGCCCCTGCTGCGTCCCCAGGCCCCCGTCTGCGGGACGGGCATCGAGCGCCAGGTGGCCATCGATTCCGGTCAGGTCGTAGTGAGTGAGGTCGACGGCGAGGTTGTCAAGTCCACCGCCCGCGTCATTGAGATCATGGACCGCGAGGGCGAGATCCACTCCTATCGCCTGCGCAAGTTCATGCGCTCCAATGCCGGCACCTGCATCAACCAGCGCCCGATCGTGCGCAAGCACGACCGCGTGAGCGCCGGCCAGGTGATCGCCGACAGCTCATCCACCCAGGATGGCGAGCTGGCCCTGGGCCAGAACATCCTGGTGGCCTTTATGAGCTGGGAGGGCGGCAACTTTGAGGATGCTATTCTCATCAGCGAGCGCATTGTGCGCGAAGATCTCTTCACCTCCATTCACATCGAGAAGTATGAGATCGATGCCCGCGATACCAAGCTTGGACCAGAGGAGATCACACGCGACATCCCCAACGTCGGTGAAGAGGGCCTGCGCAACCTCGATGAGCATGGCATCATCTACGTTGGTGCCGAGGTTGGGCCACAGGATATCCTGGTCGGCAAGATCACGCCCAAGGGCGAGACCGAGCTGACCGCTGAGGAGAAACTGCTGCGCGCCATCTTCGGTGAGAAGGCGCGCGAGGTCAAGGACACCTCGCTGCGCGTGCCCCACGGCGAGCGTGGCAAGGTCGTGGAGGTCAAGGTCTTCTCGCGCGATAATGGTGATGAGCTGCCGCCCGGTGTCAACCAGCTCGTCCGTGTCAGTATCGCCCAGAAGCGCAAAATCGGCGCCGGTGATAAAATGGCCGGGCGCCACGGAAACAAGGGCGTCATTTCGCGCGTCCTGCCCATCGAGGATATGCCCTTCCTGCCGGATGGCACCCCGGTCGATATCATTCTCAACCCGCTGGGTGTGCCACACCGCATGAACATCGGGCAGATCCTGGAGACGCACCTGGGATGGGCTGCCACCGCCCTGGGATTCAAGATCGCTACTCCCGTCTTCGACGGCGCGACCGAGGCCGACGTCACGGAGATGCTGCGGCGCGCTAACCTGCCGGAGACCGGAAAAATACAGCTCTTCGACGGGCGCACCGGCGAGCCGTTCGACCATCCCATCACGGTGGGCTACACCTACATGCTCAAGCTGGCCCATCTGGTCGAAGACAAGGTACATGCCCGCTCGACCGGACCCTACAGCCTGATCACGCAGCAGCCTCTGGGCGGTAAGGCCCAGTTCGGCGGCCAGCGCTTCGGTGAAATGGAGGTCTGGGCCCTCGAGGCCTACGGCGCGGCCAATATTCTGCAGGAGATTCTCACCGTCAAGTCCGACGATGTGGTGGGCCGTGTCAAGACCTACGAGGCCATTGTGAAAGGCGAGAACATCATGGAGCCGGGTGTTCCCGAATCCTTCAAGGTCCTGGTGAAAGAGTTGCAGAGCCTGGGTATCAACGTGGAGGTCCTCAACGAAGACGATCAGAAGATCCAGTTCGTTGAAGATACCTCCAACGATGTCATGCCCGAACTGGGGATCAATCTGTCCGGTTTCGAGGGAGATCAATAAGAGACCGAGCCGGGCGCGCTCCGCAGGCGCACCCACTCTTCGTATTCCGAAGAGGAGCCGTGGGTCGCTGGCGCCAGCCCGGGCCACCCCGGACCGGACCCACCCGGGTCAGCCAGTCGCGGCCAGTCGCCTGTCACGCGCGTCCCGTTCTCGTCAGGAGGCAGCATGCTCGAAGTAAACGATTTCAACGCCATTCGGATCAGCCTCGCCAGCCCTGAGCAGATCCGTAGCTGGAGCTACGGCGAGGTGACGAAACCGGAGACCATTAACTATCGCACCCTCAGGCCTGAAAAGGATGGGCTCTTCTGCGAGCGCATCTTTGGTCCCACCAAGGACTGGGAGTGCTACTGCGGTAAATATAAACGAGTCCGTTTCAAGGGCATCGTCTGTGATAAATGCGGCGTGGAGGTGGCGCGCTCCAAGGTGCGCCGCGAGCGCATGGGGCATATTGAGCTGGCTTCCCCGGTGAGCCACATCTGGTACTTCAAGGGGATTCCCAGCCGCATCGGCCTGCTGCTCGATCTCTCGCCTCGCAATCTGGAGCGCATTCTCTACTTTGCGCTCTACGTCGTGACGCATATCGATGAAGAGGCCCGCCAGCGCGCCCTGATGGAGCTGGATCAGGAGCTGGCCAGCCTGCAGCAGAGCACCGAGGACGAGGTGGTCGAGCGTGTCGATAGCCTCAAGGAGCAGCGTGACAGCGAGATCCAGGACGAGCGCCAGCGTCTGGCGGCGCGTATTCGCGACATTCAGGAGGAGCGCGAGCGCGATCTCGAGCGCGCGCGCCAGGCGGAGAGCGAGACTCTGGCCGAGCTGCGCGCCCAGCGCGGCAAGCCGGCCGAAGACGATATCGTCTTTGAGCCGACCGGGCAGATCATCGTGCCGCGCGGCGAGCTGGTGACTCCCAGGCATCTCGATATTCTGGAGCAGGTCGCCGAGACCTGCCGCAACGACATCGCTGAGCAGGCCCGCCATGCCCTGGAGGCCGTGCGCGCCGAGAGCGAGCGCGAGGCCGAGCGCCTCAGCCTGGACTACCAGGGACAGATCGACCTGGTGCAGTCGCAGCTCGAGTCGCAGCGCACTGACCGCCGCCACCGCCTGGAGCAGCTGCGCCGCGATCTCGAAGGCCTCAAGAGGATGGACCTCCTGCAGGAGAATCGCTACCGCGAGCTGAAAGAGGCCTTCGGCAGCGTCTTCCGCGCCGGGATGGGCGCCGAGGCCGTGCGCGAGCTGATCGCCGAGATCGACCTCGACAAGCTGGCAGTCGAACTGCGGCAGGAGATCGGCTCAACCGTCGGCCAGCGTCGGAAGAAGGCCACCAAGCGCCTGAAGGTTGTCGAGGCCTTCCGCAAGTCCGGTAATCGGCCCGAATGGATGATCATGACGGTCCTGCCGGTCCTGCCCCCCGAACTGCGCCCGATGGTGCAGCTCGATGGCGGCCGCTTCGCCACCTCCGATCTCAACGATCTCTACCGCCGTGTGATCAATCGCAACAACCGCCTCAAGCGGCTGCTCGAGCTGAGCGCGCCCGAGATCATCATTCGCAACGAGAAGCGCATGCTGCAGGAGGCCTGCGACGCCCTCATCGATAACGGACGCCGCGGCCGCGCCGTGGCCGGCTCCGGCAATCACAAGCTCAAGAGCCTCTCCGACATGCTCAAGGGCAAGCAGGGGCGCTTCCGCCAGAACCTGCTCGGCAAGCGCGTCGACTACTCTGGTCGCTCGGTGATCGTCGTTGGTCCCGAGCTGAAGCTGCACCAGTGTGGCCTGCCCAAGCGCATGGCCCTGGAGCTGTTCAAGCCCTTCGTCATGCGCAAGCTCGTTGAGCGCGGCGATGCCCATAACATCAAGAGCGCCAAGCGCTTTGTCGAGCGCGTGAGGCCAGAGGTCTGGGACGTGCTCGAAGAGGTGATCAAGGACCATCCCGTCCTGCTCAACCGGGCGCCGACGCTGCACCGTCTGGGTCTGCAGGCCTTTGAGGCCGTGCTCGTCGAGGGAAGCGCCATTCAGCTGCACCCGCTCGTCTGCTCCGCCTTCAACGCCGACTTTGATGGCGATCAGATGGCCGTGCACGTGCCGCTCTCCGAGAAGGCCCAGGATGAGGCGCGACAGTTCATGATGTCCACGCGCAACCTGCTGCTGCCGGCCACCGGCGAGCCGTCGATCGGCGCCACCGGTGACATGGTGCTTGGCTGCTTCTACCTGACGCAGGATCGCCCCAACAAGAAGGGCGAGGGCCGCATCTTCACCGATGCCACCGAGGCCCTGCTGGCCTATCATCATGGCGTGATCGATCTGCAGGCCCTCATCAAGGTGCGCATGGAAGGGGTGACCATCTTCGATGAGCCACCACCCGCCGGGCCGACCATGGTGGCCCAGCGTCAGCTCATCACGACCACCGTCGGGCGTATCATCTTCAACGAATCGCTGCCAGAGCGCATGCGTTTCAAAAACTACCCGATGAGGAAAGATGACCTGCGCGCCCTCATCTCCGAGTGTTACAAAGAGTACGGTCGTCTCAAGACCTGCGAGCTGGCCGACGAGATCAAGCGCCTCGGCTTCGCCTACGCCACCAAAGCCGGCGCCACCATCGCCATGAGCGATGTCAATGTGCCCGATGGCAAGGCCGAAGAGCTGGCCAAAGCCGATGCCCGCATCGCCGCTCTGGAGGAGTCCTATCGCGAGGGTCTGATCACCGACTTTGAGAAGTATCAGCAGACCATCGACATCTGGAACGAGGTCACCGAGCACGTCACCAAGATGGTCGAGCAGACGCTGGACCCCTATGGGGCCATCTACACCATCGCCAAGTCCGGCGCAACCAAGGCCCGCTTCCAGCAGATTCGTCAGCTCTCCGGGATGCGCGGTCTGATGGCCAGCCCCTCGGGCAAGATCATCGACGTGCCCATTCGCGGCAACTTCCGCGAAGGCCTCAGCGTGCTGGAGTACTTTATCAGTAGCCACGGCGCGCGCAAAGGCCTGGCCGATACCGCCCTGCGTACCGCCGAATCTGGCTACCTGACACGCCGCCTCATCGATGTGGCCCAGGACGTCATCGTCACCGAAGAGGACTGCCAGACCACGGAGGGCATCCTGATCACCGAAGAAGACAGCAAAGAGATGATGCTGCCCGATATCCGCCAGCGCATCGTCGGCCGCGTGCTGCTGGAGGCCATTCCTGGCTTCGAGCAGCTCATTGAGGTCGGCGACGAGATCACCGAGGACATCGCCGATGCCCTCGTGGCCGGCGGCGTCAGGCAGGTGCGCGTGCGCTCCGTGCTGGGCTGCCAGACGCGGCGTGGCGTCTGTCGCAAGTGCTACGGACGCGACCTCGCCGAGAACACCCTGGTACGCCTGGGCCAGGCCGTTGGCATCATCGCCGCCCAGTCTATCGGCGAGCCAGGGACGCAGCTCACCATGCGCACCTTCCACACCGGTGGTATTGCCGGCGCCCAGGGCGACATCACCCAGGGTCTGCCGCGCGTCGAAGAGCTGTTCGAGGCCCGCGTTCCTAAGGATAAGGCAGAGATCAGTGAGATCGATGGCGTCGTTGAGATCATCAAGGACGAGAACACCGGTAGCCGCACCGTGCGCGTCGTCTCCGTCAACGTCATCTTCGACGACTATCCTCTGACCCCCGGCTCAGAGATTCTCGTCAGCGAGCACGATCAGGTGCAGAAGGGGCAGCTCATCGCCCTCAAGGCCTCCCAGAACGGTAGTGAGCCGCAGGAGGTGCGGGCCCGCAGCGATGGCGAGATCATCTTCAACAAAGATGGCGTGCTGACCATCCGCTCGGAAGAGCGCGAAGAGCGCTCCTACCCTGTGCCGGCGGCGCGCAACCTGGACGTCACTCAGGGTCAGCATATCCAGGCCGGAACGCCCATCACCACCGGCCATCTCGACCCGCAGGATGTTCTGCGCATCCAGGGCCGCGATGCCGTCCAGATGTACCTGGTCAAGGAGGTGCAGCGCATCTACCGCAGCACCGGCGTGCGTATCAACGATAAGCATATCGAGATCATCATCCGCCAGATGCTGCGCCGGGTGCGCGTCGATGAGCCGGGCGATACCGATATGCTGCCCAACGATCTCGTGGACCGCTTTGTCTACGCCGATACCAACGCGCGTGTCCTCGCCGAGGGCGGTGAGCCAGCCCGCGCGCAGACCGTGCTGCTGGGCGTCACCAAGGCCTCGCTCAACACCGATAGCTTCCTGGCGGCAGCCTCCTTCCAGGAGACCACCCGTGTGCTGACCGAGGCAGCCATTCAGGGGCAGACCGATCACCTGGTCGGCCTCAAAGAGAACGTGATCATCGGTAAGCTCATCCCGGCCGGCTCGGGCTTCCTCCAGCGCCGCTATGAGCAGATCGCCCGCCAGCAGCAGGCGCAGCGCCTGGCCCCCACGCCGATGGTAGCCGGGGTTGGGGCTGCCAGCGCCAGTGGCAACGGCGGTACCCTTGGAGCAGTACTTGACAGCCTGAGCGATGAGTGATACCATATACAACCGCGCATAGATTACGCTGAGGGGCGTGCATATGCACGCCCCTCACAGAGGAGACTGAGGGGAGGATTGCTCGTTGCCAACGATCAATCAACTGGTCCGTAAGGGCCGTTCAAAGAAGGTCAGACGCTCGAAGGCTCCGGCGCTGCTGTACTCGTACAACGCGCTGAAGAACCGCGTCCTCCGCAGGGAGGGTTCGCCGCAGAAGCGTGGCGTGTGCACGCTGGTTCGTACGATGACGCCGAAGAAGCCGAACTCGGCCATGCGCAAGATCGCTCGTGTACGCCTGAGCAATCTGATGGAGGTCACGGCGTATATTCCGGGCGAGGGGCATAACCTGCAGGAGCACTCGGTCGTCTTGATCCGCGGTGGGCGCGTGAAGGATCTGCCGAGCGTGCGCTACCATATCATTCGCGGCACGCTGGATAGCGAGGGCGTCGCCAAACGGCGCCGTGGTCGTTCTAAGTATGGAGCCAAGCGACCCAAGCCTGGGCAGGCGGCAACAACAAGCGCCAGGGGTGGTAAGAAGTAGAGTGTGAGGCGGCTGCAAGCGACCGAGCATAGCTAGTTAGCTCTCCAACCCGCCACATCTCTGCCCGATACCGCCTGAAGCCTTCAGGTAGGTCGGTACATCACGCATCATCGTTCACGATGAGAGTCGGGTGTCCTCCACGGCTGTCCCTCCGCCGAGCGACTCAGTGAGGAGCGTGGAAAGGCGCTCGCGTGCAGGCGTCCGTATCCGATTGTAGCTTCCGTTCTTATTGCAAGCAGATACGCAAGCAAGAAGAGCATTCCTCTTCCGTTTCGCTGATTGGCATCATCCGGCCTGCCAGCCAGCAGGCGATCATGTCGGCTACAATCGAAACGACGCCTTTTCTGGTGTTTTTCAGATGGCCTGGTGTTCGCATGCATGTCGACTGCGAAAAGGGAGGAAGATAGACCTTGCCAAGACGCAAACAAGTCATACGCCGGGTGGAGGTCCCGGACGCCAAGTATAAGAGCCGCAATGTGGCTCGCTTCATCGGAAAGCTGATGCTGGACGGGAAGAAGAGCCTGGCCGAGCGCATCCTCTACAATGCGTTTGAGATCATCGAGCAGCGACAGAAGCGTCCGCCGCTGGATGTGTTCGAGCAGGCTTTGAGAAACGCTACGCCTACGTTGGAGGTAAAACCCCGTCGTGTCGGTGGGTCGACGTACCAGGTGCCCGTTGATATTCGTAAGGAGCGTGGGGTCGCCCTCGCTATGCGCTGGCTGATCCGCTCCGCCCGTGCTCGCAATGGCAAAAGCATGGCGGAGAAGCTGGCTGGCGAGCTGATGGACGCCGCCGCCGGGCAGGGTGCCACCATTAAGAAGCGGGAGGAGACCCACAGGATGGCGGAGTCAAACAAGGCTTTTGCCCATTATCGCTGGTAATGTTCAATCATGTCTAGAGAATATCCACTCGAAAGAACGCGAAATATCGGGATCATAGCGCATATCGACGCAGGGAAGACCACGACGACCGAGCGCATCCTCTTCTATACCAAGAAGATTCACCGCATGGGTGAGGTGCACGAGGGCGCGGCGACGATGGACTGGATGGTCCAGGAGCAGGAGCGTGGCATTACGATTACCGCGGCCGCGACGACATGCTTCTGGCTTGATCATCGTATCAATATCATTGATACGCCGGGTCACGTTGACTTTACTGCTGAGGTCGAGCGCTCGCTGCGCGTCCTCGATGGGGGCGTCGTGATCTTTGATGCCGTGGCTGGCGTGGAGCCGCAGTCCGAGACCGTCTGGCGCCAGGCCAATAAGTATAATGTCCCGCGCATCTGCTTTGTCAATAAGATGGATCGCGTGGGGGCCGATTTCTGGCGTACCATCGAGATGATCCGTGATCGCCTGGGGGCCGTCCCGGTCCCTGTCCAGCTCCCGATCGGTCGTGAGAGTGACTACAAGGGCTTTGTCGACCTGATCGCGCAGCAGGCGGTCATCTTTATCGACGACCTCGGCACCAAGTCCGAGCATACTACCATTCCCGCCGACCTCGAGGAGGAGGCCAGACGCCAGCGTGAGGCCCTGGTGGAGCGTGTGGTAGAGACCGACGAGGAATTGACCCTCAAGTACCTTGAGGGCGAGGAGATTACCAACGAGGAGTTGAAGGCGGCCCTCCGTAAAGCGACAATTGCCGGCACGCTGGTGCCGGTACTTTGTGGGACCGCCCTCAAAAATAAGGGCGTGCAGGCGCTGCTGGATGCGGTGATCGACTACCTTCCCTCTCCTCTGGACATTCCTCCCCCCGTTGGTATCAATCCCGAGACCGGTGAACAGGTGACCCGCGCCGTCGCCGATGATGCGCCCTTCAGCGCGCTGGCTTTCAAAATTGTCACCGACCCCTTTGTCGGACGCCTGGCCTACCTGCGTGTCTATTCCGGCACGCTCACCAAAGGCTCGTCCGTGGAAAACACCGCCAAGGGCAAGACCGAGCGCATCGGACGCCTGCTGCGTATGCATGCCAACCATCGCGAGGACATCGATGAGATCCGCGCCGGCGATATCTGTGCCGCTGTGGGCCTGCGCACCACCTTCACCGGCGATACCCTCTGCGATCCGCAGCACCCGATCCTGCTGGAGTCGATCACCTTCCCGCAGCCGGTGATCGAGATCGCCATTGAGCCGAAGACGCGCGCCGATCAGGATAAAATGACTATTGCCCTGGGCAAACTGGCTGAGGAAGATCCCACCTTCAAGGTGCGCATCGACCCTGAGAGCGGCCAGACGATCATCCGCGGCATGGGGGAGCTGCACCTGGAGGTCATTGTCGACCGCCTCTTCCGCGAGTTTAAGGTCGAGGCCAATGTCGGGCGTCCTCAGGTGGCCTACCGCGAGACGATCACGCGCGAGGCCACGGCTCAGGGGAAGTATGTCCGCCAGACCGGTGGCCGCGGTCAGTACGGCGATGTCTGGATTCGCGTTCAGCCCAACGAGCGGGGCAAGGGTTTCGAGTTTGTCAACGCGATTGTGGGAGGCGTGATCCCCAAAGAATATATTAAACCGGTCGAGGTTGGTATCAAGGAAACCCTCGATAACGGGATCGTGGCCGGCTATCCCATGATCGATGTGAAGGTCACGCTCTTCGATGGCTCCTATCACGAGGTGGACTCCAGCGAGATGGCCTTTAAGACCGCCGGCTCGCTGGCGATTAAATAGGCGGCGCGCAAGGCCGGTACCATCCTCCTGGAGCCGGTGATGCTGTTCGAGGTGACCACCTCTGAGGAGTTCTACGGCGATGTCATCGGGGATCTCAACCGGCGCCGTGGGATCATCCTCGGGATGGAGAGCCGGGGTGCCATGTATGTGGTGCGGGCGCATGTCCCCCTTGCCGAGATGTTCGGCTACGTCAACGATCTCCGCTCGATGACCAGCGGGCGCGCCAACTATTCGATGGAATTCGATCACTACGAGCCTGTACCGCGCAATATTGCCGAAGACATTATCGCGAAGGCCGCCGCCAGTTGAGTGAGAGGAGAGAGCGCGCCACGGCGCGCTCTCTCTGGCCGACGGCCCTTCTTTCGATGCCGTGATGTGTGGTGGATCCTTGCCCCGACCGGGACGGGATTCACGCCTGGAGCCGCAACCAGGGGAGTGGCCTCCCAGGTGCTGACATGCCAGCAACGTGCATGTCCTATCTTGACGATCTCTGCGGCGTCCCTGCTGACGCCTGCAAATCATTATCTGTGCTGTAGCAAAGGTGCAGCCCCTGGCGCACAACGTTTGCACTGAGCACTGACGAGCGAGGAATAGAGATGGCAAAACAGAAGTTTGAGCGGACGAAACCGCATGTGAATGTGGGAACGATCGGGCACATCGACCACGGGAAGACGACCCTGACCGCGGCGATCACACGAGTGCTCTCGCGGGTGCTGCCCAGCTCGGTGAACAAGTACATGGCCTTTGACCAGATCGATAAGGCGCCCGAGGAGCGCGAGCGTGGGATCACCATTTCGATTGCGCATGTGGAGTACGAGACGGAGAAGCGGCATTATGCGCATGTGGACTGTCCGGGGCATGCGGACTACATCAAGAACATGATCACGGGAGCGGCGCAGATGGACGGGGCGATCCTGGTGGTGAGCGCGCCGGATGGGCCGATGCCGCAGACGCGGGAGCATATTCTGCTGGCGCGGCAGGTGGAGGTGCCGGCGATGGTGGTGTTTTTGAACAAGGTGGACATGCTGGAGGACGAGGAGCTGCTGGAGCTGGTGGAGCTGGAGGTGCGGGAGCTGCTCTCGAAGTACGAGTTTCCGGGCGATGAGGTGCCGGTGATCCGGGGATCGGCGCTGAAGGCGCTGGAGAGCAAGGGGGATCTGACGCGCACGGATCCGGATGCGCGCTGCATCTGGGAGCTGATGGATGCGGTAGATGACTACATTCCGACGCCGCAGCGGCCGGTGGACAAGCCGTTTTTGATGCCGGTGGAGGATGTGTTTGGGATCAAGGGGCGCGGGACGGTGGCGACGGGGCGCATTGAGCGAGGGAAGATCAAGGTAGGAGAGCAGGTGGACATCGTGGGCTTCAGCGACCAGGTGCGCACGGTGGTGGTGACGGGGGTGGAGATGTTCAACAAGACGCTGGACGAGGGGCTGGCAGGAGACAACGTGGGGTGTCTGCTGCGAGGGGTGGAGCGAGACGAGATTGAGCGAGGGCAGGTGCTGGCGGCGCCGAAGTCGATCAAGCCGCACAAGCTGTTCAAGGCGCAGGTGTACGTGCTGTCGAAGGAGGAGGGAGGGAGGCACACGCCGTTCTTCAACGGGTATCGGCCGCAGTTTTACATTCGGACGACGGACGTGACGGGGGCGATCAAGCTGCCGGAGGGGGTGGAGATGGTGATGCCGGGAGATCATGTGAACATGACGGTGGAGCTGATCTATCCGGTGGCGATGGAGGCGGGCGTGCACTTCGCCATCCGCGAGGGCGGCCGCACCGTCGGCGCCGGCGTCTGCACCGAGGTCCTGGAGTAA
>JBHOQN010000045.1:0-28621 GCA_042408965.1 Ktedonobacteraceae bacterium
CTTTTAACCACCAGCGATAGAGCTTGCCACTAGAGCAGGTATGGCAAGGTATCTTGACCGTTCCAACAGAGCCTGTTGCCAGGCTCAGACTAGTCAACGAAGGCTTTCACAAGCCTCCTGCTTCAGCAGTGGGTCATTGACAGTGATCTTACAGCGAGACGATACGTGTTCGCGCCCGTTCGTCCTGCATGAGCAGACGGCGCATGCGCCAGACGTACCAGGTTGCAAAGGTGCGATAGGGGCGCCAGCACTCTCCGCATGCCAGCAGCTCCTGGCGCGTCGGACGCTGCTCCAGTTCGTAGAGCTGGCGCACGCCCTCGGCGAAGCCCAGGTCGTCCACGGGCAGCACGTCAGGCCGTCCCAGCGAGAAAATGAGGATCATCTCCGCGGTCCAGCGGCCAATCCCTCTCACCTGTGTCAGCGCCTGGACGACGGCCTCGTCATCGAGATCGGGGAGGCGTGCCAGATCGAGCCTGCCGCTGACGACGTGCTCCGTCAGATCGCGAATGTAGCGTATCTTCTGGCTCGAGAGACCGACGGTGCGTAGCGCTGCAGGATCGAGCTGCAGCAGAGCGTGTGCCTCGACCTGCCCAGCGGGGAGCAGGCTGCGCAGGCGGGCCATAATGGAGTCGGCGGCCTTCACAGAGATCTGTTGTGAGATGATCGCATCGACCAGCGCCTCGAAGATGTGCGGGTCCGGCTCCAGCGTGCAGGCTCCGACGCGCTCGATGGCGCTCCCCAGAATCGGATCAGCCTCTTTCAGGTAGAGAAGCGCCTCCTCAACAAGCGTCTTCCAGGATTTGAGCAGGATCATTCAGCCAGCTTTCGCGGTGTTTCAAAGGAAGTTCAGAGCGCCGCCGTGCAGTGCGGGCACCGCGGACGCCGGGCATCAGGGTAGCAGCCAGATCTGCCAGCATGCCCATTGATATTGTAGCACATGCTGGTCCAGCCGCGCCTGGCATCAGGGAATGAGGGGGAGGTGCTACCCGCCGGAGGAAGGGAGAGGTAGCTTTCTGCCCTCTCCCTGCCTGGGGGCTTCAAGCTCTGGCGGTCAGGCTGCTCTCCCGGAAGTGGAAGAGGGCCGCCAGTGCCACGATCACGGCCAGGCCGAGGACCGTCAAGGTGGGACCCCAGCGCATGCCGTCGGTGATCGGGCTGCCGTAAAGGTGGAAGATCGAGAGATTGACCAGCCAGGCGGGCAGTTTCAGCAGCGGCTGCAGAAACTCCATCAGGAAGGAGAGCGCCAGGAAAGCGCTGACGAGGCCCGTGGTCAGGCTGGCGGAGAGGCGTGTCGCCAGCAGGTAGACCAGAGCAGCGGCCAGCCACTCCAGGGGCAGCATGCTGAAGCAGGCGGCAGCGGTGTCGCCGACGTCGATACGCAGGTTGATGATGTTGGCCGTCACCAGGAGACCGAGCCAGATCACGAGCGGAGGAATCAGCGAGGCCAGCACGACCGCTGAGGTATGCTCAGCGAGCAGGCGGAGGCGTGACTGCGGCGTACTCAGGATGATCTCCAGACGACTGTTATCCAGATCGCGGCTCCAGCTGTGGGCCAGCGTCATGGCGAAGATGGTCAGGGCGACGGGGATAAAGGCGAAGACAGTTGCCCCTAGAAAACCCTGATTGGTGGCGACGTTGTAGCCGCTGAAAAGCTGGCTCATCACGGCGTTCCCCTGGACAGCCTTCCTGAAGATGTCCAGCAGGCTAGGAATGAGGGCGGTCAGGAATTCGGCGAAGAAAAGTGTGATCACCGTCCACCAGAAGAGGGCGGTGAACTGCGCGCGCAGGGTGCGCAGGCCCAACGAACGCAAGAAGGGATCGCCAGCGGCGCGCGCCAGCGCGCGGGCGCGTTCGACAGTCGTCGGTTGCCGCCGCCCGTTGAGGGCGAGCTGAAGCGCCACGCCGCCCAGATCGCGGCGAGCAAAGATCAGGGTGCTGGCGACGATCAGAACCACGGCGAGCAGGATGAGGAGCGCCAGGGCGCCCCAGTTGGCTGCCACCGAGGGGATTAAAGGCTTATTCCTGTTATAGTAGTAAAAGATCGACAGGCGCCGCAGCCAGTCAAAATTTTGCTGAAGACGTCCAGCGCTATCGAACAGAAACATCAGCACCAGGATGCCGGCGGTCCAGCCGGCGGCGGCGCCGCGCCAGCGCACGAACTGCGAGATCAGCAGAGCGATGCTGGCAAAGATCAGCTCAAAGAGGCCGACATTGAGAGCCGTCAGCAGGGCCCGCGGGTAGTCGGCTGTTTCGTGGGCGCTGAGCTGGCCTAGCAGAATGAAGAGGCTGATGATGAGCATCATCACGAGAATGGCCAGCATCAGGGCAAGCAGCTTTTCCAGCAAGAGGCGTGCCCGCGCTACCGGCTGCGAGAGCAGCACATCGAGCGTGCCGCGCTCTTCGTCTCCGCGCACCAGGCGGGCGCCGGCCAGCATGGCCCAGATGGCCAGAAAGGCTGGCAGCGTCGTGCCAAAGACGCGAAAGGTGACGTAGCCGGGAATGGTATTGAGGGCCACCTGATCGCCGTAGAAGCCGAAGGACTGGTAGATCTGCGTGACGCCGGCGCTGAGGGCATCCTGAGCGGTGGCGTACATGGCGTAGATCAACAACCCAAGGCCGAGGCTCCAGCAGAGGATGGCGATCCAGTATTCGCGTAAGGTTTTGAGCCAGATTGCACGCAGCATAGCGGTTTCCTCCCGTCATTGGCCGCCGCACAGCGGCCAGAAGCGCTTAGCGGCCAGCAGCGACCGGCTGGTCGGCCTGGTAGAAGCGCAAGAAGATCTCTTCGAGGCTTGGTTCCTGGGTGGTCAGGCTAAGCGCCTCGTGAGCGGCGGCTGCTTTGATGACCGCCTGGAGATCGCCCTGGACGTCGAGATGCAGCTCCCGCCCGTCGCGGTTGAGCTGGACCGAGGCCACGCCCGGCAGGCCACGGAACCACTCCGGCGAGGCTGGTCCAGGAAAGCTGATAACCACCGTCTGCTGACGCATATGCTTGAGCCGGCTCACCTCGTTGATCTCTGCCAGACGTCCCTCGCGGATGATGCCGACGCGACTACAGGTCTGCTCAACCTCGGGCAGGATGTGCGACGAAAGGAAGACCGTGCGTCCCTCGCTCTGCACCTCGCGCAACATGCGATAGAACTCCTGCTGGTTGAGAGGATCAAGGCCGCTGCTTGGTTCGTCCAATGAGCAGCCGGGGACGATGCATGAAAGCCTGGATCAGGCCCAGCTTCTGGCGGTTGCCGCGCGAATACTCGCGGAAGCGCTTGCCGGGATCGAAATCCAGTCGCTCGCAGAGCTGCTGCACGTAGGTGCGGTCGACGCCGCCGCGCAGGTGGCCGAGGTAGGTGAGAATCTGGGCGCCCGTCAGCCCGGGATCAAAGGCGAACTCCGAGGGCAGGTAGCCCACCAGCCGCTTGACGGCGGCAGCCTGCGACCAGCAGTCCAGGCCGGCGATGGTGGCGCGGCCCGCCGAGGGACGCAGGAAGCCCATCAGCGTGCGGATGGTCGTCGTTTTGCCGGCCCCATTGGGACCAAGGAAACCGAAGATTTCCCCTTCCTCGATCTCAAAGGTCAGGTCAAGAATGCCGCGGCTGCGACCGTAATGCTTCGTCAGGCCGCTGGCTTGAATCAGTGCTGTCATGAGTGGTTCCTCCTGAAATGCCTGGAATATATTGCTCCAGATAGGCGCGGATGGCTGTCACGAAGCTCGCAATATGCTCATTTACTGCGTGGGCCAAATGGCGACGCCTCTCTGGTGGCGGTAGCTGCTGGCTTTCTAAGGACAACCGGATGGCCTCGCCCAGATCCTGGGCCTGCTGCTCGAGCGGAAGGCGTTCTTCTGCCGGCCAGAGCGGATCGAGCGTCAGATAGCCTATAAAGATGGCTGCCAGCATGTATTCTAAGCGCCTGAGACTCAGGTCCGAGCGCAGCAGGCCCTCCGCTTGCATCTGCTCCAGGACGGCGTGGGCGAAGAGCACTTTGCGGCGCGCTATCGAGTTCCCCTGCAGATAGTCATGCTGGGCCACTGAGCCAAGCAGACTACCATCGTTGGTGAGCAGTGCCTTCACCAGCGGACGCTGCTGGTAGAGCAGAAAAGCATAGGGAAAAAACGTGTGGAAGGCAAAGCTATCAGCATTCTCAGTGATGTACTTCTGCAGTGATTCGATGACGGCCAGCGCCTCGCGCATGATCACAGCCATAAAGAGATCCTCGCGCGTCTTCCAGTGCAGATAGATGGTCCCCTTGGCCACGCCGGCCTCGCGAGCGATGTCGTCGATGGTCGTCTTATCGTAGCCCCAACGCTCGATGAGCTTGACTGCAGCGTCGAGGATGCGCTCAGCGCGCGCCCGACGCTTTTCCGGGGATGTGCGGGCCCGGCCACGCTTCCTCTGGAGCTGGTCTGCCTGGCCTGTCATTGCTTCTGATCTCCTTTTTATTTCTTGACTAAAGAACTCAATAAATAAAAATGGTCACAAAATTCTGATAAGAGTATAGTCCACCGTGGCAAGAAAGTCAAGGGGGAGGGAGAGCTGAAAAGGCAGAAACCGCGAGCGGGTAGAGATGGCGACGGGCCGCGTACTGAGCGAGCCGGAAGGCCGCTCTCGGCAAAAGAGAGGCTCTCTGTTCCTGCGCTGGAGCAGAGAGCCTCTCTGAGGTGTAGTCGGAGCAGAGAGCTGCGCTGGAGTTTACGGGCAGTTTGCCAGCTGGTGTTGGAGGGAGCTGAGAGAGAGCCTGATCGCCGGCTGTGGCTGGCCCGGTCCTGGCTCGCTGGGAGAGCCGGGTTGCTGGAGGGTCACGATTCCATGTGCATCGACAGGAAAGGCGTCGTAGACCTCAAGCCAGCTTTCCTGGCGGCCGTGAGGGGGTTGGAGACCGGCACCGAAGACAAGCACATAGTGGCCGTTGGCCTGAAGCTGTGGGAATCCACCGATCCAGAACTGATCTGCTCCCACCTGCCCGCCGACCGTGACAAATTCCTGCGTCGCTTGCCGACGCCGATTGTGCAGTATCCTCATGGAGCCGAAGCGAACGGGAGTGTAGATGCGGTAGCCCTCTGCCACCAGCGTCTCAGCGAGAGTGCTATGGGAGGTTGGAGCAATGCGTGGTCGCCGGCCATCAGGGGTATTCCAGTGGCTTGTTCCGTAGCTCACGGTTTCTACCTCCGCCGTCAGGAGACTGGGGCACATGCTCGCAGGTGAAGTGAACTCATAACGGTCGACCGTCAGGCGCAGATTGAGCGGGATAGCAGTCGCTGTGCTGTCCGCAGGGCGCTGCGCGGCGGGAGCCTGGCAGGAGAAGAGCAGGACGGTCAGGATTGGAACCAGCATAGTAGAAAACCTGATCGATCTCGATGGAAGAAGCCTGTTCATCACGGCATATCACTCCTGTGCTCAACGACTCTTTTCAGTTATATTGAGGTTGTTGCTTCCTCTACCGCTGGATAGACGTTGTCACTCGTTGTGGCTGCGCCCACAGCGCTGGAGAGGAGCAATCTACCCCCAGGACGTGCACTGTGACAGCATGGTTCCCGAACATGAATAGAGCGCGTCTACGGAGAGAAAAAAGTCCTTCCGGGGTCTGGCGAGGCACATACAAGAGCGACAGCAGGACCATGGCGATGGGCGACGCGCTTGCCTCTTCCTGCCCCTGATATCGTACAATGAGCATCTAAAGAAGAAGACAGACTGTCCTTGAAAAGAACAGCGAGCACATGCTCTGGAGGCGCTATGACAGAAGCAAGCAGCACGCCGCAAGGCGCTCGGCATACCAATCGGCTCATTCACGAAACCAGTCCTTATCTGCTCCAGCACGCCCACAACCCCGTTGACTGGTATCCCTGGGGAGAGGAGGCCCTCAGCAAAGCCAGGCAGGAAGACAGACCCATTTTTCTCAGCATTGGCTATTCCGCCTGCCACTGGTGTCATGTCATGGAGCGTGAGTCCTTCGAGAACACAGAGATCGCCGCGCTCATCAATCGCCACTTCGTGCCCATCAAAGTCGACCGTGAGGAGCGACCCGACCTTGACGCGATCTACATGCAAGCCGTCCAGGCGCTGACGGGCCAGGGTGGTTGGCCGCTCAACGTCTTTCTGATGCCCGACGGCCGTCCCTTCTATGGGGGAACCTACTTCCCACCAGAGGACCGCCGCTACGCTGGCCAGGTCATGGCAGGCTTCCCGCGCGTGCTGCAGACGATCATCGAGGCCTATCAGAACCGGCGCGACGAAGTCGAGGAACAGGCCGAGCGTCTGGCCGAGTATCTACGTGAGCGCAGCAGCGCGCCACTGCGGCAGAGAGGCCAGGGACGTAGTGCACCGCCCTTCACGTTGCTGGCCAGCGCCAGCGCCGAACTGGCCGAAGAGTTTGATCCCGTGAATGGCGGCTTCAACGGAGCGCCCAAATTCCCCAACGCGATGGCTCTCGAGTTTCTCCTGCGCGTGCGTCTGCACCGCCTCAGCGGCGAACTGCCTGCCAGAAGCGGGCGCAGCGAGCTCGAGATAGTTGAGCACACCCTGCGTCGTATGGCCTGTGGAGGCATCTACGATCAGTTGGGCGGCGGTTTCCACCGCTACTCCGTCGATGCGCGCTGGGTCGTGCCACATTTTGAGAAGATGCTCTACGACAATGCCCTGCTCAGCCGCCTTTACCTGCACACCTACCTCGTCACCGCTGAACCTTTCTATCGCCGCATCGCTCAAGAGACGCTCGATTATGTGATACGCGAGATGACTGCCCCCGCAGGAGGCTTCTACTCGACACAGGATGCCGATAGCGAGGGCGAGGAAGGAAAGTTCTACGTCTGGAGCGTCGAGGAGATCGAGGGCCTTCTGGAGAAGGAGGAAGCTGCTCTCCTGAAGAGCTACTACGGAGTGACCTCACGCGGTAACTTCGAGGGAAAAAACATTCTCATCGTGGCCGAGGCCGATCTACGTGCGGCTGCTGAGCGGCTCGAGGTCAGCCCACAGCGGCTCGAGGAGGTCCTGCAGCGCGGACGCGCCGCCCTGTTTGCAGCGCGCGAACAGCGCGTCAGGCCGGGGCGCGACGAGAAGATCCTCACCGCCTGGAACGGACTGATGCTGCGCAGCTTCGCCGAGGCCGCACGCTATCTCGGACGCAGCGATTACCTGCAGGTAGCCGAGCGCAATGCCACCTTTCTCCTGACGTCCCTGCGCGCGAACGGGCGGCTGCTGCGCACCTGGAAAGATGGGCGTGCCCATCTGGCCGGCTACCTGGAAGACTATGCATTTCTGGCCGATGGGCTACTGGCGCTCTACGAGGCCAGCTTTGAGGAGCGCTGGTTCAGCGAGGCCTGCGCGCTGATGGACGACGTACTACGTCTCTTCAGCGATGAAGAAAACGGCGGCTTCTTCGACACCGGCAGCGATCAGGAGGCCCTGGTCAGCCGGCCCAAAGAGATCATGGACAACGCCATTCCCGCCGGGAACAGCGTAGCCGCCGAGGTGCTGCTCCGCCTGGCGGCCTTCACCGGCGAGGAGCGCTACCGTCAGGTTGCCGAGACCTACCTCCATGCCATCGCTGACGTCATGGCCCAGCACCCTCACGCCTTCGGTCAGGCCCTGGGAGCGCTGGACTTCGCCATCTCATCCGTGCGCGAGATTGCCATCATCGGCGAGCCAGAGGCCCCAGATACGGCAGCGCTCCTGGCCGTCGTCAACGGGCGCTACCTGCCAACCAGCGTGCTGGCCTGCAGCCCCCCCGGGAGGCAGAGAGCCGAGCAGAGAGTAGCGCTGCTGGCAGAGCGGCCACAGCAGGGAGGAAGGGCTACCGCCTATGTCTGTCAGCATTTCACGTGCCAGGCTCCCGTGACCACACCAGAGGAGCTAGAGAAGCAGCTGAAGAATGGATAGCACTGTATGAGATAGAAGGTATGACCGGATGGAAGGGCGCACGCCCTGTATGCCGGTCATGCCTGTATTACAACATGTCTGGGAGAATTGTCACCGAGATGATTCTCATTTGTTATTTACTTTGTGCGAAAGGTCTGCTATAGTGCTAAGTGATAGCAGGGGGAAGTGAATCGCAGCGTCTGCTTTGCAATACTAATCGTTCACGTAGCGTAGCTGACCTTTGACCTCGTGGCGGCAGAGCCTGCCGTTATTGACCAGGTGCTCCAGAGCGAGAGTGGCGGCGGCGATCTCCTTACGCCCGACCTTTTTGCGACCGGTCGGCAGGAACATCGTAGCCACTTCCTGGGGGGTAAAGACGGCGAGAGCGCCCGTATGTTCCTCCAGATAGGAGGTGAGAGCCTTCCTATACCAGGCGACCAGATCGCCCGGGCGTGTGACCGGGGGAGCCGTCACGATCATCACCGGGCAAGGCGCGAGCGCCAGCACCCGGCGTGAGATGCTGCCGACGAAGAAGCGGCGCATCTTCTGATGGAAGCTATCCCCGCGACTACCCACAACAAGCAAGTCAACTCCCAGTTCACGGGCAGCTCTGACCAGCTCACCCGCCGGTTCACCGACGCGGATCAGGACATCGATACGTTCTGGAGAGATAGGGTATTTCTGGAGTTCGAGGCGCGCGCGATAGAGCACCCCCTCGGCCTCCTCACGTTGCTCAGCCGTGATTGGCAGGGGTTGAATCTGCCCCACGTACATTCCCAGAGAGGGAGAGGCAGTATAGGGGATAGGGATGACCGTCATCAGGATCAGGTGCAGTGCAGGGGCCTGCTCGATCAGCTCGCTGACCTTTCCGAGGGCGTGCCGGGTGGCCGGAGAGATAGCGGGGTCGATGCCTAGCAAGATATGCCTGTTCATGGCTACCCCACCCTGGTTTTGTGCAGCAATTCACGCTAAGCTGGTTACCTGTAACATATCCCGTCACGGGATGAGGGCTTATACTTTCTACAGATAGTATACCTGTTTTTGGAAGAAGCCACAAGAGCCGCGAGCCGCTTTTACAGCAGAGTTCGAGTGCCTGAGGCACCATCGGGTATAGTAGGTGCCACCTCTTCTGGAAGAGGCTCACGGTAGACTGAGCAAGGGGGAGGCTCAGTGAATCGGTCGGGCTTTCAGCATGTTCCCTGGCGTGTTCGCACAAATACATGAGAATCATGGAAAATGAACAGAGGTTCTTAAAACCTGAATTGTATCGTTTCGGATGAAATGTATTTGAGCGTCGACTATGCGATACGTCTAACTCAATATGGATGTGTTCAGGTCCTGCGGGTTCACTCGCAGGTAGCGCCTTAGATGGTATCCAAGGAAAGCAGGTCGAGAGCGATGGGCATCAACATGGAAGATTTATCCGCCACACCCGGGCTGAGCGTGCTCCCAGAGCGCCGCGTCAGCCAGATCGGCAGTGATACGCGGGGGGAGCACTGCGACGATCAGTACTGTCTGGAGATGTTCCGACGCGCTACAGTCTACCATGATCAGCAGGCCTGGGAGCAGTTGCAGCAGCGTTTTTACGATGTTGTCCGTGGCTGGATGCGTCGGCATCCCAGGCGCGAGGTAGCCAGTCGTTTTGATAGTGAAGATAACTATGTCGCCCAGGCCTTTGAGCGTTTCTGGCAGGCCACGGCCTACAATCGTGAGCTGGAGTTCACCTCGCTGGCAGCGGCCCTGAGCTACCTGCGTGCGAGCCTGAACGGGGCGATTATGGATACCCTGCGCATGTACTCGCGTCCCCGGGAGGCGCCGCTGCTCGATCCCGGTTATCCGGGCGAACCGACGGCCGACGAGCCGGATGACGAGGGGGACGAGCTCTGGGAGACCCTGCAGAGCCTGCTACCCCACGAGCGCGAGCGGCGCCTGGCCTATCTCCTCTTTCATTGTGGCCTCAAGCCACGCGAAGTCGTGCGCTACTGCTCTCAGGAATTTTGCGACGTTCGTGAGGTTTATCGCTTGAGACGCAACATCATTGAACGTCTGATGCGCAACATCGATCAAATTCGTTGGCGGCTTGGTACCCATGAGCTTTGAATCTATGCTCTGTTCGGGTTACAATAAGTGTAACGAACAGAAAACGCAGAAAAGCAGTGCGTAAAAAGCAGCACCTGAAACGTTTATACAGCAACGTGAGTTCTATAACAGTAGAAGGGACCCGCTTTCAGGTGCTGCATGGCTCTCTGCCATGCTGCTGAATAAGGAACAACGAACGATGGACTGTGTGCATCAATTTGCCCCCAGGGATGAGGAACTTGTGATGCTTGCCTTCGGCGAAGAGGCCCGTTCGCCAGAAGTGGCCCAGCATATTGAGCAGTGCGAGATCTGTCAGCTGCGTCTCGCGCGTTATCGAGATATCTATCGCTTTCTCGTCGCACGCCTCTATCGCCGCCACTGTCCGAGCGGCCTTAAGCTCAGTTACTATTGTGCCGGTCTCTTACTGGCGGAAGAGAGGCAGCGGATCGCAGCGCATATCCTCGACTGTCCCCTCTGTGCTGAGGAGGTTGGTCTCACGAGGCGTTTCCTGGCCGATGCCCTTCTCCCGCCGTCCCCGGCGTCGCCTGTCCGGCGTATTGTTGGTAGCCTTGTCCGGCAGCAGGCGCAGCTCGTGCTGCGCGGCGAAGAACGGCCAGCTCTCTGGCCGCGTCAGTATCGTGCGGAAGATGTGGATCTCTCGCTGCATCTTTCGCGTGCGGGCAATGGCGACTATATTTTGCTGGGCATTGTGACCAGCATTGATCCCGCGGTCAGTGTTGATGCCTTTGAGGGCAGCGAGGCCGAGTTGTTGCCAGTGACCGCGGCGGGACCGTACGCCTTGGGCGAGGAGCAGCGGACCAGTCTGCGTCGTCTCGCGCGCCGGTCGGTATGTACAAGTGTTGATGATCTTGGTAATATTGTATTCAGCGCCGTTCCCGCTGGTGAGTATACGCTGGTTCTGCGTTTGCCTGAGCGTGAGGTGGTGATCGAGGGACTGGCGATAGAGGCCGGCGGTGCGACTTCGTGTCATACTGCCTGAGCCAGGGAGGCCTGTGTCGGAAGGGCGAGTGCGCCGGGTTGCGGCCAGGCGCGCTCTTACCAGGCTTGCATGGCCCATGAGGAGCTGGTCTCTGGGGGAGATCGACCGGCAGAGATGGATCACGATCACTTTGTGCAGCATCTGTTAGCGCTCTCCCTTGAGGAGGGGCGAGACTATATTCAGAGGCAGGCTGCGGCATTGGCCGACCCGCTGGCCTGTGCTCTGGCTCTGAAGGACGAGGCACTGCGGCAGCGCGATATCAATCCCTTTCTCTCCCTCAAGCTGGCCCATCTGCTGATCTTTCTGGGTGAGCATCTCCAGCAGGCGCAGGCCCGCGCGCTGGGCTATGTGGCAAAGGGAGACGCCCTGGTGGTCATTCGCCATGATCGTGCGGCGATGGAGGCCCTCGATGTTGCCGCGGAGGAGTTCCTGCGCCTCGGCGATGAGGTCGGCTGGGCGCGCAGCCGCCTCAGCTGGATGATTGCCGCCGCCTGGTTGGGCCGCAGCGAGGAGGCGCTGCAGGCGGCAACGCAGGCGCACGAGATCTTCATGCGCCACGGCGAGCGCTACCGCGCCTGTACTGTTGATCATAACACGGCGGTGATCTACACGCAGCTTGGCGAGTATCAGAAGGCTCTTGCCATCTATGAGCGTATTCAGGCCATCTACCACACGCTACGTGACCTGCCGGAAGCGTCGATCAAGCATGCTGTTGCCCTGGCTCAGTACAATCAGGCGCGCAATCTGGCCTGGCTGGGCAACTTTGATGCTGCCTATGCTCTGCTGCTGCAGACCCAGGCCACCTTTGCGGCTCTGGGGATGAGCGGTCAGGTGGTGGATCAGGAGCTGAGCCTGGCCGAGCTGGATTACGCTCAGGGCTACTATGGTGAGGCCTTGCGACGCTACTATCGTGCCTACGACCTGACGGCGCAGCAGCATCTGGATGAGCTGCTGGCCTGGTTGATGATGAAGATCGCCACCTGCCTGGTGAAGCTGGATCGCGCTGAGGAGGCCTGCGAGCTGGTGGCGCGCGCTGTCGAGGTACGCAAGGAGCGTGGCTCCCTCCTGGATACGGCTGATGGTCTGCGTGAGTACGCACTGGTGCTGGCGACGGCGGGCCGGCGCTCCGAGGCCCTGCAGGCGCTGGAGGAGGCCGGTGTGCTCTTTACCCAGGGCGGTCTTGAACACCACGCTTCGCTGGTGCGTCTACAGCGCGCCGAGTTGCTGCTGGAAATGCAGTCGCTGGCCGAGGCCTATCGTGAGGCGGAGGCGCTCAAGCCAATCTTCGAGGCGCGCGGGCTGGTGGCCTGTGCGGCCCGCGCCAGACTGGTGCTGGCGGCAGTGCTGATCTGCTGCGCCGAGGAGGGCACGTTCAGTCAGGAACCCCCTCAGGTTGAGGCGCTCCTCAAGGAAGCAGTGACGCTCTGTCGGGAGACGGTGCTCCTGGCGCGGCGCCACAATCTGCAGGAACAGGCCTACCGCGCGCAGCATCTGCTCGGACGGGTGGCTGCACGCCAGGCTGATCTACAACGGGCGGGCCGCCACTACCGCGCCGCGATTGCCCAGATCGAGCGCATCCTTGATCACCTCGTCTATGATCTCGGCCCGGCCTTCCTGCGCACCACCTGGGCAGTCTACGAGGATATGATCGCGCTCTCTCTGCAGCGCAAACAGGCGGAGCAGGCCCTGGGCTATCTGGAGCGGGCACGCTCGATGGCGCTGCGCCAGTACCTCACCAGGAAAAAGGGGGCTGCCAGCGATGTGGCCGGGTCCACTGCAGAGCCAGATGAGCGTGCGACTCTGCTGCGCCTGCAGCACGAGCTGGAAACCTGGCAGCAGCGCTACCACCGCTACAGTACGCTGCTGAGCGATCTCGGTCCTGAGGTCCCTCCTGACGTTGATCAGGAGGTGATCCGCGCGGAGTTACGGCGCTGCGAGCAGAAGGTGAGTGAGCTGTTTGAACGCCTGCACCTCCAGCGCCTGGAGCGGACGCCTCCACAGGTGCGCCGTCAGCGGCGCGCCGCTCGCCCGGCCAGGCGCCTGGAGCGTCACGTCGCTGGCAGCTGGTTGCAGCGTCATCTCCAGCCCACACAAACGCTGCTGGCCTACTATCTCCATCAGCAGCATATAGTGATATTTGCACTCACCAGTGATCGGTTACAGACCTATCAGGTGACTGCCAGCGCGGCTCAGGTGGAGCGGCTGCTGCTGCTGCTGCATACGCATCTGCAGCCTGGCGGCTGGTCTGATATCCGGCATCCCCCGCAGCAGGCCATTCGAGGCCTGCTCAGAAAGCTCCACACCCTGCTCATCGAGCCGGTAGCCCCTCTGCTACCACCTGCTGACGGCCATCTGACCATCGTCCCCTACGGCCCTCTGCATACGCTGCCCTTTCATGCACTCTACGATGGCGAGCGCTTTCTCATTGAGCGCTTTCAGGTCAGCTATCTGCCGGCCTGCAGTATGCTACCGGTCGCCGAGGTCCGCAGCAGAGCTGCTGGTGCGGCATCTCCTCTGGTCTTTGGCTACTCGGGCAACGGCCAGCTGCTCCGTGCGCTCGACGAGGCCAGGACCCTGGCCGCCCTGCTGGAGGCACGCTGCTACCTAGAGGCGGAGGCAACCATTGAGCGTCTGAGACAGGAAGTGCCCGGCAGTCCCCTCATTCACCTGGCGACCCACGGGCGCAGCCGTCTCGATGCCCCCAACTTCTCCTATGTGCGCCTCGCCGATGGCCAGTTGAACGCCATCGACGCTTTCAGCCTTGACCTGAGCGGCTGTGCGCTGGTTACCCTGAGCGGCTGCGAAACGGGACTGTCGCTCAGCGGAGGGGGAGACGAGCAGTTAGGGCTGGGCCGTGCCTTCCTGGCGGCGGGAGCGGCCTCGCTCGTCATGAGCCTCTGGGCCGTTGAGGATAGTGCTACGGCTGAGCTGATGCGCTTCTTTTACCTGCGCCTGCTGGCGGGCGACACGCGCAGTGAGGCCCTGCGCGCTGCGCAATCGGCCTTGCTGCGCTCCTCATCCTACTCCCATCCGTACTTCTGGGCCTCCTTTCGTCTGGTGGGGGAGGCCGGTGCCCTGCCCTGGCTGTCGGAGACGTCATGCTAAAAAATCATCGACAAGGCGTTTTCTCCTATAGAGAGATGTAGCGACCGCTATGAATAGACTGGTACTGTTGTGCAGTAACGTAAGGAGTTCAGCATGTCCACCACTCGTGAACACATGGGTATCCCCTGGTGGAACAAGGTGGTCATTTACTGGCACGAAAACCACGTGACCGTCTCGTTTCATTCGCCCATGGCTTTACCAGCCGATACACGCGATCCCCAGGCGTTCTACCATACCTTTCAGGCGATTCTGGAGTCGTTGCATATCGATCATCTCAACGATTTTCTCAATATGCGAGGCTTCAATCTGAAACCGCTGCAGCTTGAGACCGACCTGCCGCGAGCCACAACTCCGCAGCGTACCGTCCCCGCCAGGCGCAAGGCCACCGGTGTCTGTGGCATGGTCTATGATGCCCTGGGAGAGATTGAGGCCACGCTGGGAGCGGAATTTGCCATCCTTGAGCGGGGGGATGCCTCGCAGCCAGCCCGAGGTAAGCATGCGAATCTCTACACGCTTCACGATAAGTTCTTCTTCCCGGCTCCAGCGGGTGGCACCACGGTGATTGCCTTTTTCAGTCTTGAGCGTGTGAAGTCGATGTATGCCATGTCGAGCATGACAATGGCCGGCAACGATGCTGATCTGACGCGCGAGGTTGTGGACCTCATCAATGAGAACCTGGATACGCTCAAGCAGAGCGGAGGCATTCCCATTGTGGCAGCGATGCCGCACTGGCTCAACGGCGGGGCCCCCTACATTGGTGGCTGTGGTACCCATGGCTGCCCGGTGATCCCACCGATCCCTGTGCACAATGCGCATCCGCTCTATAAGCTGGAATGGGAGGACCTGCCAGCGGTCAGGCATCTTGACGGCGAGGGAGTGACGGTCTTTGTGCTCGATACGCTGCCAGCGCTGGAACAGATCGAGCGGGCCGCTGTCCAGGCCGGCCCGCAGGGCAATCACCTGCTCTCCATGCTGGCTGAGCAGGCGCACAGTACTCAGGCCCCCCTGGTGCGTTTCCATCACTGGGAGCTGCCAGAGGCCCTTGAGAAAGAGAGCGAGACGCAGCCAGTCACGGGACGCGACATTTACGGGCGATTGATTGGCTTTGACATGCCAGATCACGGTCTCTTTGTGAGTGGGATCGTACGCGAACTGGCCCCGCGTGCAAACATCGAATGCATCCGTGTGCTCAACAATCGCGCGGTGGGCAATACGGCCACGCTGGTGGCGGCCCTGCAGTGGATCGTTGTGCGCATGCTCTGGGGAGATCTGCGCGAGCGCCAGGTGGTCGTCAACCTGAGTCTGGTGACGACGGCTGCCCAGGAGGAGCTGCCACTGGTCTGGTTTGGTCAGGACTTCGGCTGTCCCTCGATGGAATTGAGCGACACCATGCGCTCGACGCTCTTGCTGCGCGCCAATCTACATCGCGTGGTCCAGAGCCTGGTCTCGCTGGGGGCCGTGCTGGTGGCCGCCGCCGGCAACGACTCGAACGTCCACCGCTGGAACGCTCCTCCGATGTACGGCATGAAGCAGTCGCCGCGCTGGGGACCGCGCTATCCAGCAGCCTTCCCGGAGGTGATTGCCGTTGGAGCCGTCGACCGTCATGGCCAGGCGACGCCCTACAGCAACTATCCCTCGCAGTTCCCCAGCTACAATGGCATCGCCACCTATGGCGGTGGGCTGCCCACGCCGGTGCCGCCCGCCCCGGGCGAGTGTATGACGCAGGCGCGTGATATTGATGGCATTGTCGGCGTCTATTCTGCAGCGAGCTATCCGGCGCTGGCCGCCGAGGACTGCGAGATGGAGTATCCCGCACCCCCTGACAGCCACGGCTGGGCCTCGTGGGTGGGTACCTCCTTTGCCACACCGATCGTCAGCGCCCTGGCGGCCCTCCTTCTACCGGGGGTCCAGGCCAGCGGTCTGCCACGGCACCTCTGGGCGCCACAGGTGCAATGGGGCATCACCACAGCTGCTGGCCAGCAGGAGTTGCTCGGCCGCGCGCTGGATGTCCAGCCAGAGTACGAGGTCAGCCTGCTGCGCGTTCGCCAGACGAGCAGCGATCAGCCGGCGGAGGCCCTGGCCCACGCCGGTGGCCGAGAGGTGTGAGTGGCCGGTCCCCGGCGGCTCTCCTCGTCTCAGCTCCGGGAGTCCAGGGCTGGCTGACTGGCTGGCTGCTGCTGCCGAGACGGCGGCTGCAGCGAGATAGCCAGACGGGGAGGAAGCCACTCTGCTCCCTCCCTTCCCAGCTCTGCCGCGCTCTCTGAAGGTTACAGATCGCCGTGCCAGATAGTTTTGCGGGCGTAGCTGGCGGGGATGCGTTCGAGGGGCGCGGTGGCCGCGTAGCCCAGATAGAGAAAGGCGACAATGTGGTCCGCCGGGTCCAGTCCGAGCCACTCCTTCACGTGCGCATCGTAGGCAGCCTCGCCCGTGCGCCACATCGCGGCCAGTCCCAGCTCCTCGGCCGTCAGCAGCATATTCTGCACGGCGGCCGCCACGGCCTCGATGTTCTCGATAGCCAGTACCTCCGGGCGCCGGGGAGCCTCGGCTGCTACGACAATCACCACGGGGGCTCGCAGAGGCTTGGTACGCTCCTTCTCGATCAGGATGCAGGCTTTCTCCTCGCTCTGCCCTGCCAGGCGTAGCGCCAGGGCCTGAGCCAGAGCAGCGCCCAGCTCCTCGCGGGCCTGACCAGAGAAGACGATGAATTTCCAGGGTTCGACTCTATGATGATTGGGGGCGTGCGTGGCCGCCTCCAGTATACGCTCAATCTGCTCGCGGGTGGGCCGGCGGGACGTCATCTTACCGACGCTGCGCCGCCGCCGGATGGTTTCAAACACGACCATGTGGGCTATCACCTTGGATTGAAAGAATAGGTGGTGAGATTCCACATACTATACAGAATTTCTCCCTGTTACTCAAGCACGAGTTTAGCCGCAGCGCCCAGGCTCCTGTGCCGCTCGCGGAAGTCACTCCCCTCCTTCCTTACACCGGGAGAGCGCTCGCCTCGCCTCGGTTGAAGCGTGCCCTGATCAGCGACGTTCCCCGTCCTGGTCCCATGCTCACCCTTTGCTCAATGCCCAGGGCCTCGCGTAGAATAGAGAGAGCATCACGCAGAAAAGGAAGAGGAGATGGCTACAATTCAATTTGGCTGGGTGCTCAATCCCGGTCCCGAGAAAGGGATGACCCCTCAGCGTTTCCATCAGATCGCGCAGGAGCAGATCGCTCTCGTTGGAGAGCAGATCGACTCGCTCTGGTTTGTCGATCATCTCCAGTTTGGCAGCTCGCCCGTGCTGGAAGGCTGGACCGCTCTCACCTATTTCGCCGCACGCTACCCGCAGTTTCGCATCGGACACGCGGTGCTCTGTCAATCGTTTCGCAATCCGGGACTGCTGGCGAAGATGGCAGCGACGCTGCAGTATCTGAGTGAGGGACGTCTCCTGCTCGGCATCGGCGCCGGCTGGAACGAAGAGGAGTATCGCGCCTACAACTATCCATTTCCTGGTACACGTGTGCGCGCTGAGCAGCTCGAGGAGACACTGCAGATTCTCAAGGCCCTCTGGACGCAGGAGACAGTGACGTTCCAGGGACGCCATTACGCTGTCACCGCCGCGCACTGTGAACCGAAGCCTGATCCGCTGCCGCCCATCCTCGTTGGAGTACAGGGACCGCGCCTGCTTCAGATCGTCGCGCGCTATGCCGACGACTGGAATGCCGCCTGGCTCTCGCCTGCTGATTACCGTCAGCGGCTCGCCGTCTTTGAGGAGGCCTGCCGCCAGGTGGGGCGCGATCCGGCGCACATCCGGCGGAGCTGGTTTGGCCGCTGCACCTGTGTGCCATCGGAGCGGGCGGCGGCCAGTCTGCATGGGCGAGGCCTGCTGGGCACGCCCGACCAGATCGCCGCTCAGATCCAGGCGTACATTGATCTGGGCGTTGAGTACTTTCTCCTCGGCAGTTGGGAGCTGGACGATCGCCAGACGGTGGAGCTGCTGGCCCAGGAAGTCTTTCCCCGCTTTACAGTCACAGGCAAGAAGAGCCGCTAGTCCTGCTCTCTCGCCATCTTTCAGAGCAGAAAAGGCAGAACATGATAGAGTACCAGGGCAGAACGATTTCCTTTGGAGCAAACGTTGATCCAACCGCACCCGCTGAGCATCCTCGCTGGCCGCTGGAGCTGGCGCGCACCATCGATGAGGCCGGCCTCGATTTCATCGGCATTCAGGATCATCCCTACAATGCACACTTTCTGGACACCTGGACACTGATCGCAGTGCTGGCGCAGGCCACACAGCGAGTGCGTCTGTTCCCCAACGTGGCGAATCTTCCGCTGCGTCCGCCGCTGATGCTGGCCAAGGCCGTGGCCACACTCGACCTGCTCAGCGGAGGGCGCATCGAGCTGGGCCTGGGCGCGGGAGCCTTCAGCGAGGGAATCGTCGCAATGGGAGGACCGCAACGCAGCAGAGGAGAAGCCGTAGCGGCGCTTGAGGAGGCGCTGCAGGTGATCCAGCTCTTCTGGAGCGGTGAGCGTGTGCTACGCTTCCAGGGTCATTACTATAGTGCGCAGGGCGTCCATCCGGGACCGCAGCCTGCACATGCAGTCGGCATCTGGCTGGGAGCCTATCGCCCGCGCATGCTGGCCATCACCGGCCGCCTTGCTGATGGCTGGATTCCCAGCAGCAGCTACGCTCCCCCGGAGACACTGCCCGCCATGCAGCGGCAGATCGACGAAGCTGCCCACGCCGCCGGTCGCTCGCCTCAGGCCATTCGGCGCATCTATAACGTCATGGGGCAGATCACTGCCAGCGGCGCTGGCTGGGAGCGTGGCGCCTTTCGCGGCTCCGCGCAGGCGTGGAGCGCGGAGCTGGCGCGTCTCGTGAGCGAGGTTGGCATGGACACCTTCATCTACTGGCCACTTGAGGATCGCCAGCGTCAGATCCAACAGTTCGCTGCTGAAGTAGTACCTGGCGTACGTGCAGCCCTGAGCAGTGCGTAGACCGCGAGCGATCCAGGAAGCAGGCAAGGCCCGTCGCTGCTGAGCGGTCCGGGCCTCGGCCTGCAGCAGGTCTACTCTGAAGTCTGGGCCCTGGTGCGGCCCTGCTCCAGCAGGTTCCCGTCGACGCCTTTCAAAAGATTGCCCTCGATACCGAGCGAGGGCAGCAACTGGGCCTGGGCCTGGGTCTGCAGCGGCAGGCCCCAGAGCTTGATGAAGCCCAGAGCGGCGTTGTGGTCGAACTGATCCCCGCTGTCGTAGGTTGCCAGACTATGGCGATAGAGCGAGTGCTCCGACTGGCGTCCCACGATAGAGAACTGGCCCGGCGCGAGCTTCACGCGCACCGTGCCACTTACAAAGCGCTGCGTGCTCTGGACATAGGCCGCCAGATCCTGATGGAGCGCGCTGTACCACTGTCCGTTGTAGATCAGACGCGCATACTCACCGGCGACCAGCTCCTTAAAGCGCAGCTGATCACGGCTCAGCGTCAGGCTCTCCAGAGCGCGGTGAGCCGCATGGAGCACCACGGCGGCCGGAGCCTCGTAGACCTCGCGCGACTTGATGCCCACCAGGCGATTCTCGACATGATCGATGCGACCGATGCCGTATTTGCCAGCCAGCGGATTGAGCTGCTCAATCAGCGCCACGCCGTCGATCTCCTCGCCGTTCAGGGCGACCGGTATGCCCTGCTCGAACGTGACCTCGATGTAGGTAGGCTCAGGGATAGGCGGACCGCCCGGGCGGCCGAAGAGCCAGGGGCTGGTGGTCCAGGCGAAGACATCCTCTGGCGGCTCAGCCCAGGGATCTTCCAGCACGCCGCATTCGATGCTGCGGCCCCACAGGTTCTGATCGACGGAGTAGGGACTGGCGCTGGTCACCGGAATCGGAATGTGGTGCTCAGCGGCGTAGGCGATCTCGTTGTCGCGTGTCATGCTCCACTCGCGCACGGGGGCGATGATCTTCAGATCGGGCGCCAGCGTCTGGATCGAGACGTCGAAGCGCACCTGATCGTTGCCCTTGCCCGTACAGCCATGAGCCACAGCCACCGCGCCCTCAGCGCGGGCAACCTCCACCAGCAGGCGAGCGATGAGCGGGCGGGCCAGCGCCGTCGCCAGCGGGTACTGGCCCTCGTAGATCGCGCCAGCCTGCAGAGCCGGCCAGACGAAGTAGCGCACAAAATCCGCGCGCCCATCCACCACCAGCGCTTTGACCGCACCGATCTGCTCGGCGCGGCGTGCGATGCTTGACAGATCCCGATCATTGCCGACGTCGATGGTCAGCGCGATCACGTCCAGATCGTATTTCTCTTGAATCCAGCGAATGGCGACAGATGTATCCAGGCCGCCGGAGTAGGCGAGTACCGCGGTTGCCATAGACTTATACCTCCCCTTCCTGCTGAAGCTCGCCCCGCGCCGGCGCTGTGCCATTGAGCGTTGGAGGATGCTGGGCCGCCGGGCCATCACTGACCACGAGGCGGCTGATCGCCTGCTCGAAGGCACTGCGGCGGGCCTGCCAGTTCGCCGTTGCCTCGGCCAGGAGCGTGTGGACGCTCTCCAGACCGAGGTTCCCAGCGCCGCCCAGGTGGCTGCGCTTCTTCAGACGTTCGACCAGTTGCTCACGATTCTCGATAGGAAGAGGCCCGTTGCGGTCCAGTTGGGCTGTCACCTCAGCTCCTACGATGCGGTAGGCGTCGCGGAATGGCAGGTTGGCGACGCGCGTCAGTTCGTAGGCGCGATCAGTGGCGAAGAGTTCAAAGGTGCAGGCAGCGACCAGGCGCTCGCTATTCACCTCCAGCGAACCCACAACCAGCGTAGAGATCTCCAGGCTCTCATGCACAATGTCCAGCGCTTCCATAAAGGGGCGCTTGGTCTCCTGATAGTCCATATTGTAGCCGGAGGGCAGCCCGCTGACAATGCCCAGAATCTGCTGTTGCAGGGCCAGCACGGTCTGTGTGCGAGCGCGCACCAGTTCCATCACGCCCAGATTGCGCTTCTGGGGCATGATGCTGCTGCCAGTACACAGCTCCTGTGGCACATGCAGGAAGCCGTATTCGACTGTCGTGAAGAGCAGGATATCCTGCGCCAGCTTGCTGAGGTCCAGCATAATTTGAGCCAGCGCCTGGACACAGGCGGCCTCGACCTTGCCGCGGCTGTTCTGCACGTAGATCACGTTATTCTGCACGCGCGAGAAACCGAGCAGCTCGGCCGTGTACTGGCGGTCGATGGGGATCGGCACGCCATAGCCGGCGGCCGAGCCGAGCGGAGACTGATCGGCCAGGGTATAGGCCGTGGCCAGGAGCTGCTCGTCGTCGAGGAGGGCCTCAACGAAGGCGCCAGCCCAGAGACCCACCGACGAGAGCATTGCGCGCTGCATATGCGTATAGCCGGGCATGGGCACATCGCTGTGGGCGCTGGCGAAGCGCCAGAGGGTCTCTGCCAGGGTCAGCAAGGCCTCGGCGATCACGTGCAACTGCTCCTTAGCGTAGAGGCGCAGGTCGACGAGCACCTGGTCGTTGCGCGAGCGGGCGGTGTGGATCTTTTTGCCAGCCGCTCCAGCCACCTCAGCAAGGTAGTTTTCGATGCGCGTGTGCACGTCCTCGTCGTTGAGCGTGATCGTGAACTGGCCCGCTTCGGCCAGTTTGAGGATATCACACAGAGCCTCTTTCAAGGCCCTGTGCTCGTCCTCTGTCAGCACGCCGATCCTCGCGAGCATAGCGGCGTGCGCCAGAGATCCCCAGACGTCGTGGCGCACCAGGCGCATGTCGAGGGTGCTATTCTGCGCAGCCTCGAAGCGCTCCACTTGCTCATTCAGGCGGTACGTTTTCTGCCAGAGTTTGCTCATCTTCACGATTCTCCCAGCACCAGATCCTGTTCCAGATGCTTGTTGCGACGCGCGATCAGCTCATAAGGCAGGCCACGGATGTGAGCCACAGCAGCGCACTCCTTCTGATTGAAGCTGGCGCTCTTGATCGAGCGGACGTCAGGGAAGAAGAGGCCGCCCTCGGCCTTGCGCGCAACGATATCGATATTTCCCTTGTAAAGCTGGACGGTGTACTCACCGTTGACCACCTGCTGCGTGGTCGCGATGAAGGCATCAATAGCGCGTTTGAGAGGGTGGAACCATTCGCCGTGGTAGACCATGCGGGACCAGCAGGCCTCCAGGGGGCGCTTCAACTGGATCTCCTCTTTGGCGAGGCAGAACTGTTCGAGATCGCGATGGACCTTCAGCAGAATCGTCGCGGCGGGAGCCTCATAGATCTCGCGCGACTTCAGGCCCATGATGCCGTCCTCGAAGAGATCGATCTTGCCGATGCCATTGGCGCCACCGATCACGTTGAGCTGTGTGATGATCTCATCGAGCGCAAGTTCCTGGCCATTCAAGGCGATCGGCAGACCGTTGCGCCAGGTGAGCGTGATGGTCGTGGGCTGCTCCGGTGCCTTTGTGGGAGGGGTCAGCCACATCCAGATCGAGTCTGGCAGCTCCGTATTCAGGTCGATGCCGCCGCTGGCGATCGAGCGGCACCACATCGTCTTGTCGTCGCCGCCGACGATCACCTCCTCGATGGGAACCCCATAGCGCTCCATGAGCAGACCCTCTTCGCCGCGCGTCAGATCGAAGTCGCGCACAGGGACGAAGATGGCAAGGCCAGGCGCGAAGAGGCTGAAGACGTTGTGCATGCGGTACTGGTCGTTGCCTTTCCCACTAGAGCCCTCCATCAGGGCATCGCAGCCCAGTTCCAGCGCCTTCTGAGCAACCCTGGCGGCGATGAGCTGGCGTGTCATAGAGGTGGAGACGGGGTAGCCGTTATAGTCGGAGTTGGCCTGGATGGCTCTGGTGAGCCAGTGTTCGGTGAACTCCTGCCTGGCGTCAATGGTGATCGGCTGGATCCCGAGCTGGATCGCGCGCTGCACACTCATGTCGATCTCTTCCTGACCCTGGCCGACATCGACGTTGATCGCATAGAGCGCACGCGCTTTGTACTTCAACTCAGCCAGCTTGACGCACAGAGAGGAGTCGAGGCCGCCCGAGTAGGCCAGGGCAATGCTCTTTCCCTGGGGCACCTCAACCGAGGCGATCTTCTGCAGGGCCACGGCAAGTGCGCTGTTCTGCGCTCCTGCCCGATGTTCCTGACTGCTGGTCGTCATTGTGCAACACTCCTTCAAGGAATTGCGGTCGGGAAGGAGCGTGCGAGGTACGGACCCCCCTCGCCCCTTCCTGTCCTGAACAACCATGAAGGGACGAGAGTAGGTCAATCGCGAGGGGATGCCTCACTTGATCTCGATTGGACTACGCCCGTGGTGCCACCCTTATTGTCACCAGCCGCTGCACAGCGTTGAGGGGAGAGCGCACAGGCCAACCCCTGCCTGCCTTTCCCACAACAGCGTGAGGCAGAGACCCGGTGACCACTTTTGCGGTGATTGCGCTGCGTGGGAACCGCCCACCTGCTCCTACTTGCCCGTTGTTGGTGGCCCTGCCTCGTCGCCCTGATCGCTCAAGAGCGATCGCCGGCGGATTAGTGAGCTATGGATCGATACTGTGCTCTAGCGAGGCGACGCACGTACTCACGGACTTTCTTCGGCCAGCCGCTCACGAAGGCGTTCCAGAGCGCGTGTCCTTCCGAACTTTCACCAGCCATCGGATCGCTGTTGGCCGCTTGCTCTGTACTACGTTCGCTCAACGCGGGACAGCTCAGCAAGCTCTGCTCTGCAGAGCTTCATTTGCGTGATTGCTCGATATATACAGGCAATCATCGTCGCGGATTATACCATAGGGCGAGTCCGGTCGTCAACGGCTGTGGCGTCTCCTGCGTGGAGCGCGAGCGCAGAGCGAGTGCGGCTGCGGCTTACCAGCGGTAGGCGGAAGGCTCTCCTTGCGGGAGTGGACGCCGGGGTGTCATACTGGGGTCATCGGGCGCGGGGGGGGCGCAGAGCATGCTGCCATGTCTTTGAGGTCGCCCGTGCACCACCGTTGCATCGACATAGGAGCAGAGTTTTTATGGTCGCTCTTTCCCTACAGGTCGAAGGCCAGGACGGCCTGACCTGGCCACGCTGGAAGCGTCTGGTCGAAGCGAGTGAAACAATGGGCTTTGCCGGCCTCTTTCGCTCTGATCATTTCACCAACGCCCCTCCCCCCGATCAAGACTCGCTGGAGGCCATTGTCTCTCTGACCTATGCGGCCGAGCATACCCGGCGCATTCATTTTGGCCTGCTGGTCTCGCCCATCTCGTTCCGCCATCCTGTCATGCTGGCGCGTCAGGCGGCGGCCATTGACGATCTAAGCGGCGGACGCTTTATTCTAGGAGTCGGCGCAGGCTGGCAAGAGCGCGAGCACACCCATTTCGGCTTTGATCTGGGAGACATGGCGACGCGCATGGCGCGCTTTGAGGAGGCCATGGAGGTCATCACGCGCCTGCTGCGCGACGAAGAGCCGGTGACACTGACAGGGCGCTTCTACCAGCTCCACGAGGCGCGACTGCTGCCACGTCCGCAGCGCGCCGGCGGCCCGACGATCCTGATAGGAGGACGGGGACCCCGACGCACTCTCCCGCTGGCGGCACGCTATGCCGGGATCTGGAACGCCGGTTTTATGACGCCCGCCGAGTTTCACGAGCGCTCGGTCCTGCTCGATCAGTTGCTGGAGGAGGCCGGGCGGCCGCCGAGCAGCGTACGGCGTACGATGATGACCTCTCTCCATTTCGGACGGACCCGTGAGCAGCTCGAACGGAGCCTGGACTCGTGGCGCTTCCGCAATGCGGCCTGGGCCGCCCTCCCTCCGCAAGAACTACTTCAGCGGGTGCAGGAGCAAGGCACGACCATTGTGGGCACGCCCGAGATGGCCATCGAGCAGATCAGGCGTTACGCTGAGGCAGGCGTGGAGGAGTTGATGCTGCACTGGTCCGACATGGACGACATGGAGGGTCTGCGCGCCTTCGCCGAGGAAGTGCTGCCGCACGTCTGAGCGAGGCCTGAGTATGGGGGAGAGAGCGATAAGCGATCACCGTCCTCGTCGTCGCTCTCTCCCTGGCTGGCCTGGCCCGTGTTGCGCAGGCCAGCGGCGATGCCATTGATCGTGGAGGAGAGAGCGATACCTAGCCCGTGTTGCGCAGGCCAGCGGCGATGCCATTGATCGTCAGGAGCACAGCGTAGGTCACACGAGCGCGCTCGCGCTCCTCCTCACCAACCTCCTCCTGCTCGGCCTTGCTCAGATCGAGTGGTCCGCCCAGGGCACGCAGGCGGCGCAGCAGCACCACCTGGAAGTAACTCAACGGATCAACGTAGGGATTGCGCAGGCGGATCGAGCGTTGCAGAACCGGCGAGTTGTCCAGCAACGCCGTGCCGCCGACGATCTGCAGCAGCCAGTGGCGCGTGCGCTCATACTCCCTCTCGATCTCCATTGAGATGCGCCGTCGCAGCTCCTCATCGGCGACCAGCGTAGCGTAGTGGCGGGCGATGTGCAGGTCGGCCTTGGAGAGCGTCATCTGGAGGTTATCCAGGAAGGCGCGCATAAAGGGCCAGGAGCGATACATCTGCTGCAGTTCAGCGAGGCCGGTGGGGTCCTGCTCGACAAAGGCCTCGATGGCCCCTCCCACGCCGTACCAGCTTGGCAGCACATAGCGGCTCTGCATCCAGGAGAAGACCCAGGGGATGGCGCGCAGCTCTTCGATACTACGTCCACTGGTGCGGCGAGCCGGACGCGAGCCGATGTTGAGCCAGCCCAGTTCGAGGATGGGGGTGGCCTGCTCGAAGAAGCTCAAGAATTCGGGGTCCTCGTAGATCAGGCGCCGGTAGCGGCGGTAGGCCCCATCCGAAAGACGCTCCATGATCTCCACCCAGCGCGCTGGCTCGTTGCTCACCCCTGTGCCCGGCAGACTCGACTCGACGACGCCAGCCACCACCAGCTCCATGTTGCGCAGAGCGATGTCGTGCAGGCCATATTTAAACGAGAGCATCTCACCCTGCTCCGTAATGCGAATGCGTCCGTTGACCGTGCCCGGCGGCTGGCCCAGAATGGCCTCGTAGATCGGGCCCCCACCGCGGCCGATCGCGCCGCCACGGCCGTGGAAGATCATAATGCCGATCCCATAGCGCTGGCCGAGGGCTGCCAGGCGTTGCTGAGCCTGATACAGTTCCCAGCCGGAGGTCAAGATGCCACCGTCCTTGCTGCTATCGGAGTAGCCGAGCATAATCTGCTGCTCATCGCCGTGGTCTGCCACCCAGCGCCGATAGAGGGGAGCGTTGAAGGCGGTCTCCATCACCGAGGCACACGCTCGCAGATCGGCGATCGTCTCGAAGAGTGGCACGATCGGCAGGCCGCTGATGCCGGCCTCCTTACAGAAGAACTGGACCTCCAGCAGATCGCTGAGGGTACGCGCCATGCTGATGATATAGCAGGTGACCGCGCGCGGGCCAAATTCCTCACGTGCCTGTCTGATGGCCTCGAACGTTCCCAGGACGCTGGCCGTTTCTTTGCTGAGCTGGAGGCCGCGGCGCGGCAGGACGCGGGGATCACAGAGCAGGCGTTCCAGCAAGGCGACGCGCTCGGCCTCATCCATCTCGAGGTAGTCTCGGGCCGGAGTGCCACCGAGGGTGGTGGTCAGGCCGGTCACGCGCAGCAATTCAGAGAGCGCAGTAGCGTGGCGCTCGCTGTGCTGGCGCACATCGAGGGAGGCGAAGTGGAAGCCGAAGAGTTCCACCTGGC
Source organism: Ktedonobacteraceae bacterium (assembly GCA_042408965.1). Classification (GTDB taxonomy): domain Bacteria; phylum Chloroflexota; class Ktedonobacteria; order Ktedonobacterales; family Ktedonobacteraceae; genus Thermogemmatispora. The sequence continues at coordinate 26,717 of JBHOQN010000045.1, forward strand.
GTATCAGGCGGGCCAGGGCGCCGTGAGCGACCTCGCGCTCGCCGTCGGCCAGCAAGCTGTCGTAGACCAGATGCAGATCGGCAAGCAGCTCTCGAGCGTCGTCATAAGCGATTGTGCGGAGTGCGCTGCCCTGGGCGAACTCCCCGGCGAGATCATCCGGTGGAGAGGAGAGCGCCAGCGTGGCCCCCAGGCGTTTCCACATAAACGAGAGCTTGCGCCGATACGGCTCCAGGCGTGTCTGCTCGCCCAGCTCACGATCGTACGTAGGGAGGCGGGCTGCGTCTTCCTCAATGGAGCGGCGCAACGCCTCAGTGATCGTGCTGTAGTTGAGCGACTGCGAGTATTCGCGGGCCAGAGCCTCGATGGAGCGCCGGTAGTGTGCCAGCACACTGACCCGTTGCAGGCGCAGAGCCGCGAGCAGGGTCTCCGGTCCCACATTCGGGTTGCCGTCCTGGTCGCCGCCGATCCAGGAGCCGATGCGCAGGAAAGGAGGCAGGTCGAAAGCGGCCTGAGGGTAGTGCGTCTCGAGCAGCTGTGCAAACTCCGCGTAGAGTTCCGGCAGCGCATCGTAGAGAATCTCATCGAGGTAATAGATGCCCATCTTAACCTCATCGATGGGCTGAGGACGCACGTGGCGCACGGCGTCGGTGCGCCAGAGCAGAGCGATCGTGCTCTCCAGTTCGCGCTGCCGGGGCCAGGGACGCTGCGGGTGGTCAGAGAGGAGGCCGCGCTCGCGATCATAGGCCTCCAGGAGGTCGGCCACCTGACGTGACTTGATGATCAGCGTGCGGCGAGTAGCCTCGGTCGGGTGGGCAGTGAAGACCAGCTCGATGGAGAGGCGTTGCAGCAACTGCTGCAGGGATTCCTCGTTGACCTGAGTGCGGCGGAGCTGCTCCACAAGCGCTCCCAGGGAGCCGCGCTGTGGGGTTGGCTCAGGACCGGCCTCATGCTCGCGACGCCGGCGGATGCGATGGTATTGCTCGGCCGTATTCACCAGATGAAAGTAGATGGTGAAGGCGCGAATCACGTCGATGGCCATGCGCAGATCGCAGCGCTCCACAATCTGCATAATCTCGCTATCCAGCGCCGCAATCTCGGCGCGTAGCTGCTCGCCAGCCGCTCCCTCAGCACGGGCGAGCACTTCGGCACAGTCCCGCAAACGTTTGCAGCTACGGCGCAGACGCTCGACGGTCTTGAAGACCGCGCTACCACCGTGCTGCTGGATGGCTCGCCCCAGGGCGTCTCCGAGCATGCGGATGTCGCGACGCAGGGGAGCATCTTTCTCCAGACGGCGTTCTTGCTCAGACATAGAGAAGCTTCCTTTGCGGTCGGCCGCCGGCTGCTCTAGATGGCAGACCGACCGGCTACCTGTTCGTTCGTTTGAAAACGGTTGATCACTGCGGTTGCATACTTCTGCACTGATCGCAGACGGTCTTTGTGGGATGGCTCATCGTTGCGCCGGTACTCGCATTGTACCACAGGCCCTGACTGTATGCCTGACAGCGGCTACAGGGCAGGGCTACAGAAGGAGCACCGCGCCAGCGTTTCTCTCTGCTACAGACAGGCCAGGGACTGCGGGGAGGGAGCGACCTGCTGTGGCAACAGGCCGCTCCTGAGCGAGCAGTCTGTCCTAATGCAGGGAGACGTCGTCGACGTAGACGTTCCCCTGCGCGTACCAGCCATGGACATAGATCATCACGCTGGTGGTCGTGGCGCTCGTGGTGAAGGAGACCGAGAGCAGGGTATAGCTGCTGCTACTGGTCCAGTTGCTGGCGCCGCCGTTGATGCCCAGGAAGGCGTAGGGTCCATCGACAAAGGCACTCAGGGTATAGCTGTGGTTGGGCTGGACGCTGATGGTCTGGGTGCACTGCCCCGTGGTGGAGGCGCTGGGGGTCAGTTGCAGGG
>JBHOQN010000119.1:0-44427 GCA_042408965.1 Ktedonobacteraceae bacterium
CATTCGAGAGAAGTACCTGGCTTCTCTTGCTCAGGATGGTATAGCTGTCCTGAGTGGGCCGACCTGTCAGGCGGCCTCTCGTGTCCACCCTTCGGGGTGAGATGCAAGCCCCCGCCTTCAGGCGTGGGGTCCACCTGACTCATGGTGATCCCTGCTGCTCTCGGTGGCCTCGCGTTGATGACGCGGCCCGGCGCCGGCGTCTCGCTGCATGCAAGCATGCAGCGACTCTCTCCCCTCGCTGTCGGACCAGGCAGGGCAGGGGTCCCCCTCAGAGGCCGGCTGCAGGCATGAAGTCTTCTACTCTGGACAGATCGAGGTACGCGCTTCTACCTCTGCCCTTTTGAGGTATCCGCGTCGAAAATAACTTTCTACGAAGAATAACCGAATGTGCGAGAGCTTGTCAAGGTAAATTTATCTACCTCATAAAGCTCCCCTGATGCCACTTTCTTCCATCTTCCGTGCTGGGGGGCTGTACTTAAGCGGTATTTTGTGAGAGAATCGACACTGTAGTTGGTAGGGTAGTGCTTTCCTTGGAGAAAGCCATAGTTTGGTAAGGAAGGGTGAACCATCATGCTACGTTCCAGGTTTTTTATGCTCCTCCTCTGTGGGGCTGTCTCTCTCTCGCTTCTGAGTGCCTGCGGGAGCACCAGTCAGCCCGCAGCACAGCAGCGCTCGACGGCCACGGCAAGTCTCTCGCCGACTGCGACCACCACGCGGGTGCAGCCGGGGGTCGTCTCGCCTTCGCCCACGACCGCGCTCACACCTACGCCCATCCCGACCCGGCCGGCCCAGGGCAACGCGATGAGCGTTGCGCTTAGCTTCTACACGGCTGTGGAGGCGCAAAACTACGCTCTCGCCTACACCTATCTGGCGACGAACGCCACCATCAACCCCACCGGGGATCGCCCCCAGCCGCTGACGAAAGATACCTTCATTCAGACGGCCAGAACCCTCGATGAGACGGTGGGGAAGGTGACCTCTTTTGCGGCTGAGGTGGATTCGAGTGACCCCGCGATCATCATCATGACGGTCTCGCGCAGCAATCTGGCGGCCTATCACTCCCATCTGCAGTTCAAGGACGTCAGTGGCAACTGGAGGATCGCCTCCCTCGATCGCATCTGATCTGGCGCCTTCTGCCGGGCGAGATAGAGCCGTGGCGCGGGCAAGAGAGCCGTGGCGCGGGCAAGAGAGCCGTGGCGCGGGCAAGAGAACCGTGGCGCGGGCGAGATAGAGCCGTGGCGCGGGCAAGAGAACCGTGGCGCGGGCAAGAGAGCCGTGGCGCGGGCGAGATAGAGCCGTGGCGCGGGCAAGAGAGCCGTGGCGCGGGCAGTAGAGCCGTGGCGCGGGCAGTAGAGCCGTGGCGGACGATATAGAACGATGGGGGGCTATATAGAATCCTGGCTCTCGATGAGGTAGAATCTCTGGCAGTACGTGCATATGTAAGGAGCTGACAGTGTTTCGACCCATTGTAGCCACGCTTGGCTATGTGCTCTCGCCCGACCGGGAGCAAGTGTTGATGATCCAGCGCAACAAGCGCCCTGACGATCTGCATTTCGGCAAGTACAACGGCCTCGGCGGTCGCCTGGAAGCGAACGAGGACGTGCTCAGCGGCATGCGGCGCGAGATTCGCGAGGAGTCGGGCCTGATTGCCGACCACCTGGTGCTGCGCGGCACCATCTCCTGGCCCGGCTTCGGCAAAGGCGGCGAGGACTGGTTCGGCTTTATTTTCCGCATCGAGAGCTGGCACGGAGAGGTCCGGCATGCCGGCAACCATGAGGGAACGCTCCACTGGGTGCCGCTGGCCGACCTGGAGACGCTCCCCCTGTGGCCCAGCGATCGCCACTTCCTGCCGCTGGTCTTCGATGACGACCCGCGTCTCTTTCACGGCTATATGCCCTATCACAACGGTGAGATGGTGAGCTGGTCCTACGTGCGCATGTGACACATCTGATGATGGGTCTGCTTGATGCGATGGCCCTGCTCGCTGGGGGCCAGGCCGGTTGACCGACTGGCGCCGCAGGGCCGAGAGATGCTGAAAGCTGCTTACCTGTCCCCATCTGCCCGGCGGGGGCCGGACAATCAGGTAAGCAGCCTTCAGCCTCGGGTCGTCGGGGGAGGAGAGGGGTATCTGCTGACTCCTCCTGCGTCCCCGCTCCAGGCGAGCACGCTCGCGGGTCTGGGCCTCTTCGGCCGGCCTGCTCAGCTCAGGCCACGTTGACCGGCACCGGCGAGGCCTTCAGAATATAGCCAGTCTCCAGAATCGAGACGATATTGATCCCAAAGATGCGCAGCTTGATGCGTACGCGCGAAAGCACGTTGCGGATCGGCCGCGTCTCCTGCTCCCACGCACCCTCCTCAAGAGCCTTCAGCAGGCGTTCACGACAGCGCTCAATCGTGCGCTCGTTCACTTCCCCATGATAGAAATGGGCAAACAGCACCTCGTACGGGCAGTAGTAGGGGTAAGACTCCAGCAAGGGGCGTAGAACGTTCATCTCGTTATTGGTGAACTGCTGCTGCAGAATCAGGCATGGCTGATTCTCGATAAAAGAGAGGCAGGAGAGGGTGCCGAAGTTCGTGTTGAGGGCCAGTGTATACCCTTCCCCGAGCACGCCATGCAGGGAATAGTGCTTGATATTCTCGCGATCTTGAATCAGCGTGCGAGTCAGTTTTGCCTCTTCTCGATAAGCAATCATTTGCATGGCGATCTCTCCTTGCATGTCAGTCGCGTTTCTCCCTGGCCGGTGGGCGCGCGGATCGTTGCCTCAGCAGAGCCAGACCGCCGCAGCGATCCTTCGCGCTGGCACGTCAATCAAAGCAATCAATCGATCAGTCCTGCATTCCTGCCTGATCATCTTAGCTCAGGCCCGGATAAGAAGAGCACGCAGGGGGCAAGGTCCAATGGTAGGGTCCCTGGGGTGAGACGCGCCGTGGTCCTGCGGCGGGTGGCATTGGCCTCACCTGCCGGCGGGGTCGCCCCGTCCCTGTAAGAGCGTCCGCCGTTCCCTACGTGTTCTTTACTTTATTATGCAGAGTGACCATGTACATCAGAAAGTACTTATGTTATCATTTCCCTAGACATCTTTATCATTTCCCAGGGGTCGTCCTGTTTTGTGTGCCGGGGGAGGCTTGACTATGGGCAGCAATCAACCGGTGGCTGATGTGCCGCGTCCCCGCATGCGCCTGGTTGAGGCCCGTATGCTGCGTGGCTGGTCACAGCAGGAGGTGGCCGAGCGTCTGGGCACCACGCATGTCAACGTCAGCCGCTGGGAGCGCGGCATTACGAAGCCCAATCCGTATTTCCGGCGCAAGCTCTGCCGGCTCTTTGGCCTGACAGAGGAGGAGCTGGACCTGGCTCCGACCCTTCCCGAAGGCAAAGAGACGCGCGGTGACGGGGTGACCGCCACACCTGCTGAGGCGGCTCCCGCAGCCGTCTCCGCCGCGGAGACGGCGCCGCCGCAGGAGGAGCCGCGCGCGCCGGCCGCTCCGATCATCATCGATCCCATGATCCCCCTGCGCTCTCCTCTGCGCCTGGTCGGCCGCGATGCCGAGCTGGCGCGCATCAAGCAGCGCCTCTTCGCCGGCGATGCGGTGGCCTTGACGGCCCTCAACGGCCTGCCCGGCGTGGGGAAGACCTCACTGGCGGTGGCTCTGGCCCATGATCCTGAGGTGCGGGCCCATTTCTCCGATGGCATCCTCTGGGCCGCTCTGGGCCCGCAGCCCAACATGACCGGTCTCCTGAGCCGCTGGGGGGCGCTGCTGGGTCTCCCGGCGACGGAGATGGCCGGCCTGGCCAACAACGACGCCTGGGCCAGGGCCTTGCGCATGGCCATCGGGACGCGGCGTATGCTGCTGGTCATCGATGATGCCTGGCGCCTCGAGGAGGCGCTGATTCTCAAGGTGGGCGGCCCCGCCTGTGCCCATCTGCTGACGACGCGCTTCTCGCACGTGGCCAGCGATTTCGCTATCGATGGAGCGGCGGTCGTGCAGGAGTTGAGCGAGGAGGATAGCCTGCTCCTCCTGCGCATGCTGGCGCCGACAGTGGTCGAGCGTGAGCCACAGCGCGTGCGGACGCTGATCCAGGCGGTCGGTGGCCTGCCGCTGGCGCTGACCCTCATTGGCAACTACCTGCGCAAAGAGAGCTACAGCGGACAGGCGCGGCGCATGGCGGCGGCCCTCCAGCGGCTCAGCGATGCCGGGGTGCGCCTGGAGCTGACGGAGCAGCGCGGGCCGGTGGAGGCACATTCGAGCCTGCCGGGCGAGTACTCGCTCTCGCTGCAGGCGGTGATCGCCGTCTCGGATGAGCAGCTGAGCGAGACGGCGCGGGCTGCGCTCTACGCGCTAGCGGTCTTCCCGCCCAAGCCGGCCAGCTTCTCGGAGGAGGCCGCGCTGGCGGTGGCGGCCTGCGCGGTTGAGGATCTCGATACCCTGGTCGACGCCGGTCTGCTGGAGAGCAACGGCGTCGATCGCTATCTGCTGCATCAGGTGATCGCTGATTACGCTCGCGTGCGCCTGGAGGCCACGGCGGGTTCGGCGGCGAATGCGAACGTGGCGGCGGGCAGCGGCACACGGGGGCAGGGGCCTTTTATGCGCCTGATCGACTACGCCATCGATTTCGTTGAGGCCCATCGCACGGACTACGAGCTGCTGGAGCTGGAGAGCAGCGTCGTGCTGGCGGCGCTGGAGGCGGCCCACGCGCTGGGCCGCGGCGCGGAGCTGGTGCGCGGCGTGGTGACCTTTGCGCCGTTCCTGCTGGTGCGCGCCTCCTACGCCGTGGCGAGCCAGCTCCTGCAGCGCGCGCAGGCGGCGGCGCAGACCCTAGGCGATCGCTACGGGCTGGCGAGCACGCTGCTCTATCTGGGTCAGATCGCCCTGCGCCTGGGTGACTACGCCGGCGCGGAGGCCCGCTATCGGGAGGGCCTGGAGCTGGCGCGCGCTCTGGGCGATCCTGAGCGCATCAGCGCCCTGCTGGCGGACCTGGGTACGGTCTCGTGGAAGCGCGGCGAGTACGCTCAGGCGGAGACGTACCTGCAGGAGGGCCTGGAGCTGGCGCGCCAGATCGGCCACCGCGAGCGTCTCTGTGAGCTGCTGGAAACGCTGGGAGCGCTGGCGGCCCGCCAGGGTCATTACGCTCAGGCCGACGCCTACCTGCAGGAGGGCCTGGAGCTGGCGCGCGCGATCGGGGACCGTGAGCGCATCTGTACGATGTTGATCAGCCTGGGGGCTTCGGCTTCGGAACAGGGTGATTTTCTAGTTGCAGAGCAGAGTTATCAGGAGGGACTGGCTCTTGCGCGTCAGATTGGCCATATAGAGTGGATGAGTGCTCTGCTCAATAACCTTGGCGACATTAGCCTGGGCCAGGGTGACTATGCTGAGGCAGAGCAATACTTTCAAGAGGCCCTGGTGCTGGCGCGTCAGATCGAGCAGCAGGAGTATATGAGTGCGTTCCTCCTGAACCTGGGCCTTGTTGCCTGGAAACAGGGCAACCACCAGCAAGCGGAGGACTCTTTTCGCGAAGGGCTGGCTCTGGCTAAAGAGATAGGCATGCCCTATCTGATCTGCGGCGGCCTCTATGAGTATGGCAATTTGTGCCTTGCCCAGGGTCGCCTTGGGGAGGCTGGAAGGATCTTTACAGAGATGTTATCGACTGCCCCCGATGGTGGGCAGGACGCGGTGGCTCTGGCAAGGTATGGTCTGGCGAGGGTGGCGGCTTCTGAGGGAAAGCTTCACAGGGCCTGTGAGCTTGCTGAGCAGAGTGTCGAGATACTGGAGGCCGTTGGCCACCGCAATGCCCGGGAGGTGCGCGAATGGTTGGAGTCTTTGAATTGCTAACCAAGGGTTCCGGGGGTCCATCCGGCCAGTTCTCTCTGCCATGGCGCCGGCTTGTGGACCCCCGATGAGGTGCGAATGCCTTTCACTCCACTAGTGAGGCCAGACGACAATATCCGGGCTGGCGGCGTGGGTGGCCAGCGGCGTCAGCGTCAGGGCCAGAGCGACAACCACGATCAACAGAACCAGCGGCACAACCCAGCGAATGCTATGCTTCAACATAATCAATCCTCCTCAAATATGTCAACTATCACGTTTGTCTTCACCGTCGCGTCTTCCAGATCGGGCGGCAGGGGCGGCGCGCCTCCAGGCAGACCTCCTGCGCGCGAGTCCCACCATAGCGGCCCCGGCCGGCCGCGTCAGAGCCACTCCCGCGCAGGAGGGCCGTTCCCTCCCCGAGCGCCGCGCCGCCAGCCGCCGATCACCAGACTGAGCCACAGTCATCGATGCGATTCTTCAAGCTGCTGAGGCCAACCGGGCGGGTGGGAGAGAGACACCCGGCGCCTCACTTCTGCCGAACTACCCGTTTCCTCCCCACCAGAGATCACGGGTCGCTTCTCTCGGCTGTTCGCCTGTCGTATCGATACGCACATTCCTCACATCGGGGTAGATTACCCGATGTTTCGCCAACCTTCAGGTTTCCGCATAAGAATCCATCGAAAGTACTATCCCCTTCACTAAGAATCTTGTATAAGAAAATCAGCCTCGCCCCTCTGCGGTGCCGAACTGAAGCGGCTGGGCACATCGCCTCTGTGGGCTGCAAGACAGCGAGAGTGTGGCCCAGCTCATAGCAGAGGTCGCGCCAGCGGGGATAGAGTAGGGAGCGCAGTGAACTATCGCAACGGGGTCCTGCCTGCAGCCATCCCGGAGCAGCGGGGCAGGTGCGGTCATCTGCACAGCCAGCCAGCCTGGTCTCTACATTCCCTGCTCAAAGCATGTGGAGAGGGTGTTCAGTGGGGATCAATCCGTACAACGTCATCTGTCAGCACGTTTATCAAATGAAGCTCTCTTAGCAAGGAGAAGAACCGCATGAGAATCACCGCACGGAGACCTGCTCTGCTCTCAGCCTCGATCTTATGTCTGGTTATGCTGATCCTCAGCGCCTGCGCCCCCAACGGCACCGGCAACAACCCCACACCGGGCCAGGGCGCGACGCCCACCACGCGCTCCACGGCAAGTGCAACGCAGCCCACACAGCCCGTTCAGACCGTGGCCATGCCACCAACGCAGACCGACTGTCCCGCCGTCTCCACCGCCAACCCGTCTGGCACGCGCGCTGCGGTCATGCGCCCACTGGCGCTCGGCCAGCATAATAACCTGGTCTACGTCTATAACGAGGTTCCCACCAACACCACCATCGCCTATGGGCACCTCAAGCGCTACGACGTCACCACCGGCGCCAAGACCACCATCGTCACCAGCGGCGTACGCATCCAGGAGGCCCAGGTCTCCACCGATGGCCAGTGGATCATGTTCCTCAGCATCCCCGATGCCCGCGGCGATCGCCTGCACGCCGCCATGCTGCAGATGGTGCGCATGGATGGCCAGGGCCTGCAGACCCTCTACTGCTTCCCCAACCTGAACTACGGCTCCACCACCACGCCATCGACCTCTGGCAGCCTGCCGGTGGCCTATCTGCCGATCAGCTTCCAATGGTCGGTCGATCAGCGCCATGTTCTGCTCTCATCCGAGGCCGGCGGGAATATCAGCCATATCGATATGCTTGACATCACCACTGGCGCCATGCGTGGCGAGCTCCTGATCTCTGACAGCCTCTTCAGCTACAGAGTCATGACCTGGTTGGACAACAGCCGCGCCTATGTCCTCACGGTCAACCGCCAGGGGCCAGCGCAGCCCGTGACCCTCTACCTGCTCAACACGGCGGCGACCACCAATCCGACCAACCCCTCCTGGGTGGTCGTTCTGAGACATGCGGTGCGCTTCAGCGATCTGGCGATGGATAGCAGCTACGATGGCAGGACCCTCTTTGTCTCCTACTGCCTGCAGGCGGCCTCGCCCTTCGATTCGACGGTCACCTCGGGACCCGCCACTGGAGGCACACAGCAGACCATCTATCACCAGGCGCCGACCACCTGCCTTGAAAGCATGCGCGCCATCAGCAGCACCAACCTGCTGCTGCTCGTCAAGACGGCGACGGCCAGCCTCAGCTCTCAGGCGGAGCACATGGCGCTGCTGGCGACCAGTGGCAGCGGCGGCCTGCATCTGCTCAACACCCTGCCAGGGGGCAACACCTACACGCTCAACAACTGGACACAGGTGCCCTGGTCGAACGTCTCACGCGACGGTGCCCTCTACAGCCTCAACGCCTACCAGGTGCTCTCGTCCAATCCCTACCAGGTGCAGACAACGATCTACGACGGCAGCCTGAGCGGCGGCAATCCCCTGGCTGTCGCCACCACGAACGGCCTCAGCAACATCGAGGTCGCTGGCTGGACCCTGATGTAACCTCTGGGGGCGCGATCACGGATCACCAGGGATCGCGCCCCTCTCTTCATGCAGAAGCTGCGGTTGATCATGGCAGCTGGGCGCTGCCACCCCACGACGTTCTTCGGCTCTGCCCCTTATGTGATGCCGGTGTCTGGTATGATACAGCGGCTGTTATATATTGTCGAAGCCTGTGATTTTCCAGTCGTTGCCGATCTTTTGCAGTCTCAGCGTCACGTCGTAGGTGCCGCCTCTGGCGCGGGTGACCTGGACCGTGATCGTGGCCGTATCCCCCGAGATGTCGGTGTTCGTGACCGAGTAGGCGGTGACCTTGCCGTGCAGGTTGTCGAGAACCGTCGCGATCTGCTCGTAGCTGCTCTCGCTGGCTGTCATGCTCTGGCCGTTTGATCTGAGCGTATCGATGCTCAGGTACGAGTAGGCGGTGGCGTAGTCCTGGTTCTGGACGGCCGTGTAATAGCCGTTCACGGCCGTCAGCGGACCCGAGAAGACGCTGGCGAAGATGCCAACGCCCAGCACGCCGGCGAGGAGGCAGCCACCGCAGCCGAGCACCAGCACGCCGCCAACGATGCCCAGCGTGATCCAGAGCCAGCGCAGCGAGGACTTCTGCTGTGGTGGCTGGGGCTGCACGTAAGGAGGCGGGTAGGCCGGCGGCGGAGCGCCGTACTGTGTGGGCTGATAGGGCGATGGTGGCTGTTGTGGCTGGTATGGCTGCGGTGGCTGCTGTGGTAGCTGCCCGTAGCCGCTGTATGGTTGATTCGGATCGTAGCTCATGACTGTTGTTTTCCTCCAATCGGATAGCGGAAGAGGTATGACCATATTTGGACGCTTATAGATAACGGAGGTCGAGGCTCGAAATAGCGGACCATTTTTCGCACCGGCCTCGCTGGCGTAGTTGGTCCGCGGCCGAGCGAGGTGCGAGCATCTTGACCACCTGCCGCCAGCAGGGTATGCTGATAGCTATAGAGCCGCTGTAGTGTATTGCCCTTGAAGAAAGGACTTCAGGCATGGCCGAGCATCTGTTCGCTCCCGAGCTCTTTCGCCCACCGCTGAGCTATCCTACCGTCTCCTACGACGCCCTCGTGCGCTCCGTCGCCGAGCGCCAGCCCGACAGCCCCGCCATCATCTTCCACGACCTCAGCCTGACCTACCGCGAGGTTGTGGCCATGACCAACTGCATCGCCAACGGCCTGCGCCGGCTTGGCCTGGGCAAAGGAGACATCATTGCCATCTTCACCTTCAATCGCCCCGAATACACCATCACCTTGCTCGCCGCCGCCTCCATCGGAGCGGTCATCACGCCGATGAATCCCTCCTACAAGGAGCGCGAGATCGCCTACCAGCTCGCCAATTCCGAGGCGCGCGCCATCCTGGTCCAGCGCGAGCTACTGCCGCTGCTCAAAGCCACCCTCGAACAGCACAGCTTTCCCGCGCTGCAACAGATCATCGTCACGGGGGCCCAGGTGCCCGCCGAGCTGCCGCAGGCCGTGCCCTTCGCCCGCCTGCTGCGCGAGTCCTCGCCGCATCCCCCCGCTCCCGTGGCCATCGCCCCCGACGACCTGCTCGCCCTGCCCTACTCGTCGGGCACCACAGGTCTGCCGCGCGGCGTCATGCTCTCGCATCGCAACCTTGTCTGTAATCACCTGCAGGTAGTCACTGCGGCCAACCTTGGCCCCAGAGATGCCACCCTGATCTTTCTCCCGCTCTACCATATTTATGGTGTCCTGCTCACGGGAAGCTTCCTCGTGGCCGGTGCTAGGCAGATCATCATGGAGCGCTTCGATCTCACCACCGCCCTCGATCTCTGCGAGCAGCAGACCGTGACCTGGTTTTTCGCCGTGCCGCCGATCATCCAGAGCCTGCTCAATGCCGAGCCGGCCCTGCTGGAGAAACTGCGGAGCGTCAGATACCTCATGTCCGCCGCCGCCCCGCTCGCGCCCGAGCTGGCCATGCAGCTCCACGAGCGCACCGGCATCAACGTCATCCAGGCCTATGGCCTGACCGAGACCTCGCCCGACACGCACTTCTCGCCGCTCGATCCCGCGCTCATCCGCCCGGCCAGCGTCGGCCTACCAGTCTACGATACCGAGCAGAAGATCGTCGATCTCGAGACCGGCGAGCGCGAGCTGCCGCCGGGCGAGGATGGCGAGATCGTTGTACGCGGACCCCAGGTCATGCTCGGCTACTGGAAGGACCCGCAGGAGACGGCGCGCGTCCTGCGCGCTGGCTGGCTCTCTACGGGAGATATCGGGCATGTCGACGACGCCGGCTATACCTACATCGTCGATCGCAAGAAGGAGATGATCAAGTACAAGGCCTTCAGCATCGCGCCCGCCGAGCTTGAGGCACTCCTGCTGGAGCATCCCGCCGTGCAGGATGCGGCGGTGATCGGTGTGGAGGATCAGGAGGCAGGCGAGGTCCCTAAAGCCTTTGTCGTCCTGCGTCCCCGCCAGAGCGTCTCCCCGGAGCAGTTGATGGCCTTTGTGAATAGCAAGCTGGCTGGCTACAAACGGCTGCATCAAGTCGAGTTCATTGACGCCATTCCACGGGTGCCCTCGGGCAAGATCCTGCGCCGCCAGTTGAAAGAGCGTGAGCGCGCCCGGCGCTTCGTCCAGGAGGACTAGCGTCGCGTCTGACTGAGCCACGCTGTGCGGCCTTGAGGTTATCAGAGTCCCTCGAAGGCTCCCAGAGCCAGCAACGCATTTTTCTGAGCCTCGCTCAGGCCTTCCACGCCGGTGATGTTCATGCCCTCGTAGGGTCGTGGGGCACTCAGGCGGCCCAGGAGCCTGCCCGTGAGGGCGTTCCAGAGACAGATCAGGCCATCGTTGCCGCCGCTGGCGAGCAGCGAGCCATGGGGGGCGAAGCAGAGGGCGCGCACTGTCTGCGTGTGCTCGCTGCTGATCCGGCGCTGCAGGCTCCCTGTGGCCGGGTCCCAGAGGCAGATCTGCAGATCGTCGCCGCTGCTCGCCAGAAGCTGGCCGTCGCCGCTAAAACTGACGCAGCGCACGCGGCCGCGGTGCTGGAGCAGATGTTGTACGGGGGTGCCACTGCGCGCGTCCCACAGAATGACCTGGGCGTCCTCGCCGCCGCTGGCGAGCAAGGAGCCGTCGGGACTGAAGGCCAGAGCGCGGATGCGGCCGTGGTGGCCCGTCAGCGTGTGAAGGCAGACGCCGCGTGCCAGGTCCCAGAGGCGCAGCGTCTGGTCGTCGCCGCCGCTGGCGAGCAGCAGCCCCGGTTGGCCGTCACCGGGCTGGAAGGCCAGCGCCCGTATCCAGCCCTCCACGCTCAGCCTGGTCAGCAGGCTGCCGCTGGCCAGGTTCCAGAGGCAGATCTGTTCATCCTCGCCGCCGCTGGCGAGCAGCGAGCCGTCGGGACTGAAGGCCAGAGCGCGGATCCATTTGGTGTGCCCCTCCAACCTGAGCGGGGGGCGCCTTTCGTGCAGCGGCCAGAGCCTGATGGTCTGATCCTCGCCGCCACTGGCCAGCAGGCGGCCATCGGGACTGAACGCCAGACTGAGAGGGATGTGCGCAGAATCATGCAGCCGCCGTCTGCAGCTTCCACTCTGCGGGTCCCACAGGACGATGCCCTCCCCCTCACTGGCGGCCGCCAGGATCTCCCCGTCAGGACTGAAGGCCAGCGACCAGAGGCGTGTCGTATAGCCCTGCAGCCGCACCAGACAGCGCTGCTCCTGCATATCCCACAGGCAGATTGCCTGATCATCCCCGCCACTAACCAGCAGATGGCGCTGCCGGTCGGGGTGGAAGCTGAGCGTCCTGACTCCATGGGTGTGGCCCGAGAGAACCGCCAGAGAGTGGCCGCTGGAGCTGTTCCACAGGCGGATGGTGCTATCCTCGCTCCCGCTCGCCACCAGGGCATCGTCGGGGCTGAAGGCAACCGCCCAGACACGATTCGTATGTCCCTGCAGCACCAGCCGCGCCCGTTGTTGGGCGACCTCCCAGAGGCGGATCGTCCGGTCATCGCCGCCGCTGGCCAGCAGGCGGCCATCGCTGCTGAAGGAGAGAGAGCGAATCTGGTCGCTGTGACCCTCCAGGAGGATGGGCGGCCGGTCCGGCTCCTGCAGCGACCAGATTCGCAGGCTGCCCGTCGTGTCGCCGCTGGCCAGCAGATCGCCGGTGGGGCTGACGGCCACAGCCCAGATGCGTCCCTCGTGGCCCGTCAGCATGCGCAGACAGGAGCCGCTCTGTACCTCCCAGAAGCGGATGGTCCGGTCGTCGCTGCCGCTGATCAGCAGCCTGGCGTCCGGGGTGAGCGCCAGGGCCCGCACGCGGTTGCTGTGCCCCTCCAGTATCTGCAGGCAGCGGCCACTCTCGCTCTCCCAGAGGCGGATGGTCTGGTCGTCGCTGCTGCTGGCCAGCAGCCGACCGTCGGAGCTGAAGGCCAGGGACCAGACGCCATCGCTGTGACCGCGCAGTGCCTGGCGCAGCGTTGCGCCGTCCCCCTCGTAGATGCGGACCTCGCCGCCGGCTGTGCCCAGCGCCAGCCGCTCACCGTCGGGACTGAAGGCGCTCGAGAGCACGTTCGCCAGCGTATCCTGGAAGAGACAGCCACTGAAGCGCGCGTTAGCGAAATTCACCTCCGGCAACCGCGCGCCCTGCAGATAGGCCTGCCGGATAGTCAGCGAGGAGAAGTCCAGGCCGCGCATATCCCAGCGCAGATGGACCAGCAGGTTCAGCAGGTTGCCGGCGGTATAGCCGCTGTGGAGCCAGCGCTGGCGACGCAGCATCTCCAGCAGCGAGAGGAGGCGCTCCTGGAAAGCCTCGCTGCTCATCTCGCTGCGCAGCATCTCAGCCAGCGGGGCCAGCAGGAGACGCCGCTGACTCTCGCGGATGTAGTCTCTGGCCTGCGCCTTGACGAAAGCGTAGTGTGCCCAGGTCTCCAGGCTGCCCGTCAGGAAGTCCTCGTAGGCCTGCCTCAGCAGCTCATCCTGGACGTACTCCATGATCACCGGCTGCAGGCTGACCGCCCCCTGCTCATGGACCTCGATCAGCGAGCGGCGCCGCAGCGAGTCGAGGGTCTCGATCAGCTCGCGCTGCGCCTCCGGGCGCACGAGGTCGGCGCGGATCTCCTCGCGCGTGACCGCATCCTGCTCGATTGCCAGCCAGTAGAGCACCTCACGCTCGCGCGGCGCCAGGCGACTGAGGTGCTGCTCCAGCAGATCGCGCACGTCCCCAATGGCAGCCTGGTTCTCAGCCAGAAAGGCCGCGATCTGGCCACCAAAGATCTCATGAATCGTCTCAGCCACCAGGCTGAGGGCCAGCGGGTTGCCCGCATAGCGGGTGACGAGCGCCTCCACCTCGCTGTTCGTGCCGCTGATGCCCTTCTCTTCGAGGATGGCACGCCCCGCCTGGCTGCCGATGCCCGCCAGCGTCAGCGAGCGCACCGGGCGCTGGGCCCCCTCGAGGCGGCTGATCTCGCGCGGTTTCTCGCGACTTGTCAGCAGCACCGCGCTCAGATGCTGCTCGTTGCCGAGGCGCTCCAGCAGGCGGCCGTAGCCCTCGTAGCCAGCGCGATACTGGCCAGCGCGCTGGCCGCCCTGAAGCAGTGAGTCGAAATTATCCAGCACCAGCAGGCAGTGCCGTCGGCGCAGCAGCTCCATCAGCAGGCCGATCTGCTCCTCTTCCGAGGGGGGCAGCTCGATCTGCTGCCTCTCCGAGAAGAAGGTGATACAGTTGCGGAGGGTCTCGAGCAAGGGGGGGGCGCTGCGCAGTGAGCACCAGTAGCCATAGTCCAGATCACCATCCTCATCCTGGCTGACCTCCTCCACCAGTTGCGCGACGAAGGTTGTTTTCCCGATACCCCCGATGCCCAGCACAGCGATCAGGCGGCAATGCTTCAGCCAGCGCTTCACGTCCTGTAGCTCCTTCTTGCGTCCGAAGAAGCTGCTGGTGTCCGGTCGCTCACGCCAGTCGAAGGCAGGTTCTCGCAGTAGCCCCAGTTCCTCCGGAGTCTTTCCCAGCACCTCGTAGAGCCGCTGGCGATGGTGCGGCCGGGGGAGGCCCCGACCACCCTCCCAGCGCTGGATCGTCTTGGGGTCCGACCCGATGCGCTCGGCCAGGTCCTCCTGCGACCAGCCACGGCGCAGGCGCTCCTGCTTCAGTTGCTCAGGGAAGGGTACAGGCAGCATGGTGCTCTCCCTTACGTTCTGTTTGCTCGCTCGTCTCAATGTCTCCGCTCTCAATGGACGCCCCACGAATGTCTCGCCAATGTCCCCTGAGTGTCTCCTCCTCTCGGTTTCTCTGGGGCCGTTTCCCAGCTATCTTTGTAGCAGGTAAAGCAGGAAGGTACATATACCTTTCATCTTATATATTACCTCCTGTTCATTCCTTGTTGCATGCAACTCTGCCTGTCCGAAAAAGCGATTCAACATCCTGCGATCTTGCCCTATCGCCGGGAGGAAAGAAGACATGGCCAGCAGCGAATTTCCGGCGCTTGCCTGGGAAGAAGTCTACGCCTGGCTGCGCGCACTGGTACGTCGGCTGGTGGCACGCTTCAGCGTTGCCGCCTGGCGCGGTCAGGAAAACGATCTTGTTGAGGACATTGTACAGGAAACCGTGCGCCGTTTCATAGAGCGTCAGCCGCGTGTCGAACGAGGCGAGGCCGAGCCGGTGCGTTCGCCAGAGCAGATGCTCGTCGTGATTGCCTACAACTGTTGCAAAGATCTCTACCGCCGCGAACGGCGGCTGATCCATACAGGAGGCCAGCTCATCGAGCCGGCCGGCGCTCGTGAGATGGCCCCCCTCGATGCCGCGCTCGAGGACGTTTATCGAGAGGAGCTGTTCACCATTGTCGCCCAAGAAGTGCAGCAGTTTCCCAGGAAACAGCAGCAGGCCCTGCTCGTCGATCTCGCTGAGCTGATGAGCTTCGACGAGACTCCCACGCCCCTGCAGAGTGCCTTTCTGATGCGAGGCATTGATCTGCGCCAGTACCGCGACTGGCCAGAGGACTCCCACGAGCATGAGAAGCGCGTAGCTCTGCGCAATCACGCCTACAAGCGCCTGGCGCGCCTGCCACGCATTCGCGCCTTTGTGGAGGAGCACCAGGCCTGATGAGCGTAGCCGCCCCCCCCGAGCTTCAGGAGATCTCCCCCGTGGAGAGACCGCGGCTGGAGTGATGCTGGTGAGGTGGTTTCTGCCCCCAGACCGTGAGGAAGAACTGCAGGCTGCAGAAGCTGGCATCGGCTGCCTCGCGTCTGGCCTCCTCGTAGAGGCGGTTGAAGGCCTCGCTGCTGAGGCCGACGACCCTGGCGAAGAAGGGTTCGAGCAGCTTCAGGGAGACGAGGCCATTCTGATACCAGTCTTCGTAGCGCGCAGTGCCGGCCGACATGTTTTCCGCGCAGGCCCGCATCTGGATCTCCACGCAGCCGGCATCGCGCAGCAGGCGCTCCAGCATCGGCAGCACGTCGAGGCGTTGTCGGCCTGAGGAGAAGTTATGACCGCAGCGTGTCAGGCCGAGAGCGAGCAAGAGCGAGATCTCCTCGCAGGCGGGCTTGTTGCTGATCGGCAGGTCCGCCTCCGTGAGCCGGATGATCCCGCCCGGCCGGCAGATGCGCAGACACTCCTGGAGGAAGGCCGGCCAGGAGTGCGCCGGCATGAACGATGAGATACAGCGTGCGTTGATCAGGTCGAAGCTCTCATCGCTGAAAGCCAGAGGCTTGAGGGCGTCCATGACCTGGAAGGAGACGTTGGAGAGCTGCTGCGTGGCCGCCAGCGAGCGCGCGTACTCAATCATCGTATGGCTGATATCGATGCCCACGATGCGCATCTGAGGGTAGGTTTCAGCCAGCTCCAGGACCCAGCCGCCGGGACCGCAGGCCACGTCGAGCACATCCTGGATGCCTGCGACGCCTGGGAGCTCCGGCAGCAACCCGCCCAGCGCGCGCGTCGTGAGCTGGCCACGATGGAGCTGGCGCGCCAGCTCAGCCGTGCTTTCAGCATCGATGATGTAGGTCCCAGGTTCCTCAGTTTCAACATCGGATAGCGTTGACACCATGCGTCACATCCTTTCCTCCACCACGCTTACGCCTCGTCCGCACCTCGCTCCAGGGGCGCTTCCAGGAAGGCTGCCATCACGCGCTCTTCGGCCTCACGGCGCGTCAGGGGCTGGCCCCGCTGTTCGGCCAGGCTCAGCAATTCGTTGACGCGCCGATTGAAGGTGGCCAGGTAGGCGTCCTGCACACGTTCGGCCGGCATGATGCGCAGTTGAATAGCGTGGGGATCGTAGAACTCATCGTCGCGGAACGCCAGGCTCAGCAGGTAGCTGTAGTTCTGGATCAGGGCCTGCCGCGCACGGAGAAAATAGTCGCGCTGCGTGCTGATGATCAGCAAAGCTCCGGCGACCTGGCCGGCTCGCTGCAGAGGATAGGCTGCGGCACTCTGTGCCTCGCTGGCCTGGGGGATTACAAACTCGTTGGAGGGCTGCTGTAGATCCTGCAGGATAATCGGTCGACAGTTAGCCACGGCGTAGCCGACCAGCGACTCAGCCCCCAGAAAATAGCCCCGCTGCGCCACGCTCTTGAGGGCCTGGCTCTTCTCAAGGAAGATCTCGCGCAGGCTCGCTACCTTGCCCTGCGGCGTGATCGGCCGCTGACATTGGGCGACGCTGGCCGCCACTCCGGTGTGCTGCGGGTCTAGCTGGCGAATGAGCTGCTGCATGACCAGGTTCATGATCGTCCAGGCCCGCAGACTCTCCACAACGGTGGCGTGCGCCTCGAGGATGCGCGCGTACAGCACCGGCGGCACCTCTTTGACGATGGGATCGATGAAGACCGAGCCGGGATCGTCTTCCAGGGCGTCGGGGAACTCCTCGCGGATCAGTTGCGTCAGTTGTTCGCGATGTGGCGGTAATGCTTCGACCAGCCGGTTCAGCAGGGAGCGTGGTCGCGGCGACGACTCGCGTGTGGCCCAGCGCGTTAAGGTGACTGGATCGACGCCCATTTCGTTGGCGATTCGCTGTTTTTCCTTGGTGTCGCGAATAACAGCAGCGAGGAACTCACGCCAGGTTCTGGGTTCTTGCATAGCTTGTGCCCCATTTAAGAGAGACTGCCATCCAATTATAGCCCACACTCCCCTACCTTGTCGATCCTGTCCACTATCGTGGAGTGAATTATGTGACTTCTGTACAGCGATTTCTTCCTACAGACTATGCAATTGGTATTGACAATTGTAAATGGGGAATGGTATAGTCAGCAAAGCAGGAAGTGCATACAGAAGTAGCATCCCTGCAGATACCAGAAGAGGGGTAGCTGTGTCCGAGGGAGATGGGGGGGAGAGAAGCACCCGGCACCATATTCTACAAAGAAAGGACAGATCATGGAAGAACTACTGACCATTAGCGAGGTTGCACGAGTCTTGCGCGTCGATGCGACAACAGTACGCCGCTGGGTAAAGCATGGCGTTCTGGATGCCGTTTTGCTGCCACACAAGGGGCGCCGGCATTGCTATCGCATCAAGAAGACGACGCTGAACAAGGTCATGAACTCGACCAACGTGTAGGTAAGCGTCGGCGCACTCCTCATGAAGGGTCGCTGTCCGCCGGGCCGCCATCTCAGCGGTGGCCCGGAGGGCATGTAACCAGGGCGACGCCACCGATCTCCAACAGACAGGGTCGGTGGTAGTCGTCCTGGCTGATTTTTAAGCGAAATAGCTATGTATACCACTGAAGTGTAATGGCGCTGCAAAATCAGCCAGGAAGTACTAGAACAAACGTTTGAAAAAGGGCCTCTGTAATGGTACAGTGAGAAGACAGACGCGGCCAGCGCGGGACTTCCCTGCCTGGCGGCGTTTATCTGAAAGGAGGAGCCGGCTGGCGCGTTGACAGCCGGGGCCTTTGTTCAGAGAGGGGTCGCTGAGGTGGCTCTGCCGGCAGGCCTGTGACACCTCAGCGCGGGCAGATGATCGTTGCAGCGATCACTGGCCTCTTTGATTAGAGGTGCGCTGGTCAATAGCACCCATTCAACTTCTGAGCGTTTCGCTGAGGCAGGTTTGTATGATGCACGTTCATTCTCCGTCGGGTCTGGCGCCTGCCGTGCTCTCCTCCGGGCAGGCCGGCGCCGATATTCTGCATTTCTCCCTGGAGGGTTTGCTGCCGCCAGAGCAGCGCCTGGCCTTGCATCGGCCGTCGGGCACGCTGGTGGTGCTCACCTGCAGCGCCGAGCAGCCGTATCTGCTGGCTTCCTGTCAGTTTACCGCTGGCGAACTTCTGGCGCTGCTCCCCCTGCTGGAGGCCTATCCCTTTTACTGTCCCTATGAGGTGCTGCTTGCCTGGTTCAACAGTGCCGGGGGTGGCGAGGAGGAGGTCGCCCGTTGTCGGCGCCATCTGCAGCAGGCGCTGCAGATGGGTACCTTTGAGCAGGAGATGCGTCCGGTGCGCAACGTGGTGTCGCGTACGCGTCTCAAGCTGCACACCTTCGGCATCGATGTGATCTCTCTGCTGGAGACCGGTTATCTCCTGCGCCAGCGGCCGGCGCGCGCGCGCAAGGCGCGTGAGAGTCTGCTGCGTGCGCGCTGAGGAGATGTCGCTTGCTCCGTCCTGGCAGCCCCCCGCCAGGATGGAGATGTCCGCTGTCAGGATGATATCATGGAGGGAGGGAGGAAGGAAAGAAGAAGGAGGCAGTCACTCTCTCTTTCCTCCCCAGGCGCTATGCGAAAGGAGCGATGCCATGCAGTACGAGCTGGTCGAGGTGCGTTACACTGATGAGTACGCTACGATTACGATGAATCATCCACAGCGGCGCAACGCGCTCTCGCTGCGCATGATGGAGGAGCTAACGGCGGCCTTCGAGGAGGTGGGCGAGAGCCAGGCGCTGGGAGTGATCCTGGCGGCGAACGGGCCAGCCTTCAGCGCCGGTCATGATTTCGCCGACATGGTCGGCAAGGATCTGGTGGCCATGCGCCGTCTGCTGCAGGTCTGTACCGGCCTGATGGAGACGATCCAGGCCATCCCGCAGCCGGTAGTGGCGCGCGTACAGGCGATCGCCACGGCGGCCGGTTGCCAGCTTGTGGCGACCTGCGATCTGGCGGTGGCCTCCACGCAGGCCCGCTTCGCCACGCCGGGCGGCAAGGGGGGCTGGTTCTGCACCACACCGATGGTCGCCCTGAGCCGCAATATCGGACGCAAGCGAGCCCTGGAGATGCTGCTGACGGGTGAGGCGATCGATGCGCAGACGGCCTGCGAGTGGGGGCTGGTCAATCGCGTCGTCGCGCCGGATCGCCTGGTTGAGGAGACACAGGCCCTCCTGGAGGCGGCCACGCGCGGCAGCTTTATCTCCAAGGGCATTGGCAAGCAGGCCTACTACGCACAGATCGATATGCCGCAGGCGCAGGCCTATGCCTACGCGCTGGAGGTCATGGCGGCTGCCTCGCAGATTCCCGACGCGCAGGAGGGCATGCGGGCCTTTCTGGAGAAGCGCCCGCCACGCTTCCAGCGTCCCCCTGAGCGCTGAGTGGCGTTGCAATGAGCCGGGCTGAGCGTGTTCCCTCTGGCCGGGGTGTCCTGGTGGATGGCTGTGCAGAGCCGCCAATCTAGGCCGCCGTGGGCCAGCCGGTCCTGCCTGCCTGCCGCGACGCTCAGCTCTCGCCAGGCTGCCGGCTCAGCAGGCGGGCGATGGCGCGCTCGGTCACTTCGAGGCCGGCGCGCAGCGTAGCCTCTTTGTATTCGCGCACGAGCATTTGATACTCGAGCAGGCGTGGCCGGCGTGTGGGTCGGCTGGCGTATTGCTGGCGCGCCCACTCCATGTGCTCCAGTTGCCTGAGCAAGCTATCGCGGTGCTCCAGCAGGTGCCGGAGAGCGGTCTCGTCCGAGGTTTCGCCGCAGAAGAAGAGCTTGGTGAGAAACTCATCCTTGGTGAAGCGGTCGGGCGTGGTCTCAGCCAGCCAGTGGTCGAGCTCTGCCTGGCCTGCGGCCGTCAGGCGGTAGAGCTTACGATTGGGGCGCCCCTTCTGCTCCACGACCTCGACCTCCACCAGACCGGCGTGTTTGAGGCCCTTCAGCGTGGTATAGATCTGGCTGCTGCCGGCGTTCCAGTAGCTGGCGATGGCGCGATCAAACGCCTGCTTGATGTCATAGCCAGTCATGGGATGTGTGCCGAGCAAGCCCAGGATGATGTAGCGTAGCGTGTTGCGTGAGGCGGCTGAGCCGGGTGTGGCCTCCTCCTCGTCTTCACGTGGCGGTGTCTGCAGATGTTCAACCATACAATGTCTTCTCTGCCTGGATCAGAATGCTCGCTGCTGCGTTTCTCTATTATATAGCATGCTGGGAGTGCTGACGAGGCTGTGCCCTGACCGAGCGTTGCTGGCCCCCTTCGGCGCTCCAGAGTCACAACGGAAAAGTTCTAACCCGCCTCTCTCTCTCTCGTATATCTCTACGGAAGAGACATCCTGATGAAAACAGCATGGCAGAGCGGGATGGCGCAGGGCGAGAGAGCGCCGCGTGCGGCTTCTGTGCTGTCTCGATTGAGAAAGACGATCGCTAAAAAACCTGAATGTCAAAGGAGATCTTATGAGTGCTCGGTTTTACAATACCCAGGAGCTTGACCTCGAGCGTCTGGCTCAGGATCTGGAGAATATCCTCCGTGCGCAGGGGTATCAGGCACAGCATTTTGGCGGCGCGGAGCAAAAAGTGGTACAGTTGAGAAAGGGCGGCGATCTGGAGAAGTTTCTGGGCCTGCAGGCGGCGCTCTCAGTGATCGTGCAGCGCACCGCTGGCGGCGTAACGGTGACAACGGGACATCAGCAATGGGTGGATAAGGCCGTGGTGGGCGTGGCCGGGGTGGCCATCCCGCCGCTATGGCCACTGCTCTTCACGGCCGGCGTGGGGGCCTTGCGTCAGGCTACCCTGGATAGCGAGGTCATGACGATCGTGGACGGCCTGATTCGCCAGCAGCAGCCGCAGGCGCAGAGCTGGCCCGCTCAGCCCGGCTACGGTCAGCCCGGCTGGCCGCCGCAGCCGCAGCCCTGGTGGCATCAGCAGCCGCCGCAGCCTCCACGGCAGCAGCCGGAGACGCCGCCTGCCGATGATCAGCCGCCCACTGCTGGTTAGTCCAGTGCAGTGAGCCGGGGGCCGGGGGGTCCTCCCTCCCCTCTCCGGCCAGGCCTGCCGTTGGCGCCCTTTCCGGTGGAGGCGCGGCGCCAGGCCGAGCCAGCTCCCGCGAGGCGGCTGAGCGGGTGAGCGATCTGGTATGCGCAGGTGACGGAGGGAGGAAGGCCCGCATCTGCCTGAGGCGGGTCTTGCCTGCGTCGGGGGAGCAGCGTCGCAGGCCTGGGTGAGGGTCACCCTGGCCCTCCGCTCCGTTCCGTGGTTCGCCAGCCGTCCAGTTGAAGAGCGAGCGCCTGCGACCGCTCGACAGGAGAAACCGATGGATGCCCGATTCTACACTTCTGAAGAGATTGATATCCAGCGACTGGCCAATGATCTGGAGAACGTCTATCGCACGAAGGGGTATCAGACGCAGCAGTTTGGCAACCGCGATCAGACGCTTGTACAACTGAAAAAGGGCGGCGATTTTGAGGCCATTATTGGAATGCAGACGGCGCTCTCTCTGACGATCCAGCGTACCTCCGGCGGGGTGCTGGCAATGATCGGCCAGCAACGCTGGCTTGATAAGGCCGCCGTGGGCGCGGTGGGTATCATCGCCATGCCCGTCCTCTGGCCGCTGGCGATTACCGCCGGCGTGGGAGCCGTGCGCCAGGCCAGCCTGGCGAATGAGGTACTCAATATCGTTGATGGCCTGGTGCGCCAGCAGCAGCCAGGGGTACAGGTCGGGCCAATCCCGCCCACCTTGTTGCCTCAGGTTCAGCAACAGTGGGCGCCGCCTTCTGGCCCGCCTCCAGGCACACCCCCATATGTCCCGCCGTATACCCCGCCGGGGCCGCCCCCGGGTTCGCCCTCGTATGTGCCACCCTACGTGCCGCCCGCGCCGCAGGCCTCACCTCCTGGCCCGGCTGCTCCGCCGCGCCTGCGCTGTCCGGACTGTCACACGCCCTATGAGCCAGGTGACACTTTCTGTACCGGCTGCGGACGCTCACTGAAGCTGCTCTGCCCGAACTGCAAAGCTGAGCTGAAGCCAGACGTCGCCTTCTGCCCGAAGTGCGGCGCCTCAACCTTCCAGGCACGCACGCAGACGGTGCGACCCGCGCCCGCTGCTCCGGCACCGACACCCGCTCCGGCGGCCCAGGGGAGGCCAGTGCCGCCTCCGGCCAGCGCGCCTGCGAGCCAGCCGAAGCCGCCGGCGGTGCAGCCCTATGTCCCCGCGGCTCCAGCCTCGCCGCCGGTCGTCCCAAAGCCGACAGTGACCTTCATTCCGGCCGCCAGCCAGGGCACAGCCGCCGATGCGGCTGCCCCCACCGTCGCTCAGACGCCGCCCGCGGCCACGCCGGCCTCGGAGACCATTCCAGTCTATCAACCGCGGACGCCGCCGGCCGTGCCGCCGCCGCCGGGGCCCCCCCAGCCCATTAAGGCACGGCCCCTGGCCAGACCGGTCAGCGATCCCGACGCTCCCTGGGGCCGCCTCATCTTCCAGGATGGCCGTGATCTGCCGCTGGTTGGCGAGCGCCTCGTCGTCGGGCGCTACGATCACGATCTGGGCGGCCTCAAGCCGGATATCGACCTCAGCGCGATGGAGCAGGCCGATACCGTCTCGCGTGTGCACGCCGTTCTGGAGCACATCGGCAGCACCTTCACATTGACCGATCTCAACAGTACCAACTCCACGCGCGTCAACGGCAGGCGCCTGGAACCTGACAGGGCTACGCCCATCAGTGATGGGGATACGCTGCACTTTGGCAAGGTGAGCTGCACCTTCAAGAAGCAGTGAGGTGAGGGCGACTGGCGCGCTCTCACGCGCTGCCGGCTCGCTGGCCGGCCGGCCGGCCTTTCACACGCGACATCTGTGGTTTCGGAGGAGTGAGAACCGATGGAACTTGAGAGAGAACGCGCGGCTCCTGCCGCGGCGGAGCCGACGGTCGTTATTGATGAGGAGCGCCAGCGGGCGGCGCGTGAGTATGCCCGCCTTCGCCGCCGCCTCTGGCTGGTTGGCCTGGCGATTGCCGCTCTCGGCCTCCTGGTGCTCTTCGTCTTCCGTCTCGATCTCTGGTTGCGCACGCTCCTGCAGCCGCTGGCCTGGCAGCCGCTGGCTGGCTGGTATCCTCTGCAGGTGCTGGCCTACTTCCTGATTCTGCTCCTCGCCTATGAGCTGATCAGCGCTCCACTGACCTTCTATCGTGGCTATGTCCTGCCACGTCGCTACGGGCTTTCGGTGCAGACCATCTCTGCCTGGCTGCTCGATCTTGTCAAGGGGATGCTCATCGGCCTGCTGCTGGAGCTGCTGGCGGTGGAACTCATCTACCTGCTGCTGGCGACGCAGCCGCTGACCTGGTGGCTGTGGGTCGCGCTGGTCATGCTCTTCTTCTCAGTGGTGCTGGCCAACCTCGGACCGGTGCTGATCCTCCCCCGTTTCTACCGGTTCACGCCACTGCCCGATGGCGAGCTGAAGCAGCGTCTGCTGGCCCTGGCCGAGCAGGCTCACACGCGCGTGCGCGGCGTCTTCACCATGCAGATGAGCAGCAAGACGACGGCCGCCAACGCCGCCCTGATGGGTCTGGGGAACACGCGGCGCATCGTCGTTGGCGACACCCTCCTCGATCGCTACACGCCTGATGAGATCGAGGTTGTGCTGGCCCACGAGCTGGGCCATCATGTCCACCGCGACATCTGGAAGCTGATCATCAGCCAGGCACTGCTGACCCTGGTGGCGCTCGCTGTCGTCAATCTCATCCTGCACGCCATCGCCACGCCACAGTACGGCTATCGTGGCCTCGCCGACCCGGCGACGCTCCCGCTGATCGCTCTCGTGACCGCCGTCGTGGGGCTGATCTTTATGCCCCTGGGTAATACCTACAGCCGCTATCTGGAGTACCAGGCCGACGAGTACGCCCTGACGGCGACCGCCAGGAGCGAGGCCTTCAAGAGCATGATGACACGCCTGGCCAATCAGAATCTGGCCGAGGTGGAGCCCTCGCCGCTCGTCGAGATTCTCTTTCACGACCACCCTTCGATCAGAAGCCGTCTCGAGCATGCCGAGGCCTTTGCCCGGCGCCGTAGCCTTCACTCAGCCTGAGGCGGTAGCCTCGGGCGAGCGAGCAAGTGGACGAGCAAGGCGGATGGTGCCCGTCTCCGACGAGCGCCACCTCGCCCTGTCTCTCTCGATCGGCCTGGCTCAGGCCTTGAGGGCCTCCATCAGTGCGCCCAGGCGCTGCGCGGTCTCATCGATGGAGCCGGCGGGCATGCTCAGCAGCGGCTGATCAACGCCTGCCGCGGCCCAGCGGTCGAGCTTCGCCACGATCTCACGGGGGGTCCCTACGATGGAGACCGCTTCGAGCATGGCGGGGTCAACGGCCTCGATGGCGCTCTTCATGCCTTTCTCCCAGGCCGCGATCACCGCCTGTACCTGCTCGCCGTAGCCGTGGCGGGTGAGCATCTCGGCGTAGTAGACACCCATCTTGCCGATGTAGTAAGCCAGGGGGGCGGCAGCGTAGTCGCGGGCCGCTTTGCGTGTGGCCTCGTCGGCGTCTTCGGGCAGGATGACGCTGGTGATATAAGGGGCGATCAGGGCGCTGTGAGGGGGACGCCCGGCGCGCGCCGCCCCCTCGTCGAGCTGCTGGCGAAGCTCGCCCCATTTGTGGCCGGGCCAGTAGACCGGCAGCACTCCATCGGCGATCTCGCCCGTCTGAATGACGTTCTTGGGTCCCATCGCCGCAATGTAGATCGGGACATCTGCGCGCAACGGCGTAAAGCGCAGCTTGAAGCCACGCTCGAGCTTGAAGAACGTCCCCTGGTAGACCAGCTTCTCGTGGCGCAGAATCATCTTGATGATCTCGACATACTCGCGCGTGCGCTGCAGTGGCTTCTCGAAGCGGACCCCATGCCAGTGCTCGATCACGTTGGCGCCCGAAGGTCCCAGTCCCAGCAACATGCGCCCGTTGGAGCGCTCATCGAGGGTGGCCACGGTGCTGGCGATCAGGGCCGGCGTGCGCGAGTAGATATTGGCAATGCCGGCGCCGAGCTTGATGCGCTTCGTCGCGCGGACGAGGTCGGCCAGCGAGGTGAAAAGTTCGTAGCCCCAGGACTCACCCAGCCAGACCGAATCGAAGCCCAGCTCATCGGCGATTTTGACTTTCTCGACGATCTCATTCCAGGCGCCCGGAAACTGAGGCGAGTCGGCTACCAGCCCTATGCGACTGCGATAGGCTGCTGCAGGCCCGGAATCGCTGCTCATGCCTGCGTACCTCCAGTGTAAAATGCTCTGTTCTGACATTATACCGTATCGGACTGCCTGCTCCGCGGGACCCTCCCGATGTGCGGCGTCTCCCCCTCTACAGGCTTGCTGTGGTGTGGGCGTTCACTCTCCCCTCTTCTATCTTCCTGCAGGCTTACTGCAGCGTTTTCTTGCGCGTGTTCCACTGATCGAGCGAGCGTACGACGAAACGCGGCTGCTGGTTGAGGTAAATGATCAGATAGTAGTAGCCCGGCTGGCCCAGTTCCGGGGCGACTTCGATCTCGACCTGGGGCGCTTCCTGCTGAATGATGCCGCGCAGGCGCTGGGCTTCCTGGTGTGTGAGCATGGTGCAAACCTCGACCGTTGTATCACGGTCCGTGATAGTTTTAATCGGACTAACGTTGATGGATGGCAGTCTATTACACTGCTAAACCAAAGGGCTACTGAGCCTCCGGTTCACAAACGCTCCGGAAGCGGCCGGGCGGCCTGAGATCTGGAAGCGCGGAGTAGACATCTCGTGCCCGCAAGCGGAGGGAGCGGGCGCCAGATCGTATGCCTGGACCTGTCGCCCGCTGCTGAGTGGGGCTGGGCGCTCGCCTACCAGAAGAGCGAGCGCCGCACGCTCAAGAGGCTGTACAGACAGTGCCGTTGAGCGTGAACGTGGTTGGAGGGGGATTGCTGCCTGTCCAGGAGCCGTTGAAGCCGAGTGAGGCTGAGGCGCCTGGGGCCAGTGTGGCGTTGTAGCTCAGACTGCTGGCTGTGACCTGGCTGCCCTGCTGGGTGAAGGTGGCGTTCCAGCCCTGGGTCACCTGCTGGCCGGCCGTGAAGGTGAAGGCCAGGGTCCAGCCGTTGAGCGTGGTTGTGCCGCTATTGGTGAGGGTGATGCTGGCCGTGAAGCCGCCGGGCCACTGGCTGGAGACGCTGTAGCTGACCTGGCAGGCGCCTGTGCCAGGTGTGGCTGTCGGCCGCGGAGTCGGAGTGGACGTTGGAGCCATGGTCGGAGTGGGAGTCGGTGTCGGGACCGTGGTTGGAGTGGGCGTAGGACTCCCGCCACCCGTGGGGCCGGTGACCAGCGAGCCTGTCTCAAGCTTGATCGTGTCGTACATGACGCCGCCGCCACTGCTGACGCTCGTCATGTGGAAGGTGGCAGTGTTGTTGCCGGCTTTGAGCAAGGAGGCAGCAAAGCTGAGCTGGATCAGGTGGTAGTAGCCGCTCTGGTTGGCGCTGCGGTAAATGGCCTCGTCGTTGGCGTAGGCTGGATAGGAGCCGATGCTCGTACCGTTGACCCCGACCGTCACGTTGGCCGTTCTGGTCGCTCCGGCCAGGGCCACGGTCAGATGGGCTGTGCCGCTGTAGGTCTGGCTCAGGTTAAAATTGACCGTCCAGGTACCGACGGCGGTCTGGGCGTAGTACCAGTTGTTCGCTGGCGTGCTGGAGCCGATGGTGTAGGTCAGGTTGGCGGGCACCTGATTCCACAGGCCGTACTGCCGCGGTAGATTCCCCAGATGGAACTCGTCGGCTTTGCGATCGGCGGTGCCGATCTGCCAGAGCAGGTTGCTGTACTCCACCGGCGTCCAGGTGAGGATCCCCAGACTGGTGGAGGTCCCGCTGACGTTGACGTTATCCCGCTCGTATTGATCGGTGATGTCGCCAATGCTGCCGCCATTGGCCCAGGCGTAGAGGCTGTAGCTGCCCGGACGCACCTGGGTGAGGGTGAAGTGACCGCTGGCGTCGGCCTGCGTGGTGAAGATGTAGCCGGCGCCCTGAGTGTAGATGTCGCCGCCGGGCTGTGCCAGCGTGACCTGGGCTCCCGCCGCCGGGCGGCCGTCGGCCAGGCGCAGCGTGCCGCTCACGGTACTGCGCGTGAGCGAGTAGGAGGAGTTCGAGAGCCAGGTGTAGGGCCATTGCTGCTGCTGCAGGGCCGCCTGGGCCTGGGCATCGCTGATGCTGCCGTTGTTAAAGTAGACGAACCAGGGCCCGAAGATCTTGCCGCTGGGTATGCTGACCTGGGGCGTTCCAAAGTGGCCGCTGATGAGCATGTTGAGCACCACAGCGTCGCCAGTGCTGCTGTCGACATGGACGGTCAGGTCCTGCTTCAGAGGCCCGCCGTTGTTGTATTCGTGGCTCGGCGAGATCATCCAGACGCCATAGCCGCCCCCGTAGACGCCATGCAGCAGATCCTGGCTCATGAGGTAGGTGGATGCGTCGTATTTGGTGTAGATGGTGCCATTGCTCAGTTGATAGGTTGAGTCCTGCAGCACCGTGGCCGACTGGATCTGGCTGAGCGTGGGAAAGGCGATGGCGCTCTCCACGCCGTTGTAGCCGGTGCGAAAGATCGAACCGTTGACGCGGTAGAGCGTGCGAAACTCGCCGACGGTGCCGATCCCCGTGGCGACAAAGTACGAGTAGAGACCGCTGACGCCGCTGCGCACCACGTAGTGCAGGTCGCCCCAGCTACTGCTATAGGCGATGTCGACCATCGTGGCGCTGTTGGTGACCACCGTGAGCTGCGTTGGACTGAAGCCGGTGCCGCCGTTGATGGAGCTGTAGAAACCCTTCGCTGGCCCGATCAGCTCCTGGCCCTGCCAGACCAGGGAGTAGCCAGTGCCTGAGCTGTTGAACTTGATCGTGAAGATGCCGTTGCTGATGGTGGCGTTCATGCCGGAGACGCTGAGGGTCACTGGGGAGGCGGCCCGGACTGGGTGTGCTGGTTGTACGAGCATGCTGACCAGCAGGCTCGCTCCCAGGGCGAGCAGGGCCGCGCCGCAGAGGAGGGTGATCTGCCATCTGCGTCGGTTCATCGGTGTGAATCCTTTCCTGTGCTATGTTCCTGCTTTCTTCCTGAACGCAGGCTAAACTAGAAGAGAGCAGCAATGCGTCAAAGATATTGTGCTCTCTCTTCTCTCTGTAGTATTATAACATAGGACTGTGTCATCCTTAGCAGAGAGGGCCTGCGCTGCAGCAGCGCGCCGGGGCTGCGTCCAATGCTGCCGGGTGCCTGCTGCACACTGAAAAGAGCTGGTACTGAAGGACGGAACAGCTATGACAGAGCAGCAGACCAGAGCGCTCGATTATGTGGCGTTCAGCAAGACAGTGGCTCATGCGCTGCGTCATCAGCCCTGGCTCTACGAGCTGGAGCTGGATGATGAGGGCTGGGTGCCCGTAGAAGATCTGCTGGAGATCTTGCGCAGCCGGCGTGTGGCCTGGCGCAACCTCTCCGAGCAGGATCTGGCCACCATGATTGCCCGCTCCGATAAGCAGCGCTATGAGCTGCGCGGCGGCCGTATACGCGCGCTCTATGGTCACTCAGTCCCAGGTCGGCTGGCGAAGCAGGCGGCCATGCCCCCAGCCGTGCTCTATCATGGCACCCATCCTGGTGTGCTGGAGGCCATTCTGGCTGAAGGCCTCAAGCCCATGCGTCGTCAGTATGTCCACCTCTCCACCGATGTGGCCACTGCCCGTCTCGTGGCGCGCCGACGTACCTCCCGCCCCGTTATTCTGAGCGTAGAGGCCGCCCGAGCCTGCGAGCAGGGCATCACATTCTACCGCGGCAACGATCAGGTCTGGCTGGCCGATGTCGTGCCGCCAGCGTTTATTCGCCTCGCCTGAGTCGGCTCGGCTCGACTCTCGGGCAACCCCCCGTCCCTGGGCTGATGCCTCCCTCGTCCAGTCTGATCCAGGGTTCTCCGATCCCTGCTGCCGGGGCCGGCGCGGCAGGGGAACCCGAGGCCCTGTTACCTCAGAGGACCTGCCTGCGTGTACCTGACTGAAGATGTGCGACGCGATGGATGCTCGCAGACCTCTGCGGTGTTATATCTGGTGGAACAGCGCTTTCCCTGTCTGATGTTCCGTGTCGCATCTCAAGACGAAGGTCTGCCTTCAGCGGGCGGCACCTCGCCGGCTGAGCCGACCGAGGCAGCGGCGCGCGGCCTGCTTTCTCTCCTGGAGATGCTGCGCATGGCCGCGCCCTGGCACACAGGTGAACAGGACGAAAGGAGGGCCTGATACGATGGGCATGATAACTGGTTATCAGATTCCCCGCCATGCCTGGTGGGTCTTTCTGTTGAGAGGAATC
This sequence comes from Ktedonobacteraceae bacterium, assembly GCA_042408965.1. Lineage (GTDB taxonomy): Bacteria > Chloroflexota > Ktedonobacteria > Ktedonobacterales > Ktedonobacteraceae > Thermogemmatispora. The sequence goes on from JBHOQN010000119.1 coordinate 29,655, forward strand.
GTCGCGATTCTCTTCGGCCTGATGGCGCTGATCTGGCCGCATCTGACACTGCTGGCGTTGATCCTGCTCTTTGGTGCCTATGCGCTGGTCGATGGACTGGTGCTGGTGGCCATCGCTCTGCAGGAGCGCAGCGTCGCCAGTCGCTGGTGGATTCTGCTGCTCGAAGGTCTGCTCGGCGTGGTGATCGGCGTGCTGACCTTCTTCTGGCCGGGAGTCACGGCGCTGGTGCTGCTCTACCTGATCGTCTTCTGGGCCATTCTAACGGGGATCGGCGAGCTGGCGGCGGCCTTCAGTCTGCAGCGCTCGCTGGGGCTGGAGTGGACCCTGGCCATCGGCGGCGTGCTCTCGATCCTGCTGGGAATTCTGCTGGCCTTCCGCCCGGCAGCCGGGCTGCTGACCGTGGTCTGGTTGATCGGCGTGTACGCCATCGTCGCTGGCGTCTTGCTGCTGGTGCGCGCCTTCCAGTTCCGCTCGCTCCTGCAGAGCTTCTGATGGTGGGGCGAGGGCGCGCTCCCTCGTGGTGCCTCCGCTCTCGCCACAGCTCTCCCTTCCCCCCGGACGCGCTTCTGACGACTGTTGCCGCTTCCCCCACAAGTCCTAGGCGCTTTCTTCGCCCTGACACACTCTGATATAATGCCAGCACAATAACACCTCGCCGGCGCATGGCAGGCAGGGGGCGAATGAGCGATGGGCAAAAAACTCATAATCCTGCTCCTTGTGGTCGCAGGGTTGGCCAGCGCCTCGGCCGTCTACGTTTCGGGCGGCCTTCAGGCGTACGCGCGCTATCAGCAAGCCAGTCTCGCGGACCAGCATCACTGTGGTGGTCTGCTACCGGTCCGCGTCTGCGTGCGGGCGCCCGCGGCCCTCTTCAGCGCCTTCTACCCCTCCTATCTGAAGGCTGGCAGTTCCGTCGTCGATGTGTTCTATAGCAGCGAGGCCGCCCCGCAGCGGCTGCAGATCAGCGTGAGCATCGCAGGCTTCTCACAGGTCGAGACGCGCCTGGTAACCGCGACCGCCGGCATGCAGAGCGCGGCCTTTCTGCCAGCGCTGGCAACGGATGTCCTGCCCGGGTTGACCGCTGACAGGCACACGCTGATACAGGTGAGTGTGCGCGACCAGCAGGGCGTCTTCTATTATACCAACGCCATTCCCTTACTGCTGCATTCGCGCAGGCTGATGAACTGGACGGCCGCCGATCGCCTGCGCATCGCCGCCTGGGTCACGCCGCAGGCCCCGGCCGTACACGCGCTGGTCAGGAGGGCCAGCGCCTATCTCGAGCGCCAGCCCGCGCCGGCGCCGACAGCGATGGTTGGCTACAGCAATGTCTTCCCGCGCCAGGTCATCGATCAGGTTGACGCCCTCTTTGATGCCCTACGCCTCAGCTATCATCTGCGTGCCCAGCCAGGCGGCGTGCCCTCCGGCGGGCCTGAGGGGACGGGCGCAGCCACGCAGAGCATTCGCCTCCCCTTCGAGGTCCTGCAGGGGCACAGCGCGGGGGAGATCGAGCTGACCCTCCTGCTGGCCTCGGCCGCCGAGAGCATCGGGCTGCATGCCGAGATTGTCGTGGTGCCGGGGCGCACCTTTCTGGGGGTGGCTCTCTCGCCAGATGATCAGCAGTTTGCTTACTGGGATGCGCTGGAGTTGAATGCCGGTGTGACCGGTGATGCCGCCGGGATCGCCAGCGATGCCCTCTACGCGCAGAACGCGAAGCGCGGTACGGTTCTTGATAAGATTCTCATCAGCGACGCGCGGCAGGCCGGCGTGCTGCCGATGCTCTGAGTAGCGCGTGCGAGGAGGGTAGAGCTACGAGCACCGTTGATTTTCCAACCTGGTTCAGTGCAGGCTGCTATGGGGGGTTGATCTGCTGCATGCTGGCGATCGCCGCCGATGCTCTCTATGCGGCTGTGCGCAGGCGGGGAACAACGCGCCATCTGGCGGCCGTCATTATCAGTTGCGTGGTCTGCGCTCTGCTGCTGCTTCCTGCTCTCATCTGGTTCTATCTTCGTTTTGCAAGCATGCAGGCCGCCATTGCGCCAGTGGAGGTGGGTGCCCTGTTGATCTATGTGGTCCTCTGGGGCTGGGGTCTGCCCCTGGGGGTGAGCGTGGTCTACGTCCTGTTCGCTCCGCCGCGGGCCAGACTGCAGCGGGGGCGTCTGGCCCGCACCGATCCTGCCACGCCGATTTTCTCGCTGCCGCTCCATCCGCCCGGCACGGCAGTGCCCTTTGTCTTCGACGCTGACACTCCCTGGGGCTGGCTGGAGCACTGTAACGGCCGTTTTCAGGGACAGCGTCTGGCGCTGACACGTCTGGCGGTGACGCTGGGCCGTGGCGAGGAGAACGATATCTGGCTGGACGACGATCTGGCTTCGCGCTACCATGCCGAACTGGTCTGGGAGCGAGGGCGCGTCTATGTCACCGATTGTAACAGCCTCAACGGCGTGGTCCTCAACGGGCGGCGCATCCGCGGCTCAGCGCCGCTACAGTCCGGCGATCTGCTCGAAATTGGCACCCATCGCTTCCGTTTCGAACTGGCAACCCCGCGGCGCTCTGCAGATGAGGAAGATGACCCGCTGCTGCGCCATGTGCTGCGTTCCGTGCGCCAGCAGTCGGAGACGGCCGAGCCAGGTCTGCCAGTCACGCCGCCGCCATTGCGGCCCCTCGGCCAGCCCGGCGAGGAGGAGGCAGTGCTGCCGGGAGTGGCGGCCAGCCCCCAGGTCGTCGATACGGCCGAGATGGATACCCTGGCGCTCCCGCAGTTGCAGACGCCGCCCGTCGAAGCCCATGTCTTTCTGATCTGCAGCGGTCCCCTGGCTGGCCGCAGCTTCACCTGCGAGCGCTCCCTGCTGACCATCGGACGCGGCCCGGAGTGCGAGATTGTCATTGACGATCCATCGCTCTCACGTCGCCATGCCCAGGTGCTGCGCCGTCCCGACGGCCTCTATGTGCAGGATCTTGTGAGCCGTAATGGAACGAGCGTCAATGACGAGCCGCTGACAGCCCCGCGGCCGCTGCAGGCGGGCGACCTCATTCGCGCTGGCTCTGTTCTTATTCAGTACCTGCCCGTGCTGGCGGCGCCCCGACCGCCCCAGAGCGGTACCGCGCCACAGCCTCAGTCTCAGGCTGCGCCGCTCTTCCGCGGGGCGCCGCTCCAACTGCCGATGCGTCCGCCTGATCCCTGGTGATCGACGGGCGCTGCCCCGCGCCGTGCTCTGCCCTGTTGTCCGTCTGGAGTGGTCGGGGCCGGGGTCGGGGTCACCACTCGCTCTCGATCCGAGCGATGGCGTTCCGCGCCAGCAGCGGCTTACCGTAGCCAGGGTAGAGATAGGAGACGTTCAGGCTGCGTAGCACCTGGAGCGTCTCCTGGATGGTGCGGCGGCTGCCTCCGGCATGCAGCACGGGCGTGCCTCCCTCGTTTGTGCTGATCGTGGCTCCGCCGATCAACTCGCGCGAAAAGGGATTGTAGAGGCAGAGGTGTCCCCGTGTCTGGTTGCCGCTGGAGATCACGCGCCAGTCTTCATGGCCTGGCAGACCGCTGACATCCCTGAGCCAGAGGCCGATCTGCTTGAGCTGATGGCTGTAGGCCGAGGAGAAGAACTCTAGCGGCAGGCGTCCACTTGCGCGCAACTGCATCATGGTGGCCCTGTTCCTGCCAGTCGTCGGTTCATCCGCGCTGCGCTCTGCGACCTGTCCGCTCCCCAGGGCTGCCACAGGGGCCTGACAGTGGCGCTGTAACACCTCGATGCCGCCACCGTGGTGGGTCTCCAGGTGCGTCAGCACGATCAGATCGATGTCCGTGGGTGAGCGCTCGAGAAAGCGTTGAATGTAGCTCAGGACCAGCCGTGCGTTGAGCGTAGAGCGCGGGTCGACGACCACCAGCTTGCCATTGGGGTGACCATCGGCGATCAGGTAGCTATTCACCATCCCGAAGCGATCAGTAATTGTATGGACCTGACGGATCTGTTGTGCGGTGTGGAGCGAGGCCTCCTGATCGGGTGAAATAGCAGTCATGCTTCTCTTCTCTCTGATAGCGCGATTGCTGCTTCCTCTATCCTATCACCTTCGGTCAAGCATCGACGCATGGCGATGGAGATCCACAGGACTGGTGGCCGCTCCTTGCAAGGAAGGCGCCAGCGCCTGCCTCAGAGAAGCGCCGCGCCAGGTGCGAGGTCTCGGTCAGGCCAGGCAGCGCCACCGGTTTCATCGACCCTCTGGGGTCAGCTCCAGAGCGCTGGTACTGCTGGCGGCAGGATAGCGCAGCGCCCGTCCCAGTGAAAGGCAGGACCCTGGAGCGCGGTCCAAAGGGGCTGCTCTGGAGACGGGTGCCCAGCCAATGTGTTATACTTGAAGGTAATCGGTCTTATCCCTGGTTAATTCAACCTCATCGAGGGAGTTCATCAAGCATGACATCCTTCCCTGCTGATGCCTGGCCTCAGTACACCTATATCGTGCCTGAGGTCTACACCAGAGCCAGAGTCCGCCTTGCTGGCCTGGGGACGTACGCACCCGCTGGCATCATCACCAACGATTTTTTTGCCTATATCTCCACTCGCCTGGGCGACCCGCGCAAGGCGGAAGACCTGGAGCGCGTCACAGGCCTCTCCACCCGCCATGTGCGCGCCAGCACCCTGGAGCTTTGCCGCAAGATGGCCGGTGACGATGCACCAGGCCTGATCGATGATCCTCAGGCGCCACGCGAGGAAACCCTGGTTGACATGGCGGTGATCGCCGCGCAGCGCGCCCTCGCCAGCGCCGGCCGCTCCGCCGCCGAGATCGATATGATCGTTGGCGCCTCCTCCTCCGATAACGATGCCTTTCCCACCATCGCCGGTCAGGTGCAGCATCGCCTCGGCCTCAGGCCGATCCGCGCCACCATGCTGCGTGGAGCCTGTGCCTCCCAGACGGAGGCCTTCCAGGTCTGTGCTGAGGCCCTCTCCTGCAGCAGCGCGCGCCTGGTGCTCCTGGTGACCTCTGAGGGCCTGCTGCCCAACATTATGAATGTCCTCGACTGGAAAACTTCCTCGCTCTTCGGCGAGGGGGCCGCGGCCTTCCTGCTGGAGCGCGGCGAGGAGGGCGACGAGACCTACGCCATCTGCGGCTACGATGCTGGGCAGGCGCCGGCCCTCTTCTATCAGACGCCACTGCGCAAGGACGTCATTGAGATGGCCGAGGTCGATATGAAGATCCGTCAGCTCTATCGTGAGGGAAAGGGGAAGGAGTTGAGTCAGCTGCTGGCGCAGAATCTGGTCGGCTACACAAAGATGAACGGCAAGGAGGTCTTCCGCGAGGCTCCACGCGCGATGGCCGAAGCGGTGGATGCCTGTGTGCGCCATGCTGGCCTGGCCTATGACGACGTGGGTTACATCATCCCCCACCAGGCCAATTCACGCATCACGCGCCGCATGGGCGAGCTACTCATCAACGACTACGGCTGGCCCGCGGCGACGATGGAGAAGCTCGTCGACAATTTCCGCTACTACGGCAACCTCTCCAACGCCAGCATCGCCACAGCCCTCGCCGAACTGGTCTACCACGACCGCATCCAGGATGGCCAGTGGCTGGCTCTGCCGGCCGTGGGCGGCGGCATGCACTATGGCTGCTGGCTGGTGCGCTACCGCGCGCTGGCGCACCCGCAGGCCGTACTTCAGCCGCTGCAGTCGCTGCAGTTGTACTGAGGCGGAGGCGAGTGAGCAGGTCAGCACGTCACGAGGCGGCATGAGCTGATGAACGATGAAGAGGGAGCCAGCTCCACCTATCCTCTGTCTGGCCAGACGGCGTGCGGTAGAGATGGCTCCTTTGCCTTCCAGGGGCCTGCTGATGGAGCTGGCTCTCCCGCTCTGCTGCGGTGCTGCGCTGCGCGTGCTCATCCGCGACACCACGGCATCAGGTCAGGCTCCGCTCGAAGGTCAGGTAGAGGGGACTGGCGACCTCGTACTCCGCTCCTACGAGGGCGTCGCGCACCATCATCAGATCGGGTACATTGGCTCGCACCAGCTCCTGATTCAGCTTCGCGGCCTCCTGGCGCAGGGCATAGGCGATCTCGCTGATTGCTTCCGTGGCCCCATCGATGTAGCCGATGAAGAGATGGGGACCGTGGCGCCCGTTGCGCAGCTCGGTGAGAGCCAGCCCGTCCAGGCGCTGCCAGCGTCGCAGCAGGTAGACCTGGCCGGCGGTGATCTTCGCCTTGAGAAGGCGGTCAGTGATGCGGTGGGCTGTGAAGCCCTCGTAGTAGCGTCCCCCGGTCAGGGGGAAGATGTTGGAGGCGTTGAGGTAATCGATGATCTCTTCCAGATCGTCGGCCCTGGCCTTCTCTGGTGTGGTCAGCCGGCTCAGGCGTGCTGGTCGCTCCTGCAGCGGCTCTGCGCAGTAGGTGATCACGCTGCCCACCTCGCGCATGAACCCCCTGCGGGCCACCCTGATCGAGGCTGTATTCCCGGCCTCGGTGATCAGTCCGGCACTGGTGGCGCCGCGGCGCAGTGCCTCGGCCAGGGCTGCCTGGTGCAACACGCTGCCGATTCCCTGGCCGCGATAGGCCGGGTCGACGCGCAGGCCCTCGAGCCAGGCGTCGCTCTCGTTGAGCATGCGCAGGTGAATCAGGCCGACGACGCGCTCCGCGACGCTGGCGACGAGCAGCGCCCCCTGCGCGTCAGCCAGCCATGAATCCCAGGCCTCGGCGATGTAGTCGCCCCAGGCCCAGGTCTGTTCGCAGAAGGCCAGCACCTCCTCGCGGTCCTCTGGCTGCGCCGCGCGAATTTGGATTTCTGACATCAGGTGATCTCCTCTGTCTTGCCATGTCCTGTCTGACCTGGCCAGACGCCATGTGGCGGCATGGACGCCCGTCCGTTGATATCATACAATAATGGGTGCGTCCGCCTCCCTCGTGGCCGGCGGAGCGGCAGAGCACCGCGAGCGAAACGGGTCAGGCCTCTGGAACGTGCTCTGTGCAGGTGATCGTTGGTTCCGCACTCGGGAAGAGCGCCAGGGTCATCTCTGGGGAGGGAGGGGCCCGGGAGCAGAGACGAGGTGGCCCGACCTCCCAGGCCGAGAGGCGCACGCCAGGTCGAGAGGCGCACGCCAGGCCGAGAGGCGCACTTCGGGTCGAGTGCCTCCCACCCGAGCGGGCGCCGGGTGCTGCGCCAGGTCTCCAGTGGCGGGCCGCAGCGCCCCCTGGAAGCGGTCGCGCGAGCCCGCTGGTTCGGGGGTCGCTCGCCATCGCCACCCTTGACCACACGCGCTCCCGATGCTATTCTGAAGGGGGCTCGTCTGCACACAGCGCACGCTCGATTGGGAATTGGAAGATGGCAAAACACTCGAACGTCCGCCCTGACAACGAAGCAGGTGGCGATGGGGCGCCCGCCTTCCGCGAGGCGCAGAAACAGGGAGAGGAATCCGCCGGCCAGATGCTGGCTCGCAGCGTACGCCAGGAGGTGGCCCAGACGCGCCTGCCCTGGTATCGCACGCGCAGGCTCGGCTATCTCCTGCTTGGCGTCTATGCGCTGCTCCTGCTCCTCTTCGGGCTACTGGCCTGGTGGGTACATAGCCATCCCGTGCTGGCGCTGGACGTCGCGATTACGCGCGAGTTTCAGGAGGAGCAGAATCCCTGGCTGCGCGCGCTCATGCTCGCCGTCAGCTTTCTCGGTAGCGCTCCCCTGGTCTTCAGCCTCCTGATCGCTCTGGTGGCGCTGCTGCTCTGGACGGCCCATCTGCGACTGGAGACCCTCATCCTGATCGGCGACTGCCTGACCAGCGAGTTGCTGAACCACATCATCAAGCTCATTGTGGCGCGTCCGCGACCGACGAGCAGCCTGGTTGAGGTCCTGCAGACCGCCTCTGGGGCGAGCTTTCCCAGCGGCCATGTCATGGCCTACCTGGCCTTCTGGGGTCTGCTCTTCTCCTACGCTCTGATCCTGTTCGGCCAGCATCGCTGGTGGCGGACCCTGCTGCTGGCTATCTCGGCCTTCTTCATTGTGATGGTTGGCCCCTCGCGCATCTATCTGGGAGACCACTGGGCCAGCGATGTGCTGGGTGCCTACCTGCTGGGTGGCCTCTGGCTGAGTCTCTGGCTCCTGCTCTACCTGAAGCTGCGCGCACGCGGCCTGTTAGCTGCCCGCCCGACATCCGAGCGCCCTTGAGACTGATCCCCAGAGCCTGGTCTCCCTCTCAACCACGATGCCCTCCCTGCGCTTGTCCTCGACCTGTCGTGTATGGTACACTCAGCCGGAGAGCAAGCCTGCGCTGCTTGCCGCGGCGGAACTGGCCCTGCACCGGACCGCCACCGCCGTCTGAGACTCACGTCACGGTCAACGCCTTCGTAGCATAGAATCATATGAAGCTGAACGATGATACCGACTATCAGCGCTGCTTCGTCTGTGGGCAGCGCAATCCCTATGGGCTGCACCTCGTCTTTCGCCGCGAGGATCAGAGCATCGTCACCGAGTTTCAGCCGCGTGAGGAGCATCAGGGGTTTCCGGGCGTCATTCATGGGGGCATTGTTGCCTCAGTGCTCGATGAGACTCTGGGGCGAGCCTCGCTGCTGGCGGAGAAACCCCTGTGGACCATGACCGGCCGTCTGGAGGTCCGCTATCGCCGCTATGTGCCGTATGGCCCGCTCTTACGGGTGCGCGCCTCGCTCTTGAAGGAGCGGCGCAACATGCTGCAGGCTCGCGGGGTGCTGTCCCTGGCAGAGGACGAATCCACGCCTCTGGCGGAGGCGGAGGGCATCTTCCTGCCACTGCCAGAGCCGTTTGTCGATAGCCTCATGCAGGATTTCCCTGGGCTGCGGCAGTTCTTTGAGGGCGAGCTGGAAGAGTCATGATCCACCGGCCTGAGGATAGGGCCTCGTGGTCTGAAATGGTGAGGATCGCAGACGCACCGGTCGCTCGACCTGGCGGCGTGCTGCCATCCTCATCTCGCGCGGATGCTGGTGCGCTGTACCGCTGCACCGCTTCTCTTCTCGCCTCTTGTCTTGTCCCACCCTTTGCATAGAGCAGGCGGGGACGCTAAACGTCGGGTGGCTCAGAGAGGAGATGGCCCTCCTCAAAGGGCTGGCTCTCGTTGAGGCCGACCTCGCTCTCCGTGACGCTGGAAGGCGCTGGGGGTGCGGGCGGAGCAATGATCTGCGGCGTCCCCTTGGGAGCTGGCTCGTCGGGTGCGGGTGTCGCGCCGGTCTCGGCCAGGATGATGCGCAACTGCTCGGCGTCGAGTGTCTCGTGGCGGCGCAGCTCCTCGGCGATGCGGTCCAGAGTGGAGCGGTGAGTGCTCAGGATCTCCATGGCCTGCGCATAACAGGCGCGCACGATTCGCTGAACCTCCTCATCAATCAACTCGGCCGTCTCCTCACTATAGTCATAGGGCTGGCCGACATCGGTGACGCCGGCGAAGGGACTGGGACGCTCGCTGAAGGAGATCGTACCGAGGCGTTCGCTCATGCCCCAGCGCGTGACCATCTGCCGGGCGATAGCCGTGGCTTTCTGCAGATCGCTCTCCGAGCCAGTGGTAATGGTGTTGAAGACGATCTCTTCGGCCGCCTGTCCGCCGAGGCTATAGATGATCATCGCCAGCAGGTACTCGCGCGAGTAGTTATAGCGATCATCGAGCGGCGTCGACTGAGTGACGCCCAGGGCCTGGCCGCGCGGCACGATCGTCACCTTCGTAACGGGATCAGAGTAAGGCGTGAGCAGGCCGACGAGCGCGTGGCCGCCCTCGTGATAGGCAGTGATGCCCAGCTCTTCCTCGGTGAGCACCAGTGGCCGCTCGGCGCCCAGCACAATCTTGTCGAGTGCGTCGTTGAAGCAGCGGCGGTCGATCTGATCCAGGTTGCGGCGCGCCGCCAGCAGAGCGGCCTCGTTGGCCAGGTTCGCCAGGTCAGCGCCCACCATGCCCGGCGTGGCACGCGCGATCGCCTCCAGATCCACATCTGGCGCCAGCGGCAAGGTGCGCGTGTGGATGCGCAGGATCGCCAGGCGTCCGCTCCAGTCCGGGCGGTCCACTGTCACGCGCCGGTCGAAGCGGCCCGGCCGCAGCAGGGCCTGATCGAGGCCATCGGGGCGGTTCGTCGCCGCCAGCACCACCACAGCCTGATTGGTCTCAAAGCCGTCCATCTCGACCAGCAACTGGTTGAGGGTCTGCTCACGCTCTTCGTTCGTATTAATGCTGGCGCCGCGCTGGCGGCCCACAGCGTCGATCTCATCGATGAAGATGATGCTGGGAGCGGCCTTCTTGGCCTGATCGAAGAGATCGCGCACGCGGCTGGCGCCGACGCCGACGAGGACCTCAACGAACTCGGAGCCGGACATAGAGAAGAAGGGGACGCCCGCCTCACCGGCGACGGCGCGGGCCAGGAGGGTTTTGCCAGTGCCAGGAGGGCCGACAAGCAGGACGCCGCGGGGGATCTTGCCGCCGAGACGCTGGAACTTGTGGGGTGTCTTCAGAAACTCCACCACCTCCTGTAGCTCGAACTTGGCCTCGTCGACGCCGGCCACATCGGCGAAGGTCGTGGAGGGCCGGTCCTCCAGGATCAGGCGGGCGCGGCTGCGGCCAAAGCTGAAGATCCCTTGCTGGCCCTGTGTCGCGCGCCGCGTCAGAAAGAAGAAGAGGCCGATCAGGAAGATCCAGGGCAGGAAGGCGATCAGCAGGTTAATCCAGAAGCTGTTGTCCGGCGGAGCCTGATTGATGACCGTGACCCCTTTAGAGAGGAGCAGCGGAATCAACTGGGGATCGGTCTGTGGCTGCGGCAGTTGATAGACATGGTACTGCTGCAGACCGTCGACCGACTGGCGAAAGTCGCCCTGGATATCCGTCTGCCCGATGAAGGTGGCTGTTTTGATATTGCCAGCGTTGATCTGCTGGTAGAACTGACTGTATGTTAACTCCTTGCGCTGTGGAGTGTTGTTGCTGTTGCTTGTATTAATATAGTTATATAAGTACACACCGAGCATGACCACTACCAGCAGCAAGAGCCAGCCATTGAGGCGCGAAGGTCCTGGGGCCTGCCCGGACGAGCCCCCTGGCCGCAGTTGATTTTGCTGGCGCTGAGGTGTGTTGTTGGTATTCTGTAGCCGGTATAGCGTAGGCAGTGGCTCTTTTCCCATTGTAAGACGTACCTGCTTTCTGGTTCCGCCGTCCTCACGTCGGTCAGTCGGAGCGGCGTTCCATTGCTGGTGCTGTGTACGCTGCGTATCGACGCAGACACAGGCGTGAAGATGTGGACACCCTCTCTGCAACTATCCTATTATATCCTACGGACGGTTAAATTGCACACCCGGAAGAGAAACACGTACTCAGAGAACCTGGGCCGGGTCTGCGTGCCTGAAGATTACTACGAGCGGCGCGCCGGAAAGGTAATGTGGTTGGTGCGCGGGGGCGGTGCGCCTTCCGTGAGAGCCAGGCGCGCTTGAACGCTGATTGGAGGAGACGAGCAAGGATATGCGAGAGCTAGTGATTGAGACGGCGCAGCGCGCCGATCTGACGGCCATGCTGGATCTGCTGCGGGAGAGCGCTCTGCCGTGCGCGGGAGTGGAGAGGGATCTGGCCGTGGCCTTTGTGGCGCGCGAACAAGGGGCCGTTATTGCTTGCGCTGCGCTCGAGCGTTATGGAAGCCTGGCTCTCTTGCGCTCTGTGGCCGTGGCTGCCCGGTGGCGAGGTCAGGGCCTGGGGCGATGCCTGACCGAAGCCGAGCTCGCTGAGGCGCAGCGGCTCGGTGTCACGGAGGTCTACCTGCTTACCGAGACGGCTGCTGCCTTCTTTGAGCGCCTGGCCTTTCGTAGCGTGGTCCGGTCCTCTGTGCCGCCAGCGCTGCAGGCCTCTGTCGAATGGCGCGAGGCCTGCCCCCAGACAGCGACTGTCATGGTGAAAACCCTGGTGTAGTGCGAGGCGCGGCGCTGCGACAAACTGCTGCGTCCTTTTGCGCTCTGTTGCGTCTTCCTGCAGAGGAGAACATTCCGGGAGGATCAGCTATGCCCATATCGACCGAGGAGGTATGGCGTCTCCTGCATGAGCCGTTGTGGCGCTTTATTCGCCGGCGTGTGCCAGACGAGGAGAGTGCCGCGGATCTGCTGCAGGAAGTCTTTCTGCGTGTCCATCAGCATATTGATGCATTGCAGACCCAGGAGAAGCTCGAACCCTGGGTCTATCAGATTGCCCGTCATCTCGTCATTGACTACTATCGGCGTCGCCAGGCCGCTGTGCGTCTCGCAGAGGCTGCTGCTGCGCTGGTGGAAGATCCGTCAGAGCAGGAGCCGCAAGCGCGTGCCTGCATTCGAGCTGCGGTGGTGGCTCTGCTGCGCTGCCTGCCCGCTGCCGATCGAGAGGCTCTGACACTCACCGACTATGAAGGCTACTCGCAGCGCGAGCTGGCTCGCCGTCTGCGCCTCTCCCTCTCAGGGGCAAAGTCGCGTGTGCAACGCGCTCGCGAGAAGCTCAGGAAATTGCTGCTTGCCTGCTGTCATGTGGAGTTCGATCGTCTCGGTCGTGTGATTGATTATCAGTCAGTCTGTGCCTGCTCTGCTCAGCAGTGCTGTGATTGCTCCTGAGCCGTCTGCTCAGGGGGCTGGCCAGGCCAGGCCTCGCCGGGTTTGCGTCCTTCTGACGAGCAGTGCGTCTTCTTTGGAGGCAATGGCTGCCTGAGACCGGGTGTCCTCAGCCATTGCCGTAACTTCTGTTCAGGAGGAGCAAGCCAATGACGAATGGTGCACAGAGTGCGGAGCAATTGCGTACCCTGGTCAGGGAGTACTATGCGCAGGCCGCCGCGGGCACCTGCTGCGGCGCCAACTGCTGCAGCACGTGTACGACTGAGGATCTTTACAGCCGCGAGGAGCTGGCGCTCTTGCCGGCTGGCGTTCTGCCTGCTTCGTATGGATGTGGCAATCCAGTGGCGCTGGCGGAGTTACAGCCCGGCGAGCGCGTTCTTGATCTAGGCTGTGGCGCCGGTCTCGATGTCCTGCTGGCCGCGCAGCGTGTTGGCCCGAGCAGTCTTGTCTATGGCCTCGACATGACCGCGGCCATGTTGGAAGTAGCCGAGCGGCGCCGGAGCCAGGCGGGCCTCACCAACGTTCAGTGGCTGCAAGGTCTCATCGAGGCCGTGCCCCTGCCCGCAGAGAGCGTCAGCGTTGTGATCTCTAATTGCGCCATCAACCTGGTCGCGGACAAAGGCCAGGTCTTGCGCGAAGCCTATCGTGTTCTCTGCGCTGGTGGGCGTCTGGCGATCACCGATATCGTCTTTCGGGGGCGCTTCCCTGAGGGGCTGCGTCACAACGCTCAGGCCTGGGTCGGCTGTGTAGCTGGTGCTCTCGAGGAGCCAGTCTATCGAGAGCTGCTGAGCGCCGCTGGCTTCCAGGAGATTGCTATCGAGGCCATCGGCAGCTACTCGCTCCAGGGTATCGCTGCTCAGGAAGGCGCTGCCTGGCTGGCAACGCTGAGCAGAGCGGAGAGCGCCGCTCTTGAGCAGCGCTGGATCAGAGCAGCCATCCGCGCCCGCAAACCTGGGGGCTCCAGCGCTCTGGCGTCCTGAGCAACGGCATGCGGGGGGAGAAAGAGGAGATCACATTCCCTCGCATGCTCGCAGTTGCAGCATAATCTGGCGGGCCGCACCAGGGGCGATCTCCAGGCGGTCTCCTGGCCGGTTGAGGGCGTCCTCGCTCCCCACCGTTGGCTCGAAGCAGACAAAGGCGTGGTCCGGGCGCGTCGGTAGCTCCGTCCAGACCTGCATATTCTTGAGGGCGTACTGACCGTCCTGGGCGATCTCCGCGATCGTCAGCGTGCCAGCCTGGGGGAAGCGGATCGTCACCTCGCGCGCGAAAGGATAGGGCGTGTCTGGTGGCGCTGTCTCCCAATCGATGGCCGCTGCTGAGAAACCCGCCAGCCCGCTGACCTCCAGGCGCGCCTTATCAGCCTGGGCGACGCTGAAGTAGGGGTGAAAGCCAGGGGCGATCGGCAGTGGCTCTGTGCTGTGATTCTCCATGTTCAGGGTATAGGTCAGGACACCCTCGGCGACGCTGATCTCGACATGAAAGGTGAACTCGTAGGGGTAGCTCGTGCGAGTCGCCTCGTTGCTTCTCAGCTCCAGGGCCAGGTGGGCCTCATCCTGAGCCGTCACACTCCAGGGGAGCAGACGTCCGAAGCCGTGGATCGGCAGCGTGGTGCCTTTCTCCAGAAAGCGCCCGTCTTTGAGGCGCGAAAAGTTAGGGATCATCAACGGCAGTCCCCAGCGCCGCACGTTGCCCGTGAGGCGCGGGCGATAGAGCACCTCCCACGAGCCGACCTGAAAATGCGAGACCAGGCAGATCTCAGGAATGACCCCTGCCAGCGTCTGACCGCTCCTCAGGACGCACTCGCGGCGTGTCGGAAAGTCCATGAAGGCCTCCAACGAATCCATTGGCGGTGTACCTCCTCGTCTGCAAACAGTTGCTGCCATTGTACGTGCAGGAGCCAGGATGCGCAAGTAGGGGCATGATCCTGATGGTGCCCAACCCATGATCGTGCTCGCTGCTCGCAGATGACCGGAGTGCGCTTGTGAGGTGGGAAGGGGGGCGCGATGAATCGCGCCCGTACGGAACGGAACGGAACGGAACGAACGAGCCGGGCGAGGGCCGCCAGCGGGGTGGCGCCCGGCGGTCGCTGCCGAGGGACCGAGCCGAATCCGGAGTCCGGAGGGGGCGGAAGGGGGGCGCGATGAATCGCGCCCGTACGGAACGTACGGAACGAACGAGCCGGGCGAGGCCGCCGGCCAGGCCCGTAGCCCGTAGGGGCGCGATTCATCGCGCCCTGTGCACGTGCCCGG
>JBHOQN010000120.1:0-29193 GCA_042408965.1 Ktedonobacteraceae bacterium
ACGTCCGTTTGTGCAACTCCACCCCATTGCTACACCCTGTCGTAAATCCTTCGCGACAGACAGCATTGAAGCAGGCCGTATACTGCTCCAGCGTGGTCTGGAGGCTGTGCGCCTGTTCTGGTGTCGGGTTGAGTTGTACGATGATCGTCCTATCCATGCACATAGCATATCATATATGTCAGGCGATGGTCAAGCACAGAAAGGAGGGGGCGCATTCCTCCCCACGCCTGAAGGCGGGGGTCTCCTGCGCCTATATGATGAACTTTTTCAGGAGATGTCGGGTCATCTCAGGGTCATTACCCGGCTCCTGGAAACGCATCGTCACCATTCTCGCTTGCGTACCATTGCAGGAGAAACGACGCTTTTGCTCGGAGATCTCCTGTTCAACGCAGGAGAGAACAGCGCAGCTGAGAGATATTACCAAGCGGCTTTAGCCACCTGCGATGAAGAGAAAAGCTCTCTCCTCCGATCTGTTATTCTTGGCCGCCAAGCGTTTATCCCCATCTATGAGGGACATCCAGAAAAAGCGCTTCCTTTGCTGAACGAAGCGCGGCAAGTTGCTCCCATTACAGCAGCGGACCTGATCGTATCCTGGCTGTGGGCAATCACAGCAGAAGCTTATGCAAATGTAGGAAACGCTGCCGCCTGTTTCCAGGCGCTGGACGAAGCGCGCAGACTGCTCGAACGCGGGCGAACCGGAGAAGTTGTTCTGAGCTTTCGGCCAGAAGTTGCTCCAGCTCTCTTTAGCCTTGCGAAGTTCTCCAGCTTTCAAGGTGTTTGTCTCCTCCGCTTGAATCGCTCGGAAGCCGCACAGGAAGCTTTAAGTAATCAGCTAATGCATGCTGAAAAACAAGGACAAATCCATCATAAATCGATAGCGCTCACTGATCTCGCTCTGAGCTTTGTACAGCGAGCGGCGATCAGGCAAGCATATACCTATGCAATAGATGCATTGAGTTGTGTTGAGCAGACACGATCTGTTCGAGTGTTTCAGCGCATTCTGAACGTTCGGCAGGCGTTGTATCCTTGGGAAAACACGTCCTACGTCAAAAACCTGGATGAGCGGATGCGAGGCACGGCGCGTTGTCTTGCGAAAGGAACACTGTGATGCGAGTTCTTTATCTGATCACGTGTGCAAGCTCTTCAGCCCCTCGTGTGTATCAGTGTATTGAGGTAGCACAGCAAAGAGGGTGGGATGTCTGTTCTATTCTGACACCGCATGCACAAAAGTTTGTGCAGGCAGACCGTTTAGAGCAGATGACCGGCCACCCGGTACGAAGTGAATATAAGCACCCAGATGAGCCAGACGTTTTGCCACGTGCCGATGCCATTCTGGTGTACCCAGCCACTTTTAATACCATTAATAAGTGGGCAATGGGCATCAGCGATACGCTTGCTGTCGGCTTGTTAAGCGAGTATACTGGCCTGAAACTCCCGATCGTGGCAGTCCCCTGCTTTCTGACAGGCGGTGGTCTGGATACCAATCCTGCGTTTAGACGAAGTGTTCGCTTACTGAGGCGAGCGGGCGTGTGCATAATCTATGAACCAGAGGCCTACCCTCCGAAAAATTGGGTGCCTGCCGAACTTGCACTAGAAACCCTTGAAGCACTCATGTGGCAATAATCTAGACAATGCAACAAACATGCTCTGTAATCGAGGCAATCCTGCTTCATCAGAAGCAGGGTTGCCTCTTGCTTTTGCGGTCAGAGAAACGTCAGAAAAACCTCTGAAAATCCATTGTCCCTTCCCCGCTCTCTTCTCCAATGGGTTGTGAAAACCTGCAAGAGAACGCTAGAAAACGCTAGATTTCGCTATATTCTGGGCGACTTGTTGCGATACCATCAAGGGAAGCTGCACGGTGGGAGTGTATGGAGCTGCAGCCAATATCACGCTCTCTGGATTCAACGCGGCCGATAGCTGTGACTGGCTGGTGGCCACCTATCCGCGGCAGCTCTATCGGCAGCAAGGAAGTCCCGCGGGAGTGGAGTTATGCGCCGGCAAGACCGCAAAGGGTCTGGAGTATGTTGTACGCGATAGTGGTCTCTTCATGTTGATCGGAAGCGGGCTGTGCCGGGAGATAGCGGCAGGGACGCTCATGCTCTCGCCGCCGTGATGGAGGGGTACTCCTGATCTGAGAGAGATGCCCGGATGGTCCTCTGCGTGCATCCCTGGGTCCCTGGACGGCGCCTGCTTCCGGGGACCTCAGCGTCCCATAACGCAACGGCGATTCAGACGCCTCGCCTTGATGATATTCATCCAGCAGAGCGCACCCCCCATTCGTATGGAATAGTGGAGGAGGCCACACGGACCGGACAGAAGCCGGCCGGCCCCTCCCGTGTCAAGGTGAGGTGCAAGCCTACGGAGAGAGAGCAGAGCCTTCTCCAGTGAGATAGAGAATAAGATCACTGATGTCATCCGAAGCTCTCTGAGAGCACGACAGAGTACCAATCGCACGGAGGTGTAATGGTATGTACGGACATCATCATCATGGTGGTTGGGGCTACTGGGGTGGCCCCTTCTTCAGAGGAGGCTTTCCTGTCTTTGGCGGCCCGCGTTTTCTCCTGGGCGGCGGCCTGCTGAGTGACTTGCTCGCCGGGGGCCTGGGCTACATGCTGGGCCGCTGGAGCAGCAACCAGGGCCAGCAGTCTGCGCAGTATCAGCAACCCTACCAGCCCTATCAGACGCCGCCAGTGCAGAGCAGTGCCCAGGACCCGCGTCTGGCGCAACTGGAGCTGCTGGGCCGTCTGCGCGCTTCTGGCGTCCTGACCGAGCAGGAGTTTGAGGCCGAGAAGGAGCGCATCCTGCGCGGCTTCTGAGGCGCATCCCCGCAATGTTTCTCACTCGCTCCTGCTCATGGACGCCCTGCGAAGGCCGAGCGGTGGGGCACCAGGAACACAGGGCTGACCTGCTCCTGCCCTGTGGCGCTCCAGCAGCCTGACGTCACTTCATGATGGGGGCGGAGTGTTACTGGCGGTGCTGTCCCCGGGCCGCTCGCCGGTCCGGGGATGCAGCCTCAAGACACTCGACCTCTGCCGACGGCAGCTTACGGAGGAAAAGACGTGCTTGAGTTATCAACTGACCCAGAGGGTTCCATCTGAGAGCGGTGTATATGCGCTGCTGAAAGTATATAGCCAGCAGAGCCCAACCTGTCAAGTGGTGTGTGTCCTACCTGATCACAGGGCGCGGGCCGCAGCAGCTGGTTGGTCCTCTCAGCCAGTCGCTCAATCGATCTGTCAATCCGTTTGTCGGGGAGCGGAATCGCTAGCAGCTCGCAGCAGGCGGGCGTACCGCTCCGCCTGCGCCTCGTCCTGCTGGTGCAGAGCAAGGTCCCGTAGCAGGGTGAGCGCGCGCTCGGCGGCGGCGCGACTGTCGCACTCCTGAGCCAGCGTCAGGGCCTCGCGCAGGTAGGTGCCAGCCTGTTTAGCGTCTCCCTGGAGGCTGGTCACCTGGCCCAGGTTGAGGAGGATCGAGGTCAGAGTGACCAGATCACTCGACCAGATGGCAATCTGGTAGGCACGCTGGAGATAGAGGCGTGCCAGATCGTAGAAGCCGCGTTCCAGAAGGAAGGGAGCGAACGTGTTGACGCCACGAATGAAGCGCGCATGCCGCCCATTCTCGAAGGCATACTGCAGGCCTGCCAGAATATTGCGGCTCTCCAGCTCCAGGGCCTCGTAATCGTCGGCATGGCGCTCGATGTAGGCCGTCACATAGGCGATGAGGCGCTCCCCGGCCAGCGTATCGCTGAGGTGGGCGCTGGCGTAGTCAGCAATCGTCTGATGCAGCATGTAGCGGCCCTCGCCGCTGCTTTCCAGCAGGCCCGCATCGCAGAGGGCGTCAAGGGACTCGAGCGTGGCCTGCGAGACGGCCAGCGCCGCCTCCTCAGAGAAGCTGTTCGGCTTGGCTGGAAAGACTGAGAGCGCGCGCAGCAGGTTTCGCGCCTGTTCGTCCAGTTGCTGGTCACTGACGGCGATGGCCGATTGCAGCGACAGTGGTGTATCGCCCGACAGGCTCGGCGAGCGCTCCAACGGCGCCTGAACCTCGCTGACGTGCAGGCGCTGGTGCGAGTTGCGCAGGCGGATCAGGGCTGCCTGGAGGCGGCGCGACTGTCCGCTATGAGACTGCATGTGCAGGTACTTCCCCAGCAGGGTGAGCGCCAGCGGCAAGCCACCAACCTCCTCGACCAGGGTCAGTGCGGCGCTCAGATCATGCGTGACCGTCTCCGGGGCAAGCTGAGCCAGGAGCGTCAGCCCATCATCAGTATCCAGCTCGTGCACCGTGTGGGCACCATCGCGCGCGATCCTCAGGGCGACCCGTGGAAAGCGCGTGGTTGCGATCAGGGCGCAGTGAGGACTCCCAACCTTGAAGGCCAGAGCGGCCGCCAGCTCCCAGACATCGTCGATCACCAGCACCAGCCGGCGTTTCCCGATCAGGGCGCGCAGGGCCAGGGCACGTGCCTCCACTGTGCGCTCGCTGATCGTACCCGTCGGCGGCGCACCCAGCAGCATCTCCCAGCGGCTCAGGTGCTCCAGCACGTTAGGGCGCGGACCCAGGCCAGCCCAGAGGATGCCATCGCGGAAGGTTGCCCGCACCCGTGGATGGTGTGCCAGCGTCACCGCCAGCGCCGTTTTCCCCACGCCTGGCAGTCCGCAGAGCGCGAGAGGCCGGCCCGAGCAGACCTGCTCGACGAGGCGCTCGAGCAGCGCCTGGCGGCCGACAAGGCCCCGGCCCTCGTTGGGCAACGGTGGCATCGTCGGGTCAAGCACCCCGTGTCGCTCCCACTCGTCACCTTCGTTGGGCGCGCCCTGCCCGCGCGCCGATGTCTGCTCATCGTCCACGAACCCCAGGTCGCGGGCACTTTTCCCAAAGAGCAGGCAGAGCTTTTCGCGATAATAGGGCTGAGGAGAGGAGACGCCGCGCTCCCAGCGGCTGACGTTCTTCTCCGAGGAGCCGATCTCTTCAGCAACTTTGGCCTGGGACCACCCTCGCAGCTCCCGCTCGCGCTTGAGACGCAGGTTTGGCTTCATGAGCAGCGCTCCTTCTGGGGATGCGGAACGGTCCGTTCTGCTACTCCTTGTTCCTAGGGGGCTGGCCCCAGCCGCCGCCGCCTGGTGAGGCGATCGTGAGGCGGTCACCGGGCAAGACACGAAGATGGACCTTCCCAGGCAAGAGCTGCTCCTGGCCTGCGCGGCAGAGCCGATTTTCGCCGCAATTGCCCGGCTCGCCGCCCTGTAATCCGTAGGGAGCCAGGCGGCGCCGTTCGCTCAGCAGGGTGACGTCTGCAGCGGCCTCGAAGGTGATTTCACGCACCAGACCGTCGCCGCCGCGGAAGGCCCCGCGACCGCCGGAGCCGTCGCGTAGCTGGTAGCGTGTGATGCGCATGGGATAGGCATACTCAAAGGCCTCGACGGGTGTGTTGAGGGTATTACTCATGTGGGTGTGGACCCCCGAGAGACCATCGAGGCCAGGCCGTGCGCCCATGCCGCCGCCCATGGTCTCGTAGTAGGCAAAGGGCTGCTGGGTGCGTGGGTCGATGCCGCCAGCAGTGATGTTATTCATGGTTCCCTGGCTGGCGGCCGGCACCACCTCTGGCAGTGCCTGAGCAAAGGCCCCGAAGATGGCGTCGGTGATACGCTGTGATGTCTCAACGTTGCCCTGTGCCACGGCTGCTGGCGGCCGCGCGTTGACCACCGTGCCGCTCGGGGCGATCACCGTGACCGGCGCGAAGGTGCCGTGATTCATGGGGGCGTCGTCCGGCATCAGGCAGCGCACGACGTAGTAGGTGGCTGAGCGCGCAACCGAGGCCACAGTATTGATATTCCCCCGTACCTGGGGGGCGCTGCCGCTGAAATCCACGCTCAGTTCGGAGCCACGCACGGTCAGCGTGACCGTGATGGGAATCTGCACCTCGTCGAGGCCGTCGTCATCGAGGTAGTCGGTGAAGCGATAGCAGCCGTCGGGAATGGCCGCGATGGTGGCGCGCTCGATCCTGGCGGCGTACTCGATGAGGGCATCGATATGCTCCTCAAGGGTGTCCAGGCCCCAGCGGTCGACCATCTCCTGAAGCCGGCGAATGGCGGTGCGGTTGGCCGCCACCTGGGCCGCGAGATCGCCGCGCCGCTCGTCGGGGGTGCGCACGTTGCGCAGGAGCAGGGCTAGCAGCGCCCGATTGGGCTGGCCAGCCTCCCAGAGCTTCATGGGAGGGATGATCAGGCCCTCCTGGTAGATCTCGGTGGCCAGCGGCATCGAGCCGGGTGACATGCCGCCGACGTCGGCGTGATGGGCGCGGTTGGCTGCGAAGCCGATGAGGCGTGTCTCCTCGTCAAGGTGCACAAAGATGGGGGCGATCAGCGTGATATCTGGCAGGTGTGTGCCGCCCAGAAAGGGATCGTTGAGCGCAATGATGTCCCCTGGCGCGAAGTGATCGAAGGCGACCAGCGCCTCTGCCACTGAGTCGGGCATTGATCCCAGGTGCACGGGAATGTGGGCTGCCTGGGCCACCAGGCGTCCGCGTACGTCGAAGAGCGCGCAGGAGAAATCGCGCCGCTCTTTGACGTTCGGCGAGTAGCTGCTGCGCATCAGCACGGCTCCCATCTCTTCAGCGATCGCGGTGAGTGCACTGCGGAAGATCTCCAGCGTGATCGGGTCTACCATAGCTCTCTCCTCTCTTCATCGGCCGTGCTCTCTTCTGCTTGTCCGTCTGCATGTTCAAGCAGCAGGCTCCCGACGGCATCAACACGCGCCACCCAGGAGGGCGGGACCACCGTCGTCGTGTCGTACTGAATGACCGTAGCCGGCCCGCTGAAGACCACGCCTGGCTGGAGGTTGGCGCGCTCATAGACCAGGGCCTCGTGGGTGACCGGGCCGTTCTGGCCGAAGAAAATGACCCGCTGGGTAGCGACAGGCTCGGCACGGAGGCCGGTCAGCACAGGCTGGCGCTCCAGAACGGGGGGATCAACGATCGCGCGCGCTTTGAGCCGCACGTTGACCACCTGGATGCGCTCGTTGGGATCGCTGTAGCCGAAGCGGCGCTCGTGGGCAGCGTGGAACTGCTCGGCGGCCTGCAAGCTGTCGCCCGCAAAGGGGATCGTCAGTTCATAGGATTGCCCATAGTAGCGCAGATCAAGATAGCGCTCAATGATCAGGTGATCCGCGGCGATGCCCTCGCGCGCAAGGTCGCGGCGCCCCTGCTCCTCAAGGGTGGCCAGCGCAGTGATGATGGTCTCCTGCGCCTCCTCGATGGGGACCATCACGGTGTGTACGTAGTCCTTCAGGATGTCGGCCACCAGCATGCCCAGCGCCGAGAGCACGCCGGGTGTGGTGGGAATGAGCACGCGCGGGATGTGCAGCGCGGCCGCCAGCTCACAGGCATGGAGCGGACCAGCTCCGCCGAAAGCGACCAGTGTAAAGTGTCGTGGGTCCAGCCCGCGCTCGACGGAGATGACGCGGATGGCGGCCTCCATGTTGGCGTTGGCAATGCGCACGATCCCCAGGGCCGCCTGCTCGACCGAGGTGTCCAGCCGCCGCGCGACGCGCGTGACGGCCTGCAGGGCGCGTTCGGTCTCCAGGCGCATTGTCCCGCCCAGAAAGGCCTCAGGGATGAGGCGCCCCAGGACCACATGAGCGTCGGTCACGGTGGCCTCGCGGCCGCCGCGTCCGTAGGCCGCCGGGCCAGGATCGGCGCCGGCCGAGATGGGACCGACCCGCAGTGCGCCCCCGGGATCGAACCAGGCGATACTCCCGCCGCCGGCGCCGACCGTATGGATATCGATCATAGGAAGCTTTGTCGGATAGCCACCGATCTTGCCATCGGTGGTCTCGGTGATGCGTCCATCCACCAGGGCCACATCGGTGGAGGTTCCACCGATGTCGAGGGCGATGATCTGGGAGATCCCAGAAGCGCGGGCTATAAAGGCCGCTCCGACCACGCCCGCCGCCGGCCCTGAGAGCAGGGTCCGCGCAGCTTCTCGGCGCGCCGTGGCGCTTGAGATGGAGCCGCCATTGGACTGCATGATGCGCACGCTGGTCTCTGCGGGCAGGGCACGCTCCAGTTGGGCCAGATAGCGATCGATGAGCGGTCCGACGTAGGCATTGAGTACGATGGTGCTGGTGCGTTCGTACTCGCGAAATTCAGGGAGCACTTCGTAGGAGGCGGAGACGTAGAGGCCGGAGCGCCGGGCCGCTTCGGCGACACGCCGCTCATGGTCAGGATTGGCGAAGCTGAAGAGGAGGGCGATCGCGATGGCTTCGACATGGGCCTCGTCCAGGGCCTGGAGGGCGCGTTGCAGCGAGGCTTCGTCCAGGGGGATCAGGACCTCGCCGCGCTCGTTGAGACGCTCCACTACCTCCACGCGCCGCTCGCGTGGCACAAGTGGGGGGACTCTCTGTACGCGCAGGTCGTAGAGCTTTGGCCGGGTCTGTCGGCCGATTTCGAGCACGTCGCGAAAGCCAGCGGTGGTGATCAGGCCGGTACGTGCCCCTTTGCCCTCGAGCACGGCGTTCGTGGCTACTGTGGAGCCATGGACGAGCGCGCGCAGATTGCTCATGGCGTCGAGCTGGCTGAGTCCATTCAGGATGGCTTGCGATGGATCCTGGGGCGTGGAGAACACTTTATGTACGCGCAGCTGGCCATCCTGAAACAGGACAATGTCCGTGAACGTGCCTCCTGTGTCAACTCCGGCAAGGATATAGGTCATGGCGATGCTCCTCCGAGACTCCTGCGTGTGTGATCTGCCAGCGTTCAGGGCTCGCGTCCGTCGATGCTGCTATCGGTCCAGTCCGTAATAAACATATACCCTGGTGCGTGAGTGATGGCAAGCGCTGGCTGGCTTTCCATGATCACTGCCTGGGGCGTGACCCCACAGGCCCAGAAGACGGGTACGTCATCAGCGGCCATATCTGGTGGATCACCCCAGTCAGGAGCGGCCAGGTCGCTGATGCCCAGCATGGCTGGTGGACCGCTGTGCACGGGTGCGCCATGGGCGAGCGGG
The DNA here is from genome assembly GCA_042408965.1 of Ktedonobacteraceae bacterium. GTDB lineage: Bacteria > Chloroflexota > Ktedonobacteria > Ktedonobacterales > Ktedonobacteraceae > Thermogemmatispora. Next base: position 8,988 of record JBHOQN010000120.1, read on the forward strand.
TAGCGGGCAGTGATCTCGCTGGCCCGCGCGACCAGCTCCTCCTTGATGGGACGCATGCTGACGACCAGTGGCCCATGCAGCCGCTCGGTAGCCTGGCAGTCCAGGCTGGTGCGGTAGATGGCGACGTTCTTCCCCTGCTCGATGTGGCGTAGATGAATGCCGGCTTCCAGCAAGGCTCGCTCGGCTGAAAAGGAGCAGCCAAGCAGAAAGGCGACAAAATCGTCCTGCCAGAGCGGGAGGATGTCCTCCCGCTCCTCGACGAGCTTGCCATGCCTGTAGATACGGTAGCGGGGCAGGTCGGTACGCAGATCGGCGTCGGGGGCGACTCGCATGGGGCGAGGGTCGCCGGGCGCGGTGATATCGAGCAGCGGCGCTGGACCCGGATTCAGGTGGCAGAACTCTGTGAATTCCCTGGCCCAGGATTGAGGGAGGATCACCAGGTTGGCCTGCACGTAGCCTAGCGCCAGGCCGCTCGTGGGCCGCCGCCACTCCCCTGTGCGGATCAGATGGCGTGCCGCTGCTCCTGCTAGATGCGCTGTATTCACGAGATGGAAGCTCCTTTCTCTGACTGACGGTGACTGCGTTCCTGCAAGGCCAGAGATCCTCGCTCAGTTGACAGCGACAAGTTGCTTCCCCCTGGTCTCCGGCAGGAAGAAGAGTGCGATGACGCAGAGTGCGTAGGCGCAGGCGCCGAAGCCGATGGCCCCTCCCAGGCCGATCGTCGCCGAGAGCACTCCGATGATCGTTGGGAAGAGGGCCCCGATGCCGCGCCCAAAGTTGTAGCAGAAGCCCTGGCCAGCTCCCCTGGCCCGCGATGGGAAGATCTCTGCCAGGAAGGAGCCAAAGCCGCTGAAGATCCCCGAGGCGAAGAAGCCCAGCGGCACGCCCAGGATGAGCAGCAGAACGTTCGCCCCTGTGGGAATCTGGGTGTACAGGAAGATCAGCAGGCCGCTGCAGATGGCATAGATGGCGAAGGTTGGCCGGCGTCCCAGCCAGTCATTGATGTAACCGCTGGCGACGTAGCCAATAAAGGAGCCGACGATGACCACGGCCAGGTAGGGGACGCTGCCGACGATGGAGAGATGGCGATCGGTTTTAAGGAACGTGGGCAGCCAGGTGAAGATCGCGTAGTAGCCGCCCTGGGCGCCAATGGCCAGCAGGGTGGCGGCCAGGGTTCTTCCCAGGAGATCCACCTGAAAGATCTGAATCAGCGAGCTGTGTGATGAGCGCGCGCTTCCCGCTATCTCGTTGCTGGCCCGCCGTGTCTCCTCGAACACGGTGGGTTCCTTCACCTTGCTGCGCGCATAGAGGATCAGCAGGCCGGGCAGGATGCCAAGGCAGAAGGAGATGCGCCAGGCGATCGAGGATGGGAAGATGCTGAAGACGAGCGTATAGGCGATGAGCGCCAGGGCCCAGCCGACGGCCCATGAGCTTTGGACCATACCCAGGACGCGCCCGCGCTGGGTCGGGCTGGCAACCTCGGCGATGAGAATTGCTCCTGCGGCCCACTCACCGCCAAACCCCAGGCCCTGCAGCGAGCGGAAGACCAGAAGGAAGGCGTAGCTGGGGGCCAGGCCTGAGAGGAAGGTGAAGAGCGAGTAAACGCCGATGGTGATCATGAGGGTGCGGACGCGCCCGATGCTATCGGCGAGTACGCCGGCCAGCATGCCTCCGAAGGCTGAGACGACCAGCGTGACTGTGGCGATCAGGCCAGATTGAGCTTTGCTGAGGCTGAAGGTGACAGCGGTCGCGGTGAGGATAAAAGAGAAAATCTGGTAGTCGAAGGCGTCCAGGGCGTATCCCATAAAGGAGGCCCAGAAGGCGTGCCTCGCAGGCCCTGTCAGCGTACGGTACCAGTCCAGTGAGACGAGGTGCTCCTGTCGAACTGCCAGGCTGCTCTCTCCCTGTTGGATGCTCATGGTGTCTCCTCCTGTCTGTTTGCCAGGGTGGAACGATGGCCGCTACAAAAGAAGGATCGGTTACAGAGAACTGTAGCTGAGGTTGCGCTCCCGTTCCAGCCCATCTGGGGGACAGATGGGGATCAACCATTCCGCGCGGTCCTGGTGGCCGTCTCAGTCGGAATATGGGGCTGGCAGCGATTCCTCACGCGCGCTGGGGTCTGGCGCTCGCTCGACCAGCAGCAGACCGCCTCGTGCGCAATCTTCGCACCAGAGGCGAGCGGCTCCACGTAGCTGCTGCAGACACCAGGCTCCCAGCCCCTCCAGGCTGGTGCGCGAGAAGCACTGTTGATGACCATAGGCGGCGGTCGGTGGGTCACTCTCATAGGGCACGGCCACCAGCAGACGCAGGCGGGTGATCGCCAGCAGGTGCCTGAGCACAACCTGGGTCTCTGCTGCTGTGAAGTGCTCCAGGACGTGCAGGACCGTCACGGTGTCGAAGGTGCCCAGCCAGCGCAGATCCTGTCGGAGATCGGCCTCCACGAAGCGCACTGCTGCAAGCTGGCGTGTGTGGGCCAGCTCCCTGCCCACCGCGAAGGCGGCCGCGTTGCGATCGAGTCCCACGGCCTCCTTCACAAAGGGGAGGCGCTCGGCCAGCAGCAGCGGAAGAAAGCCCTGGTTGCAGCCGGCGTCGAGAAAGCATTCGCCCACTGCCAGCTCGCAGACCCGCTGATAGAGGCAGGCGAAGGTTGTCAGGGTGCCGTAGTCAGGCAGGGGATAGAGACCGCCCGAGGTCAGAAAGAGCAGCAGGCGCTGCAATGTGTTGGCGCCCAGCGTATTCCAGGCGCGGCGCACCTCGTCGGGATAGAGGCTGCCCGCCAGGATTCCGGTCAGGATCGCTCCCAGTTCGTCGCTGTTGTGCGGCAGCCCGAAAGGCGCCAGCTCCTGCACGACGGTATGTGGGAGATCAGCACTCAGATCGTCGGGGGCGAGCAAGTGGATAAGGATCAGTGAGGGGGTGGCGGCACGTGTGCACAGCAGGAAGTGGGGGGTGGCTCTTATCTGATAGCCGCCTTCCTGGAAGCGCCGCATGAGTGAGCTGCGTGCGGCGCGGTGGCCGTTCACGATGATGAGGTCCCCGATGTATACGGCGCGCTGTTGAATGGGAATGGGAATCTTGCGCCGAATCTGCGACTCCTGCAGCTCGTGTTCGCTTTGCTCCATCAGACTCTGCTCCTGCAGCTTGATCGCTCTCAGTATAGCTGATCGGCGTGGGTAGAGCAAGCCAGAGCCGGGCGCTGTGGGTGCTAGATGCTCTGCACTGTCTGGCGGGCGATTCCGTACGTCAGGTGTGCCAGATGGTTGCGATGGTAGCCACGGCCGCTGCGCCCATGCCGAGGAAGGTCAACCAGACCAGCAGGCTGGAGAGCCACCCGCTTCTATATGTCCCCATGATGGCGGTGTTTCTAGCGATCAGCGCGATCATTGGTTCCGCGCTCGGGAAGCGCTCCTCCTGCGGATGCGGGCCTCTCCTGCGGCAGTCGCATCCACAGGAGGAGCGCCGGGGTCCTGCTGGCTGACCACAGCGCCCGCCGGGTGAGGGTCGCTCGCACCCCCTTGACCGCTCCGCGCTCCCGATGCTATCCTGAAGGAGGGGCTTCTCAGCACGCAGCGCCCGCCCGATTGGGGATTGGAACATATACTACCATACCGCTGTACAGCGTAACTGCCTGTTGTTGTACGTTGCTGGCTGATCTCCCAACACGACAGTGGTGAGGTACCTCTGCTATGACCAGGATCACCTTTCTTGGGGCGGGCAGCGCGGTGTTCGCGCGCCAGTTGATGACCGATATCCTGCTCATTGATGGGCTGGACGGGGGAACGTTTGCCCTCGTGGACATCGATCCTCAGCGACTGGAGCTGGCGCATGGCATTGCCGAGAAGCTGATTGAGCGCAGCGGCAAGCGCTGGAGGGTGGAGGCCTCCACCAGGCGGCGCGAGGTGCTGGCTGCAGCGACTTCCTGATCAATACGATTGAGGTGGCGGGGTTGGCGAATGTGGCCCATGACTTTGAGATTCCCCTCAAATATGGCATTGCGCAATGCATCGGTGATACCATCGGCCCGGGCGGCATTTTCAAGGCCCTGCGTACCGGTCCGGCCTGGCTGGAGATCCTGCGCGATGCAGAGGAGCTCTGCCCTGATGCCTGGGTACTGAACTACACCAACCCGATGTCTATCCTGACGCTGGCGGCGCTGCGGGCGACGCGGATGCGCACCGTCGGGCTCTGCCACAGCGTCCAGGGCACCTCGCGGCAGCTGGCCGACTATCTGGAGGTTCCTTATGAGGATCTCTACTGGCGCTGTGCCGGCATCAACCATCTGGCCTGGTTTACTGAGCTGCGCTATCAGGGCCAGGATATGTACCCTCGTCTGCGAGAGCGCGCTGCGCTGCCAGAGGTCTATGAACGCGACCCGGTGCGCTTTGAGGTAATGCTCCATCTGGGAGCCTTTGTGACCGAGAGCAGCGGCCACTGCTCGGAGTATCTGCCCTATTTCCGCAAGCGGCCAGAGTTGATCGAGCGCTACTGTCGCGCCGGCTATCTGGGAGAGACAGGCTTCTACGCTCAGAACTGGCCCGTCTGGCGTCAGTACAATGATGAGCTGATCCGTGGCATGCTCGCCGGAACCTATGAGATTCCCTGGACACGCAGCTATGAGTATGGCTCGATGATCATTGAGGCCGTCGTGAAGCAGCAGCCGGCTGTCATCTACGGCAATGTGCGCAACAGCGGACTGATCGATAACCTGCCTGATGGTTGTGTAGAGGTGGCCTGCCTTGTCGATCGCAATGGTGTGCAGCCGACACACTTTGGACGCTTGCCGGAGCAGCTGGCAGCGCTCGATCGCGCCCATATGGCCATCCATGAGCTGGTCTGCGAGGCCCTGCTGACACGCAAGCGCGAGGCGGCGCGCGCTGCACTGATGCTGGACCCCCTCAGCGCTGCCGTCTGCTCACTGGAGGAGTTGAGCAGCCTCTTTGATGAGATGTGGGAGGCTGAGCGGGCCTATCTGGAGCCGTTTGCCTAGGCCTGCGCTGGACTGTGCCGCTGGTCCTCTCTGGCTGCTCTGCTGGCGGGCGTAACGCGAGGACTGGCCCCGGCTGGCCAGGATCACACGCGCGTGGTATGGCCTGGCGATCTTCGGCTTCACGCGCGGCGCAGGGCGCTCAGGATCTCGCGGACGTGGTTCACGGGGGTTGAGAAGTGTCCCTCGTGCTCGTAAAATGTGGCCGTCGCCTGGGGCAGCATCTGCGCGAAGAGGTGCGCCGCCGCGGGCGGAATCAGGCGATCCTCGCAGCCGTGCCAGATGAACAGCGGCTCGAAGGTCATGCGCGCGATCTCGAATCCCCAGGGTTGTATCTCTGCCAGGCCGCTCTCCAGCTGGCCTGCTCCTCCCTGGCGCAGACCCTCGATCATGGCCTCCACAAGGAGTCTGCGTATCACTGGCTGACTCAGAATCTCCTGGTCGGCTGCTCCCAGACGTCTGGCGTAACGCAGGAGTGCGCGCTCAATGCTTGCTGGATCGGTGCCGTAGGAGTGCTGTACCAGACGACCATAGCTGCCTATCGCCTGGGGGATCAGGGCTCCCAGCGACCACAGGAGCCGCATCCAGAAGGGGCCAGCCTGGCGTATACAGGTGGGTGGAGGAACGCTACTGATCAGGCCGCAGGCTGTCAGACGTTGTGGCATGCACCAGGCGCAGGCCAGTGCATAGGGGCCACCGGCCGAGATACCCTGAATGGCGAAGCGCTCCAGCCCGAGCAGATCAGCGACCTCACTCACATCGGCGGCCCAGTCCAGCAGACGAAAGCCGCGGCGGGGGTCTGAGCGTCCACAGCCCGGTCGGTCCAGGCCGATCAGCCGGACTCCCGCCTCGGCGGCAGCCGTTGCTGCGAGTTGCACCTCCAGGCGCGAACTGCCCGATCCGTGCATATGCAGGATGGGGAAGCCGTCAGGCTGGCCGACGGCGGCGATGCCTATGCCACGTCCGTCATGCAGTTGAGCAACCTGATCCATGATCAGGGATGAGGGAGCCACCATTGTTCTCCTCCTTAGGGCCACTGTGGAGCGAGCCTGGCTCACATCGTTTCTAGAAACGCGCTGACCAGCGGGTAGAACTCGGCTGGCTGCGAGAGAAAGGGCGTATGGCCAGCTCCGTGAAACGTGTGCACCCGGGCCTGCGGATAGAGCCGCCGCAGTGCCATGCGCATGGCGGGAGTCGTCGCCGGATCGTCGTCGGATTGCAGGAGAAGGACCTTGCCCGGCCAGTCCGCCAGGTCCTCTGGCGTAAAGTGATAGTGCAGGCGATAGTCGATTGTGTTCTCGAAGGAGCTGATCAGGTCGGCTCGTGTCAGTGTGCCGAGCAGTTCATGCAGCACTGCCTGCCAGAGACTCGCCTCTGCTGGCTGCACCGAGAGCAGCTTGTGGAGCAGGCGCTCGATGAGCACACGCAGGAGTGGTAGCGGTAGGAGCGCTACCAGGGCTCTACCGCGCTGTGTTGCCTTTCCCAGGCGCACGTCGGGAATGCCTGTGTTGAGCAAGATCAGGCTGCTGACGCGCTCGGGATGAGCGCGCACAAGACATTGACCAACGTCCCCGCCAAACGAGGCCGCGAAGACATCCACGCGCTCGATGGCCAGCCTGTCGAGGAGGGCCACCAGGCCGGCGACCAGGCTGGCCATCGTCTTGCAGGGTGGGTACGCGGGGTAGAGGCAGCGGTAGCGGGACTCGAAATGCTCCATCAGGGGAAAGGCCAGGTCGCCTTTGCGCTCACCGCCTGGGAGAATCAGCAGCGTCTTGCTTCCTGCATCCCCTCCTCCGAGCAGATAGCTCCAGGTGGCTCCAGCAAGTGTGATCTCTGTTCGTGGATGGTGCCGGCGAAAGGTTTGCAGGCGCTCCCACTGCTCTCTGGGAACGGCCTGGTAGCCGTGCTTCTCAAGAGTGACCGGCATGGAGATGCTCCTCTCCGGCGCTCTGGGTGCCCCTCGTTCGAGCCAGGCGTGCCAGAGAGCGCAGTGTATGTGCATAGCGCTCGCGATCTTCCGGCTCAAGGACGTGTGAGAGCATGGCTCTGATCAGCGCCGGGTAGCGGTTGGTGACGCGGGCAAGGTAGTACTCGATATTGAGGAAGGCCAGCAGCAGGCGGGCTAGAATGGGATTCTCCGTCAGAGCAGCGGAGGGAGTGGTGGCCGGTGGGAAGGTGGCGATGAGGGCCCTGCTCCGCTCAGCAATGACCAGCAGAAAGCGGGTTGGAGCCGAGACCGGCTCACCGGCGAAACTGACGAGCTGCCCGTGGAGGCCTGGCGCTGGGTCTGCACCGATGCTGACCATACGCAGGGTGACCCCACGCTCGCTGGCAGCCTGCAGTTCAGGACGCAGCTCTGCCAGATCGTTCGCCTCCCCCATAAGCGCCAGATGCTGCTCTGCCTGCCGCAGCAGGCTGCGGGCGGTGCGTAGAATCGCCTCGTTGCCGACCAGATTCAGCACGACCTCGGCGGCCGTCGTCTCCATGAAGGCCAGCAGCTCGCGCTCGGCTCGCTCGCAGGTGGCCTGAAAGGTTGCCGAGCGGTGGGCGATCACCAGGTGAGGAGCCACCGGCTCATAGCGTTGTGGCTCTCCAGGCTGAGCGCTCAGACGCACGATGGCGGCCTTTTCCTCCAGGCGGGTCAACGTCTGGTAGACCATCGAACGCGGCACACCGCAGATGGCGCTGAGCTGGGAGCCGTTGAGCGGGTGCTGACGGAGCAGCCCCAGATAGCACTGAGCCTCATATTGTGTGAAGCCGAGCTCTTGCAGCGTTTTGATCAGGGTGTCCCGGACCACGGACTGGCTCCTTCTGGCAGCCTCTCACGACCACCAGTGGTTACGTTGTTATTGCTATAACAACATTGTAGCAGGAGTGATCGGGACTGTCAAGGTGGATGCTGGGTTCTCTGCACTGACGACGAGAGCAGGCGGTGGCGCTGCTGTACTCAGGTTGTCAGATAGGCAGATAGACGGATCGGACCGGGCGGCTACGTCTGCGACCTCTGCCCAGCGCCTCGCGGGGAACGTTGCCTTTTTGGTCTCCGGGTTGTAAGCTAGGGGTGAGGTATGAGGTCGGCGGCTCAACCGGCCGCACTGATCGCTTCCTGAGATGATGAAGCGAGAGCAGATAAGCAAAGGAACAAGAGCGCGCTGGTGCTCTGGGAGCGTGTGGCGCGAGATGCAGCAGCGAGGGAGAGCTGACCGGGCGTCCACTGCCATGGTGCGGGATCTTCCTGCTGGTGCTTCTGGTCGTTCCGTGGTGCCAGGAACCGGACCAGGCGCGTGGTGCCTCACCTCTGATAGAGCGCTGGAGAGAGGAGAAGAGGCCTGATGGACTATCGTCCTTTGGGGCGTACCGGCTGGAGTGTTTCTGCGATGGGGTTTGGCGCCTGGGCCATTGGGGGAGATGCCTGGGGAGGCGCCGACGATCGCGAGTCGATCGCGGCCCTGCATCGAGCTATCGATCTGGGGGTCAATTTCATCGATACGGCTGACGTGTACGGCGACGGCCATTCTGAGCAACTGATTGCCCGCGTGCGCAAGGAGCGTCGCGAGCCGCTCTACATAGCGACTAAGGCCGGGCGGCGCCTCAATCCACATACGGCGGCTGGCTACAATCGCCAGAACCTGACTGCCTTTGTTGAGCGCAGCCTGCGCAATCTGGAGACCGACGCTCTGGATCTGTTGCAGCTCCACTGTCCCCCCTCTGAGGTCTATGACCAGCCAGAGGTCTTTGCCGTCCTGGATGATCTGGTGCAGCAGGGCAAGGTGCGTTATTACGGGGTCAGTGTGGAGAAGGTTGAGGAGGCGCTCAAGGCCATACGCTATCCGAACGTGCAGAGCGTGCAGATCATCTTTAATATCTTCCGCCAGAAGCCGGCGGAGGCGTTTTTTGCGGCTGCCCGCGAGCATCAGGTGGGCATCATTGTGCGCGTGCCGCTGGCGAGCGGTCTGTTAACGGGCAAGTTCCGGCCGGAGACCCAGTTTGCCCCGACGGATCACCGCAGCTACAATCGCCACGGCGAGGCCTTCGATCAGGGAGAGACCTTCTCTGGCCTGGATTACGCCACGGGCTTGCAGGCGGTGGAGGAGCTGCGTCCCCTGGTGCCAGCCGGAGCAACGCTGGCGCAGCTCGCGCTGCGCTGGATCATGATGTTCCCGGAGGTCTCGACGGTCATTGCTGGCGCCAGGAATCCACGCCAGGCGGAGGAGAACACGACCTCGGTGGACCTCGCGCCATTGAGCGAGGAGACCATGCGTCGCATCCGCGAGATCTATGAGCGTGCCATCAAGCCGCTGGTGCACGATCGCTGGTAGCTGAGAGGGGCGTGAGCGCTCACGCCCCTCCATCGTGGCCCTATCGTACCCCCTATGTATGCTCTTCTGTCATCGTCCTCTGTCCCGTCTCAATCGTGCCCGGTTATTGCGCTCCCAGGCCATGGCCGTTCGCAGGGGTCCCTGCCGGGATCTGTTGACAGTCACATTATTTTGATATAAACTATCATAATATAGAGAATATCAAAAGGATGTGATTGTCGTGAAAGCAGAAGGAGCACGCAAGTGGTGGGCGCTGGGCGCCCTGGTGCTGGCTGTTCTGGCCGTTGGTCTGGATGGGACCGTTCTGAGTATCGCGATCCCGACGTTGGCCGAGGCCTTGCATGCCAGCGAGACTGATCTCCAGTGGTTCTCTTCTGGATATCTGCTGACGCTGGCCATCGCGATGCTGCCGGCGGGTCTCGCTGGCGATCGTTTTGGCCGCAAGAAGGTGCTGCTGATCACCCTGTTGCTCTTTGGAGGGGGCTCAGCGATCTGCGCCTATGCGTCCACTCCCGCAATCTTCATTGTCGCGCGTTGTCTGCTCGGCCTGGCTGGAGCGGGCATCATTGTGATGGCTCTCTCGGCGGTAACCGTCCTCTTTTCTGAGCAGGAGCGTCCACGAGCTGTGGGGATCTGGGGAGCGGCCAACTTCCTTTCGCTACCGCTGGGGCCGATTCTGGGAGGCTGGTTGTTGAGCCATGCCTGGTGGGGGTGGGTCTTCCTGCTCAACGTGCCTATTGCGCTGTTGGGGCTGCTGGCGACGCTGGCGCTTGTTCCCGAAAGCCGTGCGCCGGTGCCTCCCGATCTCGATCCGCTTGGCCTGGTGACCTCGGCCGGTGGTCTCGCTCTGATCACGGCAGGTCTCATCCGTGCCGGGAGCGATGGCTGGGGGGAGCGCGCGGCGCTGCTCCCGATCGCTGGTGGACTGCTCCTGCTTGGCGGCTTCTTCCTGTGGGAATACTGGCAGGCTCAGGGATCGCGGGGGAGACCGCTGCTTGATTTTGCCCTTTTACGTACGGTATCCTTTACTTGGAGTGTCGTCTTGCTGGCTGTGATGGTTCTTGCGATGAGCGGGCTGCTGTTCACGCTCCCGCAGTACTTTCAGGGCGTGCTTGGCCTGGACGCGATGGGCTCGGGGGTACGGCTCCTGGCCCTGGTGGGAGGTCTGGTCCTCGGCTCCCTGCCGGCGGATCGCGTTGCCCGTCTGTTGGGAGTCAAGGTGACTGTTGCGCTGGGATTCGCCCTCCTGGGAGGAGGGATGCTGCTGGGAGCTGCCAGTGTGCATCAGTTCTCTGAGTGGCTCACTGCGGCCTGGGTGGCCCTGGTTGGTTTTGGCATGGGGCTGACCTTTGCGACCGCCGCGGCGACGGCGCTCTCAGAGGTTCCGGCGGAGCGTAGCGGGATCGCCTCAGCGCTGCTCCAGGCACTGCAGAAGATGGGTGGACCCCTGGGGGCGGCGGTTCTTGGTAGCGTGCTTAACTCGGTCTATCTGGGCAAGCTCTCTCTGCTGGGACTGCCCGCCTCCCTGGCGGAGGCTGTGCGTCGGAGTCTTTTTAGCGGACTGGCCGTAGCGGCTCGTCTCCACTCACCCACGCTGCTTCAGACGGTGGACCGGGCCTTTATCGATGGTCTGAGCACCACGCTGATCGTCACAGCGGGTATCTCCGGCGCTGGCGTGCTGCTGGCGCTGCTCACCCTGCCGGGCAGAAAGCGTGATCTCCCACCAGCGTAGAGCTGTGGCGGCGCTGGTCTCCTCTGAGGGAGCATCCTCCGCCGTCGCGCGGCCAGCGGCGGCTGATCACCAGCCTGAATAAGAAAGAGGAGGATCAGAATCACGGTAACGTCCGAAACGAATCGGCCGCGATCGGGATTACGCGAGCGCAAAAAGGCTAGAACCCGGGCGTTGATTCAACGCCAGGCGCTGCGTCTCTTTCGCGAGCAGGGGTACGAGGCGACCACGGTTGAGCAGATCGCCGAGGCAGCTGAGATCTCGCCCAGCACCTTTTTTCGCTACTTCCCGACTAAGGAGGCGGTCATCCTCTATGACCGCCTTGATGAGCTGGTGATCTCGGCCTTCGAGGCTCAGCCGGCCGAGCTTTCCCCGATCCAGGCCTTTCGGGCCGCCCTTCGTCAGGTTCTCCGCGGTCAGCTGGAAGCTGACCTGAGTGAGCAGGCGGAGCGGATACACCTGATGATGCATGTCCCAGAGTTGCGCATGCGCATGCTGGACCAGCTGGTGGAGGTTATGCCAGTGCTTCAGGAGTTGCTGGCACGCCGGCTGCAGCGGCCTGCTAACGATGTGGCGGTAAGCACCTGGGCAGGTGCGATCCTGGGGGTCGGGCTGGCGGCCCTGCTCGCCAGCAGAAGTGATCTCGGCGCGATTTGGGAGAACATGGATGCCAGGCTGGCCTATCTGGAGTCTGGGCTGCCGTTGTAAGACGGGCTCAACTCTGCCCAGGAGAAGGAGAGGCCATGACCCCATGACCCGGACTCGCTGGCGTTTTGTTCCTGATGCGGACTACGGCCAGATCTGTGCGCTTCTTATGCACGATCCGGTCTGGAACAGCTTTGCTCTGGCCGATATCGGGGCGTCCCTGCGTCCTTATAGCCAGTTTCCCCTGGCCTTCAGGGAAGGAGGCCCGATGCGTGGGCGTGGTTACAGGCAGAGGGCCTACGCGCTCTGTCTGATTCTACGCCACCCTCTCATCGGAGAAGTAATCTCGCCCTTCGGTCAGGCAGCGGGCCTCTCTCTGATTTTAGAGCAGCTCGCCCTTCCCGGACATCCCCTGCTGCATGTGCAGGAACCCCATCTACCCATCGTTGAGCGCTATTATCGACCGGAGACCCACTGGAGACCGATGCTGCGCATGGCCGTGGCGCAGAGCGAGTGGTTCCCTGCTGAGCCACCTCTGCCGCTGTCGATCAAGCAGCTAACTGCCGCTGATCTCCCCGCCCTGGAGCAGCTCTATGCGCGCAACTCCGAAGCTGTCTTTGCACCGTCCCTCTTCGATCAGGGTCTCTACGTGGGGGTCTACGAGGGAAGCCAGATCGTCGCGGCCGCTGGAACGCATGCGATTGTCCCTCTCCATCGCCTCGCTGTGCTCGGCCACATCTTCACCGCACCCGAAGCGCGTCGAAAGGGATATGCGACACGGCTGATCTCTACACTGCTGGCGCTGCTCTTCGGACGGGGTTGCTCGCTCGTAGTGCTCAATGTCTTTGAGGAGAACGCGCAGGCCCGAGGCATCTACCAGCGTCTCGGCTTTCGGGTCCACTACCGCTTTCTGACCGGCAAGGCCACGCTCCTGTGAGCCTCTGGCGGCTAGCATTTGCTCGTCTCCTCCTCGAATTCGTGTTTGGCGGCTCTGTGATCCTCCTGTGACAGCGGCTTGCCCCCCTGTGAAGTCCTCGTGATCTGCGGCTCCTATACTCTACGCAGAAGCAAGAAACGCTTGATGGATCAGTGAGCGTAAGCCAAGATCGTTTTGAGGAGGGACATCATGAAGATATTTGATACATTGAAACCGCGCGTTGTGACGCAGATTCCTGAGCCGCCGGTGGCCCGGTTTCTCTTTGCCGATACACGTATGGCCTGGCTCTGGCTGCTGGTGCGCCTCTACGTTGGCTACGAGTGGTTGACGGCCGGCCTGGAGAAGCTCACAGGCTACAATTTCGCCTTTGGAGCTGGCTTCGGCCAGCGCAGTGGTGCGCCCTGGGTCTTCAGCGGTCATGATGGAGTGGCGCTCAAAGGCTTTGTGACGGGCGCTCTGGCGCTGGCCAGTGGTCCTCATGCAGCCGTTCAGGGGTGGTACGCCTCGTTCCTGCAGCAGGTCGTGCTGCCGCATGCCGCAGTCTTTGCTTACCTGGTGACCTTCGGCGAGGTGCTGGTGGGACTGGGACTGATCTTTGGGGCCCTGACCGGTATTGCCGCCTTCTTCGGAGTCTTTATGAACCTCAACTTCATGCTGGCGGGGGCGGTGAGCATCAACCCGATTATCGGGACGCTGGCCCTCTTACTAATGCTGGCCTGGCGCATCGCTGGCTACTACGGCCTCGATAGCGTGCTGCTGCCGCTGCTGGGCACCCCCTGGACCGGCTCCTTGCTCAGCCGGAGCAGGCGCCTGGCTCCCGCCAGCGACGGAGTGGCAGCCCACTGAACCTCCGCTAGAGCGCACTGCAGAGAACCCTCGGCCCTGGCTGCTGGGGGTTCTTTCTGGTTCTCCCTGTGACAGGGCGGGGGGAGCTTCTCTCGGCTGCCGTTCCTGCAGAGGCTGGCGCTCACCTTGTTCCTGCAGGGCTGGCATGGTACAATGCCAGATTGGGATGGCGGGCACCGGTGGTCACTGTGCCGTGGGTGGGCGGCCTGATCACCTTCCCGGTGCGCAGGCAGAGGAGCGCATGAACGTCCCGGAGAGCGAGGATCAATGACGTCGCCTGATCACTCCAGACAGCAGGAGCCGGAACCAGTGCTGTTTGCCCAACTGCCAGAGGCGGTGACCTCCCCGCTGTTCAGGCAGTTCCTCGATTTACTGCCAGACGCCCTGATTGTCGTCGATCAGGCTGGAACCATCGTTCAGGCGAATACCCAGGCGTGTGTCATCTCAGGCTATGAGCGTGCTGCGTTGCTCAATCAGCCGCTGGACCTGCTGCTGCCAGAGCGCTTTCGGACTATTCATCGCGAGCATCTCGCGCACTATGTTGCCGCCCCGCGTACGCGCCCGATGGGTGTTGGATTGCACCTCTTTGCTCGCCATCGTGATGGCCATGACATCCCCGTCGAGATCAGCCTCAGTCCCCTGCGCCTGGGCGATCGCCTGTATGTCATCGCCGCGATTCGCGATATGACGGCCCAGCGCCGCGCCGAACGTGAGCGCGCGCTCCTGCTCCAGGATCTCTCCCTGCAGGGCGAGCTGCTCAATCAGGCCTACGATGCCATTCTGGTGCGTGATCCGCTGGATCGTATTCTGCTCTGGAACCGGGGCGCCGAGCAACTCTATGGCTGGACGGCCCAGGAGGCCCTGGGACGCCTCAGCTCGACGCTGCTCAAAACTGACTTCCCTCAAGGCCGGGCGGTCGTGGCTGCTGAGCTAGAAGAGCGAGGCCGCTGGGAGGGAGAGCTGACGCAGGTCTGCCGGGATGGGCGCGTCGTCATCGTTGAAAGCCGTCAGGCTCTGGTGCTCGATCAGCAGGGCCAGCTCCTGGCAACGCTGGAAATCAATCGCGACATTACCGAGCGCCGTCGCCGGGAGCAGCGCGAGCAGGCGGCGCAGGCGGCCCTGGCTGATCATCTCTCGCTGCTGGAGCAGATCTTTGAGGCGCTTCCGCAGAGCGTGGCCCTCGTTGCTGGCGGTGAGGCGCGGCTGCTACTGGCGAATCAGGCGGCCCAGCGTGTCTGGGGCGCACCCTGGCGGGTGGGTCAGCCGCTGCTGGAGTTCCTCGCCGGACATGGGATTGTCATCAGCGATGAGCAGGGGCGCTCCCTGCTGCCGGAGGAGCTGGCGACGCTGCGTGCCTTGCGCGAGCGGGCCACGGTGGCGCTCTACCGCGAGCAGATCCGTCGGCCCGATGGCTCAACGCTGCCGGTGCTTGTGAGCGCGCTTCCCCTGCGTCTACCGGAGCCAGCTCTTCGCAGGGAGCGCGGGCAGTCCCCTTATGATGGCGAGCCACTGGCGCTGGTGATCCATCAGGACATCACCCCGTTACAAGAGGCAGAGGCGGTCAAGGATGAATTCATCAGCATTGCAGCGCATGAGCTGCGCTCTCCGCTGGCCGCGCTGACCGGCTATGCCGATATGCTGCTGCGCCAGACCGAGCGTGGTCACGGACCGGCGCTCGCCTCCTGGCAGGAGGAGGCGCTGCAGGAGATCAAGCAAGGGACGGCGCGCCTGGTCAGGTTGACCGAGGAGCTGCTGGATATCAGCCGTGTGCAGGCCGGTCGTTTGCAGCTCCAGCGTCTGCCAGTGGACCTCGTTCCGCTCGTTCATCAGATCGCCAGGCGGCTCCAGCAGACGACCACGCGCCATCAGATCGAGATGCGTGTGCTGGATGCTCCGCTGGTGGCGCTGGTTGATCCACGGCGTATCGAGCAAGTTGTGACGAATCTGCTGGACAACGCGCTCAAGTATAGCCCGCAGGGAGGGTCAGTGGTGCTGACGCTCTGCCGTGAGGCGGCGTCACCGGCGCTGTTGCTCAGCGTACAGGATCATGGCATTGGCATCCCTCGCCATCAGCAGAGCCAGATTGGCGGCCGCTTTATGCGCGCCGACAACGCCCGAGCCTGGGGAATCGCTGGCACTGGCCTGGGCCTCTACCTGGCGCGGGCGCTGGTGGAACAGCATGGTGGCCAGCTCTGGTTTGAGTCCACCGAGGGCGCTGGCTCGACCTTTTTCGTGCGCCTCCCCCTTCTAGAGGAGACGGATGGCCAGGCTGAGTGCGATCGTGATCCCGGCATGGCTGGCGCTTGAGCGTGAGGAAGAAAGGGGCCGGCTGCCCGGACTCATGGCTCCTGCGGAGCAGCCAGCAGATAGCCGATCCCCACCTTCGTGCGGATATAGCGAGGGTGGGCCGGGTCGTCCTCCAGCTTGCGCCGCAGGCGGTTGATGTTGACCTGCAACATATGGCTTTCTCCGACGTATTCGGCTCCCCAGACGCGCTCTAAGAGCAGGTCCTGTGTGACCACCCGCCCGACGTTCTGTGCCAGGTAGGCCAGCAGGTGATACTCTGTCGGCGTCAAGGCCAGCTCGCGCCCGGCGCGCGTGACTGTCCGCTGGCTGTCGTCGATCGTCAGGTCTCCCACTGTGATGATCGAGCGCAGACCGCTGGTGCGCTCGCCACTGCTGAACTGAGCGCGACGCAGCACCGCGCGCACGCGCGCAAGCAGCTCATCGATGCTGAAGGGCTTGGTGAGGTAGTCGTCGGCCCCTAGATCCAGACCGCGCACCTTGTCCTGGTCCTGGCCGCGTGCGGTGAGCAGGATGATGGGGACCGCAGAAAACTCGCGCACGCGCGTACAGACGCTGAAGCCATCCAGGCGTGGCATCATCACGTCCAGGAGCACCAGATCAGGCTGCTGCTCTTCAATGAGATGCAGCGCCCCCTCGCCGTCGCTGGCGGTGAGCACAGCATAGCCTTCCAGCTCAAGGTTACGCGCCACCAGGCGCAGCAGATGGGGATCATCATCAGCACTCAGAATCGTTGTTTTCCTGGGCATGTGGGTGCCTCCTCCTTCGTTGTGCCAGCCGCTTGCTCGTCGCTGACGACGGCTGTGCGTCGGACGCGCTGGCTGGCAGGATCAGATGTAAGATGCTGCCCCCCTCGGTGCGGCGCTCGGCCCAGATGCGTCCTCCCAGACCCTCGACCAGGGCCTTGCAGATAGTCAGACCCAGTCCCAGACCGTTGACCGTGCGTGTGAGGCTGGTGTCCAGGCGATAGAAGCGCTCAAAGACCCGCTCCAACTGCTCGGCGGGAATGCCCTGGCCCTGATCGGCGACGCTGATCTGCACGAGAGACGGCTCTAGCGCACCGCCACTCTCGGCGGCCTTGATGAGATGCTGCTCCTCTCGCGCCAGATCTACGACGACGCGGATCTCGCCGCCGTCGGGTGAAAAGCGTATGGCGTTCTCCAGCAGGTGATCGAGCACCTCACGCAGACGGCGCCGGTCAGCCAGGACGGGAGGGAGGTTTGCCTCTGCCTCGCTCTCCGCATTGGACACGATCAGGGTGAAGCGGAAGGCGTCGGCCATCTGGGGGGGGACCTGCTCTTCAGCGGCCAGGAGTGCCTCGCGAACCACGCTGAGGGGATCAACGAGCATGCGCTCCAGCCGCAACAGACCCGCTTCGAGTTCGGCAAGTTCCAGCAACCGCTCAATCGTCCGCGCAAGCCGGCCACCAGCCTCCAGGATCGTCTGTAGAAGCAGGCGTTGCTCCTGGACCGGCAGACGGCGCTCGTGCCGCAGGAGTGTGGCGGCCGAACTGGTGATGACCGTCAGCGGGCTGCGCAGCTCATGGCTGAAGGTGGCCAGCAGCTCAGCAGAGGGCCAGGTAGTGGAGGTGGCTGACGGGGTGGTGGGCGCGCGCCGCTCTGCTGCCAGCAGGAACTGGAGGCTCAGGGCCAGCAGCCAGGGAGCCAGGATGGCTCCTCGCTCTGTCCAGCGTTGGAGCAGCGGCGCGCCAGCCGGTAGTGCCTGGCCGAGCAGGAGTAGCAGCCATCTGGACTCCTCAGAGGGCGCAGCCGTGGCGCTGCGCCCGAGGTAGTCGTCGATCTCTGCCGCTCCTGTGATCTGGTCACTGGAGATGCTCTGCTCTAAGGGAGCCGCGGAGGGGAGCGGGAGCGTGATCAGCAGCCAGTCGGTTGTGGACGTCTGAACGCTGGTCAGGCCGTTGTCTCGCAGGTGAGAGGCCGGTCCGACGCTGGCTACCTGGATGAGGGCGCGTGCGTGTTCTATGCTCAGCCCTGCCTGCGCGAGAGGGTGCAGCGCGCCGGGTCTCTCTGTTTGCGCCGGCTCATACAGGAAAAAGGCCCCCTGTTGTGCGCCGGTAGCCTCCAGCAAGGCTCGCAGCAGCGCCGACATCGTGGTGGAACTGGGGCCTGGCGTGGCGCTCTGCAGGAGCTGTCTGAATGTGCGCTGGAGTCGGAAGGTCTCTCCTTCCGGGGCGCGTGATACGAATGGGTGTTGCTTCTCCATCCCTGTCTTCCTGAGCGAGCTACAGCGGTGACTATGCCCTGCATTCTACCATCCCGGTCCTCACAGAATGCTCACCAGCAGCAGAAGGTCCGTCACAAACCCGTCACAATAGAGGGGATGTCTGGTATCTTCCTTATGTTCTGTCAGAGACGGGCTGATCTCTTCTGCTTTTCCGTCCGCGCGCGGCCTGTTCCTGCTTGACATCAGTGGTGATTGCTCAAGCAGCGCGCTCTTCTGCTCCTCGACTCGTGACGGTCCCCCCGTTCCCCCCTCGGCTGCCGGCGCACCCGTGCTGTCGCTGAGACGAAGAGAGATACTTGCTCGACGGTGGCCCCCTGCGCAGGCTGTGATCGTCTCGTGAGAGAATCTGCTTCTCCTGTGAGCTGGCTGTCAGGTAGACGCGCTATAGTCCTGAATGCTACGAGTGAACGGACGTTGAGGACGAGGACGCTCAGGCTAAACCGATCGCCGTTGCGGTCTCTCTTGCGTTGGGCCGTAGCACTCGTGAGGAGGATCTACCGATGACGCAGCAAGAATCACACCACATTGAACATACAGAGACGCAGGCGGCGCAGGAGAGCGCTGCCTGTGGTGAGCCTGAGGAGCGGCCCCGGATTGTGCTGGAGGCCGGCGCCTATAACGAGCAGTTCTACCGCCGTCCCGCGCGCGGCTCCGCTGCGGATGTCGTCTTCGTGAGACGCCGCACACCATCTGCTGAGTCTGGAAGCGCTCGCCAGCGGCTCTTTTCACCGCTGAGTGTCTTCCTGGCTGCCCTGCTGGTAATGGTTGCCGTGTTCAGCTTTGGTCTGGGTAGCACGCTGGCTGGTGCGCAGACCTCTGCAACTTCGGGCGCTCAGCCAACGACCGGTGATCAAAGTCAGAACATGAGCAGCATGAGCGCTCAGAGCGCCGCAGCGACAGCACCGGCGCTACCCAGGGCGACACAGCATCAGGGGAATCAACTGGCGTCCTATGTACGCGATCCCGATGGGGCCAAACATTTTACCCTGGTGGCCGAGCAGATGCTCTGGGAGGTCGTGAAGGATCACTGGGTACCCGCCTATACGATCAATGGAATGGTGCCCGGCCCGCTGATTCGCGTGACGGCGGGCGATCATGTGCGTATCACGTTTATCAACCATTTCCAGGAGGCCACCAGTGTTCACTGGCATGGTCTGGAGGTGCCCAGCAACGAGGATGGAGTGCCGGGCCTTGGTCAGCAGCCCATTCAGCCAGGGCAGACCTATGTCTATGATTTCTGGGTGCATGATCAGGATGTGGGCACCCACTGGTATCACAGCCACTACAATGATCTGAACGAGATGGCCGGCGGCTTCTACGGTGGCTTTATCGTTGATCCGCGACCCGGCTCACTGCAGGCCCAGACAGCCATCCATGCTGACGTCGACTACACTGCCTTTATCGGAACCCTGCCCGGCGGCTATTATGTCATCAACGGACATAGCTTCCCCGATACTGAAGCTCTGCACGTCAAGCATGGTCAGGTGGTGCATCTGCGTCTGATCGGCGCAGATACAATGACGACTCATCCGATGCATCTGCATGGACATACCTTTACGGTCGTGGCTCAGGATGGTCATCAGCTTCCCCAGCCGTATCAGCGCGATACCCTGGAGGTGGCGCCCGGGGAGACCTACGACCTCGTGTTCACCGCCTGGGCGGCGCCTGGTAGCGTCTATCCCTTCCATTGTCATATCCTCTCGCATCTCATGAACCCTGGCCAGAGCGAGAGCGAGATGGGCGGGCTGGTGATGCTCGTCGTCTATGATCACTAGCCTCTCGCAGTCCCGAGGGTGCTCCGCGAAGCTGGGCAGATGCTGGCGAAGAGCACCGCCAGAAGAGGGTAAAGGTGGTGGCAGGGAAGATGTGGCCGTGAGGGTACGCTGTAGAAGGGTGGACGGGCGAGCGCAGGAGCCTGTCGCACCACCAGGGGTTACAGGCTCCTGCGGTCTGTCCAGGAGATCACTCTGGAGCGCGTGGTGGCACGCAGCGGCGGGCGATAGCTTCTCCCGTGGCGGCCTCTGGGGTCGCTGTGATCTCCAGCTTGGTGACCCATTTAGTCAGGTGGACCCCACGCCTGAAGGCGGGGGCTTGCATCTCACCCCGAAGGGTGGACACGAGAGGCCGCCTGACAGGTCGGCCCACTCAGGACAGCTATACCATCCTGAGCAAGAGAAGCCAGGTACTTCTCTCGAATG
>JBHOQN010000121.1:0-6715 GCA_042408965.1 Ktedonobacteraceae bacterium
CGGGCAATAGGCCGGGCGTACCCCTGCTCGTACCACTCGTACCAGGGAGCCGCCTCCTGGTCGCCGGTCCAGGTCCACAGGTCACGGCCTCGGGCCCACATGACAGCGCCAACAAGGCCGCTGCCAGCAGAGTGAACCATCGTCGTTTCCCCTGCCAAAAGGAAGGGGCAGCGGTATGACGCGGCTGCCCCCTCCTTCGTCCTGCGGCTACCGACCAGCCTGCGGCCAGCCCTCGGCAGGCGCATCGCGATCATAGATCGTGATCGCGTAGCCATCCGGGTCCAGAAACGTAAACTGCCGACCGAAGCGCCCATCCGTAGGAGGGCGCAGAATAGCCACCCCCGCTGCCACCAGCGCATCGTGAACAGCCTGGCTATCAGCCGCCTTGAACCAGATCGCCGGCGTATCGATCGGGCGTGGCAGGACCTCCCAATTCGTATCGGGCGGCGCCTGAATCAGACCGAAGGGAACCGGATAGGTCAGGAAGGCCACCCCGCGGGGAAAAACCTCGGGATCGCGACGCAGCCCCAGAACAGTTTCATAGAACCGCGCCGAAGCCTCCACATCACGGACTTTCAGACCGACAAAGGCTGGCCCCTTGAGATCAAGATTGGTTGCCATCTCTTTCTCTCCTTCTTCGTGCTTCTCTAGCAGTCAAACTGCAGGTCATAGGCTGAGTGCCACGCTTCGCCTTCTGCCAGTCCCCCGTCTCGATTGCTGGCAAGAACGGCGGCGGGCAAGGTGAGCACCTGTCAGTAAGACTGGCGCGTGACCAAAAACTGTGCGTTCGAGGGGCTGCCACAAGAGTGCTTGCCGGCTCCGCCGGGCCGGGACCCGGTTGGCGGCGGCCCTCAGACGGTCCTTTGCCCAATGTGTACAGGCCAGCAGTTTCGCGGTGGAGACCGGAGGGGGTCACGGGGGTCACGGAGTCCAGCAGAAGGCTGAGCCAGTGACTGCTCATCGCTGACCCTGATCAGCGGCTCGGGTCCAGATCACGGGCCGGGGTAGCGTGGTCATAGCCTGACGTTCCCTTTGCTTCTTGTCAGTATCTTCCTGACAGGCTATACTCTGCATCGAGAAAGTCATAGACGTCTCTGATCCTTATCATAGCGAGAATGAGAGCAAAAAGCAAGGCAATACATTACTAGAGAGGTATGGAGCGTCACAGACGAAGAGGAGAGCGCCTCAGAGATGTTATCCAAGCATGCATTCGGGCACCAGATTCGCGCCTACCGCCAGCAATGCAGGTAGAGTCAAGAGGAGCTGGCCGAAGGCCGGGGCTACAGCCGCGCATACGTCTCCCAGATCGAATGCGACAAACGCAAGCTCGACAGCCTTCAGCAGATCCTGCGTCTGGCCGACCACCTCGACATCCCCCAGGACCAGCCCGACACCATCGGCCACGGCATCCCCCGTCGCGCCATCCACGCCCAGCGTCCCAAACAGGCCGACAGCGCTATCCTCCAGATGCTCCTCGCACCCGGCCGCGACATGGTACAACTGACCTACCCCCTCTGGGTCACCGGCCAGGTCCCCTCTCGAAGAGCGACTGCATACCCTGGTCGCCCAGCTCGACCAGGCCCTCATCTCCTATCGCGGCGACCTCCTCTACCCCCCCACCAGCTCCTCGCCTACGCTCACCAGATGCTGGGCCGCGTGCCTTTCGACCGCGTCGATCTGGTCGCCGCCTCTGGCCACTTCTCCGAAGTCGTGGTCCTGGGCGAGGAACTGCACGACCCCGATCTGATCACCAGCGGCATGGTCTACCAGGGCAGCCTCCTGCGCAAGCGCGGCCGCTTCGAGGCGGCAAGCCGCCACCTGGAGATCGCCAGCACGCCCACCAAGGGCATGTACTACGTCCATTGCTCCACCGTCTACGCCGACAGCGGACAGGAGGCCCCATTGCTGCAGTGCATCGACCGCGCCTTCGAACTGGCCAGCGGACAGTCAGAGAGCCTCGCGGGTCTGGTCAGCGACTTCAGCCTGGATGACGTCCTCTGGGCCAGGGCCGGGGGCTTCGCCGAACTCTAGAAGCCGGCCGAGGCTGTGAAGGTTTTTGAGGAGACTGATCGATTGCGGCCATTCAGGCCTCTGCGGGAACCTAGCGCCTATACCATCAACAAAGGGAAAGCCTATTTCCGGCCTGGGGAGATCGATGAGGGCCTTCAGCTCGCGCTCAAAGGCCTGGCGCAGGCCACCGAATATTGCTCAGCCCACCATATCGAATGGGTAGAGCGCATCTACACTCAGCTAAGAGCGCTGCCCATTGGCAAGGATCAACGATTGGACATCTTAAGGGAAGCTTTACGTGAGGCCAGAAGTGAGCTGGGATAACCAGGCCGGCGCCGTCGCAACACCACGGGCCGCCGCTCGCCAGACTGGCCCATCGCAGCGGCCCGCCCTCCGCCAGGGCGCAGCAGAGCAGACGCGCGCCCTCAGCCGACGGCGCGTTTCAGCAGCTCTCTGATCCTGGTCTCCTCCGCGGCACCCAGCGTTATCAGAGCATAGGCCGTCGGCCACATCCCTTCCTCATCGAGATGGGCCACATCGCTGAAGCCCAGCGTCGCATAGCGTGTCTTGAACTTCTGCGCCGGCTGGAAAAAGCAGATAATCCTGCCATCGCGGGCATAGGCCGGCATCCCATACCACGTACGCGGCACCAGCTCTGGCACGCACTCTTTCACCAGCTCATGCAGGCGCATGGCCATCCTGCGATCCAGCTCGTCCAGCTCAGCGATCTTCGCCAGCACCTCCTGCTCTCCCTGCTCGCGATCCTTCCCGGCCTTCAGCTCACGCGCCCGCTCCCTCATGGCGGCTCGCTCTTCGCTCGTAAAGCCCTCAGCGCGCTGGCCGGCAGCAGCACCGTCCCGCGTGCGATGGCGCGGCTCCTTCTTTTCAGACTCGTGCATACATACGCTCCTCACCGTCTATCAGGTGGAAGCCGCTGGCGCGATCGCCGCAGCATCCCCAGGTCTCTTTATTCTGACCCAGCCCCACAGAAACGGCAACAGGTCACGGAATAGCAGCATGCCGCCGCCCACGACGCCCCGCAGCAGCTAGACTTGCGCCTGGCCCATGTCCGCAGCGCCATCTCAGCCCCTTCCTCACAACGAAGCCACATCGGCAGGCCCCAGGCGGATCTGACGATCCGCCAGAGCGGCGATGCTCGGGTCGTGGGTGGCAACGATCACCATCTGCTCCCCACCATGCTGCACCTCGCGCAAGAGTTCCAGCACGCTCCGCGCCGTCGCCGGGTCAAGATTGCCGGTCGGCTCGTCGGCCAGCAGCACCCGGGGGGAGTGGATGAGCGCACGCGCAATGGCCACCCGCTGCTGTTCGCCGCCCGAGAGCTTCGCCGGCGGATACCCCAGCCGGTGTCCCATCCCGACCCGGTCGAGCTGCTCCCTGGCGCGGGCGCGCAGATGAAAGTCGAGCGTGCGTTGATAGGGCAGCAAGGGCGCCATCACGTTTTCGAGGGCGGTCAGATGAGGGAGCAGATAAAAGAGCTGGAAGACGAACCCGACGGTGCGGCGCCGGAAATCGGCGGCGGCTGTTCCGCGCAAGCGATGGACGGCCTGCTCCCCCAGCCAGATTTCTCCTCCATCGGGCCGATCCAGAGCACCCAGCAACATCAAGAGCGTGGACTTGCCAGTGCCCGAAGGGCCAGTGACGGCAAGCAGCTCCCCGCTCTGGACCGCAAAACTGAGGCGCTGCAGCACCACCACCTGGCCGGAAGGGCTGGGATAGGCTTTGCTCAGATCGGTCACCGTCAGCCTGAGTGGCTGCGCCGGTCGCTGTGGTAGTTCCATGGGTTGACGTTGCTACTCCCTTCTCAGAATTTCGGGTAAGCGGAGACGAGCGATGAGCCGGAGGGCCGGGAGCGTGGCCAGGGCGGCGACCAGGATGAGAAAGCCGATGGCCCCGCCTCCCACCAGGAGCGCAATCACTGGAGCGGTCTGCTGTTGCTGAAGCGCCACAAGGACCAGCGCCAGCCCCACGCCCGGGAGCGTACCCAGTAGAGCGAGCAGGATGCCCTCGCGGAGCACCAGGCCCTGCACCAGGCCGAGAGGCCAGCCGACGGCCTGCAGGAGGGCGATCTCACCCTGGCGCTCGCGAACCCCCAGAACCAGCGGATCGGCGACGCCCAGGAAGGTCAACAGAAGGGTGAAGACGACACCGACGAGCTGGGGCACGGCGGTCTGCAGCAGGACCTCCTGACCCAGGAGCGTGCCCTGGAGGAGCTGGCGAAAGGCGAGCAGACTGGTGAGGGTGACCACCAGCAGGACCGTCGATAGGAGCAGGCTGCCCACCAGCAGGAGGGTCTGCAGCGGCGAGCGGATGAGATTGCGCGCGGCCAGGGCGCCCAGAGGGGAGAGACGCACCCCTAAAGCGGCGCTCCGTCGGACAGGATAACCCGCGGCCTGCTGCGATCGGATGGCACGGCCGGCGCGGAAGAGCGAAGCGGGCTGCAGGCGCCAGAGACGCCAGAGGGGACCGAGCACGCCGAGGAGGGCCAGGCCAAGAGCGGCCGGCAAGGCCCAGATGATGAGTGGCCCGGGTGGACTCAGGCCGAGCAGGGAACACAGCAGCAGGGCCAGGCCGAGGCCCCCGAGACCGCCGCCGAGGGCGAGCAACAGGGCCTGCCCGAGAAAGAGCGTGGTCAGGTGCCGGGGACGCCAGCCGAGGGCGGATAAGATGGCGAAGTCACGCCGTTGAGCCGTCAGGAGGGCCTGCAGGGTCACGAAGACATAGCCGAGGCAGACCAGCAGGACCGCGCCGAGCAGCGCGGTTTGCGTCGGGCCGAGGCGGTTCAGATAGAGCAGGCCAGCGCCGATGGTGATCCAGCGTTCTTCGACCCAGCCGATGGGAGGGATGGGCTGCGTCACTCCCTGAGCCTGCCCCGGCTGAAGGCCAGGGATATAGACCAGGGTTGGCCGGGGCGAGGAGCCGAGGGTAACAATGGCCTGCAGACCGGTGCGGTCGTGGATCTCCTGGGCGACGCGGGCGACGCGCTCCCAGCCGGCCTGATCGGGCGTGACGTTGCCAGCCACGCGCACACGGATCACACTGATGCAGCGGTCGCCGCGGATCTGACGGGCGGCGGCCAGGGTGGTCAGCGCTGCGGGCGGTTCCAATGTGAAGCCGGCCTGATTGGTGGTCGGCAAGAGTGAGACGGGAGCCACCGGCTGGCCCTGGGCATTGTAACGCAGGGTCAGCGAAGAAGGGGTATAGGTATTCTCGGGCAGCCAGTTGAGGGTATCGCCAAAGGCCGCAGCGAGACGGCTGCCATCAAAGGCCCCCACGGTCTGGGCCGTATAGACCGCACCATTATAAACACTATAGGCCGAGGTCTCAAAGGCATAGCCCACAGAGAGGGGGGTCGACTCCAGAGTCCCGGGGAGCCGATTCAGGGGACGAAAGGCCACCTCCATGCCCGCGGTGCCTGGCGGAGGTTGCTGCGAGGTGGGGACGAGGGTATAGGCGGGTCCGCTGGTGCCCGGCGGGGGCGTCGTCGGGCGATAGGTCAGGCTGGCGGGGCCGACAGTGAAATTGAGCATAAATTTCTTATATCCTGGGTTTTCCAAGACCAAAGAGGAACCGCTCAGCTCCAGCTGAGCATTGCGAGAGAAGAGCCGCAGGTCGTTCTGAGGCAGGGGGACCTTGCCGGCAAAGATCGGTTGCTCAGGAGCGTGAGCGAGGTAGGTGCTGCCGCCCAGCGCGGCGATCTGCTGAGGGTCGGTGCTGGCGGTGAGCAGGCGGCTAAAGGAGACGTGCAAGGTGACACCGCCAGGCAGCTGCGTATTGATCAGCAGAGGAACGTCATAGTTGGGTGCCTCCCGTTCAGAGAGGCCGGGGAGGGTAGGCGTCTCGCTGTCCCGTGCGAGGGCGGTCTGCTGCGGCAGGGGGCCGCCGGAGACCAGGCTCCGGTTCAGATGGACGAGCTGGTTTTCGGCCACGGGATCGATGGCCGCCAGCAGGAAGGCGCCAGGATTGGGCACGCCCGTCAAATAGCCATCGGCCGAGTAAAAGTAGTCCTGCACCCCAATCGCCTGCGGAGGCGCGAACTGCCTGGCGCTGAGCATCTCGCAGGGGCTCGGACAGTGGCCAGGGAAAGCGTAGACGAGCATGGAGGTCTGATATTCGGTGAACTGTTGCAGCCCATTGGAGGCCGTCAAGGTCCAGCTCAGCTGATAGAAGCCTGGCGGGTGGGGGCCGAAATAGATGGTGGTCAAGGGGTACTGAACGTAGCTGATGAAGGCGATGGGGGCGGCCACGCTGACGCCAGGCAGGTGCTGGATCTGCTCATACTGGGCCAGGCTGATCCCGCCAGTGTAGCCCTCGAAGTGATCGGGCGGGATGCTGCTGCCCGGGGGAGGCACTGGCTGGTGAGCGGGCACCACGACGAGATCGTAGGTTGGACGCCAGTGCTGGCTGATGAGCTGCGTGGTGCGGAAGACGGTGGTTTGGGTGGTGGCGGAGAGCAGGAGGAGCGCGCAGGAGGCGACCAGAAAGCCGGCGCAGGCGAGCAGGCTGCGGCCGCGCTGCCGGCGGAACGCCCACCAGAGAATATATGCCGTCAGGTGGACCCCACGCCTGAAGGCGGGGGCTTGCATCTCACCCCGAAGGGTGGACACGAGAGGCCGCCTGACAGGTCGGCCCACTCAGGACAGCTATACCATCCTGAGCAAGAGAAGCCAGGTACTTCTCTCGAATG
>JBHOQN010000122.1:0-56461 GCA_042408965.1 Ktedonobacteraceae bacterium
CTCAAAAGCACGCCCTGCGCGCGCAGACGTACCAGGAACTCCTGGACCTGCTCCTCGGAGAGCAGCTGCTCGCCGGCGAGCAGCCGAAAAATCAGAATATTGGTGACCACCCTCTCAGGGTCAATCACCACCTGGGGAAAGTCTGCCAGGCCATAAGCCAGTCGCTTGCAGTGCTCATGGTCCTCGGCGAGACGCTCGACCATCTCCTCCAGGGCGACGATGCCAGCCGCAGCCAGGACACCGGCCTGGCGCATGCCGCCGCCCAGGGCCTTGCGTACGCCCCGCGCGCGCTGGATAAACTCCTGGCTGCCAACCAGCAGCGAACCGACCGGCGCGCTCAGTCCCTTGGAGAGGCAGAAGGTCAGCGAGTCGGCGGGCGCTGCCAGGTCGCTCACGGGAACGCCCAGAGCGATGGCAGCGTTAAAGATGCGTGCGCCATCAATGTGGAGCGCCATGTTATGGGTATGCGCCAGCGTGGCCAGCGTCTCAATCTGGGAGACGCTCAGGACGCTGCCGCCGCAACGGTTGTGAGTGTTTTCCAGGCAGAGAAGCACGGTCGGTGGGGTATGCTCGTCGCTGCCGTCAGAGATCACGGCAGCCACCACCTGTGGATCGAGCATGCCGTCTGCCTGGGTGGGCACCACCCACATCTGCGCGCCGCCGAGCCGGGCCGCTCCCCCGGCTTCGTAGCGATAGATGTGGGCCTGATCACCGACGATGATGGACTCCCCCCGCCGGACGTGCGTCAGCACAGCTGTGGTATTGCCCATCGTGCCACTGGTGACGAACAGAGCGGCCTCTTTGCCGGTGCGTTCTGCTGCCAGTTCCTGCAAGCGATTGACGGTGGGATCTTCGCCGTAGACGTCGTCGCCTACCTCGGCGCGATACATCGCCTCGCGCATGGCTGGAGTCGGGTGCGTGACAGTATCACTGCGCAGGTCAATCAGCATAGATGGCAGGCCTTTCCCTGAAAGTCTCTCTTGCGCTCTTGAGATCTCAGTATACCGCATGCGAGGCAGCGATGACCAGCGTACAACCTCTGCTTGCTGTCTTGATACGGCGCCTGGCCTGGACGGCGAGGAGGACAAAACAAGGCTCAGGAGAGACCTGAGCCTTGCCTGTCACTCAACGATGTCAATAGATCAATGGAGCATGCCGAAGATTTTCACCGTTGAGAACTGGTAGCTGTTGCCTGTCGAGTTCGGCTGGACTGTAACAATGGCCATGGCCTTGTCGCCGGGGTTGCCGAGCGAGTCGAAGCTGATCAGGCCACTCACTCCCTGGAAGGCTGGAATGGAGCCGTTCCCCATGGCGTCCAGCATGTCGCGCACACTGGAGCCGTTGAGTGTGCCCTTGACGTAGGAGGCGGCGCGTGCAATGACACGCACGGCGTCATAGGTCATGATGGCATTCTGGTCGGGAGGCGGAGCGTTATCCAGGCCCTGCTTCTGGTTCTGAAAGATGCCAGACCAGTCCGTAAAGAGGGTGGGCTGTTGCAACTGAGGGACGCCCGCCCACTCGCTGGGATCAGCGTAGCTCAGAGCATAAATGCGCTGCATATCCTGAGGGAACATCCTCACAAGCTGGGCATCCAGGCTGGTTCCCTGGCCGAGCAGCAGACTGGTGGCGGCCATCGGGCCTGTGAGGATTCTGAGTTTCGCCAGGGCCGTGTTGCCAGGTTGCAGACGCGACAGCGTACCAATTTCGTGGGCCAGGCGCACAGCATCCACGTCGCTGCCAGCCAGGAAGATCACATCAGCCTGGCTGGCCAGGGCGTCATCGATGGAGGTGCGATAGCCATCGGGCGTGG
Source organism: Ktedonobacteraceae bacterium (assembly GCA_042408965.1). Taxonomy (GTDB): domain Bacteria; phylum Chloroflexota; class Ktedonobacteria; order Ktedonobacterales; family Ktedonobacteraceae; genus Thermogemmatispora. The sequence continues at coordinate 1,811 of JBHOQN010000122.1, forward strand.
TATTCAGGGTGCTGAATGTGTCACGCGCATTGTTGATGACTGTGCCGTGGAGCATCTGGGCGCGGGCGATGAAGGCGTTTGCCAGCGCTACACTGGCGGCGCTCTCCGGCGAGCGCATCACCAGGATACCCTTAGCGTGCAACTGCTGCAGAGCGAATTCGGCCAGCGCGTTGCCCTGGACGTTATAAGGTGGGCTGATGCGAAAGAAATACGGGTTGCCAGCCAGGTTGACGTCCGGGGCCAGTTGTGATACCAGCGGCACTTTCGCTGAGCCAATCAGGTCGCGTACAGCATTGGTCTGAGCACTGGATGGCCAGCCGACAACGCCGATGATGTGATCCAGGTTGGCGGCCTGGGTGAGGCGATTGACAATGAAGTGTGCGGCAGTGGTCACGCTCATCATATCGGGTGGCGAACCAGCGATCAAGATGCGCAGCTGGTAGTTGTGCGGCAACCAGGCGAACTCATTGATCTCATACTGAGCCACGTAAATGGCCTGCAACATCGAGCGCGTGGTGGCCAGCGTCTGAGGATCAGTACTGAAGCTGAGGCCAACAACGATCGTCACATAGGGCTGGCCATTTTGCTCGATCAACAGGTTCTGGCTGTAGATCAGTGCCTCAGCATCGGTGGGATCAGCGGTGACGGCCGCGCTCAACTGGCTGGCGGCTGTGTCAAGGTCACCCGTTTGCAGAGCGTGAGCGGCGGCCAGCTTCTGTTGCACATCCTTACGCCCGTCGTAGGTGTCGAAGATGAAGCGGCCGTCGCTGACAGCGATGTGCTGGGTCTGCCAGCTCTGCTGCTCACGTGTCAACTCCTGCTGCCAGGCGTTGGAGGCCTGTCGGGCCTGCTGCGCGATGGCGGTCTGTGTGGCCAGGGCGGTAGCGGTGGCCGCCGGATCGGGGGAGCCACTGGTTGAGGCGGGTGCACGCATGGTGGCTAGAAAAATTCCGCCGAAGAGCAGGGCAAAGACCACGACTGTGATGATGCTGAAGGTCAGGACCATTGAGCGCGATGAGCTCTGTTGCCGCGCTGCGGGCCGCAAGCCGTCAGGGCGCAGCGTCCTGGTAACGGCGGCGCCTCCCGCCTGGGAGGCGATGGCCTGGAGATCTCGCAGCATATCGCCGGGCCGCAGGTAGCGCTGCGCTGCTGCCACACGCAGGCCGCGTGTCAGGATGCTCTCCATGCGCTGCGAAGCCCGCGGATTCAAACGACGGGCTGGCGGATAGAAGAAGGCCATGTGCAGGCTCGGATCATAACCGGTCAGGGCGTGGTGCAGCGTGGCTGCAATGCCGTAGAGATCGGTGCGTGTGTCGGTGACACCGTTGAACTGCTCAGGGGCGAAATAGCTGGCAATGGCTTTCCCTTGCAGCTCTGCGGGCAGCCTGGGGGGGAAGAGTGGCAAGAAGATCAGCGTGACCTGCTCCCCGTCCGGACTGACGATCACGGTCTCCGGGCTGATCGCGCCGTGCACCAGTGGTGGTTGCTGGGAGGCCAGCACCTGGATGATCTCGCATAGCTGGCATCCGAAGGCCGCCACCAGGCGTTCGGGCAACGGTCCTCCCTGCTGCTGCACGAGCTGGGCCAGGCTGCGGCCCTCCGGCTGCTGCAGCACGATGTAGTAGCAGCCGCGCTCGCTGAACATGTCGATCAGATGAGGAAAACCGCGATGCTGCCCCAGTTCCGCCAGGCGTTGCGCCAGGGTCCGTACCTCGGTCTCGATCTGCGCCGCCTGCTCAGGCGTGGGGATGATTTCGCGAATCATCACCAGCCGATTGACTGATTGTGCGTCGTTGGCTAACCAGGCTTTCCCCTGGCCCTGCTGGTTCCTGGGCAGTGTTAGCTCTTCGACGATGTGGTAGCGTCCCTGGCGCAGCATGTCACCCCGAATCAGTGGCCTGGTGGCAACCAGACTGACAGGGGCTGAGACGGCTACCTCTCGACCTGCCTGACTGAGTGGGAGGGAACGGGTCCCCCTGCCCGGCATGCGGCCGTAACCGCAGCGCGGACACCCCCCGTCCAGCGGTTCCCCTTCAAAATTGCATTGAGGACAGCGCATATGTCATCCTTCCAGTGTGTCGTACACAAGACCTGGAACGGCTACCAGCCCCGATAACGTAGCGTGAGTGACCTGGCTCTCTGTCGACGAACAAATCAAACGTGAGATGCAGAAGGGCCTGGTGCCCGCTATGCACCTCATGCTCGGTTCGTTGGCCTCTGCTCTGATGGTTGCCTCGACAGGCCAGGGTTCGTTCCGACGTGTCTGTATGATATTGGCCGTTTGTCTTATGTACGCTTTGTCTGCTCTGCAATGGTGGTGTGTACAAAGAGTGCCTGAAGGCAAGCGCTCTGTCAAAATGGTAGTCAAAATGGGGCATATCCATGACGATATAGGAAAAAAAGGCTATCAGGCGTTCAGTTGAAAACAAGGGAGCACTATGGTACCATTCTTCTAGCAGAGAAAGGACTCTCTCCCCTCACACTGGCCGGGATTGCAGGCGACTGCCCCGGTGGGGCTGACACGTCAGAGCAAGCGTGGAAGGATGCCGCTCGGCATGCCCACGAACGGGTGCCATTTCTGGCGTGGCTATAGTGGATATAGAGAGGTATTCCTCCAGGGGTTGTTGAGTTTACACGAAGGAGCTGTCATGAGCGAGCTGATACCCTCTGCTATGCTCCCCCGGCGGCATGGATCTGTCATTGAACTGAATCCGGCAGAGCGTGCCGAATTGAACACGATCATCGATCTCCTGATTCCAGCCGATAGTGATTTCCCGCCTCCCTCCAGTTTGCACCTGGCTGATGAATTCCTCCGTTATTTGCGCTCCGATGCCTTTCGCTATCCTACTCTCTGTCTGAGTATCCAGCGCCTGCGCAATGTCCTGCGTGATCTGAACCTCGCCGCCGACGGCGATTTCTGCCGTGCACACCCGGAACGTCAGCAAGCGATCCTCCGGCAACTGGAACAGCGCGATCCCGCCTTCTTTCAGGCCCTATGGACCCTGGCCAATCACAGCTACTATGCATTGCTAGCTATGCGGCGACGATCGCCACTCCTGCCCCGCAGAGCCTGACTGGCTGACACTACCACGGCCAGTGATGGCCTCTGCCCGAGATGATCAGGCCATTGCCCACCAGGCACATGAACCTGGCCAGCGGTCGGAGCCAGCATGATGCAGCGCATCTGGCCCAGGAGGTTATGAACAGCTCACGAACGGGCGGGCGTTCCTCAGAGCGTCACACCTGTGCGCAGGGAGCTTGCCACTGGTCTGTGGAGCAAGCGCCCGCCCATCACAATTCAGGCCGATCCTGAAAGGACCCGTAGGCGTATTAAATCGTGGGTCCTGGCAGGTGGGTAGCGACGATCTCCGGCGATAGCAATGCCAGTGCAACAGCTCCCAAGCGCGACATGCTCGAGATCTCCTGCCCACTGCTGCAAAAGCTGAGGTAGGCCCTGACTCTGGCATCTCCTTGCTGCTGTGTGTAGAGATGGATCACACTCCAGAAAGAGTAGCTCCCGCGTTGAAGGTTGCGTAACGAGGGCGTGGCGCCATCGATCGAGAGCACAGTGACGCCCGTTGTGGCCGTCACTGCCTCCAGCGGAACGTAGCTGATGGCTCCCTTTGTCGTAGCCACCATCTGCACCACCTGGCCGTCGTCGTCAAGAGGGGGAAGCGCACTTATGGCCTGTGCGGCCTGACCATGCAGAACGAAGGCCTGGAAGATGCTGCTGATGGAGCTGGTCGGAGCACGCGGGATGATCTCTACCGGCTCGTCGGGTCCGCCCACCTGAGCCCAGTTAGTGATCTGCCCCCGGTAGATGGCGGCGATCTGGGTGCTGCTCAGGCCGCTGAGCGCCACGTCGGGGCTGCTGATCAAGACATAGAGCAAGGCGGCCAGTGGGTGGTCCTGCAGTGCGCGGCTCGGGTCGGCGCTCAGCTCCCCGGCGCCGATGGCGATCTCTCCGCTCTGGAGCTGGCTCAGCGTGCTGGCCTCCGTGCCGTGCTGGAGATCGACCTGAGCGCTGGGACAATGAGTCCGGTAGTCCTGTGTGAGCTGCTGGAGCAGCGCTGTGGTACCATCACTGCTCATCACCGCAAGCAGACCCGAGGCGCAGTTACCGGAGGAGACGATGGGGGTCACGCCGACGGCCACCGTAGGTGTCAACGTTGGCGAAGGTCCCCCTCGTGGCTGGTGCTGGTTGGAGGACCGTGTCGGCGCAGGGAGCCTTGTCGGAGTGGGCAGGCCGCCGGCTGAGAGATTGTGCCAGTCAGTGGTGGGTAACCGCCAGCCACCTGCTGTCAGTTGCTGACCCAGGTGATAGAGTGTCTGGGGCAGAGAGAGCGCCAGCAAGGAGCTGCTGGCCAGCCCCAACACGACAGCCAGCAAGAGCACCAGCGAGAGGACCTGGCGCCGACTCTTGCTCAGGGTACTGCTGTCCCGGGGGAGAACGGCCTGGCCGTCTGGATGTCTATGAACGTCGCGACCCTCCAGCACCTCGGTCTCGTCGCCATGCAGCGCTGTGATCAGCGCTGCTGCCAGGGTCGCGGGATCGGGATAGCGCTCCTCAGGTCGCTCAGCGAGGGCCAGCGAGAGCACTGCTTCCAGGGAGGGAGGGAGCTGCTGGCGCAGGTCGTCGCCGGGCAGTGTGCCAGTCAGCAGACGATGCAGGAGGACGCCCAGGGCATAGACATCGCTGCGGGCCTGCAGGTGGCCCAGGAACTGCTCTGGCGCCAGATAAGCCGGGTCACCGTCCGGCTCGCGCACGATCAGCGGGGCGCCGCTCTCGCCGGCGCGGCGCATGGCGAAATCGCTCAACTGCACCAGGCCCTCTGGCGCAATGAGGATGCTGGCTGGCTGCACATTGCCATGGACGATCCCACGTTCGTGTGCGTACTGGAGTGCGGCGCACAGAGGAAGCAGAAGATCGCTGATGGCCGTGAGCGGCCAGGGGGTAGCCTCCTGCTGCTCGAGCACATCGGCGAGTGTCACCTCGCCCTCGTCGTAGCGACTCGCGCAATAGAGCAGGCCATCGCCGCTGCCAAAGGCCAGGAGTGGCCGGATATGCGGATGACGGCAATGCCAGACCTTCTCCACTTCCACGGCGAAATGCTCGCGGAAGGCGGTCGGATCATCAGCAGGCGGCCTGAAGATACGCAGGCGGACATCCAGGCCTCCGGTGGTTGTCGGGCGAGCGCGGTAGGTCTCGGCGATACCGGCGCCCCCCAGACGTTCGAGCAGGAAATACTGGCCTAGCAGCAGGCCTGTCAGTTCTGCCATCCCATTACCTCCCATGGCCTCAGTGGTTCAGTGCCAGCCACGCCAGAGCTGCTGGTTGCGGTCCCGCGCTGCCACCCTGCTGCAGATCTCCCACCCGGGCGGCTCCAGCCGAAAAAGACGGGCGAGGACCGTTGCTTCCCGGTGTGCTCTCTGGGAAGAGCAGCGGCGAGAGCAGCGCCGCCAGCAGACCGCTGAGGAGCAACAGCACGACGATTACTGGCAGCCAGCGTTTCCAGCCACGTGATCCGCCCTGCGCAGAAGGGGTCTCCCCCGGCCCGGCTCGTGAAGAGAGAAGCGGGGCCTCTGCCTGTGGGGTCGCGACGCTCACCAGAGGCGGCGGCGGTGTTGCGGGCGTATCCTTGTCCATAGCCTCCAGATAGGCACTGACCGTCAGAGGGATCTCGCCAGCGTGTGCCGTCTGCTCGGTAGGTACAGGCGACCATTCTGGCGCGTGCTCCGGCCAGGATAGAGGTGATTCTCTCCCCGCTGCCAGCCCTCCGCTGGCTCTGCCAGAGGAAGCGTTTCCGGCCCCTGCCGTCTCTGTGGCAGGTGGCTCTGCCATCCAGCCCATCAAGGTTGGCGGAACAGGCGTCTGTGGATCGGCTTCCTGTTCCCTCCAGGTCGGTGCTGGTGGGGTCACAGGACTGGCCACAGGCGCGATTGCCACAGCCATCGCCAGAGCCTGGTAGAGAGCCATCACAGAAGGATAGCGATCGTCGGCGCGTTTCTGTAGTGCTTTCTGGAGCACTTCATCGACAGCATTTGAGATGCTGGGAGTGAATGTACGCACCGAAGGCGGAGTCTGGCGTACATGTTTGAGCAGAACCTCGACCGGCGTCTGGCCCAGGAAGGGCGGGCGTCCGGCCAGCATACGGAAGAGGAGAACTCCCAGGGAGTAGATATCGCTAGCTGCGCGCATAATGCCCAGCGACTGTTCGGGAGCCACATATTCCGCACTGCCCCAGCCAATGCGTGTGAGAGATTGCTGGCTGTCATTATAGCCCTGGGCAATAGCAAAATCAGCGAGCAGGATGCGACCCTCGCTGCTCACAAGAACGTTGCTAGGCTTCAGATTCCCATGCACCAGCCCCCTCTCATGGGCGTAATGCTGCGCACTGCAGAGCTGTTCGATGATCGGTAGAGACTGCATGGCAGAGAGTTTACCACCCAGATGCGCCAGGAGCTGTTCCAGATTGCCACCCCTGATGAAGGGCGTCACTGTGTAGAGGAGACCCTCCCCTTCGCCAAATTCCAGCAGGGGGAGAATATTGGCGTGGTTCAGTTCGCCGATCTTCTGAGCCTCCGCCATAAAATACTCACGGAAGGCCCGCTGCCCCGCGTAGCCAGGGCGAAACACTTTCACTGCCACCTCATGGCGTCCCTCGCTCTGCTGCTGAGCACGATAGATGTCCGCCACGCCACCCTTGCTGATGCACTGTAGCAGAAGGTAATCGCTCAGTAAAACACCTTCGAGATCAGACATAGAAAAACACCCCGTTGCACGTTCGAGCTATCTGGAGGCTTCTTCCCTATGTCGAACTAAACGGGGTGCCAGTACAATTTAGCGGAATGTCGTTCAAGAACCTCAAGCGGGTTGCGTTTCCTGATGGTGCGTTCCTGCGCGGAGGCCAGATGGACCGCTCACCTCTCTTGCGATGAACAAGGCCCGACACAGGCATCTGAGCAGCTCATTCCATTCCCTTGGCTCGCGCTCACGGTCCCTGGAGCATGCTCCTGCGCAAGACTCGTGCGCAGCGTTGTACACGGCGTTGTACACGGCGCTGTACAGGGAAGGGTTCGAGGAAGTCGTATCTCACTCGACCGCAGCCAGCTAGCAGCAGCGCAGTCTCCACAGAGGTGAGCGATGGTGTCAAGGGTGGGCGCTGGTCAGGAGATGCTGCTGGAAAGACAGCAGCCGGCTCACAATGGACAGTAGCTCGGCCTCCTCTTTTCAGGGAGGGTCTGATTCCTCAGGCGCCTCCGCATCCTCGATGGTCGACAGATTACCAGGGACACGCCTGTACTTCACGACAAAGCCGTGCGGGTACGGTCGGACGGCGATCAGGGTCGCCTTCTGGCCATGCTGGGCGATGAAGGCGCGACCAGCGAGCTCAGCTTCTTCCCGTGAAGACGCATAGATCGGCTCTAGCCGGTGGTACTGAGTGCCTTCAACAGTGTATTCCACCATCCAGAGAATCTTCTGCGGCGCTGTTTCGTCTGTCATAACAGAGAGCCACCCTTTCACAAGAGTTGCAGGTAATACGATCCCAGGGCCCTCCCGGACGGGACAGGGTGTCTGGTTCCCCCAGGTTGCCTCTATTATGACGAATGCCCTCGATGGGTATCAAACCGTTTTCTGATTTTTTTACTGAACTATGCCGAAGTATCAGAAAGATGGGACGGGCCTCCAGAGTTGCAGGTGTTGCACGACCTCTGAAGCCAGGCCGTGGTGCTGAAGTCCATCCGCGATAAGGGCTGCCCCCAGGGCAGTCGCCGCGCCCTCCGGTTCAGCGGGGCCCCGTGGAACATGGTAGAGCTGATACAGATCACTCACATGGTTCGTCAGGGCCGAGCAGCGCGCACCGCTGATCACCAGATCATCGATGTGATGCGTGGCCAGCAGCCCCGCCAGATCGTGTTGCAAGCCCTCCCAGTAGGCCTCCTCGCAGAGGCTGATCCCCCGATCCATGCGCTCCCCGGATGGGGGGCGCGTCGGCACTCCAGTCGCGATGCCGCCGGAGAGGCCATTGGTGATCCGTCCATCCTCGATGACGGCGATCTGCCAGTACGTTTCCTGTGCCTCCAGGTAGAGAAAGCGCATCTCAGGCCAGGCCGCCTCGCGCTCGCGCAGCCGGTACAGGAGCGTCGTAATACGACAGACCAGAGCGGGTCCGCCCAGTCTGGAGCGTAGCAGCGGGCGATGGGCCGGTACGCTGGGCAGGTGTTGCACGGCTGGCAGCGTATAGCTGTGCAGATTGAGATCGCGTACGGCCTCCAGAAAGACCCTCAACTCCGCAGGCACCTCTCCCTCTCCTGTGTCCGCAGCCAGAGCGACCATCTGCTGGCGATGCAGAGCGCTCAACCGCTCCAGAGGAGCGCCCCCGCCAGCGGCAAGCGCGATGAATGGTTCCGGGAAGAGCGCGCAGATGTGGGCCAGCGCGGCCAGCATCTCAGAAGGTGTCACAAAGAACCGATATTCCGGTCTCTGCCCATGCTCCAGCAGACAGAGCTTCCAGCTCTCCGGGTTACAATCAACGCCAATGCTAAGACCCATGATATCCTCCTCCTGCCAGCCTTTCCATCTGAGGCAGTCGGACCAGACCAGGCCAGGCCAATGCTTCAAGGGTATCAGGCATTATAGCATGCTGCCCTCCCTGCGCCTATCCCGGCCAGACTGGATCGCGCTGCTAAGCACTTCCTGTTTCTTGACGTGCTTCTAGTGATCTGTTAGACTTCTCTACGAATACACTTCAAAGAAGTCTGTCTCTCCCAGCATGGCGACAGGATCTGTAAGTTGAGAGGTCGAGCGCATGTCAGAGGAACAGCCCTCATGGACTCAGGATGCGGAACGTCGGCGGTTGCTGGCGGCTTTGCGGGAGAGCGAGATTCTGCGAGAGCTTGCCAGATTGCTGGCCTCGTCGCTGGATCTGGATCGGGTGCTGCAGGTGCTGGTACAGCGCACGACTGAGGTGTGCAACGTCGGGCGTTGTGCGGTCTGGTTGCATGATGAGGAGCATCAACTTCTGCGCCCGGTGGTCTATCATCTGGCAACCCACCTGGTTGATGCCAAACGGCAGCGCATTGCCGATCATCTCTGGTACCGCAATGCGATTCCGACCACCAATCCCCTCATGAGCCGACTGCTCAGAGAGCGGAACATGCTCTATTTCATCGATTTGCGCAATGAACCCTCATTGCGTGCCCTGGCGGAACTATTTCTGGTACGCTCCATCTTGCTGGTGGCCCTGGTACGCGAAGGGCGCCCAGTCGGGGTGATGTCGCTGGACAATCCAGGTGAAAGCTGCACCTTCTCCAGTGAGCAGCAGCAACTGGTGCAGGCGATCGGCCAGCAAGCGGCGGTCGCCATTGACAATGCCCGACTCTATCAGCGGGCCGAGAGTGAACGCCAGCGAGCCGAGCAGCTGATAGAGCGATCTCAGGCTATCTATCAGGTGGCGATGGCAGTCAACTCCGATGAAGACCTGCCATCTGTGCTGGAGATCGCCACACAGCAGCTCATTCACGTGCTGGGAGCCAGTGGAGGTAAGATTCTCCTGCTCGAAAGCGAGCGCCTCTGTCAGCCCGTTCCTCAGGAGGAGCGCCTCGCCGCCGCTGCTCAGCGCGGGGAGCGCTGCGAAACTTCGCTGGATGAGCTGCCATTCTGTCGCCAGGCGGCGCTGAGCGGCACGCCGCTCTTTGTACCGGCCGATCGCATGGGCATCAGTGAGCTACACTGGTTCCAGACGCAGGGCCTGGAAAATACCTTGATGATCCCTCTGATGGCTGGCCGACTGGGCAAGGAGCAGGAGGATCAGGGTGCGCGGCGCTGCGTCGGCCTCGCCTTTGTCAGTTTCAGCGATCCCCACTTCCGGCCCGGCAAAGGCCATTATGCCTTCGCTCAGGACATCGCCGCTCAGTGTGCTCTCGCTATCCAGAAGACCCGCTTGCTGGAGCATGCCCGCCATGCCGCTCTGCTGGCGACTGAGCGTGCCGGTACCCTCGATGCAGTCTTTCACGCCATGAGCGAGGGCATCTCTGTGCTCGATATGCAGGGCAAGCTCCTGATGGCGAACACCACGGCCCGAGAGTTTGTGGGCGACCATCTTGGCGCACCAGTGACCCTCGAAGAGTTGTTGCTGCGCCATCCCGTCTATACCCTCCAGGGTCAGCCCATTCGTCCGGAGGACTTTCCTCTGGCGCGCGCCTTGCGCGGCGAACATATCCGTGGCGAGCGTTTCATCACGCGGCGCGCTGATGGCCGCGAACGCATCCTGGAGGTAAACGTCGCCCCTTTGCTGGACGAGGCCGGTAACCAGATGGGGGTCGTGAGCGCCTTTCGTGACATCACACCCCAGATGCGGATTGAACAGCATATTCATCATGCGCTGGAGACCATGCTGCGCATGGCCGAGGCCCTTTCAGGCCTGACGGAGGCCTCGGCCATCCTGCGCAGTGTCCTTAGCCTGGCGCTTACGGCCCTCGACTGTGCTTGCGGGCTGGTGGCTCTCTATGATCAGCAACAGGATCTGTTGTCGGAGACGCTGGCCCTCGAGAACCAGGGTGGCCAGGGCGAGATCCTCCTCTTCGCTGAGCATCTACGCTCTCTGGCAGCAGAGTTGCTACACCAGCAGGACTATGCCCAGCAGTTGACCTATGGCCATGCCTTCTTGCTCACATTCAGTCAGCTTGCGCATCTGCGCCAGGTTGCCCGCGAGCGCCCTCTGCCGCCGTCTCCTCCGGGGCGCTGGCTCACCCTGGTTGCGCCGATCACGCACAACGGGCATCTCCTTGGTCTGCTGCTACTCATGCGCCAGCAGGCGCTGCAGACACAGAGAGCCGCCGAATCTGAACAGCACGATGAATTTACCATCTGGGATATGGCCGTCATAGAGGGCGTGGCCCAGCTGGCTGGCCTGGCGATTGAGCAGATCCACTGGCAGCGCGAGGCCCTTGAAGCACGGACCAGCGAGGCCGCCATGCGTGAGGCGAATACCCTCAAAGATGAGTTCCTTGCCATCACCGCCCACGAGTTCCGTACCCCGCTGACCTTGATCCTTACCAATGCCCAGTACGCTCGACGCACGCTGAACCGCGGTAGCGCCCCACGCCAGCGCGAGCGCCTGCTGGAAAACCTTGGTATGATTGAGGAGCAGACGCGCCATCTGACCAATATTGTCAACACCTTTCTGGAGGCCACCCAGATCAATCGCGGGCAGCTAGTCATTGCCGAGGAGGTCGTCGACCTGGAGCAACTGACGCAGCAGGTCGTCGCTGAGCATCGCTCAACGAGCGCCGCGCACGAGCTAGACTGCCTGGTGGCTGCCGCCGGGCGTCCCTACCTGGTCAGGGGTGATCGTGAGCGCCTGCTGCAGGTACTTGTCAACCTGTTGCAGAATGCCATCAAATACAGTCCCCATGGGGGGCCAGTGAGGTTCTCTCTGAAGCGCTGCCCCGCTGAAGCAGGCAAAGAACTGGTCGAACTGAGTGTCGAGGATCGAGGCATTGGAATCCCTCCTGAGGCCCAGATGCATCTCTTCGAGCGCTTCTATCGGGCTCCCAATGTTGGCGGTAGCCGGGCCAGGGGACTTGGCCTGGGACTCTACTTTGTCGCTGAGATTCTCCGCATGCATGGGGGGACGATTCGCGTGGAGAGCACGGGCATCCCCGGTGAGGGCAGTCGCTTTATCCTGACCCTTCCACTACTGGAAAGAGAGTAATCTGGCATGTTGGACCTGAGAAGCTGGTTGCTGGAACGAGCCTACGAGACGATGCTACGCGAAGGCAGCCAGGACCCCGCGCATGACGTTGACCATATTCTGCGGGTCATGGCCCTGGCCGAGACCATCCAGCGGGCCGAGGGAGGCGATCTCCCGACCATCTGGGCAGCCGTGGCCTTTCATGACATCGGCCAGGAGCGTGAACGCTTGCAGGGCGGAGACCACGCGCTGATCGGGGCAGAGATGGCCGCAGCGTTGCTTGAGGATACGCCGTTTCCTCAGGAGGCGATCTCCACAGTGCAGCAGGCCATTCGCGATCATCGTCTCGCCTCCAACCAGCGTCCTCGCTCGCTGGAGGGCTGCATTCTCTACGACGCCGATAAGCTGGACGGCCTGGGCGCTATTGGTATTGGCCGCCTCTACATGATCACCGGTCGGCGCAATCAGAAGGTCTATGCGCCCCTGCCTCAGGACATCGTTCCGCCTGTTGATCCCCTATTGGTGCGTGAGTTGCGCAATCGCCCTGATTACGCGCCCGATATCGAGTTCCAGCTCCTCTTTCACAACCTCCCGGAGCGCATGCAGACTGCGACGGGGCAAGCTCTGGCGCGCGAACGCTACGCCTTCATGGTCGAGTTCTTTCAGCGCCTGGAGGCCGAGGCTGAAGGCCGCCGCTAGAGAGCGAGGACCCGCCGCGCCTGCCTGCAAAGGGGGAACGAATGGCCAGAGCGGGTTCGTGGCCACAGGCTAACCGCGGTCACGTTGCTAGCCTCCCAGGACGACGTAGCGGAAAGGCGCCTCGCGCTGTGTCGGCGCGCTGAGATGGACCGTGAAGCCCTTGCCCGGCTGAAGCGAGACGTAGTGGACCACAACTGGACCGGGATCACCCGTGAGGGTCACCAACACCACACTGGCGTCGTTGATGCTCGGATGGGAGACCGCTGCCTCACCTTGTCCCCTCGCAAACGTTCCCTGGCCGCTCTGCCAGCCGCGTTGCTCTAGTTCTGCAGGAAGGGAGGTGCGGACCGCGCGGCTCTCGTCCGGCTGGCTCGACGGCTGCGGGCGAAAGGCACTTTCGTAGAACGCACTCCGCGCCGCCGGCGTACTGGCGGCCGGTCGTGGCGCTGCCTCCAGTCTGACCCGTGTGGTGCGGCCAGCCAGCCGCTGCTGGGTGCGTGCAGGCGAAGACGGCGGCTCTCCGAGGCCGACCTGCTGCGCAACGGCCGCTCTGCCAGCCTGGGCCATCGCCTGCAGACCGGCTGCCTCAGAGGCACGCGGACCCGGCGCCGCCACGCTGGCAGCGCCGCTCTCACTGACCCGGACGGCCTCCATCGAACCTGCCGAGACCGCAGAGGCCTCAGCCGGCCCCCTGATCGGCTGAGCTGGCAGCACGGCCGTGACTGGAGACCGAGGAGGACGAGCGACCGGCTGACGTGTCATCCCCAGGGCCGCCAGCGACGAGGTCACTCGCCGCGCAAACTCAAGCAGGACGCGGTTGGCTCCCTGGCGATCCTGCTCGCTCTCCTCACCAGCGCTGGTCTCTCTGCCGCTGCCTTGCGGGGGCACTATCGCCATCTCTCGCGATTGCAAGCTCAGACGTGGCGGAATCACCACCCCGGCCGCATCCCGATCATCGGACTCCTCTGCATCGGCCAGCTCCTCCTCAGGCTCCTCGGGGATCGAGCGATCCGCCAGCACGTCCTCCACCGAGGCCGACAGCTTTTTCCGTCCTTGCTCTGCCCGCCGATGCCATTGTTGCTGTTGCTGTACATCAACATCATCTCTCCGAACCATTATGCTCCCCTATCTGACTCACGGTTCACTATGATGAAGAGGCCTGGCCTCTCTGCATGTACTGATACTCGATAACATGTTTTCATGCAGTATAGCATACAGAGCGACAAAGAAAAGCGCCCCTAGCACATTTGGGGGGGACGGCCTGCAGCCGCCCTGCAGGCTGTGGCGCCGCTGCATAGGAATATACGGTACCCTCGATCTGTCAGGCTTGAAAGTGACCTGCCGAATAGCTAGAATAAAGCCCGAAGCGTTGCCCGGTGCTCAGGACCAGCAGATGGCTCTCCCTGACGCAGCCGGGACCCGCACCATACAACCAAGTATTTCTTAGCTGCCAAAGGATGGATCTGGATGAAGTTCAACGGTACGTATAAGTTTCACGCCCCCAGCCAGCGAGTTTTTGATGCCATTCTGAATCCAGCGGTACTCAAGCAGTGTATTCCCGGTTGTGAAGCTATTGAGTATGTTGATGAGAATCATTTGAGAGCGGCGATCTCTGTGCCGATCCCTGGCCTGAAGGGCACGTACAGCGCGTATATCAATATTGTCCAGCGTCAGGCCCCCAATCTGCTCGTACTGCAGGTGCAGCGTCAGGGGCGCGGTGGCTCCATCGACGCAACCGCGCAGGTCAACCTGGTGGACGAGCCTGATGGTGCTCTGCTCTCCTATGATGCCAGCGCCGAGCTGGGAGGAGCCATTGCGGTCGCCAACAACCCGGTTGGTCAGGGAGTTGCCAAGAACTCTCTGAGCACCTTCTTTAAGAATCTGGAGAAGGTGCTGGCTGCCTAGGCTGGATCGCGATCCTGGCCTGCAGGAAGGAGCCGGGGTGTCTGAAGAGGCGATCGTCGATCGTCGGTTCCACTCTCGGGAACATCTCCAGAGCCACCCCGTCTCTCGGGCCGGGCGCCACCCTTTCCCGGCGGTGCTCCCCTCACGCCTGTGCGTCGTCGCCCCGGCCCACGGCCTCCGTTCGAGACCATCCCTCAGGGGTAACCCGACCTCCGTCGCCAGGTGACGTACGCCGATCAGAGCGCCTCTCACCCGATCCGAGCTGGCTCCTCCTGCAGCCGCTCGCGTCCGCGGAGCGCTGAGGCGGTGACCCTGCCACGCCTGCCCTTGCTGGCGCTTCCCTGTCGCGAGTCTCGACGGCCTCCAGGAGCAGCGCCAGCGTCCTGCTCGCAGGCCCCACGGCCGCATCGCTTCATAGTACGCGCCCCCGCTCGCCTCAATAGGGTCTCGTCAGAACCCGGCGCAAGCCCGATCGGAGATTGGAACCTGGCAGGCGCCGCATTATCCTGAACTGATCGTTCAGAGCGGGTCGATTCCGCGTGGCAATGAGAATCGACCCGCTCTGCGCCTACTGACCTCTTGCTGTACCGCTGGTGCCGCTGGGGGGCGTCAGCCAGCCTTCGCACCGCCCGGTCAGTGGTCTCCACCTGAGTAAAGATACGGTATTTACCTGATGAGATATCCGGGTATTCGACCTTGACTCCTGGCGGAGAAACGCTAAAATCTCCATAGATCATCCGTGATTTGAGATTTTGGAGATTTCCTGGTTGAGATTTTGAGGATGGCATGCAGATTGTCCTTGTAGGCGTTGACCATACCTCGGCGCCTATTACCCTGCGTGAGCGTCTCGCCTGTACACCTCGTCAGTTCTCCCCCCTGCTGCGAGCTGTCAGGCAGGTCGCTCAGGAGTGCGTCTTACTCTCGACCTGCAACCGCTTCGAGCTGTACGCCGTCTGGCCTGAGGTCAGCGCTGGCGCGCAGTTGCTGGACATTCTGAGCGAGCAGCGCGGGATTGAGCGCGCCTTGCTGGAGGCGCACTGCTATACGCTCGACGGTCGTGATGCCGTGACGCACCTCTTCGGTGTGGCCTGCGGGCTGCATTCACTCATACCCGGTGAGCCCCAGATCCAGGGGCAGGTGGCAGAGGCGCTGGAGCTGGCCCAGGGAGGAGGCTATGCTGGTCCCGTCCTGTCGGCGCTCTTTCGGGCGGCACTGGTGACGGGAAAACGAGCTCGTCATGAGACAGGCATCAGCCGTAAAGCGACCTCCATCAGCCATGCCGCGGTGCAACTGGCCCGTCAGCTCTTCCCGGATCTGAATGCTGCCTCCGTTCTGCTCGTTGGCTCCGGGCAGATGAGTGAGCTGGCTGCCCGCAATCTCTGCGATCACGGGGCACGGCGCCTGGTGATTGTCAACCGGACGGCGGAGCATGCGCGCGAGCTGGTGCAGCAGCTCGAGGAGCGTGCCACCTACCGGCCCTTCAGCGAGCTGGCCGAGGCTCTGGTAGAGGCTGACGTTGTCATCACTTCGACGACTGCTCCCCATGCGGTGATCACCGCTGAAAATCTGAGGGAGCTGCTGCCACGTCGCCAGGGGCGTGCGCTGCTGATCATTGATATTGCTCTGCCGCGCGATGTTGAGCCATCTGTTGCCTCCCTGCCCGGAGTCCACCTCTATAATATCGACGATCTGCGGCTGGTGGTCGATGAGGGGATTCGTCTGCGTCTGCAGCAGGCCGAGCAGGTGCAGCACATTCTCGAAGAGGAAGTCGACGCCTTCGAGCGCTGGCTTCGCTCCCTGAGTGTCTCTGATACGATCGTCGATCTGCGACAACATGTTGATGCTTTGCGGCGTCAGGAACTGATGCGCACGCTTCGCCAGCTGACCCCCGACCTGTCCGAGCGCGAGGTGGCGGCCATTCAGGAACTGACCACCCGCCTGATGAATAAGGTCTTGCATAAACCGGTCACGCGCCTCAAGGAAGCCGCTGCCGCCGGACAGGGGCACATCTACGCCGAGGCGCTGCGTTATCTATTTGATCTGGAAGTAATAGCAGATGACAGGGATAGTGATCGGAACGCGCGCCAGCAAGCTGGCACTGACGCAGACAGAAGAGGTGATCGCCAGATTACGCCGGCTGTCTCCCGATCTGGCGATAACAGTTGAGCATATTCACACCCAGGGAGATCGCAGCGCTGATGCTCCGCTCACGCGCCTCGGCAGCGATGGCGTGTTTGTCACTGAGATCGAGCGCGCCCTGCGTGAGCGAACTATTGATCTGGCTGTGCACAGTCTGAAGGACCTGCCCACCGCGCAGTCCGAGGATCTGCTGGTCTTTGTGCCAGGGCCGCGTGAGGATGCACGGGATGTCCTGGTCAGACGCCAGGACTTTCTTGGCTCAGTCGAGGATGCCGGGGTACGCATTGGAACCTGCAGTCTACGGCGCACAGCCCAGTTGCGGGCCCTCTATCCCAGGGCGCAGATTCTCCCGCTGCGCGGCAATATCGATACTCGTCTGCGCAAGCTTGACGCCGGCGATTACGATCTCATTGTGCTGGCAGCGGCGGGGTTACACCGCCTGAACCTGCAGGAGTGCCTGGCGGATCGCCTGCTCTACCTACCCGAAACGACTCTGCTGCCAGCGCCGGGCCAGGGAGCCCTGGCCCTGGAGCTGCGAGCTAGCTCAGAGCTACTGGCTCTGGTGGCAGCGCTCAATGATCCCCTGGTACAGGCGACAACCGCGGCCGAGCGCGCCTTTATGCGTCATCTGGGAGCTGGCTGTTACCTGCCTGTAGCGGCCTGGGGGACGTGTGACGGGCAGCGCCTGACGTTGCGGGCCCTGGTGATCAGCCTCGACGGCCATCGCCGTGTACGTGTGCAGGGAAGCATCGTCTGGAAGCCCGAACATGCGCTGCGTCTGGCGGCTCAGCTTGGTTCGATGCTGGCTGAGCAGGCGCTCGCTCAGGGCGCGGCTGAGATCATCGACGAGATACGAGCCGAGGCGAGCGTCTGAGGTCGTCTGAGGCAGTTGAGGAGGTGCTGTTTGCGTCAAGAGAACGCTGTTGATGTTGAGCGGCCCCTGCGAGGGCGCTTGATCCTGGTGACACGTACCCGTGAGCAGGCGGGTGCGCTGAGCGCGCGCCTACAGGCTCTCGGGGCCAGCACCCTGGAGTTCCCAGTCATTCGCCTGGAACCGCCCGCTGACTGGGCCCCGCTGGACGCGGCCCTGCAGCGCCTCAACGAGGGGGTCAGCCAGGGGCGTCCGGGCTATAGCTGGCTGGTCTTTACCAGCGTCAACGGGGTGCGCTTCTGCTGCGAGCGGCTCGCCGCCCTGGGCTTGAGCCTGGAGCTGCTGCGCAGCGTGCGAGTAGCCGCTATTGGGCCAGCGACCGCTGCGGCGCTCAGGGAGCGCGGCGTTGACACCGCACTGGTGCCCGAGGCATATATTGCTGAGGAAGTCGCCGCGAGCCTGATTGCTGAGAGCCGACGCCTTGGCGAGCAGCCACAGCGGGTGCATGTCCTGCTTGCGCGAGCGGCGGAGGCCCGCCAGGTCCTCGTCGAGGCTCTGCAGCAGGCGGGCATGGAGGTCGACGAGGTCGCAGCCTATCGCACCTTGCCCGCGGCCGGCGATGATCAGCAGGCACAGCAGGTGCTGCAGGTGCTGCGAGAGGGCCGTCTCGCGATGGTGACCTTCACCAGCTCTTCCACCGTGCGCTATTTTGTAAGCTGGCTGCAGGAGGCCGCCCGGCCTGCCGCGCCTGCGACGGTGGGGGAGCTACTCCAGCGTGCAGGGGTGGCTCTTGCCTGCATTGGTCCCGTCACAGCGCACACAGCGCGCGAGCTGGGCCTGAGCGTGGCCGTCGAGGCACCAACGTTTACCATCGATGGGCTGGTGGAGGCCATCGTTCACTATTATCTGCTGCGGCCAACCGCAAAGCTATCATAACCAACGAGGGAAGAGGAAAGAAAGCTATGTCTGGTCATCCTGTAGCCACTCAGCCTGAGCAAGCACCTGCCCAGGCCAGAGCGAAGCAGCCTCGTCAGCTAGTGCGTTTTGTCTTCTTCAAACTGGATCCCCAGTGGCTGCGCCTGCCAGATGAGCAGCGTCGAGCTGGAAGAGAGGAGCTGCTCAAGATCTATGAGGAGTACGCGACCTGCTCCTTGATGCGTAGCTATGCGCTCTATGGTCTGCGCTCTGACTGTGATTTTATGCTCTGGCAGGCCACCTATGACATTGCTCACCTCCAGGATCTCAGCAGCAAGATTCGCCGGAGTGCCTTCGGACCCTATCTACAGGAAGCGCGCTCCTTTCTCTCCATGACCAAGCGCTCGGTGTATGTGGGCAAGGGGCCACGCGGTGCGACCCATGATCCGCGGCTGGTGATCGCTCCTGAAGACAAACCCTATCTCTTTGTCTACCCGTTTGTCAAGACGCGCGCTTGGTATGCGCTGCCGCTGGCGGAGCGCAAGCGCATGATGGATGAGCACATTCGCATCGGGGTGACCTATCCCAATATCAAGATCAATACCACCTACTCCTTTGGCCTCGACGATCAGGAATTTGTCGTCGCCTTTGAATCCGACAACGTGGCCGATTTTCTGGATCTCGTTCAGGAGTTGCGTGAGAGTGAGGCCAGCCAGTATACGCTGCGAGACACGCCCATGTTCACCTGCGTGGCGCGGCCATTGGAGGAGATCCTCGATGCCATTGGAGCCTGAGGCGGACGAGGCCTGGGGCACTGGAGCCCAGACGAAGGAGCTGGATGATGCAACATGAGGTCCAACCGGGGCGGCCGCTAAGCCTGGAGTGGTCGCGCGCGCTCTATCGCGAGGCGCAGGATCTGATGCCAGGAGGGGTCAATAGCCCTGTACGGGCCTTCCGCGCCGTCGGTGGAGAGCCAGTCTTTATTGAGCGTGGCGAGGGCGCCTATCTCTACGATGTGGATAGCAATCGCTATCTTGACTACATTGGCTCGTGGGGGCCGATGATTCTGGGCCATGCCCATCCGGCCGTGGTTGAAGCCGTGACACGCGCGGCACGGCGCAGCTTCAGCTTCGGAGCACCGACCGAGGCCGAGAGCGAGCTGGCGCGCCTGGTTGTCGAGAGCGTACCCTCCGTTGAGATGGTGCGCTTTGTCAATTCGGGCACCGAGGCCACGATGAGTGCCCTGCGCCTGGCGCGAGCCTGGACGGGACGCCCGCGCATTGTCAAGTTCGCTGGCTGCTATCATGGCCACGCTGATCACTTGCTGGTGCAGGCAGGCTCAGGGGTGGCTACCATGGGGTTGCCCGACAGCGCCGGCGTGACCGCCGAAGTTGCGGCCCAGACCATCAGTGTCCCCTATAACGACAGCGCCGCCGTTGAAGAGGTCTTTCGCCTCTATCCCGATCAGATCGCCGCTGTAATCGTGGAGCCAGTGGCGGCCAACATGGGACTGGTGCCACCTCTACCAGGCTTTCTGGAGCGTCTGCGCCATCTCACGACGGAACACGGCGCCCTGCTGATCTTTGATGAGGTCATTACCGGCTTCCGTGTGGCGGCGGGTGGCATGCAGGAGCGCACGGGGGTTTTGCCGGATCTGACCTGCTTCGGCAAAATTATCGGCGGAGGACTACCAGTAGGAGCCTACGGCGGCCGGCGCGAGATCATGCAACTGGTCGCTCCGCTGGGGCCAGTCTATCAGGCGGGAACGCTCTCTGGAAATCCGCTGGCGATGGCGGCCGGCATAGCCACTCTCAAAGAGCTGCAGAAGCCCGGCTGCTATGAAGAGCTTGAGCGCAAGGGCCAGCTCCTGGAGGAAGGGCTGCGTGCAGTGATCGCCGAGCTGAGAAGCCCGCTTCAGGTGGTGCGCTATGCCTCGCTCTTCTGCCTCTTCTTTACGACGGAGCCGGTCAGTGATTACGCCAGCGCCAGACGCGCTGACACGGCGCGCTATGCCCGCTTTTTCTGGAAGTTGCTGGAGCGCGGGATCTACTTCCCGCCCTCGCAGTTCGAGACGTGCTTTCTCTCGCTGGCGCATACGGATGAGATGCTCGAACAGACCGTGGCGAGTGTACGTGAGGCCTTGCAGGCGGAGTGAGGAGCAGCGTCAGCGTGAGCATCCGTGCCGTAAGCCCTCAGCCTTCCAGCCGGGCCCGGGGTAGTTCACGGAAAGGAACAGAACAGAAAGGAGAGCGACGGGCCATGAGCCAGTTTCCCTTAACCCGCTTGCGGCGAATCCGCCGTAGTGAGCGCCTGCGCAGTCTCGTACGCGAGACCTCCCTCTCGGTAGAGCAGTTAATCTATCCGCTCTTTATCGCTGAGGGGATTACCGAACCCCGTCCGATCTCTTCAATGCCGGGGATCGTGCAGTGGCCAGTGGAACAGGTAGCCAGTGAAGCGGAGCGGGTGGCAGCACTGGGCATTCCCGCACTGCTGCTCTTCGGCATCCCCCTCGAAAAAGACGACGTCGGTTCGCAGGCCTATCATCCCGCAGGAGTGATTCAGCAGGCCATCAGGCGTATCAAACAGGCCGTGCCTGACCTGCTGGTGATCACCGACGTCTGCCTTTGCGAGTATACAAGCCACGGCCATTGCGGTGTCATTGCGGCCGGCGAGGTGCAGAACGATCCCTCGCTCGATCTGCTGGCGCGTATGGCGCTCTCGCACGTGGAGGCTGGAGCAGACCTCGTGGCGCCTTCGGATATGATGGATGGACGTGTCGGAGCGATTCGGCGGCGCCTGGATGAGCATGGCTTCAGCCAGACTCCCATTATGGCCTATTCGGCCAAGTACGCCTCCAGCTTCTACGGGCCATTCCGTGAGGCAGCCGAGTCGGCGCCGCAGTTTGGCGATCGCCGCTCCTACCAGATGGACCCGGCCAATGCCCGTGAGGCCCTGCGCGAGGTGGATCTGGATATCGCGGAGGGGGCCGACATTGTGATGGTCAAACCCGCTCTGGCCTATCTGGATGTGATTCACCGCGTGCGCGAGCACTGTGATCTGCCCCTGGCGGCCTACAATGTCAGTGGCGAGTTCTCCATGATCAAAGCGGCTGCCATGCAAGGCTGGATCGACGAACAGCGAATCGTGATGGAGGTACTGACAGGCATTCGGCGCGCCGGCGCCGATATGATCATTACCTACTTTGCCCCTGAGGTGGCAGGCTGGTTGCGCGAGGGCTGGTAACACTCCCAGCATAGCCCCCCAGAAGGTCCTGCTCAGCTTGAGATTCTGTGCCGTTGCCCAGAGACGCCCAGAGCCGTTGAGCGCGCCTGGGAAGGGCGTTCAGCCCTGCTCAGGCCTACCCGGAACGATTTGACAGCCTGCCTCTTAAGGACTAGAATACAACATGTTACTACAGCAGGTGCAGCCACAACTCTCGAGAGTCTGGCTGGCCTGCTGTCCTGTTCTCCGGTGAGTGGCTGATTGCTCCAGGCAGTGCTGACAGCAGAACCCCTCATCGAGACGGCCACAGAGCAGGGACGCACTAGGAGGGGAGTCCTGGACGGCGGAGAGGTCTCGACAAGCTGTTACTGATGAGCTGCTTCTCCGTTCTCTTCACATATAAAGGCCTCAGAAAGGGCTTCTGGAGAGGCCGGACAGCCCGCTGAGGGCTGCCAAGAGCCGCTGCAGGCCGTTGGAACTGTCAGAAAAACGCCCTGCTGGCGGTCTTGTATCATAGTGAAGAGGATGGAGCTTTGTTTTTTTTCTCAGGGAGACCTCGCCGCGAGGTAAGAGACGGTGGCAAAACCGGCGCTATCCCCATTTTGGGATGGTACTAAGATCTTGTTACCAAAGGGCATTCTGCTCCGTCCTGTTCACAATAAGGGCCTGGGTGACTGTCGGGGAGGAGCCCGGCCGCGCAGCGCCCTGATGATCTGTAGGAATAGTTTTTAAAGGGAAGATTCGTGCTATGGTTGGGTTGAACACGATTGATCGCACTTATCAGCCCATCGGTTCGTATGGAGTCATCGGAGACTGTCATTCTGCTGTGCTGATAGCGCCGGATGGTTCGGTGGATTGGGCCTGTCTGCCCGATTTCGATAGCCCTGCCATCTTCTGCCGGCTGCTGGATGCGAAGCGTGGGGGGTATTTTCAAATTGCCCCGACCGATAACACGATTCCTGGAACACAACGCTACCTGCGTGACAGCAATGTGCTGCAGACCCGCTTTGCCAGCATGACGGGCGAGGTGGTCCTGACCGACTTTATGCCCGTGGAGACGCTGGAGGCCTGGCCCTACCGCGGTCTGAACAACAACACCTGGTCGTACGAGGATGGATCCTGCCATAGCCTGGTGCGCATTGTTGAATGCACACATGGCGAGCTGCCAATCACAGTGACCGTCAAAGTCACACCCGGCTACGCCGCGACGAGCAGCGCCATTGAGCTGCTGCGCGAGAACACGGGGGCGGTCATCTCCGATGGCCAGCAGCACATCGGGCTGGCCATCATAGGCGCCTATCGGCTGGACACCTTCGCACTGACGGTGGAAGCAGATGGTACCGTTGAACAGCCAGCCCTGGTTGTGCAGGCAACGTTGCGTGAGGGCGAGCGCCTGATCTTTGCCATAGGGATGGGGCGCAGCGCACGTGCCGCTCGCAAGCTGGTGGAGCAGGAGCTGCTGCAGCGCGACTTCAGTGCTGAATTAGCGCATACCCTGCATTGCTGGCGGCGCTGGATTTCCGGGATCAATTATCATGGACCATATGCCGAGTGGGTCAGGCGCAGCGCGCTGGTGCTCAAGATGATGACCTATGCGCCCACCGGTGCGCTGGTGGCAGCTCCGACAACCTCCCTGCCTGAGGAGATCGGCGGCGTGCGCAACTGGGACTATCGCTTCACCTGGCTGCGTGACGCCTCCTTTACACTCTACGCGCTGCTGGTGCTCGGCTTTACGGATGAAGCGCGCGCATTCACCTACTGGCTGCGCCGTCTTTCTTACTCGAATGGTGAGGATTTGCAGATCATGTATGGCATCCGCGGCGAGCGTGAGCTGCCTGAGCAGGAGCTTTCGCACCTGGAAGGGTACTGCGGCTCGCGCCCGGTGCGCGTCGGCAACGCGGCTGCCGATCAGAAGCAGATGGATGTCTTCGGTGAGATCCTGGACTGCATTCACCTCTATCGACGGCGCGGCGGTTTTGAGCGCTATGGCGAGAAGCTGGAGGGGCCGCTGTGGGAGATGTTGCGCTCGCTGGTGGAGTATGTCTGCGCTCACTGGCATGAAACAGATCGCGGGATCTGGGAGGTGCGCGGTGAGCCCCGTCACTATGTCTATTCTAAAGCCATGTGCTGGGTCGCTCTGGATCGCGGCATTCGTGCTGCTGAGCAACTGCATCTGGATGCAGACCTGCTACGCTGGTATCGCATTCGCGACCAGATTCGCGCTGATGTGCTGGCCCATGGCTATAACACGGACATCGGTGCGTTTACCCAATCATACGATAGTACAGCCCTGGACGCCTCGAATCTTCTCTTGCCGCTGATCGGCTTTATTCCGCCGGATGATCCGCGGATGCGCTCGACCGTCGATCGCATTATGGAGCTGCTTACGGATGAGCAGGGCTTTGTCTATCGCTATCGCTCACAGGATGGTCTGCCTGGCCATGAGGGCACCTTTACAATCTGCACCTGCTGGCTGATCGATAACCTGGCCATGCAGGGCCGGATCGATGAGGCGCGCTCCCTCTACGAACGGCTGCTGACCTATGCTGGAAACCTCGGTCTCTTCTCTGAGGAGATCGACTCGCGCAACCGAATAGCCCTGGGTAACTATCCCCAGGCTTTTACTCATATCGCTCTTATCAATAGTGCTTATAATCTGCATAAGGCTGAAATGCGTCTGGCCGAGCGCGATCGTTGCACCCAGCCAGTCATCGCGGCTATTCAGTTGCAGAAAAGCGAAGAATAATGGGCCGCATGGCAGGGCCGGCTGGACGGCCTCGTGCCTGCTCCCCGATCGTGCCTCCTGGCAGAGGCCTGACGGGTCACCGAAGACCATGAGCTTCGGTGGCCCGTTTTCTTCTGGTGCGGTCGCCCTCTCCTATTGACAATAAGGGAGAGATATCGTATGGTTATCATAGTTGTAATAGTTGATCTACTAAATCAACTTTGAGGGATTGAGGTATGGCGACCGAGCACGAGCAGTACAGTCCTTCTTCCAATCTGCTGAGCCTGGGCGCAGGCGGCGGCAGCAAAGTCGAGCGCATCAAGATCGAGAGCCGCTATCTGCGCGGCGAGATTGCGCAGGAGCTGGCGCAGGAGACTTCGCACTTCAGTGAGACGCAGGTTCAGCTCATCAAGTTTCACGGGATTTATCAGCAGGAGAATCGTGACCTGCGTCAGTCGCGCAAGGCTGCCGGTGAAGAAAAAGCCTATCAGTTCATGGTCCGCTCACGTATTCCAGGGGGCGCCTTGACCGCTGAGCAATATCTGGTCGAAGATGATCTGGCGGGCCGCTATGCCAATAGAACCCTGCGTTTCACCACACGCCAGGGGATTCAGCTCCATGGAGTGCTCAAGCATGATCTCCACAGCACCATTCATGCCATCAATGAGGCCCTGCTCTCGACCCTGGCGGCCTGTGGCGATGTCAATCGCAACGTGATGGCCTGTCCGGCGCCAGCAGCCAGTCGTGCTCAGGCGCAGGTCCAGGCTGTGGCAGAGCAGATTGCCCGCCATCTGGCGCCGCGCAGTCGCGCCTATCATGAAATCTGGGTGGATGGTCAGCACGTCCATACTGTCGAGGCGCTGGAGGAGGAAGACGAGCCGATCTATGGTCCGACCTACCTGCCACGCAAGTTCAAGATCGGTGTGGCCTTCCCTGGCGATAACTGCATCGACGTCTATACCCAGGATATCGGTCTCGTGGCCGAGGTGGCCGGGGATGAGCTGACTGGCTTCACTGTCCTCGTTGGGGGGGGCATGGGTATGACGCACGGCAAGGCCGAGACCTATCCTCGCCTGGCGACGCCGCTCTGCTCGATCCCGGCTGAGGAGGTCTTGCCTGTGGTCGAGACAATCGTGACCATTCAACGCGACTACGGTGATCGTCAGAATCGCAAGCATGCCCGCATGAAATATGTGGTCGAGGAGCGAGGCATTGCCTGGTTCCGCACTGAGCTGGAGCAGCGCCTGGGGCATACTGTCGCTGACCCACACCCTCTGAGCTGGGAGGGCGTTGATGATCACCTGGGCTGGCATGAGCAGGGCGATGGGCGCTGGTTTCTGGGGATCTATGTGGAGAATGGCCGTGTGCGTGACACCGAGACCTGTCAGCTGCGCACTGGCCTGCGCAGGGCCGTGGAGCTGTTCCGTCCTGGCATCCGCCTGACCGGCCAGCAGAATATCCTCCTGACTGATCTGGCTGCGGAGCAGCGGGCGCCGCTGGAAGCCCTGCTGGCCGAGCATGGGATTGTCAGTGATCCGGAGGCGCTGGGGGTGAAGCGCTATACGATGGCCTGTCCCGCCCTGCCGACCTGCGGCCTGGCGGTGGCTGAGGCCGAGCGTGTCCTGCCTGCGGTGGTACGTGAGATTGGGCAGGAGATGGAGGCCCTGGGCCTGGCCGGAGAGCCGCTCAGTATGCGCATGAGCGGCTGTCCCAATGGCTGCGCGCGTCCCTATATGGGCGATCTCGGCTTTGTGGGCCGCTCCAAGGATCTCTATCATATCTACGTGGGCGGCGACTGGCAGAATACACGCCTCTCGACGCTCTACGCCGCCTCGGTCCCCCTCAAGGAGGTGACAGCGACTGTGCGTCCGCTGCTGATTCTGTGGAGGGATGGCCGCGCTCCGGGCGAGGCCTTCGGCGATTTCTGCTATCGTGTGGGCATCGACCGTCTGCGTCAGCAGGCACAGCTCATCAGCGAGAGCCGGTTGAGCGGACTGCACTGAAGGAGGAGCAGTAAGCAGGCATGCCCGATTATTATCCGATTATGCTGGATGTGCGTGGCCGCCGCGTGGTGATTGTGGGAGGCGATCAGGTGGCGGCCGAGCGGATGGCGGCCTTTGCAGACTGCGGGGCGCATGTGACGGTGATTGCGCCACGCTTCTGTGAGCGTCTGCTGCAACTGGCGCACGAGCGGATGGAGCGCGTGGAGCTGCTTGCCAGGCCATACCAGCCAGGTGATCTGGAGGGGGCGTTTGTGGTCATTGCGACGACCCGCGAACCCGCTCTGGTGGAGGCGCTCACGACGGAGACGAGCGCTCGTGGTCAGCTACTCAATGTGGTCGACCTGCCGGCAGCCTGCAATTTTATTACACCCTCTATTCTCCGCCGTGGCCAGTTGACCATTGCGGTCTCGACAGAGGGGGCCAGCCCTGGATTGGCGAAGCGCATTCGCCAGGATCTGGAGGAGCGCTTCCCGCCGGTCTACGGGAGCTTTCTTCATCTCGCCGCTGAGGCCCGGCTCTGCCTGCGTGAACAGGGCGTCACCTACGACGAGCGAGATGCTTTTTTCCGTGACCTGTATGCGTCTGAGGCGCTGGCCCTGTTGAGCAGCGGCGCGGTCCAGCAGGCCTGGCACCTGACGAGCGCACTCTTGCGTAGCTATGGCGTGGAAGAGGCTCTCCTGCAGCGCTTCGCTGCGAAACAGCCAGACCCAGCAGAGGAGGCACAGCGTGAGTGAGGCTGCTGAGTTCCCGCGGCGCGGAACCGTCTATCTGGTGGGGGCGGGACCCGGTGCACCGGACCTGATTACCCTCAAGGGGCTGCGCTGCCTGCGGGCGGCGGACGTAGTGATCTACGACCGGCTGGTGGTCCCCGAACTGCTGGAGGAGGTACCGCCGCAGGCGGAGCGCATCTTTGCGGGCAAGGCGCCGGGCTGTCATCTGCTGCCCCAGGCAGAGATCAACCGTCTGCTGGTCGAGCATGCCAGCAAGGGACGGGTGGTCGTGCGCCTCAAGGGTGGTGATCCCTTTGTCTTTGGCCGTGGTGGCGAGGAGGCCGAGGCCCTGGTGCGCGCGGGTATCCCGTTTGAGGTGGTGCCGGGGGTGAGCGCGGCCATCGCGGCGCCAGCCTACGCCGGTGTGCCGGTTACGGAGCGTGGTCTGGCCTCCCTGGTGACGATTGTGACCGGCCACGACGATAAAGGCTGCTCGCCTGAGAAGGTGAACTGGCAGGCCCTGGCACGCACGGGGGGAACACTGGTTATCCTGATGGGGGTGAAGACGCTGCGCCAGATCACGGGTGAGCTGCTGGCCGGGGGCCTGGAGGCCGCGACACCGGCACTGGCCGTGGAGTGGGGAACGCTGCCGCGCCAGCGCAGTGTGCGTGGCACGCTCGCTGATATTGCCCAGCGCGCCGCGCAGGCGGCGATTCGCTCGCCTGCGGTGATCGTCGTGGGCCAGGTGGTGCGCCTGGCCGAACTGCTGGCCTGGTTTCCGCAGCCAGAGAGGGAGTGTTCTCCTGATGGTCAGGGGGATGATGGATATGCTATAATGGCAGGCGAATAGACGCTGAACGCTCAGGCGCATCGGCGTATCGTTGCAGGAGGATGCAGGGAGCCGGTGGTCTCTACACGCTATCCGCTGGTCAGTTTAAAGCCCCACCGCGAGGAGCCGCTGCTGCACGGCCACCTCTGGATTTTTTCAGGCGCACTGCAGCAGGTGCCGCGTGATGTTGAGCCGGGCGGTCTGGTGGAGGTCAGGGCGGCCGATGGCCGTTTCATCGGGCGCGGCTACTATCATCCCCACACTGATATTGCCATTCGGCTGTTGACGACGCTCGATGAGCCTGTCGATGCAGATCTCCTGCGGCGCCGGTTGCGCCGTGCTCAGCGCCTGCGACGGGTCTTTGATCCTCGCACGACGGATCTCTACCGTCTGGTGCACTCGGAGGGCGATGGCCTGCCGGGGCTGATTGTGGATCGCTATGCCGATGTCCTGGTGGCCCAGGTACACACGCTGGGTATGGAACGCCTGCTGCCGCTGCTGGTCGAACCGCTGTTGACGGAGACAGGGGCGCGTGGTCTGCTCCTGCGCAACGATAGTCAGGGACGGCGTCGCGAGGGACTTCCCCTGGAGGAGCCGCGCCTGCTGGCTGGCCTGGTGCCGTCGGAGGTCGAAGTACGTGAGAACGGGGTGCGCTTTGTGATTGATCCCTGGCGTGGCCAGAAGACGGGCTTCTTTCTTGATCAGCGCGATAAGCGGGCGGCTCTGCGTAAGTATGTGCGTGGTGGGGCGCGTGTC
Source organism: Ktedonobacteraceae bacterium (assembly GCA_042408965.1). Taxonomy (GTDB): domain Bacteria; phylum Chloroflexota; class Ktedonobacteria; order Ktedonobacterales; family Ktedonobacteraceae; genus Thermogemmatispora. The sequence continues at coordinate 30,281 of JBHOQN010000122.1, forward strand.
CTGAATTGCTTCAGCTATACTGGTGGCTTCTCGCTCTATGCGGCGCTCGCCGATCCACGTGTGCGTGTGACCAGCGTGGATAGCTCGGCCCCTGCGATGGAGGCGGCCCGCCGACATTTTGCCCTGAACGGACTGACGACCGAGGGGCATGAGTTTCTGGTCATTGATGCTTTTGAGTACCTGGAGGGAGCGCGCGCCCGTGGCGAGCGCTTCGACGTTGTCGTGCTGGACCCGCCGGCGTTCGCGCGCACGCAGGCGGCGCGCTCCCAGGCCTTGAAGGCCTATCGGCGTCTCAATCTCCTCGGCATGAGTGTGCTCCACCCGGAGGGAATCTTGCTGAGCTGCTCCTGCTCTGGAGCGGTGGGTATGGATGACCTGCTGGGAGTGCTCTCGCTCTCGGCCCGGGCCTTGGAGCGCAACGTGCAGTTGCTTGAAGTGCTGACACACAGTCTTGATCACCCCGTTCATCTGGCCATGCCGGAGACAGCTTACCTCAAAGCCGTCTTCTGTCGCGTGCTCTAGCAGGTCGTGGACTCCGTTCTTAAGGTAGAGCGCCTTGCTGGTTGGTCTGGGTTCCCCTCACAGGATCTGGAAGCTGATGCTCTTCTCCTCGCTGCTTCCTGTAAAGGCACTGGGCAGGAGAATCAGTGTGAATGAAGAGACATCCTGCGGTGCAAGAAAAATCACCCAGCCTGTCTGTTTGGTTGAGTGAGCGCTGATCGTGCTCGGCAGATTTGAATCTGCAGGGGCGATGCGTGAGGTGCCAGCCTGGAGGCGCAGGTAATCGCCAAAGTATGCGTTGAAGTCCCGCGACGTGTTATTGTCAACGCTCAGGGTGACGGTGACAAAACGCTTGTTGGCATCAGCCTGTTTGCCGTTCGCGCTCCAGGCCTGTGTGGCGGCGGTAATGGTCCAGGTCAGGTTGGCGTAGGTCGTCTGGGCGTTGGGCGGGTTATTGACTGTTTTGCTGGCATAGGCGCTGAGATTCGGCCTGTTGCTCAGAGGGATGTCCATCTGCGCCTCAGTGGGGCTGCCCAGGCGCAGAAGCGTCTTTGCGACAGGGATACTGGCCGGGACTGCGAAATCCAGCCAGTTCGTCTGAGTGGCGCTCGCCAGTGGGGGACTGCCATGTTGCATACGTGCGATCGCGATGCTGCTGTGATCAGGTAGAATCAGGTGAGCGACATCGCCGTAGTAGTAGCCGATGTTCTTGCTGGTCGGGTTATTTTCCTGGATGTTCAGCCGTAGGAGCAGATTCTGATTGCTGCTGCCATCGTCGCCCTCGAAGCTGGCTCCTAGCTGGGCGTTGACGATGGTGATCTCAATGCTGGAGTAGGTGATGGCCGCGTTGACGGGAAAGGTGCGCGTTGGCATGGTGGTCGCGGTGGGAGCGTTTGGCTGTCCTGCTGAGCTGTTGTCGGATGAGGTGGTGCCTGGCTCATTGCTGCTGACACTGTTGCGCAAGAGCAGATAGCCAGCGTAGGTCAGACCACTGCAGATGAGGATGATCACCAGGATAATAATCAGTGTGCCGCAGCCAATCTGCGCCAGAACACGACCCGATGCATCCTTCTGGGGGCGTGCATAGGTTGGCGGAGGAAGCGGGCCTCCGGGTGGCCTGGCCTGTGGCTGGTAGCCTCCGGCTGGCGGCGGTCCTGGCTGGCCTGCGTAGACTGGTGGGGGAGGCGATTGAACAGGTGGGTTGTTCGGAGGCGTGTACGGTGCACTGCTGCCTGGAGGGTAAGGGGTGGCAGATGGTGGAGCTGGCGCGGCCTGCGTTGGTGGAAGGCCAGCGCCTGGGGGTGTGACGAGGGTATCCCCTGAAGAGGCTGGAACCCCTGCAGCTCCTGCATGCAGAGGAGTCCCACACATCGAGCAGAACGCCTGATTCGCGGCAGCGGGTGTCCCGCATCTGGGACAGGTCTCTTTCTCTGATGACATACCTGAAGTCCTCCTTCCTGGTTACGTGGAAGTTCCCATAGCCATAGAACGTGGATAACCATGAATTCTCGCTGATGGATCTGGTGAGAGGAGCGCTCTGCGGAAGCACAGGAGATATTCTCTCCGGCGGAGAGGCCAGAAGAGCCGGGCAGCCCCCGGATATGCATGGCAATCCCGAGGCTGCCCGGCTCTTCTCACGCTGGGTGGCCTGCGCCGGCCTGAGGGAGCGTCGCCACTTACTCGTATCTGAGCACGATCAGCGGTCGCACCCGCACGGCGTTCCAGGCCACCAGCGCCGCTGTGCCGATCGCCAGCGCCACCGGGACAATAACGAGGCCGAGCACCACGGCTGGCTCCATGTTCAGGACGAGGTTGTTGTTGAAGAGGGTACGGCTGAACACGACCACCGCTCCGGCTGCCAGCAGGGTGGCGATGAAGGAGCCGATGCCGCTGACAATCGCAGTCTCGATCATGATCTGGCTCAGGATACCTCTGGCGGTGTAGCCCACAGCTTTCAGAATGCCGAGCTCGCGTCGCCGCTCCAGCATGGCCAGAGCCACTGAGTTCGCGATGATGATCACGCCGGCAAAGAGAGCGAGCAGGGCGATGGCAAGCAGGATATCAGTGATATTCTGAACGACCTGCAGGAAGGAGAGCGCGCCGTCCGTGATATTCTGGGCTGAGGCCGACGGTACGATCCGGTTGATCTGCCTGAGCGCTGTGGTGACCTGGGCGTCGGGCACTTTCAGGTAGAAGACCGCAGTCTGTGTGGCACTGACCGGATTGAGTGTCTCCACAAAGGAGGTTGGCGCCAGGACCTTCCCCAGGCTCTGGTAGCTCGTGCCGATCGAGAAGACCCCGACGATTCTGGCCGTTCGGGTCGTTCTCCCATCCAGGCTGGCAAAGGTCACCGTGTCCCCCGGCTTCAAGTTCATCGCGGCCCAGCCCACGTGGGTCATGATGGCGCTGACGATGATGTGATTGGTCCCGTTGTCGCTGGCGTTGAGATTCCGCCCAGCGATGATCGTCTGCGTGGGATGGTTGTGCAGAAGATCGAAGCCCTCGATGCCGCCCAGCATGGCGCGGTCCTGCTGGCCGTAGTCGCCGCTGGGCATCTGCTGCTGGGCGGGCCGTCCGTTGATCTCCAGTGGCAGAGCCTGGGTGAAGGAGTTGATGCGGCTGGCGCTCAGGCCGCTGATGCTGCTCAGGTGGGCGGCCAGCGTGGTGCTGTTCCTGCCGCTGGTGGTCACCACCAGGTTATAGGGCTGTGCCTGATTCAGGACGCTGGTGACGCGCGTCTGCAGATCCTGTCCCAGACCGATGTCAAGGCCGACACCGTAGACGCCAATGAAGATTGCCAGCAAGGTGGCTGTGGTGCGGGCACGCCGGCGTCCGATATTGCGCAGTGCCATTTTCACGTTCACCTTCCAGGACCGTGGCAGCCAGGGCACCAGGAGGCCGAAGAGAGCGAGGATCAGCAGCATGGCACTGAAGACCGGTAGTACCTGAAGAGTCAGCAGGGAGAGCGCAACCCCTGCCAGGACCAGCAGGATCTGTGTCAGATGCAGACCCTCCGTTACCGGCAACTTGCTGACCAGTAGAACGAGCAGACTGAAAATGCCGCTGAGCACCAGGAGGAAGCCGAAGGTGCCGTAGGTCGTGCTGATGCCGAGCACATAGTCGTTATCGAGAATGACGCTTGCCAGCACACAGAAGAGCAGGGAGAGCAGAGCCAGCAGGGCGATGGTGACGATCCGTCCCCCGCGACTATGGACCTCGATCTCTCGCAGGACATTCAGCGGGCGTATATTGGCAGCCTGAGCGATTGGCAGCAGCCCGAAGATCAGCGCTGTTGCGCAGCCGATCGCAGTGCCGCCCAGGAGCAGGCCGCCGTTGAGCATGAAGGGAATGCTCGTGCCAAGACTCTGCAGCAGATTGCGTATCAGGTAGCTGATCCCGATGGAGGCAAGCGCTCCCAGGATGCCGCCGCAGAGACCCAGCAGGCCGGCCTCCAGGCCGAAGAGCAGGTAGAGATCGCGACGCCGGTAGCCGGCCGTTTTGAGCATAGCGATCTCGGTGCGACGGCGTGAGAGGAGTACCTGCATCGTATTGACGATGCCGACGCCGCCGATCAGCAGGGCCAGCAAGCCAGCGATCTTGAGAAACTGGCTGATCTCATCGATCGAAGACTGCTGTGACTTATAGAGGTCGCTGGCAGTCTGCGTACTGACCAGCGGAAAGTGGTCATTGATCGCCTTGAGGGCGGCGCTCGTATGAGCCTGATCGGCGGTGGTGACGTCAACCAGAGTATAGTGCGCCAGGTTGGTGGGATCGGCGGCCAGGTAATCGTGCTGTGAGATCAGCACCAGGTTGCCGGCCTGGGTAAAACTGCCGCTGTTGGCAATGACTCCCGCGATGGTGACCGTGAGCGTCTCGCCAGTTCCCGTGACGCTCTTAATGTAGATCGGGAAGCGGTCGTGTAGCTGCTTCTGGTAGAGTGTCAAAAACTGCTGTGTTACGACGACACGCCCGTTGCTCAGCAGACCCGAGAGGCTGCCCGTGGAGGGGGCCACGAAGGTTGGCGGCGACACCAGGGGGAAGTTGCCAGGATCGACGGCTTCCACGGTGAAGGTCTGAGGGGCCGAGGTCATGTTGCTCAATGCCCCGCTGGAGCCGATGAGCGCCGTGTAGCCGTTGATCGTACCTTCTTGCTTAAGCTGCGCGAAAAAAGCCAGGTCGGCGGACTTGAGCGGTGCCCCGACCGCGCTCACGGCGATGTCTCCGCCGGTGGCGTCGCGGGCGCTGGCCGCGAGTGAGTGCTGGAGCATGAAGCCGACCAGTTGCAGCGCGACGATGGCCATCACGCCGGCGGTCACACAGAAGACCGCCAGCAGGCTGCGCTGGCCGCCGCGCAGCAGTGAGCGTACTGCGTAGTGCAGGTAGAAAGAAGTCTTCATGGCTGTGCTCTCTTTCTTTCTTTGCGGCTGGCGGGTTACTGAGTGATCACCTGTTGTGCAGTATCGATGTCTGCGAGCAGGCCGTCGACGATGCGGAGCGCGCGATCGGCGTGTGAAGCGACGACGGGATCGTGAGTGGCGATGATGAAAGTTTTCCCGGTTTCGGTGCGCAGCCGCGTGATCAGCTCGAGGATGTTCGCACTATTGCGCGCATCGAGGTTGCCAGTGGGTTCATCGGCGATGATCAGAGGGGGATCGCAGGCCAGAGCGCGCGCGATGGCGACGCGCTGCTGCTCTCCACCCGAGAGCTGATTGGGGCGATGATGGGAGCGCTGTGCGAGACCGACCAGCGAGAGCAGTTCGCGGGCGCGCGCTGTGGGAGAACCTTTGTGCCGACCCACGTAGAGCGGAACCTCGACATTCTCCTGGGCAGTCAGCGTCGGAATCAGGTTGAAGGCCTGGAAGACCATACCAATCTTGCGATTACGGGTCCCGGCCAACCGGCTCTCGCTCTGGCTGCTGATCTCCACACCGTCAATGAGGACACGCCCGGTGGTCGGGCTATCCAGCCCGGCGATGATCCCCAGCAGGGTGCTCTTGCCTGAGCCAGACGGTCCAACGATGGCTACAAACTCGGCGCTGTGAATCTGGAAGCTGATCCCTTTGAGGATCTCGATACGCTCTCGGCCCAGAGGCAGAGATTTCGTTATCTGCTGCACATCCATCAGGACGGGACGTGCTCCTGTCGCTTCTTGCGAGGTCATGTGCGGAATTGCCACCTCTGGCTGTGACTGCTGTTGCATGACTCTAACACCTTTCCTGTGCTGTTGCTGTGCTTTTTCTAGCAGTACCTATGATGGCGTGACCGGCAGCCACGCCAGGCTGCCTACAGGAGTCGAGTATAGGTGGAGGAGGCTCTGCCCGGTAGTGGGGGTAATCACGGGAATCATCTGACAGTTGTCATGCCGACCTGATGATGTTTATGACTGGTCACAAGCTGATAAAGCGCTATACTGGCGTCATGAGGAGCGTATGTGCAAGTTATTTCTCTCTCCGCTGGAGTTGTCCTGAGATTCGTTGTACAATGGAGAGGCGATCGTGCTGGCAGTAGAAGCGAGCAACATCATGCCACGTCTGTTTCGTGCGTTCTGGTTGGCATCCCGCCGAGAGGGTGATCCTGAGGCTGCGAGAGAGGACCAGGCGGAGGCGGCTCCGCTCTGGCAGGCAGAGGGTCCGTCCCCCTATTTTGTCTGGGTCATCTGGTTTGCCTGGGTGCCGCTCTTTGTGCCAGCCATAGCGGAGCTATGGTCTGTACATCCTGCGCCGCTGCGCCTCGCGCTCTCGCTCATCGGGGTCACCCTGTTCTTTGGTATTTACCTGCTTTCAAGCTGGCTGGATGCGCGCTACCTGGCCTCCACTCCCTTCGCCGCCGACGTCGCGTGGCGCACATCGCTACGTGTCTGGCTGGTTCTGGCCGCACTGAGCCTGCTGGGGACGGGCCTGGCCCTGCTGAATGGCGGCAACATCTGGCTCAATCTCTTCTACTACATCAGCGGCTACAGCGGCGGACGCCTCACCTGGCGCCCGACGGCGCTCGCCGTTGCTGGTCTGGTGATCCTTGTCACGCTGACGGCCTTGCTGGCGCATAATTCCTGGAACACCATTGCCTCGACAGTGCTCTTCGTCGTTGTGATCGGGGCCCTCATCTCCGCCTTCGGCTACTTTGTCAGAACGGGGCAACGCCTGCGCATGGCGCGGGCCGAGATCGCTCGTCTGGCTGCCACGGCTGAGCGTCTGCGTATTGCGCGCGACCTGCATGACCTGCTGGGGCACAATCTCTCACTGATCGCTCTCAAAAGTGAGCTGGCCTGGCGTTTGCTTGAACAGGCTCCCGCCCGCGCTGGCGCCGAGATCAGGGATATCGAGCAGGTGGCGCGGATGACCCTGCAGGAGGTGCGCGAGGCGGTCAGTAGCTATCGGCGGCCCTCCCTGGTCGATGAGCTGCGGGCTGCACGTGAGCTGCTGGAGGTGGCCGGTGTGCGCTATCGTCTGGAGGGCGGTCACCTCGTTGAGGGGATAAAGGAGCCGGCCCTCGAGGTGGCCTGTTCCTGGATCGTACGTGAGGGGGTCACCAATGTTATCAAACACAGCCGTGCCCGTGAGTGCGGTATCCGCTTCAGACGTGAGGCGCGCCTGGTCTGGATAGAGATCGTCAACGATGGGTTGTCGGTCGATGGGCAGAGTGCGATGCCTGGCAATGGACTGCGTGGCCTGGCGGAGCGTGTCATGGAGCTGGGAGGACAGTTGGCAGCGGGCCCGGTCGACGGCGGCTTTCGCCTGGCGGCGGCCCTGCCACTGACCCCGCGCAGAAGGCTCGAGGCTGCCTCACCAGGCTTAGAGAGGAGCCTCAGCCGACAGGAACGGCCAGAGGAAGCGGCAGGTGGGTTGGAGCGAGCGCTGATTGAAGGACGGCTCGTTGACGAAGACGGGAGAGAGACACGATGATTCGAGTGCTGCTGGCTGAAGATCAAGCCATGGTACGCGGGGCGCTGGCGGCGCTGCTGACCCTGGCGGGCGATATTGAGGTGGTCGCGGAAGTCGGCCGCGGTGATGAGATTGTCGCTGCCGCACTGGAGACCCGACCCGATGTAGCTCTGCTGGACATCGAGATGCCGGGCTGCGATGGTCTGACAGCCGCCGCAGAGCTACATCGGCAGTTGCCGACCTGCCGTATTCTGATACTGACAACCTTCGGGCGTCCCGGTTACCTGCGCCAGGCGCTGGAGAGCGGAGTGGTAGGCTTTCTGCTCAAAGATGCCCCCTCAACGCAACTGGCTGCTGCCATCAGGCGTGCTCTGGCTGGCGAGCGCATTGTCGATCCCGGCCTGGCGATGACCGCTCTCAGCGAGGGGAACAATCCTCTCACCGAGCGCGAGCGCGCCGTGCTGCAGGCCTCGCTGCATGGCGCCAGCATCAGCGAGATTGCCCGGCAGCTTTTCCTCTCAGAGGGCACGGTGCGCAACTACCTCTCGGTCGCCATTCAGAAGCTCGGCGCCCACAATCGTGTCGAGGCGGCGCACCTGGCTCAGCAGAAGGGCTGGCTCTGAGGCTGGGGGACCCGCGCGCCCGGCGGCCAGGGATGCAGGGACCCTGGGCAGGGTCGGCCAGGGAGAGGGCGCAGTGGTGCGCAATCGCTGCGCCCTCTCTTCTTGTGTATACAGGCGGACGGTGGCAACTGCTATAATAGAGATATGTGCATTGTGGCCTGCTTAGTTGTCTCTGAGTGATGCCGTCTATGATAGAGACCAGCGATGAGAGCCGGACGAGACTGATTGCGAGCCTGCAGGAACGCGCCGAGGAACTGGCCCAGTTGAATCGCATTGCCATCGCCCTGACCTCTGAATTTGACCTTCAGCGCCTGCTCCAGATGATTACCGATGCGGCCCGTAGAGTCACCGCCGCCGAATATGCCGCCTTTTTCCTGATCCCCGAACTGGCCGGTAAGCCAGCGGCCCGGCGTACGAGAAAGGTCATCTTTCATCTGGCCGCCATTTCCGGTGAGCACGGAGTTGAGGAGCATTTCAGGCACGTCGGTCCGGTGGAAGGCATGGGTGTGCTGCATCCCGTCTTCTGGGAAGGTACGTCGGTCGTTGTAGACGACGTACTCGCCGATCGGCGCTACGTAGGCATTCCGCGCAGCCATATTCCCGTGCGAAGCTTTCTCGGCGTCCAGCTCCGCACACGCGAGGGTACCATTCTGGGCGCCTTTCTCATCGGACATACGCAGCCCAATCGTTTCAAGGCCCGCCATGTCGAATTGATCGAGGCCCTGAGCGCCCAGGCGGCGGTCGCCATCCACAATGCTCAACTTATCGCGCGCGAACGCAGGGCGATGGAGGAGCATGCGGCGCGTCTCGAGGACGAGGTTCGCGAGCGCACGGCGGAGTTGGAGCGGCGCAATCAAGAGTTGAGCAAGTTCGCCACCGATCTGCAGACCCTGCATCATGAGCTGACCGAGGCGCAGAAGCGCCAGATGCTCGCCAATGAGCGCAGCCGCATCGCGCAGGAGCTGCACGATCGCGTGCAGCAGACACTCTTCACCATCGGCCTCAAGGCCGACTGGGCGCTGGAGCAGCTCCCCCCCGATTCGCCGCTGGAACGGCCGCTGCGCACCATCAAGCAACTGGCCTCGCTGGGTACTGCTCAGGTACGCGACGCCATCTTTGCCCTCTCATCGAGTGAGCCGCAGGAGGGCGGCCTCATCAGTCGTTTACACAGCCTGATTCACGATCTACGCGAATCCTCATCGGCCATGGAGGTCGATCTGGTGGTGGCCGAGTGGGCCATTTCTCCGCCTGCTGCGGTCGAGCAGGCCCTCTTCGCGATTGCCCGGGAGGCCCTCTCCAACGTGCTGCGCCATGCCCAGGCCACCACAGTGGTCGTCACCGTACAGGTCACGCGCGAGCAGGCTATGCTCGTCGTGCAGGACAATGGCGTTGGTCTGGCGCCGCAGTTGCTTGATGACCGTTGTCAGACGCCCGCCCATCTCGGTCTACGTGGTATGCAGCAGCGTGTTGCAGAGTGCGGTGGGGAGTTGTTGCTCGTCAACGGTGAAGAGGGTGGCCTGATCGTCAAGGCGGTGGTCCCCCTATGATTCGCCTGCTGATCGTCGATGATCATGAGATGGTGCGCGAGGGCCTCAAAGCAATGCTCGTCTCGGAGCCGGATTTTGCGATTGTCGGCGAGGCGGCCAACGCGGCGCAGGCGCTGGAGCTGGTGGAGCGCCTGCGCCCGGACATCCTGCTGCTTGATGTTCGCCTGCCAGGAGTGAGCGGGATCGAGGTCTGTCGGCGCGTCGTGGAGCGCTATCCAGCAATCGGCGTCATTATCCTCACGACCTACAGCGATGATCAACTGGTGGCCGAGTCTCTGCAGGCAGGCGCCCGCGGCTACATCGTCAAGGACATCGAACGCTTCGATCTCAAACGCTCGATTCGAGCCGTGGCGCGCGGCGAGGCGGCCATCGACTCTAAGGCCGCCGTGGCCGTGCTGGCCCATCTGCGGAAGGCCCCCCAGACGCGGCATGAGCCGGCGCCGGAGCCGCTCAGTGCGCAACAACTGGTCATTCTCCGCCTGGTCGCTCAGGGCCTCTCCAGCCGTGAGATCGCTGCCAAGCTCTACCTGAGCGAGAATACGGTCAAGGGCTACGTCCAGGAGATTCTCCATCGTCTCGGGGTCAAGAACCGCACCGAAGCCGTGATGGTTGCCGTCAAGCAGGGCTGGCTCTAAGAGAAGGCGCCTCCCGGTCCCGTGGACGCCCGGAAAAAAAGAGCGGCTCTCTCCAGGCGCCCACATGGACCAGGGTGACCTCACGTGAGGCCAGCGCACCGGCCAGGAACTGCCTCTGCTGGCCTGCTGAACGCCGTGATCTGCCTGCTCTTCCGTCTGGGCAGGCGCTCTCTTTTTTTATGGTTCATCGAGCCGTCCGAGCGATTGAGGCAGGCCCTGCTCCCTCCGAAATAGGGGGGCTGCTCCCTCCTTTTGGAGGTAACAGAAAGCGATCCCCCTCCCCTATACTGGAATCGAGATTCTATGCGCTCCACGCATGGCGGTGTGCGAGACCGGTGGTCTCGCTCTCCTGTTCTCTCTACAACGGAGGTGATAACCTTGATTCCTGGTCCTTTCGACTACAGGGTGGCTGGCAGCGTTGCAGAGGCCGTCGCCCTACTGGACCAGCACGGCGCCGAAGCCAAGGTGCTCGCAGGCGGACATAGCCTCATCCCCCTCCTGCGCTTTCGCCTCGCCTCCCCTGCCGTTCTGGTGGACATCAACCGTCTGCACGACCTGGAGTACATCCAGGAGTCTGACGGCGTCCTGCACATCGGTGCTCTGACGCGCGAGGTCGACCTTGACACCTCAGACCTCATTCGCAGGCGTTATCCCATCCTCCACGATACCGCCCGTGTCATTGCTGATCCCGTCGTGCGCAACTGGGCCACCGTCGGTGGAAACCTGGCTCATGCCGATCCAGCGAACGATCACCCGGCCACCATGCTAGCCCTGGGCGCCCGGCTGGTCGCCAGAGGACCGCTCGGCGAGCGTGTGATTGAGGTTGAGGATTTCTTCACCGACAGCAGCTTTGAGACCACGCTGCAACCCGATGAATTGCTGACCGAGATCCGCATTCCCGCTCCTGACAAGCACAGTGGAGGTGCCTATTTCAAGCTGGAACGCAAGGTTGGAGACTACGCCATCGCCGGCGTCGCAGCCTGGGTGCGCCTCAGCCAGGACGGACTGGTGACCACCGCTGGCATTGGCCTGACCAATGTGGGGCCAGCGCCCATCAAGGCCCGTGCTGCGGAACAGGTCCTGCTCGGCAGGAGCCTGGACGATACAGCCATTGAGGAAGCCGCAGCGCAGGCCGCGGCCGCAGCGCAGCCAGTCAGTGATCTGCGCGGTCCCGCCGAGTACAAGCGGGCCATGGTTCGTACTCTGACAGTCCGAGCGCTGCGCTGGGCGCGCAGCCGTGCGACAGGAGGCGCATAGCGTATGAGCATCCACCATATTCGTGTCACCATCAATGGCAAGGTGTACGAGGGCGACGTCGAGGCACGTACACTGCTGGTACACTGGCTGCGCGATGGCCTGCACCTCACGGGCACACACATCGGCTGCGACACCTCCTCCTGTGGAGCCTGCACAGTGCTGGTCGATGGTCGAGCCGTCAAATCCTGTACCATGCTCGCTGTGCAGGCCGACGGCCGTGAGGTGACCACCGTTGAGGGGCTGGAGCAGAACGGCCAGCTCCACCCTCTGCAGGAGGGCTTCCATGTGGAGCATGCGCTACAGTGTGGCTACTGTACGCCCGGCATGATGATGGCCGGCCTGGCTCTGCTCAGACGCAACCCCGATCCCAGCGAGCAAGAGATTCGCGAGGGTATCTCAGGGAATCTCTGCCGCTGCACCGGCTATGTCAATATTGTCAAGGCCATTCAGTATGCCGCCCAGAAGATGCGGGTGCCAGAGCAGGTGCCTGCCGGAACGGGCGGTGGGGGTGAATAAGATGACGACCACCAGTGGCACGCATGTTCATGGCCTGGGAGAGCCATACAAGCGCAAAGAGGATGCTCGCTTCATTCGCGGCAAGGGCAACTACGTCGACGACGTGCAGTTGCCGGGCATGCTCTACGGTGATATCGTGCGCAGTCCCTATGGACATGCGCTGATCAAGAGCGTGGATAGTAGCCAGGCTCTGCAGGTCCCTGGCGTCATCGCGGTGATCACCGGCAAGGACCTTGAAGCCGCCGGCCTGGCCTGGATGCCCACGCTCTCCGGCGATACCGAAGCGGTGCTGGCCGTCGACCGTGTGCTCTATCAGATGCAGGAGGTCGCCTTTGTCGTAGCCGAGAGCCGCTATGCGGCAGCCGATGGCGTTGCTGCTGTCGAGGTTGACTACGAGCCGCTACCGGTCGTGGTCGATCCGCACAAGGCCCTGGAGCCGGATGCGCCTCTGCTGCGGCCCGACAAGAAGGATCGCCAGCCGACCAACCAGATCTATCACTGGGAGACCGGCGATCGCGAGGCCACCGAGGCCGCCTTTGCCGAGGCAGAGGCCAGCGGCATCGTCGTGCGCCAGGATATGTACATCCCGCGCATCCATCCGGCGCCCATCGAGACCTGTGGCTGCGTAGCTGACTACAACACGGCCACTGGCAAGCTCACCGTCTGGATGACCTCGCAAGCTCCACACGCGCATCGCACGCTCTTTGCCATTGTCTCCGGGCTGCCGGAGCAGCGCATCCGCATCATTTCGCCCGACGTTGGCGGCGGCTTTGGCAACAAGGTGCCGATCTATCCCGGCTACGTCTGCGCAGTGGTGGCCGCTCTCAAGACCGGCCGGCCGGTCAAGTGGATCGAGGATCGCACAGAGAATCTGAGCAGCACGGGCTTCGCTCGCGATTACCATATCCATGCCGAGATTGCAGCTGACAGGGAGGGGAACGTCAGGGCGCTGCGTGTGCATACCCTTGCTGATCACGGAGCGTTCGACGCCGCTGCCCAGCCGACGAAGTTCCCCGCTGGCCTCTTCCACATTTGCACCGGCTCCTATGACTTCCAGCACGCCTTTGTCGATGTCGACGCTGTGCATACCAACAAGGCCCCTGGGGGCATTGCCTACCGCTGCTCATTCCGTGTCACTGAGGCCTCCTATCTCATCGAGCGCATGATGGATACGTTGGCGCGCGAGGCTGGCAAAGACCCCGCAGAGATCCGTTTGCAGAACTTCATCAAGCCGGAGGCCTTCCCCTACCGCTCAGCGCTGGGCTGGACCTACGATAGCGGCAACTACGAGCGCGCCCTCAGGCTGGCGATGGAGCAAATTGGCTATGACGAGCTCCGCCGCGAGCAGGCCGAGAAGCGCGCGCGGGGCGAGCTGATGGGTATCGGCATCTCCTCTTTTACGGAGATCGTTGGCGCGGGTCCCGGTAAGCACTTTGACATCGCTGGCATCCAGATGTTCGATAGCTGTGAGATTCGCGTCCATCCCACTGGCAAGGTGCTGGCACGCATCGGCGTCCAGACGCAGGGCCAGGGACACGAGACGACCTTTGCGCAGATCATCGCCGCCGAGCTGGGCCTCTCGCCCGATGACGTCGACGTTGAGCATGGCGATACGGATACCGCCCCCTACGGTCTGGGCACCTATGCCAGCCGCAGCACTCCCGTCGGCGGCGCTGCCACCGCCGTAGCCGCGCGCAAGATCCGCGACAAGGCGCGGAAGATCGCCGCCTATCTGCTGGAGGTGGGCGAAGAGGATCTGGAGTGGGAACCTGGGCGCTTCTATGTCAGGGGCAGCCCGACCAGGGGTAAGACCATCCAAGAGCTGGCCTTTGCGGCCTATACCAATTGTCCGCCCTATCTGGAGCCAGGCCTGGAGGCCGTCAACTACTACGATCCACCCAACCTGACCTATCCCTTCGGCAGCTACATCTGCGTGGTGGACATCGATCGCGGCACCGGCGAAGTCCACATCCGCCGCTTTCTGGCCGTTGACGACTGCGGCACGGTGATCAATCCGATGATCGTCGAAGGACAGATTCACGGCGGCCTGACCCAGGGTCTGGCGCCGGCCCTCTACGAGCAGCTCTCCTACGACGAGGATGGCAACGTTCTGGGAAGTAATTTCCAGGACTATCTGATCCCCACCGCGATGGAGACGCCGCGCTGGGAGACCGCGCGCACGGTGACGCCCTCGCCGCATCATCCGATCGGCGCCAAGGGCGTGGGCGAGTCGCCGACCGTGGGAGCGCCTCAGGCCATTGCCAATGCTGTCGTCGACGCGCTGGCTCATGTGGGGGTGCGGCATATCGATATTCCGATCACTCCCTGGAAAGTGTGGCGTATCCTGCAGGAGAAGGGTCTGGCGACTGCCTGATGCATGTGCAGAGAGGGAGGCGCCGAGATGCCGAGACAGGCGTCTCCCTCCTTGCACTCTCTGGAGGCAAGGTATGCTTGAGAATATGCTCAGGCTTGCGCATCGGCTGGAGGTGGCCCGCCGGCCGTTTGTGCTGGCAACCGTGGTTTGGTGCGAGCGGCCCACCTCGGCGAAGCCGGGGGCACGGGCCATCATTGAGGCCAATGGCAACGTGACGGGCTGGATCGGCGGAAGCTGCGCACAGCCCGTGGTGGTGCGCGAGGCCCTGCGACTCTTGCGTGAGGGAGGAGAGCCGTATCTTCTGCGCCTGGGTAGCTCGCGGGAGGGCCTGGAGCGCACAGGAGTGCGCTGCTTCCCCATGACCTGCAGCAGTGGAGGGACACTGGATATCTATATGGAGCCACATCTACCGCAGCCGCGCCTCTTTCTGGTCGGTGATTCGCCGGTGATTCTGGCGCTGACACGCCTGGCAGCGGTGCTCGATTTCACGGTGATCACCGTTGATCAGGAGGCGCTCACCAGTCGGCAACCGGACGAGCGCAGTGCGATCCTGGTCGCCACGCACGGCGCCTACGATGAGGAGGCCCTGGTCTGGGCCTTGCACAGTCCAGCCTGGTACGTTGGCATGGTTGGCAGCCGCAGGCGCGCCACAGCCTGCCGCGAGTCGCTGCGTGAGGCAGGCCTCAGCGAGGCAGAGATCGCGCGGCTCAAGGCCCCAGCGGGCCTCGATCTGGGAGCCATTACCCCCGAGGAGATCGCCGCCAGCATCCTGGCAGAACTGGTGCTGCGCCGGCGCCAGAGGTCTGCTGAGGAGGCCCTCACCCCGCTGGAGTCGCTGACACTGGCTCCGGAACCTGCCAGCGCTCTAGAGACCGCCGTCGATCCAGTCTGTGGTATGATAGTAGAGGTAGCTACTGCCAGGCAGCGCACTACCTACGACGGACGTGAGTTCTATTTCTGCTGTCCCGCCTGTAAGCGCCTCTTTGAGCGCAATCCACAGGACTATCTGATGCTAAACGAAAGGTGACAGGTTGCTATGGATTTCTCTGGTTCTCAGACGATCGCCGCCCCGATTGAGACAGTCTGGGCCTATCTGCTCGATGTCAACAAGGTCGCCGAGTGTGCCCCCGGCTTCCAGAGTCTGGAGGTGCTGGGTGAGGAGCATTGGAAGGCAGTGGTCAGTGTGGGAGTCGGCGCGGTCAAGGCAAAGTTCACGCTCGATGTCACGCGACCTGAGATGCACGAGCCGGATCATATGATCGTCAAGGCGCGCGGGAAGGCGCCGGGTAGCGCGGTGGAGATGTCCGGCGATATGCGCCTGACCTCCGTCGATGGGGGGCAGCAGACGCGCATGGATTGGGAGGCGAAAGTGATCGTGAGCGGCACACTGGCCAGCGTGGGGGCCCGTCTGCTGCAGGGCACGGCGGAGAAACTCACAGGGCAGTTCTTCTCCTGTCTGAAAGCGAAACTGGAGCCGGCTGGGGCAACACAGGGGTAGAGGCGATGGAGAGCGCCACTGAACGCTGGTACGCTATTCACGATGCCCGTGCGCAGCAGATGGATGCGATCTACGCGCGCCTGGGTCGTAGCAGCGCCAGCTTCTGGGATCGCCGGGCCCGCTTTTTCCATCGAAGGACGCGGGAAAGCACGCCCGGCGATCCCTTCTTTCAGCATGTGCTGCGCGCCGCGACCCCCACGATGAGTCTGCTCGATGTGGGGGCCGGAGCGGGCCGTTTTGCGCTCGCTCTGGCGCCCCATGTTTTCACGGTCTACGCCGTCGAGCCGAATGGAACCATGCTGGACTATCTGCGCCGCGAGGCTGAGGTCCGTGGCGTGACGAATGTGACCATACTGCAGACGACCTGGGAGAATGCCCCGGCTGATCTGCGCGCCGATCTGGTCATCTGCAGCCATGTGCTCTACCCGATTCGCGAGGTGGTGCCGTTCATAGAGAAATTGCGCGCTGCCACCCTTGATACCTGTTACATCTATATGCGTGCCAACCACTACGATGAGGTGACTGCGCCCATCTGGCGCCATTTTCATGGAACTGAGCGCGCTCTTCCTCCTGCATATATTCACCTGCTGGATGTACTCTTCGAGATGCAGATCTACGCCAACGTGGAGGTCGTCAAGGCTCCGCCATCGATGCGCTTCCCCTCACTGGATGAGGCCGTCGAGGAGATGCTCGAGCAGCTGCTGCTGCCAGATGATGAGGCGACGCGCCGCGAGTTACGGGCCGTTCTGGCGGGCTGGCTGCACGAGGAGCATGGCTCCCTGGTGGTACCAGCGGAGGAGATGATCAACGCCATTATCTGGTTCCGCGCGTCAACGTAGCCCAGGCTGGCGTCTCCTGTGGAAAGCTGGGCGCTTCTGTTTGCCTCTTGTCGCTCCGGCCGTGATGTGCTACTATCCTGGCAGGTTGTCTGTGAGGAGCAAAGAGACAGCATGCTGGAATCTGAACCGACCGATACGACTGCGCTGGTGCCGGAGCAGGCGCATGGAGCTGGAAAGACAGGGTCCTCCCTGGAGGAGGATGTCGTCTCTGCACACGTCCCATGGCGGCTACAGGCCACCCCTCGAAGACAGCGCTTTGAATGGCTGGCTCTTGAGGTTGTGGCGGTGCTGGGAGTCCTCTTCGCGCTGATCGCGCGTCTGAGCGCTCAGCCCTCGACCTCGCTGGTCCCCATCGCGGTGCTCAGCGCAACCGGCTGTGGACTACTGGTCACGGGTATCCGCAAACTGCGCACGCTCCAACGTCCTGGTCTCGCTGAGGCGACCCTTGGCGGCCTGGTGCTGGCGCTCTGCCACTTTCTGGCCGCCGTCAGTTATCCCGGGGTCTTCTCCACCCTGGTGAGTCAGCCGGAGCAGCGTCTGGCCTTTCTCTCCACCTGGGGATTGATCGCTGCTTGCTCGTTGATCTTCAGCCTGGCTGGTGCGGCCCTGGGTCATCTCGCCTTTGCCCCCTTGCGACCCCTCCCTGCCCACCTGGGAGTGGCGGAGCAGGAGGTAGCGGGCCCTCTGGAGGATGAGGCGGAGGCCGACGAAGCTCTCCAGGCGGAGACAGAGAGAGTGCGAGAGGCGGAGCAGCCAGCGGAGGAGGAGGCAGAGGCAGGGGAGGAGGTGGAAGCCGCTGCTGTGCCAGAAGAGGCTCTGCTGCAGGAAGAGGAGACGCCTGAGAAGCCAGCGCCTGTGCCAGTTGCGCGCCGCTCGCTGCTGAGCTATCTGGTGACTGTGCTGCTGCTGGCCTTGCTCCCGACGCTGGCGGGCTATGTCTTTGCCGCCGCCTATGATGCCATGTTCACCATTTACCAGTTTGCGCCCGGCCCCTTTCCAACGTTGCGCCTGCTGGCGGCCACGCTCCCCTGGCAGGTGCCGCTGCCCATCGATCTCAGCCGGCCTGACGCCTCGCTGATCATCTTCGCGCTGCTCTGGCGTATCCCGCTCTTCCTGGGCAATGCGGGCAGCTTCGATGCGCTGGCACTGGAACCCGTGATCCTCAACGGGGCGGCCCTGGCCCTCCTCTTGCTGAGCACCTGCGGTCGAGAGGAGGCCAGCGGGGTCGCTGCTCAGGATCAGGAGAAGATGCGTCCCGGCGGATCGCACTATCTCTGGCTACTGGCGTTCCTGGGTCTGATGCTGGTGCTTCCCCCCGACCTCTGGGTCTTCCAGGGACTGGCGGGCCTCTTGCAGATCCCTCAATTGAATCTGGCGCTCCCGCTGCGTACGCTGCGGATTCTCGATCTGCGCGCCTTCGCGCTGAATCTCCTGACGGCCCCGCTGGTCTGCCTGCTGTTGGCCTGGCTCTTGCGCCGCCAGTACGCGCGCGCGACCCGCTTCATACACACACGTTCTGAGCGAGAGACAGTGAATGAATGACCCACGTATTCTGATACTCTTCTGTGTCTTTTTCGCCGCCCTGAGTCTCTACAATCTCTACGTTGGGCGCCGGCGCCTGCGTGCTCTCCGGGTGGGCGGTCAGCGCATCCCGTGGTTCAAGCAGGTCAATATCCTCACCGGTTGTGAGTATCTACTGCTGGCTCTGGTATTTCTGCTGAGCACCATTGCCAGGACCGGGCTGGTGCCCGTGAGCGTGACACCCTATCTCTTTGCAATCTATACGCTCTTTCTGCTCGGTTCTGTGGGACTGGCCTTCCTGGTCGTCCGCATGGCCTTCACCAATGCCCGTCGTCAGGCGCCCTCCTCCGCGGCCTCCACGCCTGCGTCGCCCGGCGCCGCCAATGGGAACCTGAAGGAGCCAGCTCCACTCAGCGAGGAGGAGCGCCGCCGGGAGCGGCGCCGCCGGCGCCTCGAGCGCCGCCGCAAAGCCGCGGAAGAGCGTCGCCGCCGTGCCGGCAGAGCCTAGGCCGAAGGCCATGCTGAGGTGGCAGGGAACGGTGTGAGGCGAGGGGCGAGAGTGCCGATCCCTGCTGCCCCTTCTCTCCGACGGCATCCGCAGGCCTCAGGCCCCTCAGGCCCTCTTTCACGATCCCTGTTTATGCCTCCAGGGCCTCGATGACGGCTCGTGCAATGCTGGTGCTCGACTGGGGATTCTGTCCGGTGATCAGTTGCCCATCGCGCTCGACGTGGTCGGACCAGTTGGGACGAGAGACGAAGTTTGCTCCCAGCTCGCGCAGCCGGCTCTCCAGGAGGAAGGGCATCAGTCGGTCGAGGCCGGTGGCCCGCTCCTCTTCATCGGTAAAGGCTGTCACGATCTTGCCCGCGACCAGCGGTGTGCCGTCCGCGCGCCGGGCGCCGACCAGCCCTGCAGGGCCGTGGCAGACGGCGGCAATGATCTTGCCCTGGCGCTCGAACTCGGCGAGCAGCCTCTGAAGCCGGGTATCCTCGGCCAGGTCGAACATCACGCCATGCCCGCCGGGCAGAAAGATGGCGTCGTAGTCGCTCGCCTGTACCTCGGCCAGGGGGCGTGTCCTGGTGAGCACGTCCCGTGCCTCCGCGTAGCGCCCAGCCTCTGCGGGCTGTGGTTCGCTGCGTGGATCGACAGGAACACTGCCACCTTGTGGGCTGGCGACCGTGATGTGCCAGCCCTGCTCCTTGAAGGCCTGATAGGGAACAGCGAATTCTTCCAGCCACAGGCCGGTCTGATGAGTAGCATCGATATGCGCATGACCGGTGACAACGATCAGAATAGCTCTGGGTTGAGCCACGAGAAACAGCTCCTTTCTATCCTTGACTGATCAATCGTGACGTCGCTTCTCTGCAGTCGAGCGCTCGACGCCAGGGGGGCCTACCCCTGGCGATTGGTATTCTAACGTCGGCGCTACCTATAATACAAATAGAGTTTTTAGGGAAAGCTATAAAAATATATATGGTTCATCTGGAATGGTATCGCAGTTTCCTGGCGATCTATCGGGCCGGCACGGTCTCGGGGGCAGCGCGTGCGCTCTTCCTGACGCAGCCGGCAGTGACGCAGCATCTGGCGGCCCTGGAGGCAGCCGTTGGCGAGCCGCTCTTCCTGCGGGCCCCGCGGCGTATGATTCCGACAGCGCGCGGCAAGGAACTCTACAGCCAGGTTGTGCAGGCGATCGAGACCCTGGAGCAGGTGTCGCAGACGCTGGCCTCTGTTCGCGAGAGACCGCCGCTGCTGCGCTGTGGCACCCCGCGCGAGTATTTCCTCGAGAGGGTGCTGGAACGTGCGGTAGCCCTCCCCTACCGCCTCTGGTTCCAGTTCGGCGAGACCGGCGAGCTGATCGCTGATCTCGAACACGGACGTCTGGATGCCGTGCTCGCCACGCAGCAGATCGCCTCACGCGACCTGGAGTTTGTAGCGCTTGATGAAGAGCACTTCTCCCTGGTCGGGTCCCCGGCACTGAGCCTGCCCGCCGAGGTGCTGGCGGCCGCCAGTGCGGGCACACGTGCCCCGCTGGAGGAGTGGCTTGGCGCGCAGCGCTGGATCAGCTATGGACCGGAGTTGCCGATCATTCGCCGCTTCTGGCTGCACTGCTTCAACAAGCGTCCTCCTTTTCAGGCCTTGCTGGTCCTGCCCGATCTGCATGCCATTCTGCGCGCTGTGGAGAAGGGGGCAGGCCTCAGCGTGTTGCCCGACTACCTTTGTCGCACCTCGCTCGATCAGGGGCGACTGCATATTCTCTGGGAGCCTCCGCAGCGAGTCAGTAACACTCTCTGGCTGGCTTATCGTAGGGTTGATCGCAGCGATGTGCGCATCCAGGCCCTCAAACGCAGTCTGTCTCGCTGAGGTATGCTCTCATAGGCCTGCGAGTGCGAGGTGCAGTTCGCAGCGGCCCTGCTGGGGAATGAAGCAGGCTGTGAGGGCCTGGATGCGGCAGGTGAGCTGCTGGCCGCTCCCGCCGGGTGCCGCGCTGTCGGTCAACGTCAGGCAGTCGAAGAGTTGCAAGGCCGGATTCAGTGGGACGACGATGGTGTGCTGGACGGCGGCCCGCTGTGCCTGGGCCATGAGGAAGGCGGCCTTCTGCGCGCACTGGTTCGTGCTGGTGAGCCGAGGATCGACGTGGTGCAGCAGCCGTTCGTTCCCCACCAGGTGCAGATGAGTGTCGTCGTAGACCTCGGCTGTTGTGAGGGCCTGGGGAAGGCCGCCAGCCGGAGGTTTGCCGCTGACGATGATATGGTTAGCGCGCTGGTCGCTGCGACCGAAGCTGACCAGCTCGATCTCTGGCTCGTAGGCCCAGACCGCCGTGTCACTGCTGGCCAGTTCGCGAAAGTGGAGGACCTCGTTCTCATCGAGGAAGTAGACGAGGCCATAGGTGGTGCAGAGTTCGTTGAGGGCAGCACGGTAGGGTCGACCCGCATGGATGACGAAGGCCGGAATGATCTGGCTGGTCTGGCCTGTGGCGGGAAGAGTGAGTGCAAAGAGGCCGGCGCGTGCACATACTTCAGTGATCAAGAAACCAAGTGTCTGGTTCGTATAATCATTCTGGTAGCGGGCGCAGAAATCCAGGCGGTAGCTGCCGTCGAAAGCCACCAGCAGGAGTCGATTCTCCTGAGGTGAACGCAGGAAGTGGAGCTGTGCCAGGTAGTAGGTACCAACCCGAACCAGGCTGGCCGTCGGCGGCGAGCCGCTGAGGTAGCCCTCGCTCAGGATCAGCGAGGAGCCGGGACCCAGCGGCTGGTAGGTGCTGCCAATCGTGACCAGGTTGTTGTAGCGGCCTGCGGCGTTATCGAGCAGCACTTCCAGCCGGGCGGGTCTGCCGGGTGCTTCCAGACGCTGGTAGGAGAGCACGGCGCCAGAGAGATCGAGGCATTGCTGAGGGTTCGTAGAGACGAAGGTAGGCGCACTGAAGATGGTGGGCATGCTCACCAGGTAGGAGCGCGCTCCAGTGCCGCCCGCGGACCCGGGGACCCTGAGCGGCACCGCGCCATACGTACAGGTGAGGTCGTGGAGGATACTCCCATTGGACCAGTGCAGCAGGTCGGCAGACTGGCGCAGACGCGGATAGCTGTAGACTGCGCCAGTCAGGCTGCCCGTATCGGCCTCAACGCAGGCCAGAGTATAGAGACCATCGGCGAAGCCAATGCGCGGAGCGAAGCGGTTGATGGCGCTGCTGGTGGCTGGCGCGATCAGGACTCCAGCGCTCCACTGTCCGGTTGCGGGGTTGAAGGTACAGGAGGCCAGCGTATAGCCATCGGAGTAGATGAGGGTGTAGAAGGAGGAGGCAAAGACTGCGGCCAGGCCAGCGCCGCCCGCCAGGGGTGGTAGTGTCCAGCTCTTCAGCGCAGACCAGCTTCCACCGTTCAGAAAGGAGCAGCCCAGCGCCTCGCCGCCTGAGACGTCGTAGAGGAAGAAGACGTCCTGATTGCCAGCGCTGCTGATCCCTTTGAGTAGAGCATTGCCCGGTGGGGTCAGGACTGTCGCTGGTCCACTCCAACTGAGGCCCTGATCGCTCGATGTCCAGACCCATAGCTCATTTCCACCGCTGCCGCGTTGCGCAAAGGCCCGCAGAACCCCGCCCGAGTTGGAGAGAGCACATCCGCCGTCCTGGAAGAGCACCCCCCCAGCCCCGGGCAGGGTGGTCCAGGCAGCGTTTGACCACTGGGCCGCCTGCAAGGGATCGCTGATGCGCTGGATCTGCAGGCTGCCCGCGAAGCTGGATGGCGCACGCGCCAGGCGCACACGCACAATGCTGTTGTCGCTGGCGATGCAGGCGTCATGCCAGCAGTCGTCCGCACCCGGATTCTGGTCCAGGCGGTAGTGGAGGACGTGATCCTCGGCCGTGAGGGTCAGGGCCGGCGTGCGTGTGATGCTACTGAGGGCAGCTTCCAGGGAATCGGAAAGAGTACGAACCATGGCAAAGAGGTACCTCTCTGGAAGAGAACTGACGGTCGCCAGAGGGGGGTGACCGCGTGACTGACGATGGATGCGCTGAGAGCTGAAGAGGCCACCACAGGATGTTCATCCGCGTGCTTCTATTATAATCGAGACGTATCAGAAATACAAGAGGATCGCGTAGTGATTCACCCTTGCAATGAAGACTTGCTCCATCGCTATGGCTTCACTCACATCAATTGATGAGATCGCCAGAGTGGTAGACTTTGGATACAAGAATCACTATCCTATATATGACTATATATAGTCTCATATCATTTACTGATAGATTTAACTATATTGTACGAATAACTATAGCTCGTTCCATATTTTATAGAGTTAAAAGCATAACATCACACTTATCTCAAAGTATTGCCATTTATTGCCCCTTGTGTTATGATCCCCATGCAACCGAACAGGATTTGCCAGCTCAGAAGCTTCGCCAGGAAAGGAGAGCGTGATGCTCAACATCAGGCGAGTGATTCCCAGGCGCACTGCTTATGCGCTGTCCCGGACTGTCAATACCTCTCCCTGGGCTACTTCATGGCAACGCTTGTATCGGCAGGTCTTCTGGCTATCTGATGGATGCAGAGATATTGCGCGCATAGCCACATTGCTGCACAAGTCCGAGGCCCGGATCGAGGAGGTGCTGACGGAACTGGCAGTAAGTGGCTACATCAGCCTGGAAGCTGAAAGGAAGGTACTTGTAATGAATGCAGCACTCTTAAAAGAAAGCTTCGAGATGGTAGCTCCGCAGAAGGACGACTTTGCGCGACGTTTTTACGAGCGGTTATTTTCCTACTATCCCGAAACGCGCTCGCTCTTCGCACAGACCGACATGCGGCGTCAGGAGAGCGTACTCATGGCCACCCTGGCCGCTGTCGTTGCCGGCGTTGAGCGCGGTGAGAATCTCACACCAATTCTGCAAAAGCTGGGAGAGAAGCATTACGGATACGGAGTGCAGCCAGAGCACTATCCGCTGGTGGGTGGTGTCCTGCTCGAGACCTTCGATGAATTTCTGGGGTCGCAGTTCACCTCTGAGATGCAGGACGCCTGGAGTCAGGCGTTTGAGATCATCAGCACGCAGATGATTGCGGCCGGACGGCCTTGAGTTAGCTGAGCTGAACTGAGCTGAGCTGAACTGAGCTGAACTGAACTGAACTGGGAATGGAACATCCTGGGAGGGACGCAGCGTAGATCTCAGAGATCTCTGCGTCCCGTCTCTTCGTTCCCCTCTAGCGATTAGCGCCGCTCTTCCAGAGAGTGTGGCCCGGTCGAGGTGCTGGCCTGCTCTTCCCCGCTGGCCAGCCACGCGGCCTGTACGCACTGCTTGAGGAGCATCACATTGGTCAGCGGGCCGACACCGCCGGGGGTAGGGGTCAGGGCCGAGGCCACCGGGCGCACCGCCTCGAAGTCGACATCGCCCACGATCCCGCCCTCGGGCAGCGCATTGATCCCCACATCGATGACCACCGCGCCGGGTCGCACCATCTCCGCTGTGACCATACGCGGATGGCCGACCGCGGCGATCAGCACATCGGCCTGGCGTGTGAGCTGTGCCAGGTCGCGTGTTCGCGAGTGGCAGATAGTGACGGTGGCATGTTTCTGTAGCAGCATCAGGGCCAGTGGTTTGCCCACCACGTTGCTCCGTCCCAGTACGATGACCCGTTTCCCTTTCAGGGGGGTATGTGAGCGTTCCAGAATCTCCATCACAGCAGCGGCCGTCGATGGCAGGAAGCTCGGCAGCCCTAAAAAAAGATTCCCGGCACTGCCGGGACTGATCCCATCGATGTCCTTGCTCGGTACAATGGTATCCGCGACCATTTTCTGCGAGAGGTGGGCCGGCAGGGGCATCTGTACGATAATCCCATGTACGCGCTCGTCGCTGTTGAGGTGGAGCAAGAGCGCGCGCAGCTCATCAGGGGCTGTCAGGGCGGGCAGCTCCTCCAGGCGAGCGGTCACCCCTACGTCTCCAGCGATGCGCAGGATGGCCCTGCTATAGACGCCTGAGGCGGCGTCACCTCCCACTCGTACGATCACCAGGCCTGGCGCATAGCCCTGACGTGCAACAAAGGCCTCTACCTCCGCGCGCAGTTCGGTGCGTATCTGCGTTCCCAGTGCGCGTCCATCCAGTATCTCCGCGCTCACAGCGCTCCTCCCACCAGGTGAATCACCTGCTCGTTGCCTGCAAGTGTCTGCTGGAGGGCTACCTCCAGGCGCTTCTGTAATTGCTCTGCAACCTGGGTATTCTTGAGTGAGCGCAGGTTGACGCGCACCATCCAGGAGGCTCCGTGCGCAGCGCTGAGGGCCAGGGCTGCCCCCGCACCAATATCGCTGCGCACGTTCTTGTTACCGATCTCTGCCAGGCGCACGCAGAAGCGCATCAGCTCGGCGGCCCGCTCCGCTACTTCCAGGGGCACCAGCGCCGCCTCGTGCAGGCGTACCTGAATGGTGCGGTGGCGTGCCTCACTCTCTTCGCCTGTGCCGCGTGGCAGGCGAAAGCTCATCGCCAGGCGCTCGTAGGCGTCGATGTCGTCCTGCATCAGTTGCTGAAAACGTTCGCGTAACTCCTCCGTATGCTGGAGTATCTCCTCTATCTCCTCCTGCACTTCGGCATAGCCGCTCTTGCCGATGGTCAGGCGGGTCACCATGCTGGCGAGTGCGGCGCCCATCGCTCCACTCAACGCTGCGGCCGAGCCGCCCCCGGGTGTTGGCTGTGAGGAGGAAAGATCATTTAAATATTCCCGTAGAGACTGGTCCAGGTACATGCACATTTCCTTGAATAGTGTGAAGTCTGCTTGCAGCATTCCCGAAGGACTGGCCATCTTGAGCCACATTATAACACACCTGCTGCTGGCAGGAATTCACCTTTGTATCACCATTGCCTTGCTCGCCGAGGAGGACTGCTCCGCAGCGCGCCTGGCTGTCTCGTGCCTGATCCACGCTCCTTCTTCTGGGGCAGACGGCTCTCCTCTCTCTTTAGAACCGCCGCGTATTGTTCGCTGTGATACGTGTGTTATGCTCGATGGCGATTAGCAGGCGCAGGAATTCTGCCAGACCCGCGGCCAGCAGGGTGGCCAGCAACGAGCCGAGGCTGATGATGAGGCGCAAGGGACTGGACATTGCTCCCAGGAAGGGTGCTGTACCTGTGATGCCCATCTGGATGGCTGAAACGAAGATGACTAGCGTGCCAATCAGTAGGAGTGCTGCAATCAGGTAGAGCACGACGATGATGCCACGCAGGGCAATCCAGTGGGGGCCTGCTGGCAGCAGTGGTAGAATGGCGGCTGGTCTTGGTGCGGATGGCGATGGTTGCATAGCTCTCACTCCATGCGTGCTGCCGGCGCATCCTGAGCTCAGTGCAGACCGGCACTGGACTCTCTCCCAGGGATGCGATCGTCTGGCGGTCAGGTGGACCCCACGCCTGAAGGCGGGGGCTTGCATCTCACCCCGAAGGGTGGACACGAGAGGCCGCCTGACAGGTCGGCCCACTCAGGACAGCTATACCATCCTGAGCAAGAGAAGCCAGGTACTTCTCTCGAATG
>JBHOQN010000123.1:0-10101 GCA_042408965.1 Ktedonobacteraceae bacterium
CCCGATGCCCAAGCCCCAAATAAGGAACGCCTGTTTCACCCCCGTAGCTGAAGCAAGGGGCACTCACAGGCGGTTTATGTGGAGGGGTTCTCTGGTGAGGCGAGCAGATAGGCATAGGCTTCAGCGCACAGATGATATTTATAGGCGCTGTTTGGCGTACGAGTCAGTTGAATGCGGACAGACGGTAGCGCCGGAGGCCCTGGGGTGCTGCGCAGATGGACCACAACCAGCGTGCTCGTGATGATCACGACCCCGGCGAGTGTAATCAGAAGCCAGCGTCTCATAAGCGTCTCCTCTTCAAGAGAGCGTTGAGGGCACGACCGAGATATCTCCTGAAGAGGCAGGCGAGGCCAGATCTTCTTTCGGGGGTCTATCTCGCGCGCTCATGAGAGAGCAAGCTCAGGCTCTGAGCTGCTCCAATCGGCTACGTGCAGCTCCGCTGAGACGATCGCTGGTCGGCTGCTTCCATGGGGGCCTCGGCTCACTTGCGTGCATATGCCGAGCGCGAGCGCGCTGACCTGGCGCGCTCTGAGAGGCCCTGTTCCGCGGGCTGCGCCTCTGCCTCCGGCTCTACGAGACGTCCCAGGGTGATTAAAAAGACGATCAAGATAGCAATATGGAGCGCTGTGCACCAGAGGCAGATCGCGTGGAGGCGCACCAGCTCGACATAGACCAGATAGAGCACGGTCACCATGCCTGCCAGCGACCAGAGGAACTGCGCAGGACGCAGCCAGCGCGGTTCCGGCCGGTACACCATACCCAGCAGTGCCAGGAGCGCCAGCACCAGACACCAGCCCAGGCCTGGCAGGGAGATCGGCAGTGTCGTGCCCGGCACGACCGCGTAGATGCTGGAGAGCACGTGCGCACAGTCGATGCCTCCCGAGGCTGGGCAGACCAGCGGCGCGGCCTGATAATGCACAATCGTCAAGTATACTGCATCGCCCATGCCGAAGACCGCGAGCAGCAGTATCAGCAACTGGAGTCCCGAGCGTCTCAACAGTTCCATCAGAACAATCTCTATCGCAAGGCTGATCTTCAATAGCAACAGTCTCTGTAGAGAGGATACTGTTACGCAGTTGCTGCTGTCAAGAGTCTGTGAATGGTAGAATGGGACATCACAAGAGAACATCTATGATCAGGAGCAGAGACCCTATGGGACAGACGATCACTCAGGTAGATGCTTTCACCGACCGTCCGTTTGCTGGCAATCCAGCGGCGGTTTGTCTCCTCGCGGAACCGCGCCCTGATGACTGGATGCAGCAGGTGGGGCGCGAAATGAATCTCTCCGAGACGGCCTTTCTCCTGCGGCGAGCGGATGGGGATGGCTTTGATCTGCGCTGGTTTACTCCCAGCGTGGAGGTCGATCTCTGCGGGCATGCCACGCTGGCCAGCGCGCATGTGCTCTGGGAGGAGGGCCACCTGGCGCCGCACGAGCAGGCGCACTTCCATACGCGCAGCGGTCTGCTGACAGCGGAGCTGCGCAGTGGCTGGATCGAGCTGAACTTTCCCGCGACACCAGAGGAGCCAGCCTCGCCTCCTGCGGGCCTGCTTGAGGCGCTTGGGGTAGCGCCACGCTACGTTGGGAGAAGCCGTTTCGATTATCTCGTCGAGATTGATTCGGAGGAGAGGTTGCGTGCCCTGACCCCTGATTTCTCCAGGCTGCTGAGTGTGGCCACACGTGGAGTGATGGTGACCTGCCGCGCACAGACGAGCGAGTATGATGTGGTGTCGCGCTTTTTTGCCCCGCGGGTTGGGGTCAACGAAGATCCAGTCACCGGCTCTGCTCATTGCTGCCTGGCACCGTTCTGGAGTCGACGTCTGGGCAGGAAGACCCTGACGGCGTATCAGGCCTCTGCTCGTGGCGGTCTGCTGCGCCTGCGTTTCGCCGCCGAGGAGGGGCGTGTCTACCTCAGCGGCCAGGCGGTCACGGTGCTACGGGGAGAACTCTTCGCCTGAACGCCTGTGCCCGGCTTTCCCTGATGCCAGTCCCCTGATTGCCTCACTGGTTGCCTCACAAGAAGCGCGCATCAGTGATGCCTGGCCTGGGCAGCGAGTGCAGCGCTGCAGACTGACCTGCTTGCAGCGGCTGCGCTCGGAACGGTTTGGCCTGCCTTTCTCAGCACGATCACGCTCGTTCCGCTGGCAGTATGGCAGGTCCTGCCGTAGGTGAGGCTGCTCAGCGAAAGACGTAGCCCACCCCGCGAACCGTCTGAATCAGCCGCGGTGAAGAAGGATCATCTTCCAGCCGCTCACGCAGCCAGCGGATGTGCACATCGACGGTGCGTGTGTCGCCTGCGTAGTCGTAGCCCCACACGTGGTGAAGCAGTTGATCGCGTGTCAGAACAGTCCCACGGTTGCGTATCAGATAGACGAGCAGATCGAACTGTCGAGGTTGGAGCTCCACCTCGCGATCGCCTCGCCAGACGCGCCGCCCGGCCAGATCGATGCGGATGTGGTCAGCAATCAGCTCGCGGCCAGAGCGAGTGGGCGCAATGTTTGCCGCCGATGCCGCTCGCTCTCTCCCACCTGGGTAGGAGGCACGTCGCAGCAAGGCCCTCACCCGTGCCAGCAGCTCGCGGCGCCCGAAGGGCTTGACAACGTAATCATCGGCGCCTACCTCCAGCCCCACAACTCTATCGATCTCATCGCTTCTGGCTGTCAGCAAAAGAATAGGCGTGGTGGCTGTCTCCTCCGCCCGCCGTAACTGGCGACAGACCTCCAGGCCGTCTATGCCTGGCAGCATGATATCCAGAATGATCAGATCGGGTTGCTCTTGCAGGGCGAGCTCCAGCCCGCGTTGCCCATCCAGTGCTCTTAACGCCTGGTATCCCTCTTGCTCCAGATTATAGGCGATGGTCTCGACAAGAACCTCCTCATCATCAATGATCAAAATGCGCTCACGTTGCCCTTGTGTCATGACACTCTCTCGCCTCTAGCTGAAGCGACCGCTGATGTAGTCCTCGGTCTCGCGCTGTTGCGGCCGCTTGAACAGTGCCACCGTAGGAGCATATTCGATGAGCTTCCCCGTGAGAAAGAATCCGGTGTATTGCGAGATGCGGGCTGCCTGCGACATGTTGTGTGTGACGATGACGATCGTGTAGTCCTTACTTAACGACAGAATCAGCTCTTCAATCTTCAGGGTGGCGATGGGATCAAGGGCTGAGCAAGGCTCATCCATCAGCAGTACCTCAGGCCGTAGAGCCAGAGCTCGCGCGATGCACAGGCGCTGCTGCTGTCCGCCTGAGAGTCCCAGTGCAGAGGACTTGAGGCGATCTTTAACCTCATCCCAGAGGGCGGCCTGCTGCAGGCTGCGCTCGACCTCCTCGTGAATCTGTTGTCGTGGCTTGCCCTGGATGCGCAGTCCGTAGGCTATATTGTCAAAAATCGATTTAGGAAAGGGGTTTGGTCGCTGAAAGACCATGCCGATGCGCTGGCGCAGGCGTACCACGTCGGTGCCTGGATCATAGATGTTCTCGCCGTCGAAGATCGCCTCACCTTCGAGGCGCGTCTCTGGAATCAGGTCATTCATGCGATTGAGGGTGCGTAGAAAGGTAGATTTCCCGCACCCTGAAGGCCCGATCAGGGCCGTGACCTGTTGTTCGCGTATCTCCAGCGAGATGTCGTAGAGCGCCTGCCGCGCTCCGTAGTAAAAGTTGAGGTGCCTGACAGCTATTTTGACCTGCGCGTCGTTGTCGGGCTCCTGCTCCGGCTCAAATACCCCCACGCTGTGAGGGGGCATGGCCGGAGGCTGGGGCTGCCCACTGGCGCGGAGAAATCCCACCTGGGCTTGCAACCGCGAGGATGGCCCACTGGTATTGCTCTCCATCTCTCTCCCTCGCTGTTAGGCTAGAGCAGCTGATACTCTTTGTGGAGTGGAATAGCTGTGTCGACGATCAGGCGGTTATTTAAAACGACCAGCCTGATGTAGCGCCCGGCGAGCGCCTTGCTGATAAAGTACGGGCGGCCTTCATAGGAGATGTGCCCACTGCGGGCAACCTTCCGTGAGAAGATACTGGCGCCCTCCGGGAAATGGCTGCTGACGGTGTTATTGATCTCTGCCGAAGCATCCTTCACAGTTCTATCCTCTCTGAGAGCCTGAGTGGCTTAGCCGAAACGTCCACTGATATAGTCTGCGGTCTCTTTCTTGCGTGGGCGTGTGAAGATCTGGTCTGTCTCCCCCTCTTCGATGAGGTGGCCAAGCAAGAAAAAGGCCGTCCGGTCCGCGACGCGCGCGGCCTGTTGCATGTTATGGGTGACGATGACGATCGTGTACGCTTGCTTGAGTTGCATAATTAATTCCTCCACCTGCAGGGTGGAGATAGGATCAAGTGCCGA
Source organism: Ktedonobacteraceae bacterium (assembly GCA_042408965.1). Taxonomy (GTDB): domain Bacteria; phylum Chloroflexota; class Ktedonobacteria; order Ktedonobacterales; family Ktedonobacteraceae; genus Thermogemmatispora. The sequence goes on from JBHOQN010000123.1 coordinate 4,336, forward strand.
GCAGGGCTCGTCCATGAGCAGGACGGCCGGCTCGAGCGCCAGTGCCCGTGCGATGCACAGGCGCTGCTGCTGCCCCCCTGATAGATTGGTCGCTGGCGCGTGCAGATGGTCCTTGACCTCTTCCCAGAGCGCTGCCTGCCTCAGACTGCGCTCTACCAGCTCTTGCAGACGTGAGCCACGCAGGTTCAGATTGAGACGTGGACCGATGGCCACATTCTCGAAAATGCTGCGTGTGGGCAGAGGATTGGGCTGCTGGAAGACCATCCCTATATGGCGTCGCACGTTCATGGCGCTGATACCATGACCGTAGATGTCGGTGTCACCGACGAAGACGTGTCCGCTGACGCGAGCCCGGGGGAGCGTCTCGTGCATGCGGTTCAGACAGCGCACCAGCGTTGATTTGCCGCAGCCTGACGGTCCGATCAGGGCCGTCACGCTCAACGGTGCCACTGTCAGGTTGACATCATAGAGCGCCTGTTTCTTTTCGTACCAGGCGTCGAGATGCTCGACGCTGATCGACATCCCTGTCGTCGAGGTGACCATCGTTGTTGTGACCATCGTTCTCTCCTCCTATGCTCGGTCAGCGTCCGCTGTTCTGGAAACCGCCTGTTGCCAGGCGCACAGCCAGCGAGGCTACCAGGATCAGCAAGATCAGCACGAAGGCACCGGCATAGGCCTGATTTACCTGCTGCTGGTATGGGCTGAGCGTGAACTGGAAGATGCGCAATGGAAGCGCGTCCATCGGTTGGGTGACGTCAGTGTTCCAGAACGTGGTGCCAAAGGCTGTCATCAGCAGTGGAGCGGTCTCCCCCGCCACGCGCGCCATGGCCAGCACAATGCCGGTGATGATCCCGTTGCGCGCCGCTGGCAGCACCACCTGGAGAATCGTACGCGCCTCGGTCGCTCCCAGGGCCAGTGAGGCTTCGCGCAGTTCGCGTGGCACCAGACGCAGCACATCCTCCGAGGTGCGGGTCACGATCGGGATCATAATCACACCCAGAGCGAACCCGCCAGCCAGGCCGGAGAAGCTCTGCATAGGAATGACGATCAAAATCCAGGCCAGCAGCCCAAAGATGATGGTGGGAATGCCGTTGAGCACGTCTACCAGAAAGCGGACCAGTTGAGAGAAGGGGCCGCGCCCGAATTCTGAGAGGTAGATGCCAGTGAAGAGTCCCAGCGGCACGCCCATCAGGGACGCCAGACCGATCAGAATGAGCGTGCCCTGAAAAGCCTCGCCCATACCGCCGCCCGGCTCGCCATTGGGGGTCGGCAGCTGCGTGAAAAACTCGCTGTTGAGATAACGCACGCCCTGACTGAGCACATAGAAAAGCAGATAGAGTAGCAAGCCCGCAGCGAAAAGGGCTGCCAGACTCGCCAGTCCGATCACTAGCCCGTTAACGGCTCGCCGACGCAGACTCAAGAAGGAGCGTGGGGTGCTGAAAAGCTGGACGTTCGTCGTTGTTTGCACGCTCATGGACGTCCTCCTCTCGCCTGCCGCTGCAGGCTGATAATCAACCAGCGTGCCAGCATGTTGGTGATCAGAGTGATGATGAAGAGAATAAGGCCAGCCTCGATGAGCGCAGAGAAGAAGAGGCCAGGAGTAGCCTCGCCGAACTGATTGGCGATAACGCTGGCGAGCGTATAGCCCGGGGTGAACAGGCTCAGGCTGGGCTCATTGGCCTGGTTACCAACAATCATGGTCACTGCCATCGTCTCGCCGAGCGCGCGCCCCAGAGCCAGAATCACACCACCCAGAATCCCGACCCGTGCGAACGGCAGGACCGCATGGCGGATGACCTCCCAGCGTGTGGCCCCCAGAGCCAGCAGCGCTTCACGCTGGGCTACTGGCGTGACCAGCATCACTTCGCGCGAGACCGAGATGATCAGCGGAAGCACCATCAGTGTCAGCACCATCCCGGCGCCCAGGTAGCCCACGCCTTCAGGTTGGCCCTGAAAGAGGGGGAGGAAGCCAAGGTGCTGTTGCAGCCAGGGTTCACCGTTGTTGTGTAGCCAGGGAGCCAGCACAAGAAATCCCCACAGACCGTAGATCACGCTGGGAATGGCCGCCAGCAGGTCAATCAGAAAAGCGAGCATCAGACGCAGGCGGCGCGGACAGAAATCAACTAGAAAGATGGCCACTCCCAGGCCCAGGGGTACGGCGAAGATCAGTGCGAAGGCTGAGGTGATCAGGGTGCCGAAGATCGCTGGCAGTACCCCATAGATGCTGTGTACCGGGTCAAAGGCTTTGTTGGTGAGAAAGCTGAACCCGAAGCGTGTGATGGTCGGCAGGGCGTTGCGTACCAGCACCCAGGCGGTTGCTACAACCAGACCCAGGACAATGAGCACGAACAGGAAGGTGATGCCGCGGAAAAAAAGATCTCCGGGACGTTGTCCTCTCAGGCTGCGCTGCCATGCTCCCCAGCGTGAGCGAGTGCGCGTAAGCGATAGTCTCTCTTGCATAACTCCTGGCCTCTCCAGGCAGGGACATGGCGGCGCTGGCGCCACATCAGCCATGCCAGCGCCGTCTCCCTGCTGTCTCTCCTGCCGAGAATGACGGGGGGCTATGAGCCGCTATAGCAGGCGCTGCTGCCGCACTTCATAGCCTTGATCTGCGCCTCGTCTCGGGTGACGATGGAGTCTGGCAGAGGCACGTAGTTTAATGGCTGAGCATACTGCTGCCCATCATGCACCATCCACCAGAGCAGGCGCGCCAGGGCCTCGCCCTTGTCGCTATTGGACTGGTTCTGGTAGACCACGACCCACGAGAAGCCTGTGATGGGGTAGGCGTTGCTGCCGCTGCCGTTCACGATGTAGAAGCGCAGATCGGCCGGAATATTGGTGAAGCTCTGGGCGTCGGCCTTCGCGCTGTCCAGCGAGGGCGCGACGAACTGACCGGCTGCGTTCTGCAGTGTCGCGTATGGGATGTTGTTCGCCAGGACGTAGCTCAGCTCAACGTAGCCGATGGCGCCGTCAGTGTTCTTGACCTGCCCGGCGACGCCAGCGCTTCCCTTGGCTCCGACGCCGGTCGGCCAGTTCACCGTGGTGCCAGCCCCAACCTTGCTGCTCCAGTCGCTGCTGACGGCTGCCAGGTAGTGTGTGAAGATGCTGGTGGTGCCACTTCCGTCTGAGCGGTGCACAACGGTAATGTTTTTATGTGGCAGCGTCACGCCGCTGTTAACGGCTTTGATCTGCGGATCGTCCCAACTGGTGATCTTGCCCTCATAGATGGCGGCCAGCACGGGCCCGGTGAGCTTGAGCTGGGTAACGCCGCTGAGGTTGTAAGAGATGGCCACCGCACCGATCGTCACGGGAATATGCAGAATGCTCCCGCTGCTGCTCTGGGCAAGCTGAGCATCGGTCATCGGGGCGTCAGTCGCGCCGAAATCGACGATGTGCTGGAGCAAGTTATTGATGCCGGCTCCACTGCCAACTGCCTGATAATTTACATTAATTCCGCATTTAACGCTTGGATACTCCTGAAACATTTTTGAAAAGAGCGGATTGTCAAATGTTGATCCGGCGCCGGTCAGCTGCTTGGTCGATGGACAGCTGCTGCCGCTGCCGGTGGTCGTGTTCGTGCCGCCCCCTCCGCAGGCTGCCAGAATGAGCAGCAGACTGAACAGGAAAGCAACACTGAGGCGCTGCAAATGCGAGCGCCCCGCGAAGAATGGTGATGGAGTCTGTTCTACCATGAGCTAACGTTTCCTCTCCTCATTTCAACTTGCCGTAGCGGAACGGCGGTAGAAATAATCGTAAGCTGGCGCAAGAAGTTGTATTCATCCGCGCCCCTGGTCTTTTTTGCTCCACCTGAATTGTACAGTTGGTGATTTAATGAATTTTTAAAAGAAGGTTAAGCGGAATTAAGCGCGGGTTAAAGTTTGCCGCAGGGATAGGAAGAGAATGTTAAGGATTCCCGGCATGTCGCCTGGGGAGCGGAACGAGGCTGTCCTCGCTCCCTGCTCATCAGTGCTCTTCAGGCAGCGCTGTGTGTATGGCTGCTGGCAATAGAGACCCGCTCCTCGGAGGCTCGGGCGTGTGCCCGTAGCTGCAGTTCTCCGTCAACCGACTCCACCTCAACAGTCATCCCTCGCCCGATCTCGCCGCGCAGCAGCGCCTCACTCAAGGCGTCCTCCAGCAGATGACGGATCGCGCGACGGAGCGGGCGTGCCCCATACTCCGGATCATAGCCGTAATTGATAAGGAGATCACGAGCGCTGCTACTCACCTGCAGGGTGATCGCCTGGCTTGCCAGACGCTCAGCGGTTCGGGCGATCAGCAGGTCGACGATCTGACGCAGGTGCTGGCGCCCAAGCGGATGGAAGAGAATGATATCGTCGAGACGATTCAGCAGCTCGGGACGGAAGTGCTCCTCGACCTGACGCAGCAGCTGTGATCCTACCCGGCCAGCGGTTGTCTGAGCCACCTGGCCTGGCAGGCTCGTCCTGGCGCTGCCTGTCTGGTCTGCGCCAGCGTTAGTGGTAAGGATGATCAGGGTTTCCCTGAAATCGACTACTCTGCCACGCGCATCTGTCAGCCGGCCGTCCTCCAGAATCTGCAGAAGCAGATCGAGAACGCCCGGATGGGCCTTCTCCACCTCGTCGAAGAGCACAATACTGGAAGGCCGCCGCCGCACCGCCTCTGTCAGTTGCCCGGCCTCGCCGTAACCCTGATAGCCAGGCGGGCTGCCGATCAGACGCATCACCTGCTGGCGTTCCATGTACTCCGACATATCCAGCTTGATGAGAGCCGCTTCATCTCCGTAGAGCGTCTCGGCCAGCGCCCGGGCCAGTTCGGTCTTGCCTACACCGGTGGGTCCGGCGAAGAGAAAGGTTCCCGCTGGCCGTCGTCGATCGCGCAGATTGGTGCGTGCCCGGCGTACGGCGCGGGCAACGGCGCTCACGGCCGCCTCCTGGCCGCTCACACGCTGATGCAGGAGATCTTCGAGCTGCAGGAGTCGTGCTGCCTCGTCAAGACCGATGCGTGTCGCCGGAATGCCGGTCCATTGGGCGACCACCTGCGCAATGGTGCGCTCCTCGACGATGTGGGGCACCTCCTCGCACTGGTCCAGACGCTGGGCCTGCCATTCGTTCTCAAGGTCCGCTTGTCGCTCCAGGAGCTGGTGCTCCTGGCGACGTAGAATGAGCGCCTCGCCGAAGGCACCCGCGCGAATGGCCCTGTCGCGGGCCTCGTGCAGCTTCCTGCTCTCTTCATGTAGCTGGTGCAGGGTCGCTGGAAGCGTTGCACGAGCCATACAGAGGCGTGCCGCTGCCTCGTCGAGCAGGTCGATGGCTTTGTCCGGCTGGGAGCGCTCGCTCAAGTAGCGATCGGCCAGCCGAACTGCCGCCAGCAGGGCCTCATCGCTGATCGCTACGCCATGAAACTCAGCGTAGCGAGGTCGCAGCGCCCGCAGAATACGTAGCGTTTCCTGCTCGCTTGTTGCGGCGATATTGATCGGCTGAAAGCGTCTGGCGAGCGCGGGGTCACGCTCAACATGTCTGGCGTACTCCTCAAAGGTAGTCGCTCCAATGCACTGGATCTGCCCCCGTGCCAGCAACGGCTTGAGGAGATTGGCGGTCGTGGGCGCGCTGGCCGGGCTGCCAGCACTGATCAGCATATGAATCTCATCGGTCAGGTGGACCCCACGCCTGAAGGCGGGGGCTTGCATCTCACCCCGAAGGGTGGACACGAGAGGCCGCCTGACAGGTCGGCCCACTCAGGACAGCTATACCATCCTGAGCAAGAGAAGCCAGGTACTTCTCTCGAATG
>JBHOQN010000124.1:0-116233 GCA_042408965.1 Ktedonobacteraceae bacterium
CGAGAGCCAGATCTCCGTGTAGGAGGCAAAACCGATACCGATGATGATACCCAGGGCCGCAAAAACCTCCGCGATAGCAATCGAACGCCGGTTGCGATAGAGGTTCCAGGTGAAGTAAGCCGCCAGACCGGCCACCAGGCCGATCAAGGCATTGCCGACATCCCAGTTCCAGTAGACACCATAGCCGGAGATGTAGTCCCCCAGCAGGTTGCCCACCCCGCCGGTGAAAAGGCCCACCCAGGGACCAAAGACCGCTCCGAAGAAGAGAGGGATAACAATGGCCGGCCGGAACGAGACATTCCCAGCGCTGGGGAGCTGCAGGATGTTGGTGGCCCAGCTAAAGATGCCATAGAGCGCGGCGCCGAGCGCCATATAGACGATCTGCCGAACTCCGATCCCCCAGATCTGGGGAGCTGTGGCCTCTCTCTCTGTGGTCGCCATAAAGAGATGATCTCCTTTCTACATCGATGGTGCAAGATAACTACAGGGACAATCAGACCAGGTTTGCAGTAGAAACGCAACGAAACGGGATGCAGGCAGAGAGCGAGGACGCCCTCCCCCGCGCTCCCAGTCCCAGGAAGCTATGCGATCTGGCTACATTCCGTCAGCAGGTAGCGCAACAAGGAGGTAGGGCGCAGATTACAGCTCTCGAGCAAGGTCTGGTCGGCCAGTACCTCCAGTGGCGCACCATCAGCCACCAGACGACCCTCTCTCAGGAGCAGAACACGCTGCGTGTAGCGCAGCGCGAGATCGAGATCATGCGTGATGAAGAGCAAGACATCAAGGCCAGGAAGATTGCGCAGATGCTCCATGAAGGAGATATAGGCGCGGTAGTCCTGACCAGCAGTTGGCTCATCCAGGAGGAGGATGCGACCCTGCATAGAGAGCACCGAGGCGATCGTCACGCGCTTCTGCTGGCCAAAGCTGAGCGAGAAGGGCGAGCGCTCCTCAAACTGGGCCACGTTGAGGGCCTCCTCTGCCTGGCGCACCGTCCTCTGGAGGCGCTCCGGTGGGAAGCGCAGATTCTCGGGACCAAAGCTGACCTCCTTGCGCACCGTGGGAGCGAAGAGCATGGCGCCGGGACTCTGGAACACATAGCCGATGCGGGCTGCTAGCTGGGCCACGCTGAGGTTGCGCGTGTCCTCTCCATAGAGCAGAACGGAGCCAGCGCTGGGCCGCAGCAGACCGAGGGCCTGCTTGACCAGAGTCGTCTTACCCGCGCCGTTGGGACCGAGCAGGGCGATGGTCTCGCCACGACGCACGGCAAAGGAGATCCCGTGGAGGATCTCTTCACCATAACGGCTATAGCGGTAGTGAACGTCGTTGAAGATCAGGACCGGCGCATCAGCCTCAGGAAGAGACTCTGTCGGGGCAGGCCCCGCGCTCGCGGTGACAATGGGGCGGACGAGCTGCCGGCGCACCTCAGCGGGACTGACAAAGCGACGCAGGGTAGCCTCGATCGGGAGCTTCACCTGCTCAGGGTCAGCCACCTCCAGAAAGGCCTGCCGATCGCCGAAGAAGATCTGACGCCCATCCTGCATCAGCAGCACCTTATCGGGCTGCAGCTTGAGGGTCTCCTCTACGCGATGCTCGACGATGATCACGCTGCGCCCCTCAGCGCGCAGCCCGTTGATCAGCTCCTCCAGCTCATCGATTGCTCGCGCATCCAGGTTCGCAAACGGCTCATCGAAGAGAAAAATCGAGGGCTGCATCACCAGCACACCGGCAGCCGCCACCTGCTGGCGCTGCCCCCCGGAGAGCGCAAAGGTCGGTTCACGCCGGTAGCGCTCCAGGCGCAGACGTTTGAGCACCTCCTCCACGCGCCGACGAATCTCAGGACGCGGCGTATTCAGGTTCTCCAGGCCAAAGGCAACCTCCTGCTCCACCGTGCTACCTACGATCTGGCGATCGGGGTCCTGCAGCATGGTCCCCACATAGCGCGCCAGATCACGCAGGCTGAGACCCTCCGTCGAGTGTCCCTCGATACGGATCTCACCGCTGAGCTTGCCAGGGAAGCTGTGAGGAATCAGGCCATTGAGACACTTTAAGAGCGTGCTTTTACCACAGCCACTGGGGCCAGCGATCAGCAGAAGCTCGCCGCGCTGCAGCGAGAAGGAGATCTCACGAATGGCATACTGCTCTGACGCTGGAGCTGGGGACGGAACCTGCTTCGGCGAGGAGTGCGGCTCATCAGCGAGGGCACGATAGCGAAAACTCAATCCCCTGACATACACTGCGGGAGGTGCCTCTTGAGACGCATCTCTTGCGTTGTCGGGATGTCTGTCCATGAACAGGCGTGACCTTGCTGCCTTCATCCGTCCGTCCAGTCGGCAACAGAGGCCGGCTGATTGATCGGAGAGGCGACGAATTGAACTCTAAGATAATTGTAAAATCTGCCAGCCGCAGGTGTCAATGCTGCTGAGTCTGTCTGACATAACCAGACGGCCGTGCCTCAGTTGAGGGAAGATCGGCAATGGCCGGCGATACATATTCTGTCGTTTTTGCTGGCTGCCGACCCATTGACTGGCAGGTGTACTGTAAGTGCTCTGGCGTTCAGCCCTCCTGCTCCCTATACTGCAGTAAAGTAAGAAGATATGCTTCTCACAGTAGAGACGTCGGGACTCTCTGGAAGGCCCCGGCGTCAACCTGTCCTGTATGCAACAGACAGGCACAGTTCAGGGACGACGTTTATGCACTGCCATGAAAGGAGTCAGATCGTGCCATCCCTCGTATCACGGCGCGAGTTGCTACGGCAGTCGCGTAACCTGCTGGCTGCACTGCCACTCAGCGGGTTAGGGACCATCTTTGCCGGCCTCGAGCAGAGCGTCTCCGCTGCGGCCACCCCCCTCTACAATCTGGCTGCGGCCCTCCAGATGTCCATCTACTTTTATGACGCCCAGAAGTCGGGTCCAGGTATCACTGGTGGAGCGCTGCCCTGGCGCGGAGACAGCGAGCTTTCGGACACAGCCGTCCCTCTGCAGCCAAAAAACAGCAACAGCATTGGGACCAACATGTCGGCCAGCTTCATCTCTGCCCATCGCTCGGTGCTTGATCCTGCCGGTAAGGGGACCGTGAACGTCAGCGGCGGTTTTCACGACGCTGGCGATCACGTCAAATTCGGCCTGCCCCAGGGGTACGCCATCTCGACGCTTGGCTGGGGCTTCTACGAGTTTCGCCAGGCTTTCGTCTCCGCCGGCCAGGACGCGCATATGCTGGCCATCCTGCGCTGGGGCTGCGACTATCTGATGCGCTGCACCTTCCGCGACAGCAGCGGGAACGTGGTGGCCTTCTGCTATCAGGTGGGCGAAGGCTCGATCGACCACACGCTCTGGGCCCCGCCCGAAGTGGAGAGCCTTGCACGCCCGGCCTACTTCGCCACCTCCGAGACGCCGGCCAGCGACGTGAGTGCCGAGGCCGCCGCCGCCCTGGCCATCATGTACCTCAATACGCAGAGCAGCGACGCCACCTACGCCGCAAAGTGCCTCGACTACGCCAAAGCCCTGTACCGCTTCGCCGTGGCCAATCGTGGCCTCAGCTACTCCGGTGGCTTCTATAACTCCAGCGGCGACAGCGACGACCTCTCCTGGGCGGCCGTCTGGCTTTACATCGCCACTGGCCAGCAGTCCTATATCACCGACATCATCGCCACCGATTCCAGCGGACACTACACAGGCTATCTCAAGGCCATCATGAACTCCACGCAGGACAACTGGCAGAACATCTGGGTCCACAGCTGGGATTCGGTCTGGGGCGGTATGTTCATCAAGCTGGCCCCCATCACCAACGATCCCAAGCACTGGTACATCGCCCGCTGGAACCTCGAATACTGGGCGAACGTACCACATCAGGACCCCAACGACAAGAATTTCCTCAAGCCGACCCCGGGCGGCTTCATGGTCCTCAACACCTGGGGTTCCTGCCGCTACAACACCGCCGCCCAGCTCTGCGCGCTGGTCTACCGCAAACAGACCGGTGACACGCGCTTCTCCGACTGGGCCATGGGACAGATGAACTACATTCTGGGCAGTAACCCCATGAACCGCTGCTACATGGTCGGCTTCGCCAGCAACTCGGCCAAGCATCCGCACCACCGCGCCGCGCACGGCTCCTTCACGGACAGCATGTCCGATCCGCCCAACCATCGCCACACGCTCTGGGGCGGCCTCGTCGGAGGACCGGATACCACCGACTACCACGATGACGCCACCACGGACTTCGTCTACAATGAGGTCGCCGTCGACTACAGCGCGGCCTTCGTGGGCGCACTGGCGGGCCTCTACTACTACTACGGCAGCGGCCAGAAGCCAAATGCCAGCTTCTCTACCGCTGAGACCCCGGTCAACCCCTTCTTCGTGGAGGCCCTCATCAACCAGGACAATAACCAGAGCACCCAGGTGACCATCACCCTGCACAGCGACACCACTCAGCCACCGCAGTTCGTCACCGGCCTCAAGGTACGCTACTTCTTCAACATCAGCGAGCTGCCGCCGGTCGGACAGTCTATCAGTGCGGTCTCGGTGGCAATCTACTATGACCAGAACCAGTACATGACCGGCGGCGGCCCGGTCGCCGTCCACGGCCCCTTCGCCTGGGGCAGCTCGACGACGGTCTACTACTACGAGTTTGACTGGTCGGCTTACCCGCTCTGGTATACGCGCGATCTGGAATTCGCCCTCATCGTGGCGATCGCCAGCGACTACAAATTCCACTGGAACTCCTCGAACGACTGGAGCCGCCAGGGCCTGACCTCGACCAAAGCCGTCACCCCCTACATCCCGGTCTACCGCAACGGCGTGCTGGTCTACGGTCAGGAGCCGCCAAAGTCTTGATGCCAGCGGGCTGACTGCCCCCTGTCAGGGATGCAATCGACGCAGAGGAGGGATCTCCCGTGAAGAAAAGCCTATCGCTTGGCCTGCTGGCGCTGCTGGCAGCACTGGCCATCACAACAGCCGGCGTGATCTGGCACACACCAGCCCAGGTTCACGCCGCCACGTCCTACAGCGGCCTGCACGTCTCTGGCAACCAGTTGCTCAACGCCGCAGGCCAGGCGGTGCGCCCTCTGGGCGTGGACCGCTCAGGCTCGGAGTACATGTGCGACGCCGCAGGCGATACCACGGTCTTCGATGGCCCCAGCGACGCCACTTCCGTGGCGGCGATGATGAGCTGGCACATCAATGCTGTGCGCGTCCCCCTCAATGAGGACTGCTGGCTGGGCATCAACGGCTATCCGGCCGCGCAGTATACGGCCGCGCAATACCAGCAAGCCATCGTCAACTACGTGAATCTGCTGACCTCCGATAACCTGATCACCATTCTTGACCTGCACTGGAGCGCCCCGGGCACTCAGCAGGCTAATAAGCAGCTGGCGATGCCAGATCTGGATCACGCTCCGGCCTTCTGGACCTCGGTCGCTAACACCTTCAAGAGCAACTCATCGGTGATCTTCGATCTTTACAACGAGCCGTTCACGACAAGCTGGGACTGCTGGCTCAAGGGAAGCACAGCCGCCAGCGCCAGCCCCTGTAGCGACGTCCCCTTTGCAGTGGCCGGCATGCAGACCCTGGTGAACACGGTGCGCGCCGCGGGCGCCACCAATGTGCTGATGCTGGGCGGACTGGCCTACGCCAATGATCTCTCTGGCTGGCTGGCCCATAAGCCGAGTGACTCCCTGAACAACCTCGCCGCCTCGTTCCACCTCTACAATTTCAATACCTGCAACTATGCCAATTGCTGGGTGTTGAATGTGGCTCCGGTGGCAGCGCAGGTGCCGGTGATCACCGGCGAGATTGGTGAGAACGACTGCGCTCACGGCTTCATCGACACAGCCATGGCCTGGCTCGACCAGAACCATATCGGCTACCTGGCCTGGGCCTGGAATACCTACAACTGTTGGAGCTTTCCATCGCTCATCAGCGACTACAGCGGGACCCCCACAGCATATGGGCAGGGACTGCTCACGCATCTGACCGCTCTGGCGAACGGCGTGACGCCGACGCCCACGCCGACCCCGGTGCCCGGCCACTACTGCTCGGTCCACTACGCGGCCAGCTCGTGGACAGGAGCCTTCACGGTGAACATCACGATCAACAACATCAGTTCGGCGGCCATCGTTGGCTGGACCCTGACCTTTACCTTCGCCAGCGATCAGCAGGTCACGGCTGGCTGGAACGCCACCTGGACGCAGCAGGGCCAGCAGGTGACCGCGCGCGACGTGGGCTATAACGACGTCATCGCAGCGGGCAGCTCAGTCTCGTTGGGCTTCAACGGAACCTGGAAGACGAGCAATCCCAATCCGACGGTCTTCGCCCTCAACGGCGTGACCTGCAACACGGTCTAGATAGTTTCCAGAGGACTGCAGAGCAGGATGGGATGGCAAACGGCGCGCCTTACTCCTCCGCGATCCTGTTCTGCTTCCTCTTACTATATTGCACATTGTTACGCTTTGCTTTGTGTCACAACTTCTAGAGAGGATGGATGGATGTATGTTGAAGCATCAGGCACGTCAGCTCTGCGCCATCCTGGCCATCGGGCTGCTGATCGCCGCAACCACGCTGGGTCTGATGCTCCAGACGCACAGCGTCTACGCGGCATCGAGCGTGACCATTAACGGGGCAACGACCTACCAGACCATCGACGGCTTCGGCATCTCCGAGGCCTTTGGCGAGGCCAGCGCCATGATCAATGCCGGCTCAGGCCCCGAGCAGCAGATGCTCAACCTGCTCTTCAGTCCAACGAGCGGGGCCGGGCTGACCATTCTGCGCAATATCATCCCTTCGGACAGCAACCATACGATCGAGCCGAATAGCCCCGGCAGTCCGAGTGCGACCCCTCAGTACGTCTCTATCGGCACGGACTGGGGCCAGCTCCCTCTAACGCAGCAGGTGATCCAGAACTACGGCGTCACGCGAATCTACGCCGATGCCTGGAGCGCGCCAGGCTACATGAAGACCAACGGCAACGAGTCCAATGGCGGCACACTCTGCGGCGCGCCCGGCGCCTCCACCTGCAGCACCGGCGACTGGCGCCAGGCCTACGCCAACTACCTGGTGCAGTACCTCAAGGACTACCAGGCGGCAGGCATCACCGTGACCAACGTGGGCTTCGTCAACGAGCCGAATCTCACCACCTCCTATTCGAGCATGGTCATGAACCCCACGCAGACGGCCGACTTTGCCAAGGTGCTGGGTCCCACGCTGGCAAGCGCCGGCCTCTCAACGCGCATCGTCTGCTGCGATGCCGAGGGGTGGAATCTGGCGCCGGGCTACACCAGCGCCATCACCAGCGACTCGGTCGCCAACTCCTACGTCAGCGTGATCTCCAGCCACGGCTACACCGCTGCACCGACCTCGCCGCTCTCCTCCAATGGCAAACCGGTCTGGGAGACCGAGTGGTCGACCTTTGACAACTTTGACGCCGCCTGGGACGATAACACCGATGCCTCAGGCTTCACCTGGGCCCAGCATATCTATACGGGCCTGACGGCGGCCAATTTGAACGCCTTCTTCTACTGGTGGGGCGTGACCACCTCCACCGATAATGAGAGCCTGATCCAGCTCAGCGGGACAACCGTGAACGTGGCCAAGCGCCTGTGGGCCTTTGCCAACTACAGCCGCTTTGTGCGGCCCGGCGCTGTGCGCATCGGCGCCAGCACCTCGGACAGCACACTGGATGTGACGGCCTTCAAGAACACTAACGGTACACTGGCCATTGTGGTGCTCAATACGGCCAGCAGCGACACCGCAGCCAGCTTCTCGCTGCAGAACACCGGCGTCGCCAATGGTGCAATGGTCACCCCCTACCTGACAAACGCCAGCAACAACACGGCGGCCCAGGCAGCGCTGACCGTGAGTGGCGGGTCCTTCAGCGCGACTGTGCCGGCGCGTTCGCTGGTGACCTATACCATCCCGGCTTCCTCCTCGGGAGTGACCCCCACTGCGACAGCGACGCCAACCAGTACACCCAGGCCCACTGCGACGGCGACGCCAACCAGCACGCCGACTCCCACACCCACGCCCTCGCCCACCCCGGTCTCCGGCGCCACCTGTCAGGTGCACTACAGCGTTGTCAATCAGTGGACGGGCGGCTTCCAGGGATCAATCAGCATCACGAACACGGGGAGTAGCGCGATCAATGGCTGGACGCTCAGGTTCAGCTTCCCCGGCAGCCAGCAGATCACGCAGCTCTGGAACGGGAGCTACAGCCAGCAGGGAGCGCAGGTCACAGTTACGAACGCCTCTTACAACGGGCAGATCCCCGCTGGCGGCTCGGTCAATCCCGCACCGGGCTTCCTGGGTACGTGGAACGGGAGTAATCCTGCGCCGACCTCTTTCACGCTCAATGGGGCGACCTGCAGCGTTGTTTGAGGGAGGTTCTCTGGATGAGGGGGGGCTGCCAGGCCGCTCTTCAGTGACGTGGAGAGAGCGATGAGTGCGAGGGAAGCAGGCTCGGGGGCAGATCACGTAGCAACCTCCTTCCTCTCCTGCTCAACGTGAAGCGTGTCGTCTCTCTCTGAGGGGCGCCAGGGACCGCCGCAGGTCCGCTGGCGCCCTCTTCTTGTCCTGAAAGCAGGGGCAGGCAGGGAGGCGTCCGAGAGCCGCTAGCGGGACACCAGAAGCGTGTCCAGAGACGAGGATTGTCTCCTAGAGAAGGCGTCAGCCTGACGTGGGCAATGGCGACGTCATTACAGCGAGCAGGGCAGCTTCGCCAGATCTTGACAGACCTCCCCTCTTGATGATACCGTTCAGATTCAGTTAACCGATTTCGGTTATTTGGAACCGGGAAAGGCTGATAGTTTGTCTGATTTGCCGGTGTTCTAGTATGATCAATGCACACCGTCCTTCCGGAGCAAAGGTGACTCAGATATCTTCCAAAATAGAGAGAATGTGAGGTTCTGGCAAATCTTATATGGAGGCCCAACAACTACCATTACCAGGCGAAATACTCCCCGAGTACGCCGAGACCTTCAACAACCAGCAGCGCATCGTACTCCATACAGGAGACGCTCTAGAATTCCTGCAAACATTGCCCTCCGAAAGTGTTGCTCTGGTCATGACCTCCCCTCCCTATAATCTGGGCAAGCCCTATGAGAACAGGCAAAGTGTTGAGGCTTATCTGCGTGATCAGGAAGCTGTGATTCAGGAGCTTGTACGCATCGTCGGCCAGAACGGCAGCATCTGCTGGCAAGTAGGAAACTTCGTTGAGGATGGAGAGGTCTTTCCTCTCGATATTATGTACTATGATATTTTTAAGAAAAGAGGCCTGAAATTACGGAATAGAATCATATGGCGCTACAGTCATGGAATGCATATGAAACGCAGATTTTCAGGCCGGTATGAAACCATTCTGTGGTTTACAAAAACGGACAGCTATACGTTTCATCTTGACCCTGCACGTGTTCCCTCGAAGTATCCAGGCAAGCGCCACTACAAAGGGCCGAAGAAGGGATTGCCTTCCGGGAATCCGCTCGGCAAGAATCCCTCCGACTTCTGGGAATTCCTCGCACAGGAGTGGGAAGAGGAAGTGTGGTACCTCCCCAACGTTAAGGCAGCGCATCCTGAAAAGACTATCCATCCCTGCCAGTATCCTGTTGAGCTGGTGGAACGCTGCGTTCTTGCGCTTACAGATGAGGATGAGTGGATACTTGATCCTTACTGTGGAGTAGGCTCCTCCCTGATCGCTGGCTTAAAGCACGGAAGGCGAGTAATTGGTTGTGATAAGGAGGAAGAATATGTCCGAATCGCCAGGGAGCGCATCACAGCCTTCTTTCAAGGCAGGTTGCCACTCAGGCCCGCAGGGAGAGAGATTTACGTGCCAGTGGGCAAAGTCGCACGTGTTCCCACAGAGTGGGAGCAGAATGCCGTTGCCCACGTTTACAGAGCTGATCGTGAGCTCATATGAGCGCTCTGCCATCCGTGCCTTTCCCAATGCGAGGTACAGAGTGACTAACGGCATCCTGCTCGATGGCAATAATGCAGAGCAGACCTGTCCTGATAAAGTTGCCCAGCGCACGCCAGAGAGGGAAATATGGCTCTATCTCTTCATATTATCTACGACGCAACTTGCTTCCTTCGATCAAAAGCAACAGCAGCAGCAAAGGATGGCCCTCCAACCAGCGTATCCTGCGCTCTGGAAGGCCCCAGAGCAGAGAAGCATCGGCCGTCATTCCCTCTTGACATACTTCACAGAGTGTAGTATCATAAAGGAGCCGACGCGGGGTGGAGCAGTGGTTAGCTCGTTGGGCTCATAACCCAAAGGTCGCAGGTTCGAATCCTGCCCCCGCTACCAGGTTTTCTTGCTCTCTCCTCCGGGCGGGCATACCTCAGCGCCGTATACGCGCCGTCCGTCCGCAGGCTCACGTCGCGGGGTGGAGCAGCGGTAGCTCGTTGGGCTCATAACCCAAAGGTCGCAGGTTCAAATCCTGCCCCCGCAACCACTTTATTGTCTCCTCGCCTCTTAAGGCACGCTCTAAGTCTATTCTGTTCAACACACACCTGCAGGCCCCATCTCCCACGAGTGGGGCCTCCCTACCACTCAGTCACCCTCCCTCCTACCCTCCAGCATCCCCCTCTTGACAGGGTATGATACTATAGACAACGGATGCAGCGCTGCAGCGCTCCTCCAGAGCCAGAGGCTCTACAGACGCAGACATAAGGCGGCGTAGCTCAGCTGGCAGAGCAGGGGACTCATAAGCCCCGTGTCGTAGGTTCGAGTCCTACCGCCGCTACCACTCACTCTCCTGGCCATTCAGTACGCTCCTGCTCATGGTCCAACATGGTACGTGCCCTCCGACGTGAGCAAGTTTTGCCCTCCAACGTGAGCATGTGCCCTCTCATGTGAGCGCCAGTAGATGCGTTCCCTGGACAAGCTGCACCCCATCAGGTATACTGTTTTTCAAACATGTACTTGGCGTAGCTCATCGAGAGACCGGCAGGAATACTCATGACTACACCGACCATCAAAGGCATTGACCTGCGCAAAATTGACCTGCGCAAAGATGAGCAATACATGTGAGAGCACACCTGATCAGCTGTGGTAGGCATGTGAGCAGACTGAGCACCATTCATCGCCGAGGCAGGCATGGAGAACGACACACGAGAGGATCGTTATCTTGCGAAAGCGGAAGCCGCACGCAGGTTCACACGCCTCCAACAAGGCATCTTCTGGACCGGAACTGAGCGCAGGCTGACCAGGCGTCGCCACTACACCCTGATATCCTTGCATGCCAGGCGCACGACCTTTCCCACCTTCGCCGCCATCACCTCCACTATGTGGGGAATCCGGCCCTGGGGAGAGGTCGCTACGGTTTCGGACATTGCATGTTGCCTCTCCCTCAAGCCGATCTGGTAGGAGCGAGCATCTGGAAAGCGCATCAGGCGAAATTCTCCTGCACCAGGATAGCAAAGGAGAAGGCGATGCAACGTCTATTTCCGCAGGCCAAAATAGTGCTTTATACGCTCGGCCTCTCGTTCGGGCCCATCCTGGGCCTGGAAAGAGGGATCACGCTGCTCCCTTTCTGGCCTTTTTCTGAGACACAAACGCTGATACTAGCACTGGTCAGTGCCACGCTCGTCGCCTGGTATATGCTACAGGCGGCATCCAGAGAAAGTATCTGCGAGCTGAAGCTGCCCTCACCCTTTCTGATCGCCCCCAGGGTCCGTGTCCTGGTCAGTGGACCCCTGCGCAAGCCCTCCGTGATCATCCAGCGACCGCAAAATGTCCGCTGGACCACTCAGGCGCACTACGCTCCGGCAGCGCTACCACTATCAGTGGCGGACCGGGAGAGGCTTGTACAGTTTATCGAAGAGCATATCCCCCCCATAGAGAATCGTCAGCAGCAAATCATCGACTTCATCGTGATACGTTTCAGCTATGACCCCTTTACACGCTTATACCTCTCACATTTGGGCCAGTTGCCATAGATACGGGAGCGTTAATATGGATTCTCTCATCCATCTAATACAACAAATATTCGTATATCCAGTAATGAATCTGTCAGTATTTCTCTATCAATATACACACAACTTTCCTCTGGCGATCATCTCGCTCAACGCATTGATAGAAATGGCGCTCGCGGGGCCGGCCACCATCATCATGGCATTCATCGAGAGGAAAGAACTGGAAGCGCGTAGCCGGGCCACCATTGGTGGCTGGATCTTGGCTCCCTGGCAGTATCGCACGCTGAGCGCCAATACACAGATCACGTTGCGTATGAGCGCCACGATCCTTTTCATGCTGTACATATATTGCGCATCCCCACTACTCTGGCCACCAGCAGATACGAGCGCGCAAAAGAGTTCCTGAAGGGCGGGGCGATGTCCCCGATGTAAAGCGAAGGCGGTTTGCCCGGGTCGTTTTGTACCAGCGCTGATATGGGAGGGCACAGGCTCACTTCGTCAGGACATGGGCCACACAAACAGGCAGACGCCCGGGCGTCTGCCTGTTTTCATGTCTGCTTCGACCCTCAGCGGCGACCTGATCCCGACCCCCGGAGGGCGGACCTCTCTACTTGAATAACTCGGTCACCGAGCGGTTCTCATGGATGCGGCTGATGGCTCCCGCGAACAGCTCCGCTACCGAGAGAATGCGCATATTGGGCAGGCGCTTCTCCTGCGGCAGGGGAATCGTATCCGTCACCACGATCTCCTTGATCTCCACAGCACGCAGCCGCTCAATGGCAGGACCCGAAAACACGCCGTGCGAGGCACAACAGTAGACCTCACGCGCCCCATGCTCACGCACCACACGCACCGCCTGAGTAATCGAACTGGCAGTGTCAATCTCTTCATCTACGATCAGCGCCGTGCGTCCCGCCACATTGCCGATCACGTTCTTGGCCTCAGTCACCCCGTCGTTGCCCAGGCGCCGCTTCTCGACAATCGCCAGAGGCACGTTCAGGCGATCCGCGAGCTGGCGCGCCTTCTTGGCAAATCCCTCATCGGCCGAAACGACCGTAAAGTCCTCCAGCCCCTTCTCACGGAAATAACGCGCCTGCAGCGTCTGCGCGGTCAATTCGTCCACTGGAATACTGAAGAACCCCTGGATCTGACCGGCATGCAGATCCATCGTCAGCACGCGCTGCGCCCCGGCCACGGTGATGCAGTCAGCCAGCAGACGCGCCGTAATGGGAACCCGCGGCTGATCCTTCTTATCTGTGCGACCATAGGCATAATAGGGGATCACCGCCGTGATGCGCTGCGCCGAGGCTCGCTTGAGGGCATCGATCATGATGAGGAGCTCCATGATCGAACGGTTGACCGGCGAACTGAACGGCTGAATGACAAAAACGTCGTGCCCACGCACGTTCTCGTTGATCTTCACAAAAATATTTTCATTGCTGAACTGGAACACCTCGGCCTTCCCCAGCGGCCTCCCCAGATGACGACAGATCGCAACAGCCAGCTCGGGATTGGCGTTC
The DNA here is from genome assembly GCA_042408965.1 of Ktedonobacteraceae bacterium. Taxonomy (GTDB): domain Bacteria; phylum Chloroflexota; class Ktedonobacteria; order Ktedonobacterales; family Ktedonobacteraceae; genus Thermogemmatispora. The sequence goes on from JBHOQN010000124.1 coordinate 13,415, forward strand.
CCAGTGAATATACTGAGCTGATTCATAGCACCTCCGGCTTGCGCCCAGTATAGCACAAACCGGATTTTATGTAAACTATGGATCAACTAAAAGGATCAGGCTATGACTTTTCATGGAAATACTGGTTCTACGCCGGCAACGCGAGTCACAATCCAATACAGCAGTCTACAGCAACAGAACGATAGAAGAGGATAGCATTCACTGGACATTGTGCTACCAGGGTAGAAGCGGCTGATCGAGAAAGAGCAGGAGACCCTGGAGCAGATCACAACCGGAGCTGGCACCGAGATCGAGCACGGCACGCGCAGCCGCCATAAGGCGCGCCTCTTCAGGGGAGGCCAGCGCCTCCAGCAGCGCCAGCACGGGCAGCGCAAAGGCCCCACGTGCAGCATACTCCAGCCAGGCACGGCTCAGCAGATGTGTGCGCTGCACAGCGACGGCCGCGATCTCGCGGCAGGCGGCCAGAAACTCAGGCCGGGGTCCCAGGAGCAGCCAGCCCGCCGCCATCCAGCCGGCCAGCATATCATCGCCCGCCGGCGTCAGGCCGGGTCCCTGCCCGCACAGCGCCTCTGCGAGAGCTGAGACGGAGGTCAGTGCCGTAGGCGGCGGCAGCAGGCCAGCGAAGGCCCCTGAGCGCTTCTGCGCGTCAGCAGCCAGGAGCGCACGCAGACGGGTAGCGTTACGCTCGACCAGCACACGCTCAAGTCGGGGCGGACGCTGCAGGTAGGGACTCCAACGCGCACAGGTGCTCAGGTCCAGCGAGCAGCCAATGGCCTCAATGTGCAACCGCTGCGCCCCCAGCAGCACCGTCATACCCGCACGCAGACTGCTGAAAGGATAGGCCCCGGCCGGAGCAGAGAGACACAGACCATTGGGCAGCGCCAGCGCGCCATTGGCATTCAATGAGAGCAGCACATCGCCGGGGAAGAGGATATTCGCCGCAGCAGCGAAGACACTGTGTACGCAGCCACGCCGCACCTCACCCACCACCTCCTCCACAATGGCCTCGCTCAATGCCACGACCCTGCAGCGAGCACGAGATACTGCACCCGCCTGATGCTCACTCCGGCGCTCCATCGACGGCATTACTCAGCCGGCTCCTTCGGCGCCGAGATCAGCAGACGCAGGAAACTCGTAATCGCTACAAAGATCAGCGCATAGACCGCCATAGCAATCAGCGTTGGCCACTCAAAGGCCCAGTTGTGCAGTGAAGGGGTCTTCACAATTCCGTTAAACGGCAGGAGCAGAATACCCGTCAGTGCATAGAGGAGACCAGCAAAGGCATTACCAGGATCAGCGGCGATCAAGCGGAGGACAAAGCGCAGCAGCAGTGTGACCTCGAGCACGGCCAGAAACCAGAGCAGAAAATCCTTGAACTTCCCAATGGCAAAGACAATGGTACGCGCCTCTTCCTCGCGACTCTCTACCATCTCAGCCTCCACGACATGATGAACACGAGGCGCAGCTTCGCTGACTGGCATCTGCGGCGCAGGAACCTGCCTCGGCTGTAACTCCTCCATCGGCGGCAAGATCTGGGGCGGCTGGGCACTTGTTGGTTCGTCATGAAAAGGATCGTTACGCATAGAACTTCTCCTCCGTCCCTCGACTGTCGATAAGAGCGAATAAAGCAGAGTGTGTCATCTGCAAGGATTATAACATACCAGGGCTTACTATGTACTATTGCGTTTGAGCAGGATAACTCCCTCCGCGCGCGCAATGACGCGGAACTGACCTGAGGAGGAGAGACGGTTGAGAATCTCAATCGTGCTGGCACGATCTTCGGGGAAGACAGCGTTCAGATCAACAATAATGTAGTCGACCGTGTACTCCTTACCATCAACGGTTCCCGTGAACGAGGGAAAGACGGCCAGACGCTGGCGCTCGCTCAGATGAGGATTGAGATTATCGCTCGCCGAGACAGAGGCGTCCGGCGGAATCATCGCGAGTAGCTGCTCGATATGCTGCTCGCGCGGTCCCGGCTCATGATCAGCCCAGAAGGTATTGAGCACGGGGGCGATGGCCACATAGTTGACCACGATCAGCAGCATAACCCAGAGACTGAAACACCACTGCAGGCGCGTCAGGCTCACCTGGCGCGCCAGGGGAATCATGCGCTGGCAGAAACGCTTCCACTGGTGCTGCCACCAGCTCGGGCGCAGCAGCCGCAGCGCCTGCCCGCGCAGCGCGGCCGCGAAACGCTGAGCAAAGGCCAGCAGACCAACGCGCCCGGCCAGGCAGGCCAGGTTCGCGAAACCCCGGCCCTCGCGAGAGACGAGCGGCGAGCGCGGCGGCACCAGCAGCTCCAGCTCCGGCAACGGCTCCCCACGCCAGGAGGACCAGAGGGCCAGCAGGCGCCGCAGTCCAAGGATGCCAGAGAGCATCACAAACGGGATGATCGTCGCATTGTAGTGATAGACGCCGCTATAGAGATTGGGATCGGTGTTGAGAATATTCACCGCCAGGCTCGGCAGCGTCGGCAACAGCCACTCAGGTGCGAGCAGACAGACAAAACCAGTGTTGCGCGTCAGACTGGCCAGATAGTAGAAGCGCTCCAGCGTGAAGAAGGTCGTGAGGAGCAGCCAGGGATGGACGAGAATATTGACAATGGCCGCCCCGGGCGAGCTGCCCAGCGTCTCATAGCGGTACCAGAAGTTGTTGGCCTGCTGGCCAGGGAAGAAATGGGGAATGACCACGCCGAACGCCAGCGCGGACCAGAGAAAGCCGCCGATCAGCAGCGTCAGACCCAGACGCGGCAGGCGGTAGCGCCAGATCAGCAGAACGCCCAGCAGGGCGATCGCCAGCGGAACATCCTCCTTGCAGGAGGCAGCCAGGACGCAACAGATCAAGAACCAAGCATAGCGCCGGTAGGCCAGGGCCAGCAGGGCATAGAGCAGGAGGGGCGTCGCCAGGCTGACCGCATGGAAATCGAAGATGTTCAGCCCCAGCAGGGCCGGCGAGAGCAGATAGGCCAGAGCGAAGAGTGGGGCCAGCAGTGGCCAGCGCGGCAGATAGCGGCGCGCCAGCAGAAAGACCGGCAGGGCCCCCAGATCGAGCACCAGCGTCTGAAAGATCAGCAGGGTGCGTGGATCAGAGCGAATCAGGTAGAGCAGCGAGAGCGGCAGCAGGATCGGCTCAACGTGCACTCCGAGGCGCGTCGGCGGTCCGTACCAGTCAATCGCCTGATTGGTAAACTGAAAGGGCCGACCGTGCAGCGTATTCCAGATCGCCTGATCGTAGTTTCCCAGGTCAAAGGCCGTCGCCTTGAAGGTGTCGTAGCGCAACACCGTCTGGTGGCCCATCTCCAGCAGGTAGACCACCATCAGCAGCAGCAGGCAGCCCCAGGCCAGCCAGAGCTGGCTATGTAGACGTGGATGCTTCATCACACCCTGCCGGTATGCTTCGATGCCTCGATCTTTCAAATATAGATAACGTTCTGCCAGATCCCGATGGCCACCAGGATCATAAAGGCCCACACGATGACATACTCTGGCCAGGTCCCTGTGCGAAAACGCCAGTGCGGATTCGGCGGAAACCCGAAGCGCTGGCGATTGGGCCAGAGCAGCGGCACGCCACCCTCGGTCAGCGCATCACAGGCGATGTGCATCACACACCCGAACAGGACGGCGAAGAAGATCATATGCGAGGCTCCGATCAGGCTGGCCGGAGCACTCAGGCCGCGCAGACCCAGCAGATAGATGGCGGCCTGCTGCACACCCAGCGCCAGCAGCGAGCCAAGCAGCAGACCGAGCAGGCTATGAAACAGGGTGCGGTGGCCGGCAAGATGCTGAATCTCACGGCTCACCCAGCCAAATTTGCGACCAAGCGTGCTATGGGCATTGTCAATGTCCGGCAGCAAGGCGCCGAAACCGACGGCCAGGTAATAGATGGCTTTGGCAACCACCAGCTTCAGGGGCACGCTGGGCGCCAGCGTGATGGGACTGCCGCTTAAGTGTACCACGCTATCCAGCACAACACCCGCCGTGAGACCAATGAGGAGATGTGACCTGCCTACCATAAAAAAGCGTGTCCTTCCATCGCAGCAAGAGATATGCGCTCCAGATGAGAGCGCCTGCTGCTGCTATTGTAGGGGTTACGCTGCCACAGCGCAAGAGGTGAAGCTTGCAGATCCGTTCTGCAGCCTCGTGCCGCAGCACACGTCATCCCAGGGGCGTCCAGGTCACTCCTCGGCGGGTAGACGCACCAGAATGGCGCCATGCTCCACACGCACCGCGTAGAGCACGAGATCCTGACGGGCAGGACCGCGCAGCACCTTGCCAGTGCGCAGATCAAACTGGGCGCCATGGACAGGACAGGTCAGGACGCTCCCTTCGAGGCTTCCCTCGTAGAGGCGGCCACCGATATGGGTGCACTCACCGTTGCAGGCATAGACGGCGCCAGCGACCTTCGCCAGGCAGACCGGCTCGCCATCGATCTCCACCCCCAGCAGGCCACCCTCCTCAAGATCATCCCAGTCGGCAACGCGCACAAAATCGCTCATAGACCTCGCTTCCTCCCTCACTCTCCGCTGGTGGAGACATCCTTTCACAGACCACGCCCCTGAACAGGGAGAATGACCCCGCTGACGCCATCACCCGCCGCTGTCGCCAGGAAGATGGCGACCTCAGCGACCTCGCGCGGAGTGACCCACTTCGCGCGCAATTCCTCCGGCGAGGGGTGGAGCTGCTCGAGGTTGGACTGCGTGGCGATCAGGCCAGGCGCAATGGCATTGACCTGGATGCCATGGGCCTTCCCAGCCTGGGCAAAGGTGCGGGTCAGCGCATCCACGCCTGCCTTGGCACAGTTGTAGGCCAGAGTCTGCGCTCCGGCGTTGTACATGCTATAGGCCCGGCTGAAGTTGATCACTTTGCCGCCTCCCTGGGCGAGCAGGCTCGGCCAGACCGCGCGCGTGCAGAGGAAGGTCGTGCGCAGATTATTATTGAGTTCAAACTCCCAGTCGCTCAGGGTGCACTCCTGGGGAGGGCCGTAGCGCGTCAGGCCACCGGCCAGATTGACCAGCACATCGACGCGCCCATAGGCCGCCAGCGTCTCCTGAATCAGCCGTTGCGCCCCCTCCTCGCTGGTGAGGTCGGCCGCGATACCCCGCACCTGCGCCCCCTGCGCGCTCAGCTCGGCGGCGCGGGCCGCGACACGCTCGGCATTGCGCGCACTGATCACCAGAACCGCCCCCTCCTGAGCAAAGCTGGACGCCAGGGCGAACCCCATCTGCCCGGCATGGCTCACCCCCGTAATCACCGCGACCTTGCCAGCTAAACGCATGCAGACCCCCTCTCATTGAAGCACTCAGACGGTCTCATCGTCATCCTCGGCGGACGGCCTCTCCAGGCCAGCCAGCACCAGGCTTTTATGCAGGACACGCAGGCTCAGAAAGGCACATTTCGTGCGAGCCGGGCTGATGGGAATACCAAGGGCATCAAGGATATCCTGCTTTCCGAGGCGCAGCACCTCTGGCAGGGTCCTCCCCTCAATCATCTCCGTGAGCATCGAGGCCGCAGCCTGGCTGATGGCACAGCCACGTCCCCGGAAGCGCACCGCCGTGACGCGCTCTCCCTCGACCAGCAGATCCATGCTCACCTGATCGCCACATAGCGGATTCGAGTCCTCCGCATGGGCGGTGGGATGCTCCAGTGTGCCATAGTTCCGCGGATCACGATAGTGATCCAGGATATATTCACGGTAATCCATCGACATAGACATGCCCCCAGCAGGCAGTAATCTGCCAGGCCGCAGACCTGGCCGCAGGAGCAGAGCGGCGCGGGCCGCTCCGCCGCACTCAGTTGCCATGAGCAAGTAGACTAGAGCCGGAAGATCTCCAACGCCTTATGCAGTCCCTGGACGAGAACATCGATCTCTTCGGGCAGTGTATAGACATAGAAGCTGGCACGCGCAGTGGCGCCGAGGCCGAGATGCTCCATCAACGGCTGCGCGCAGTGATGGCCAGCGCGAATCGCCACACCGAACTCCTGGTCCAGGATCGAGGCCAGATCGTGCGGATGAATGTCGCCCAGCGTGAAGGAGATCACGCCGCCGCGCTGCTCAGCCGGCGGGCCATAGAGGGTCAGGCCGGGCACGGAGCGCAGGCGTTCGAGCGCGTAGGTGGTAAGCTCGCGCTCATGCTGCGCCACCCAGTCCATGCCAAGCGCCTGCAGATACTCAACAGCCGCCCCCAGTCCCACAGCCTCAGCAATGGCCGGCGTACCCGCCTCAAACTTCCAGGGGAGATCGTTCCAGGTCGAGGCCCGCAGGCTCACTGAGCGGATCATATCGCCGCCGCCCAGAAAGGGAGGCATAGCCTCCAGCAGATCGCGCCTGCCATAGAGCACACCCACGCCAGTGGGGCCAAGCATCTTATGGCCACTGAAGCAGAGAAAATCAACATCCAGAGCCTGCACATCAAGCGGCAGGTGGGGCGCACTCTGCGCAGCATCCACAAGCACCAGCGCGCCAGCGGCATGGGCCTGGGCAATCATCTCCCGAGCCGGGTTGATCGTGCCCAGCACATTCGACATCTGGGTGAAAGCTACCAGCTTCGGCCCCTGCTCCAGCAGTTGGGCATAGACATCCAGACGCAAGAGACCCTCAGGGGTCAGCGGCACAAACTCCAGCCGGGCGCCGCTGCGCTGAGCCAGCAGTTGCCAGGGCACCAGGTTGCTATGATGCTCCATCGCCGTGAGCACGATCAGGTCGCCGGCTTTGATCTGCGCCCCACCCCAGCTATAGGCCACCAGATTGATGCTCTCGGTCGTGTTGCGTGTAAAAATCACCTGCCTGCTCTGACGCGCATTGATAAAACGCGCCACCCTCGTCCGGGCCCGCTCCAGCGCCTCGGTAGCCTGCTCACTGATCTCGTAGACGCCGCGGTGCACATTGGCATGGTAGGTGCGATAGTAGATGTTCATGGCCTCAATGACCGTCTGCGGCTTCTGCGAGCTGGCCGCGCTATCCAGATAGACGAGTGGCCGGCCATGAACCTGGCGCGTCAGGATGGGGAAATCGCGGCGGATCTCCTCGACGCTGCGCGGCGCGCGGCGTCCCTCGACAAGTTCCTGCATCGTAATCCCTGATTTCTTGCTTCTCACGGCAGAGAGGCGGGCGAGAGCCACGCTGTCGTAGGGAACAGGCAGCGAGCCGTCCGAGCGGCCATCACGCGCTGCACCCCACCGGACAGGCCGGGCAGGGTCGCCCGCCTCCCTCCACCATCTAATCGCCAGTGCCTGTTCCCCCGCTAGGGCAACAGGCGGATCTCCTCCTCCTCAGAGGTGCGATCAAAGCTGACCGCGTGTTCATCGACCCCCTCGATCTCCCAGCGCTCCTGAGCCTCGATCCAGGCATCAGCCTCAGTCTCGTGGCCACCGCGCATACGCCGCACAATATTGCGACGCAGGCGCGTACGCAGGCTATCCAGCGAGATACGCTGCAGCACCGGCTCGAAGAAGCCCTGCACAATGATGCGCTCGGCCTCCTCTCTGGGGATACCCCGCGCCATCAGATAGAAGAGCTGCTCCTCATCCAGCTGGCCAGTGGTAGCGCCGTGGCTGGCACTGACCTCGTTGGCGCCGATTTCCAGCCCCGGGATCGCCTCGGCGCGACAGCGTTTGCTCAAGAGCAGATTGTGCTCCGAGAGGAAGGAGGCCGTCTGCTGGGCACCGGGCTGCACACGGATCATGCCGTCGAACTCGACGCGCGATTCATCGGTGAGGGCGCCGTGCACCAGGGTTTCTGCATTGGTCGAGAGGCCCACGTGGTTGGAGAGACTCTTGATGGCGAAGCGCTGATCCTGATCGCTGAAGAAGACCCCCACCAGCTCAGCAGCACTGCCATTGCCAAGCAGATTCGAGCCGATGTGCGAGAGCGTCAGGCGGCTCCCCAGGTCCGCCATCACCCAGGAGACGCTGCTATCGGCCTCGTGCACGGAGTTCTTATACATCACGTTCCAGACGTTGCGTCCCAGATCCTGCAGACTGGTGAACTCGACGCGCGCGCCGCTTCTGGTAAAGACCTCGACCACGCCGCTCAGCAGAGAGGGCTGCTCGCCCTCAAAGGCCGAGCTATACTCTTCGACATAGCGCGTGCTGCTCAGCTCATCAGCGATGATCAGGGTATGCGCGAAGGCCGCAGCCGCCGGCGCATCCAGCCAGATCTGCGCCAGGATGGGCTGCTCGATCTCCACCCCGCTGGGAATATAGAGAAAGACACCGCCGCTCCAGAAGGCCGCATGCAGGGCAGTGTACTTATCGGTCTCCAGCGGAACACACTGCGTCATGAAGTAACGCTGCACCAGCTCGCCATGCTCACGCACGGCGGTCTCCAGGTCAGTGAGGATCACACCGCGTCTCTTGAGGTCCTCCGCCAGCTCCAGGCGAACGACCGAGCTGTTGCGCTGGAGAATGAGCGCCGAGCGCTCGCCAGGGCCTACGAGCGCCTCGCGCAGCCCCTCCTCCAGAGGAGCAGGGAGGGCGGCGCCAGCATCAGCAGGCAGATAGGGGCGCAGCTCCTGGAAATGGAAGCGCGCCAGCGTCTGCAGCGTACCCAGATCACCCCGGCGTCCCAGCGGGGCCGGAGTCTGCTCGTAGATCTCCCAGGCCCGCAGCCGTAGCTGCAGCATCCACTCAGGCTCGCCCTTCTGGCGCGAGAGAGCCAGCAGCGCGTCGCGCGAGAAGCCGTTTGCCAGCAGATCAGCCATTGATACCCACCTCGTTCTCCTCAGGCTTGAGCCACTCATAGCCCTTCCGCTCCAGCTCGAGCGCCAGGTCCTTATCACCAGACTTGATCACGCGACCGTCGTACATGACGTGCACAAAGTCAGGGACGATGTAATCGAGGATGCGCTGGTAGTGAGTGATCACCAGGAGGCCCAGTTTCGGGCCACGCAGGGCATTGACGCTCTCGGAGACAATCTTAAGGGCATCGATATCGAGGCCGGAGTCGGTCTCATCCATCAGGGCAATCTCCGGCTCCAGCAGGGCCATCTGCAGGATTTCAGCACGCTTCTTCTCACCACCCGAGAAGCCATCGTTAATTGAGCGGTTGATGAAACTATTGTCAACCTTGAGGAGCTTCATTTTCTCACGCAGCAGATTGCGGAACTCAGCAGGCGGGATGGTCTTGCGTTTTGCCGGCCGGCCGCTGGGGTTCTCCTGCTCCTCCAGAGGTTTTGGCCCCTCGCGAACAGCCTCGAGGGCGCGGCGCAGGAAGTTCGCCACACTCACCCCAGGAATGGCCATCGGATACTGGAACGCCAGGAAGAGGCCCATACGGGCGCGCCGGTCGGGAGAATACTCCAGAATATTCTCGCCCTTAAACCAGATCTCCCCGTTGGTGACTTCGTACTTGGGGTTGCCCATGATCACGTTTGCCAGCGTGCTTTTACCCGAGCCATTCGGTCCCATGAGCGCGTGGACCTCACCCTGGCGCACCACCAGATCGACCCCCCGCAGAATCGGCTTGCCCTCGATGCTGGCATGCAGGTTTTTAATAATCAGTTCAGATCCCATTAGAAACAACATCCTCCTTAAGTATCTCATGGCCACAGCCCACCACGTGAGGCGGGGCCTCAGCGCACTGGCAAGCCGGCTCCGACCGGAGCGGTCGCGCGCGAGCAGGTCCGGCCAGGGCGCCAGGGGCACAACCCGGACCACAGCACAGCCCGTTTCCACTCACACGGTCGAAGGCGGCGCCACGTGAATATCCGAGATGGAGATGAAATGCGTCGGAGCATCCTGGGCATCCTGCTCAGGCGCACCCAGCAGATCGGCGAGCGTCATCGAATCCAGCGCCTGCGCGACGGCATCGCGCACCCTGGTCCAGAGGAACTTTGTCTTGCAGGAGTCGAGGAAGCCGCAGATCTGCGTCATCTCACCCTCTGTCGCGCAGATCATCGGCGCAATCGGCCCCTCCAGCACACGCACAATCTCCCCCATTGTAATCTCTTGCGGCGGACGACTCAGGCGATAGCCACCATGTGCGCCACGTGTGCTGATGACCAGTGGTGGCTCAGCCTCGCGCAGCAGCTTGACTAACTGCTCCAGGTACGCCAGGGGCAGCTGCTCGGCCTGCGAGATGTCGGTTAACGACCGCGGACGCGAGCTGTAATAGTGGCGAGCCAGGTCGACCATGATACGAACGCCATACTCACCTTTTGTCGAGACTCTCAGGATCATGGTCTGCTCCTTTCTCGCCCCGCGGGGAAACTCGATTGGTCTCTTGCATCGCTCCTACGCAGGTTGCTCTTAATCCGACCTTTTCACTAGGATATATTCTAGCATCTTCAGCGGCAGGGCGTCAACCGGGAGCTTCAGCCTGGCCCGCGCTGCTCACAGCCAGGGAGGGAATGGCCCACCGGCAGAGGTATCAGCGGAGAGACCGATCATTTTATTTACATTACTAAAATCCTATCTTCAAATCTTTCAGAGAAGCAGGTATGATACAAGCTGAAGATTGATCGCCTGCAAGGGCAGGCAGCGACTACACATCACATGCCGAGGAGTACGGTGATGGAAGAAGGGAAGATCATTAAGAAGAGCCTCTGGCTCTTTGAGTACAACCGTGGGGACGAGACGCTGTATATTCAGCAGTTCTATGCCGTCAGTGAGGAGGACGCGCAGGCGCAGATACGCGAGTTCGCCCGCACAGCGGAGTTTCCAGTCTACTGGGAGCGACTCAGGCACGTTCCTGGGGGCTTCACCATCGGCTATTCGGCCCTGCGCGGCGTGATCTATGAGCGGCCCGATGGGACAATTGTGGAGGAGGCTGACCTCCCCTTGAAGATGGACCTCAGCGCTGAGCCGCCCCTGGCCCCTCCCGCGGCGCAGCTCCTGGCCTCGGAGCCGCAGCCGGAGGGTGCGCAGCCGCCAGCCGCAGAAGAACCCGCGGGGACGGACACCAGCGCGCGGCCCGGCCCAGAGTAGGCCTGGCGATTCAGCGCCAGCACGATCGCCCGCCAATCAGAGCCGCAGGCATGCCAGGCGGGCCGCGCCAGAGAGGGACGAAGGCAGACCCCCTTTCATTCCGCTGCCACACGCCTGCGGTTCTCTTCGCTGCGCCGTCCGAGGTAGCTCAGCAGAGCGCGCTCAGGATCAGCTCCCCCTGTACCACCTGACAGGCCACGCCTGACCTTCTCTCTGGGCGGATTCGCCCCGGACCCCTATTGTCAAACAGCGCGGCCCTGTGCTATACTATGCAACGGTAAGAGGCAGGTAGAGCCGCCTGACAGAGCAAGAGATAACAGCAGCCTGCAGGCGGCAATCGTACCAACCTCCTCCTACCGGCGAAATTGTCACTCGTAGGACGTTTCTTTCGCTTCACCGAATTCGGATAAGGCAAGAAAGAGCGAGACCGGCGAAGAACTTGCACGAGTCGGTATTGCGGGGTGTAGCGCAGGTGGCTAGCGCGCAGCGTTCGGGACGCTGAGGTCGGAGGTTCAAGTCCTCTCACCCCGACCAAGATGGCACTATCTCTTCCTGGGATCTCATCTCTCGTTTTGAGGTCAGGCATGACGGAGTTCTTGAGACGGGTATACCACCAGCATGGCCAGCTCCTTCAACAGGGCCGGGGGTCAATCACTCAGGCATGGGCCTCTTCCGGTCTGCTGCTGGCATGGCGCCGCGCTAACAGGCGCCTCCTGCTCCCCGTCCAGATCTGGCCTGACCAGACAGAACGCCTGTCTCCTTATCCAATCGGTGAGCAACGCAGGCGGCGCTGAGCGGCTGACGAGAGATGGGGCCTGCCCCACTCCCTCTGTCTGACCCTGCTTCCTCGCTGTCTGCATCCGTGATGTATGCTCTGACAGAGAGGAAGGAAAGCCATCATGCCTGTTCTTGTTCTGAACTCTTCCTTTCAACCTCTCTCGGTGATCACAGAGCGTCGTCTGGTGGTCCTGCTCTCTAAAAAGAAGGTCACCTTCCTCGACGACGAGGTGCGGAAGCTGATCGAAGAGAGCATCCAGGCGCGTCGCCTTGAGCTGGAGCGCCCTGTCATCGTGCAGCTACTCGCCAATGTGCGCGTGCCCCGCGTCGCCCTCCAGCCCACGCGGGCGAACATCCTGCTGCGTGATGAGGATACCTGCCAGTACTGTGGGAAGCACAGCCGCGATCTGACGCTCGACCACGTGATCCCGCGCTCCCGCGGCGGCAAAAGCACCTGGGAGAATCTCGTTGCCTCCTGTAAGGCCTGCAATGGAAAGAAGGGCAACCGTCTCTTAAAAGAGGTCAACATGCACCTCATCCGCCAGCCGCGGCCACTGACCGAGGAGTACGCTGGCGTCTTCCTGCTGCGCTACCCCAAGCTGCGCCAGGCCTACGAGGAGTTCCTGATGAGCGCACAGTCTCGCTCGGCCTGAGGTACGGGCCTCTCTCTCAGGCAGGACGGCCCGCCTTCCACTCCCGCGGCGCGACCACTCCGCTCACTCTACCCACAGCCACCGGCGGGCGAGACTGCGCTCACACGCCAGGCGTGACAGGGGTGAAGCGGAGCCGACTGTCTGCAGGCAGACCCCGCCGCAGGCAGACCCGACGATCGCTCTCCGCTGCGGGACTGAGAGGCGCCGGCAGCCTCTGCAACTCAACTCCCTGCTCATACGTAAAGTAGATAGCGATCGGTGGAGGCGGGGGAAGAGCGGGCTGGGAGAGGAGCATGAGGCGGAGACTCTAGCAGGGAAAAGGGACTGCTTTCTATGCTTGAACACCACCCGGTGGGCGCTCCCTCAACGTCGAAGGAGGCCCCCCTGTACCTGTGCATTCATGGGCACTTTTATCAACCACCACGCGAGAACCCGTTTACGGGGGCCATTCCTCCTGAGGCTGAGGCCGCGCCCTTCGCGAACTTCAACGAGAAGATCACGGCCGAGTGCTACCGGCCGAACGCGACAGCTGGCAACTTCGATCTGATCAGCTACGATCTGGGACCGACGCTGGCCTCCTGGCTGGAGCGGCAGCATCCCGATGTCTATCAGACAATCGTGGAGGCTGATCGCCATCACCGCGAGCGCTACGGCGCGGGCAACGCCCTGGCTCAGACCTACCACCATGTGATTCTTCCGCTGGCCAACCGACGCGACAAGTATACCCAGATCGTCTGGGGTCTGCAGGACTTTCGTCAGCGCTACGGACACGAGGCCAGTGGCATGTGGCTGCCGGAAACGGCCGTCGATCTGGAGAGCCTCGATCTGATGGCCCGATGCGGCGTGCGCTACACGATTCTCGCCCCCTGGCAGGCCGCCAGCGAGGTGGATGTCACAGAACCCTATCGGGTGCGCCTGCCCTCGGGCCGGAGCATGAGCGTCTTTTTCTACAACTCGCCGCTCTCTGGTGGGATCTCCTTCGACGGAAACGCCACCGTCAACGCCGATCACTTCGCCAGCGCCTATCTGCCCGCCCATGTGGTGCCTCAGAAAGTGGAGAGCGGCAGGCCGCAGCTCCTGCTGATCGCCACCGACGGCGAACTCTACGGGCACCACTGGACCTGGCGCGATATGTTCCTGACCCGCCTGCTGCAGCACAGCGCGCGGGCCGCCGGCTTTGAACTCTGCACGCTGGAACGCTACCTGGCCCTGCATCCACCGCTGCGTGAGGTGGAGCTGCAGACGCCCAGCGCCTGGAGCTGCTTCCACGGCGTCGAGCGCTGGTCAGGGGGCTGTCCCTGCACCGAAGGGGACAGTGCGTGGAAGGCAGCCCTGCGTCGCGCGCTCAATCGTCTGGCCGCGCACTGCGACCGCCTCTTCGAGCGCTATGCCAGTGAGGCCCTCTTTGATCCCTGGGCAGCACGCAATGCCTATCTCCCACTACGCAACGGCTGGTGCAGCGCGGCCAGCTACTGGGAGGAGCTCGGGCGGCCGGCGGCATCGGCCGCTCAGCGGCGCCGCGCACGGCTCCTGCTGGAGGCGCAGTACTATCTACAGTGCAGCTTTACCAGTTGCGCCTTCTTCTTTGAGGACCTCGACCGCATCGAGCCACGCAACAGTATCGCCTTCGCTCGACGCACGATCAGCCTGGTCTGGCAGGCCCTGGGCCACGACCTGCAGGCTGAGTTTCTGAGCGACCTGCGTGCAGCGCAGAGCTGGCGACGCCCCCTGACCGGCGAGGACCTCTACCGCTCCCTGCCCCCGGTGAGCGCGGGCCTGCTGCCCCCTCTCCCCGCCATTCAGCCAGAGACGCACCTTCCCCCAGAGACAGAGGACGTGGCCTAGGCTCCAGGCCACAGCATCTGGAGGGAGGAAGAGGGCCAACCCGGACAGAAAGGCAGCGAACAGCACACGAGGCGGAGCCCGCAGCCGATCGGCGCTTGAGACTCCGCCTCATCTTCCTCCAACGATACCGGCCGTGAGCGCCACCGGCATCGCCTGCAAGAGTACGCTGACTAGTAGATGACGATCATAGTGTTCCAGTCGGTATTGGAGTAGAGCCAGGCCATCAGATCCTCCTGAACATTGACGCAGCCATGGCTGCCGTTGCCGGCGAAGGACTCATCGCCGCCGCTGTCGTAGTGGGGGAACTGAGTGCCGGGACCGTAGTCGGCACGCCACCAGGAATCGTGCACAAAGAAGCCACCCCAGTGATAGAGCACGGCGTAATTGATGTGCGTCGGCGGATACCAGTAGGGCGAGCCCTTGGGATCGCTGGATTTAAACTCCGTCGGCGACTGACGATTCTGTGTCGCCCAGACGCCCGGCAAGGCCGGCCGCTCGACGCGCCCGGTCGTGACGTGGAAGGCCTTGACGAGCTTGCCATTGTTGTAGACGCGCATGGCCTGCTCGGTAAACGAGACCATCAGGACCTGCGTATTGCCGAGATGGTAGTGGCTGAGCATCTGCAGATCGGTCTGATGGACCTTGTTGTAGGGCGTGGGATCGTTGTAGTTCTGCTCCAGCATGTGCAGATTGAACAGTTCGTTGTTCTCCTCATCGACCACGGCCTGATAGTCCTCAGTTGTGTAGGTCCAGCTCAGCTCGCGATTGATCCAGTAGCCGATGCCATCCTGGGTGTAGCCGGAGTCAAGAATGTAGTTATTACCATCGAACTTGTCGTGATACTTATGGGCGTTGCCCCAGGCTCGCGCCTGGCGATCGATCTCGCCGACCAGCCAGTAGGCCTCGCCGCGCACGAGATCAGGGTACATGGCGGCCATGTCGGCATCGATCTGGCGCGAGACCGTCAGGAACTGCTGGATGGTGGTGGCCCGGGCCATCGCGTTCTTGTCGGCCTCGTAGCGCTTCTGGTAGGAGCTGGCATCGACCCCATACTTCTTCAGGTCATTGATCTGCGCCTGAAAGGTGTTGAGCTTGGCACTGCCAACATAGGGAACGGCCTGGATGGAGTTGACAACTGCGAGCTGATACTGCGCCTCGATCACCTGCTGCAGATTCTGGAAGTCACCAGGTAGAACCGCCTGATTAAAAGTGTCGAGATCGGTCTGATACTGGGCCTGCATGGCCGTCACATCAATATTGGCCTTCTGTAGCTGCTTGACGGTGTTCTGGAAGGTGACAAGACGATCATAGGTTGTCTTCATCAGATTCAACGACTGGGTATAGAGACGGGCATCGTTGCTGATCTGCACATAGTCCCTGGGGTACTGGGCAGTGGTCATAAGAGCCTGATCACGCTGGTAGTGCTGAGCAAAGACCTGCAGATTGCCCCGGCCATCGGTGCGGCGCGCGGTCAGAGCATCTTCGAAATTCTGCATATCCTGTTCGGCCTGAGCCTGATCCTGCTGAGTGACAGTGGCAATGACACCTCTGGTCTGATCTTGCAAGCGCTTATACTGAGTTGTCAGATTCCTATAATAGGCATTCACAGGTTGATCATTAAAAAGAGAGAAAGGAGCACTGGTGCCGCTGAGAGCTGCCTCCTGCTTCTGGATAGACTGGAGCATGCTGGCAGGTACACCGATCGTGAGGGCATAGTGCAGCAGATTATCGAGCTGGCTTTTGCTCTGGCTGGCCTGCTGCTGGGCCTGCGGGTCGCCCCCGCAGGCACTCATGACCAGCATCAGTCCCATGGAGAGCAGGATGAGGGCAACGCGAGCCACGGGTTGAGTACGGCGCCTCGCTGGCATGGGAATCACCTCCTCTTATGTTTTGCCTTTTGCTTTTTGCGTTCCTTGCGCGCGGCCTTACCGGTCTTCTTCGCGCCATTCCCTCCACCGGCCTTAGGGAGCGCGGGAACAGCGGGCATCCCCGGCAGAGCGCCAGAGAGAGCGGCGCCATCGCTGGCATACTGGCGCGCCAGACGGGCCCAGGGTCCCCTGCCAGTGGCAATCTGGCGCATCATCGTGCGCATCTCAGCGAACTGCGAGAGCAGTTGATTGACCTCCTGTACACTGGTCCCGCTGCCGCGAGCGATGCGCCGGCGGCGGCTGCCATTGATAATATCAGGGAACTGGCGCTCCTCGCGGGTCATAGAGAGAACGATGGCCTCGATATGCTTGAGCTGATCGCCCTCCAGGGCCTCGTCGACCTCCGGCATCGAGGCGAGCTTATTGAAGCCGGGCAGCATCTCCATGACCGAGCGCAGCGGTCCCATGCGTTTGAGCTGACGCATGGCTTTGAGAAAGTCCTCCAGGTCGAACTGCCCCTGCTGGAGCCTGGCCTGAGCCTCCAGCGCCTCCTGCTGATCAATGGCCTCCTGGGCCTTCTCAATAAGGGTGAGGACATCGCCCATTCCAAGTATACGTGAGGCCAAACGGTCGGGATAAAACGGCTCCAGGGCATCGGTCTTCTCGCCCACCCCCATGAACTTGATGGGCACCCCCGTGACAGCGCGGATCGAGAGGGCGGCGCCGCCACGCGCGTCACCGTCCATCTTGGTCAGGATCATGCCGCTGAGGGCCACCGCCTGATTGAAGTCATTGGCGACGCGCACGGCCTCCTGGCCGGTCATGGCATCGGCCACCAGCAAGACCTCGCGTGGCTGCACGCGATTGCGAATAGAGACGATCTCCTGCATCATGCGCTCATCGATGTTGAGACGCCCGGCAGTGTCCAGAATCACCACCGTGGCCGCCTGCTCACGCGCATGCTCAACGGCGTGTACACAGATATCCACGGGATCAGCCCCCATCGGCTCCGAGTAGACCGGGATCGAGAGCTGCTTGCCGAGGGTCTGTAACTGGCGCACAGCGGCGGGACGGTACATGTCAGCCGCCACGAGCAGAGGCCGCTGCCCCTGCTTGCGCAGATAGTTGGCGAGCTTGGCCGCCGTCGTCGTCTTGCCGGAGCCTTGCAGGCCGACAAGCATGATGACAGTCGGCGGGGGACCGCCCAGGTCGAGCCGATTCTGGCTCCCCTCGCCTCCGAGCATCTCGATCAGCTCGTCATGCACAATCTGCAGCACCTGCTGAGCCGGCGAGAAGCTGCCCAGCACCTCGGCGCCGACGGCCTTCTCCTTGACCCGCTCGACAAACTGCCGCACGACGCGCAGGTTGACGTCGGCCTCCAGCAGCGCCTGGCGCACCTCGCGCATGGCCTCGTTAACGTCGGCCTCGGTCAGTTTCCCCTTCCCACTCAGACCGGTGAATATGCCCTCAAGTCGCTTGGATAAACTCTCAAACATTGCCATATGAGTACGTTCCTCTCTCCACCAGACACAGAATCAGGCGGCGGTGGCCTCTTCTGCGTTGCCGTCCGCCCGGCAGGGTTGGATGTCGATGGTGGCCTCTTCTTCTGCTCTTCGCCGCCAGAGACAGAATCAGCCGCCCTATTATATCATCTTTCTCCGCTCTGCTACACCAACTTTAGACGTTGTGCACTCCCATTACAACAGCACAGTACAAAGAGTTCATCTCAATAGTATATAATCGGATCAGTGCCCTGATTGTTTCGCAAGGGGGAAACCTGGCGTGTTTACAGGAAAACGCTCGCAGAGAGAGATTTTTGCTGACTTCGACTGGTGGAATAAAGGCTGCCTGCTCTACCAGATGACGGAGGACCGCTGTGACTATGTAGAGGCCTGCCTCGAACGGGTCTATGGACGCCAGGCGCTCAAGCAGCAGGAGATTCTCGAGATCGGCTGCGGTGGGGGTCTGGTCTGTGAGGAGCTGGCGCGGCGCGGGGCTGTGATGGTCGGACTTGACCCCTCGGCGCAGGCCCTGGCGGTCGCGCAGCGCCACACCTGCGAGAGCGGTCTGGGGCAGAACGTCTACTATCTACAGGGGAAGGCAGAGGCCTTACCGTTCGCCAACGGGGCGTTTTCGGCGGTGATCTGTCTCGATACGCTGGAGCATGTCGCTGATCTGCGGGCGGCCATCGCTGAGGTGGCACGTGTGCTGGCGCCCGGTGGCATCTTCATCTTCGACACCATCAATCGGACCTTCCTGGCGCGCCTGGTAGTCATCTGGCTGGGTGAGCATCTCCCCTTCACGGAGCTAACGCCGGGCCTGCACGACTATCAGGCCTTCATCAGGCCAGCGGAGCTTGAGTTTCTCCTGACTGCCAGCGGGCTACAGCTGTGCGAGCTGCGTGGCTTTCTGCCGCGTGGCTTTGTCGGAGGACGTCTGCGCTGGGGACCGGGGCGCATGCGCGCGCTGTCGTACGTGGGATACGCGCGGCGTCCCGGTCTGACCTGACCAGGTTGGCCAGGAGGGCGAAGCCCGCCCGCCTGGAGCGCAGCTTTCTCACGGGCGGGCGCTCACTCCTCAAGCCAGGCCTGCTTCTCCTCGTCGCTCATGGCGCTCTTCTCAATGGCCTCAGCAAAGCTCTGCCGCGGTGAGGCGCCCTGGCGATTGCGCCGCGCGGCCTCGCCGGTCTGGCGGCGGTTCAGAGCCAGCGTCGGCTGGCTGTTGTTGAGCAAAGAGCCGAACTGCTGGGGGCTGATCTGGAAAAAGGCCGCCAGGCGTTCAAGCTGGCGGGCGCTCAAACTGAGCAGGTCGATGGCACCGTCCTCAAACTTTTTCCAGACATCGACGCCCAGGTGCAGGCCGCGCGCGACCTCGCTGAGGCTGAGCCTGCGCTGTGTGCGCAGCTCGCGCAGACTGGCGGCCGCCAGTTGCTGGTTGCCAAAGACGCGCTCCATAGCGCGCTGCCAGGCGCGTTGCGTCAACGGCAGGAGGGGCGTCTCCTCTAGCGGCAGCGAGGCATCCTCATCAGGCGCGGTCGCGCGATAGGCGGCGATAAAATCGACCAGCGCCTCACGCAGCTCCGGGTGATCCCGCAGCAGCGCCAGTTGTGTCTGACGATCACGACGCTCCTCGGCGGCCAGCCAGGCCATCTTCAGTTGCTGTAACTCACGGCTATTCGTCGTACTCATATGTTCACGCCTCCTCGCCTTACCTGCCCTGCCACTGAGCGCCGGGCAGGTCCTGGGACTCTTCTCGATTGATACACTCGCGCAGATAGGCGCAGGCCTTCTCGTAGCGCAGGCGCACCGTGCGCTCGGTGCGCCGACAGATCTGGGCGATGTCGTCCCACTTCATGCGCTCAAAGACGCGCAGGATCATGATCGTGCGATCCAGCGGATCTCTGAGGTAGGCCAGAATGCGCTGACTCTCGTGTACGGCATGCAGGCGCTCATAGACATCGTCGGGATCGGCAACGTCGGCTCCAGGCGAGCCATCGTCGCCCGTCAGACTGGTCTGCAGCGACTCTATCAGTGCACGCGGCACGTGCTGGGGACGTCCCGCCGGGCGGCCCTCACTATCGCGGCGGTAGTAGAGGCCCTCCTGGCGGAGCACGCGATTGAACTCATCGGCGCAAAGACACCGCACGTAATGATAGAAATTCTGTGTCATAAATACTTCACGCGGATCAAGCGCCTCACGCAGGAGATGCTCGCACATATTGGCGATCGCATCCTCGCGCAGGTCTGGCCGATGGCGCAGTCCCAGCGTACGGCGCTGAAACTCTGGCGCGCAACGCTCCAGCAAGACTTCGCACAGGGTGCGTACCGCCGCGGCGTCTCCCTGGGCAGCATAGGCGCGGATGTTGAGCACGAGTTCGGCCTCACTGACAACATAGCGGCCCTCGGGGGTCTTTCGACCCAGGTGTTCCTTGAGTGCAGGATCCTGCAGGTTGATCATGCCTCTGCGCTCCCCTCGTGGTATTTCAGAATGCTGCCACTGGCACGGACTGTATCCAGCACGGATCAGTTGACAACCCGGCTACCATCCTCTTCTTTTGCAGCCTGGCCAGAGCGGAAATCGTCCCGTTCGCCAGGTCGGGTCAGGTCATGTGGGTAGCATACCATACCAGCCGCGGAGAGAAGAAGACAGGCCCCAGGTACCCAGGTAGGCCCTATGGACGGAGCGAGCGGGTTGATGTATGATCTAGCTGGAAGCAGACCGTGCCTTCAGGCAGGCATTCTCTACAGACGCACGGGAAGACCGGGACTCCGGGCTGCCCCGCCTGCGTCTGTCTCTCATACAGTCTGAAAAGGAAGAAGGTGATCGAGCGCAATGGAACTGGAGCAAGTACAGCCATCACAGGTCCCTGCCATCGCGCCCCGCTTCCCGCAGTGGCCGACCTCGCGCCCCGGACCCCGGGCGACGGAGCCACCGCCGGGCTATAAGCCGGTCCCTGTCCGCACGGACCAGGTGATCGAGCTGGCCTCCGATACGACCTGGAGCGATACAAGCGTGCGCTTCATGGAGGAGATGGGGCTGACGTCCTCGACGCAGGAGCAAGAAGAGGTGCGACAGGAGAAGGGCTGGCTACGCCTGCGCAAGTCGCGGCCGGACCTCCCGCGCTGAGGCAGGGAGAAGCAGCGGGAGCTGGGGAAGGCCTCCGGCTCCCGCGCGGTCAACACTGCCAGGGAATGGCGAGCTGCTGGCTCTCCCAGGCAAAAATCAGCCGGCCGCTGGCCGGGCAGAGGGCGGGGAGATAGACAATGACCTGCACCTGCTGGCCTGGAGCGATGGTGCCGGCATCAGGATTGAAACGCGCGCTCAGGCCCTCGGCATAGGCTCGCCAGTGGACGCTGCCGGCCGGGCCGCCGGCCATAAGAATGGCGGTACAGCGGTAGCCATTGTCGACCATACAACTGGCCGGGCTGAAGCGCTGAGGAAAGACCGTGATATGAATGGCGCTGCCGGCTGGACTGCTGGCGCTCCCGCTGCTGGCGGTGATCGAGGGCAGGATGGGCAGGGTCACCTCTCCCCGTGCGGCCAGGATCGTCAGCAGATAGAAGAGCAGGCCCAGGCTGAGCAACATCAGCAAGAGACAGGCCACCAGAGTCAGTAGCCAGAGCCGCTTGAAGTCAATGTTGCGCCGTCCGGGGCGGTCCTGCGGAGCAGGACGACCAGCAGCACTGGCCCCCCAGGCGGCTCCCGCCGGCGGGAGCATGGGTACGGTCGGCGCGCTATGCAGTGTCGTCCCGGGCGCCACCGAGCGGGGTGAAGCCGCACCAGCATTAGCATCAGCACCAGCACCGGCATCTGCTGTCGTTTCCAGCAGCGACGTCGCTTCAACGCCTTCCTCCGTGGGTCGAGCGGCCGCACTGGCAGCAGGCTCCTGCTCCCCAGCAGTGGCCGGCTGCTCCTCCTGCTCCACTTGAAGCAGAGCATCCTCTTCGGTCGCCATCGCGATTGGAACACCTCCTCCTTCCTTGCTCAGCGGGACATTCATCTGAACGGACTGCCCCCTCTTCAGTATACGCACCGCAACACCAGGAGGTGACGCAGACACCCTTTCTACGATGGCCGGCCTTCCGCGCAGAATCTGCCTCTACAGGGAAGCCACTCATGCCAGCGACGAGTCTGCAGATCAGCAGGATTGTTGCAGCGCTGGCCTCTCAGCAAGTGCTTCCACATGATGCATGCAGATTTCCTCATCCATTCTCTACCAGATTTCAACCTGTTCCTCTTTAAAAAGAGCTAGTGGACCAGGTATACTATAAACGGGTGTCATTCCAGGCCACTAGTATCCGCACGAGGCACATGTTTTTCTACCAGCTTAAGCTACTATGATTCAACAGGGGGTCAAATATCTATGTACGAGGAACCTCTCGTCCAGCGGCTCTCGCGCCTGTTCTTCACCGCGCTCACGCTGACTGCCCTCCTCGCGCTCACCCTGGGCGTTGCCAGCAGCCAGCCAGCAGCGAAGGCGGCGGTCATGCCAGACGCACATAGCGTTCTTGTACGGCCGCAGTACGTCTATGTAGGAGTGGCCCACAGCGACACACCGTTTCCCTGCCAGACGACGACGCCTCCCCATTGCTACGGACCGACGCAGATTCGTGAGGCCTATCAGATTACGCCTGTCCTGAATAAGGGTATCACCGGTAAAGGACGCACAATCGTCATTATCGATGCTTACCAGAGTCCCACTATTAATCAGGATCTGCAAACGTTCGATACTCTGTTCGGCCTGCCCAATCCCCACTTTACGATTATCGCCCCAGATGGACTGACACCCTTTGATCAGAACGATCCCAACCAGGTGGGCTGGGCTGGTGAGATCACGCTCGACGTGGAGTGGTCGCACGCAGTCGCACCTGGTGCGAACATCGTCCTGGTGCTGGCGAAGTCCAATCAGGATGCGGACATCCTGAGCGCGACGCGCTACGCCATTCGCCACAATCTGGGGGATGTCATCTCACAGAGCTTCGGCGAGGGCGAGACCTGCGTCGATCCGAGCCTGCTGCGCCAGGAGCATGCGCTCTTCCGCGAGGCCACGCTCAAGGGTATCACGCTCTTCGCCTCTGCTGGCGATCAGGGCGCTGCCCAGCCGACCTGCGATGGCAACTCCTTCTTCCTGAGCGTCTCGTCACCTGCCAGCGACCCCCTGGTGACAGGAGTCGGTGGCACTCAGCTCATCGCTGATGGCCAGACCGGCGCCTACCAGAGCGAGAGCGCCTGGAATGAGCCGCAGTACGAGGCTGCCAGCGGTGGCGGTTTCAGCACGCTCTACCGCAAGCCCTTCTATCAGTTCGGTACGGCGGGGATCGGTAAATACCGCGGCGTGCCTGATGTCGCCTACAACGCGGCTGTCGACGGTGGCGTCCTGACGGTCTGGAGCAGCTCGGGTCTGGGCCAGAACCTGGTCTTCCGCTTCGGCGGGACGAGCGCTGGCTCACCGCAGTGGGCGGGCATCACCGTGCTGGCGGACCAGCTCGGCCATCATCGCGTTGGCTTCTTGAATCCGGCCTTCTATGCGATCGGCCACTCGTGGCTCTACTCCAAGGCCTTCCACGACATTACGACGGGGAATAACACCTTCACCGGAACAGACGCCAATGGGAACAGCGTCACCATCAACGGCTATCAGGCTGGCAAAGGCTGGGATCCCGTGACCGGCTGGGGCAGCCCCAGGGTGGCTAATCTCCTGCCGCTCCTGGTCCGCTTCGGCTGCGGCACCGACAGCCATGCGCTGGCGCAGGCCGGCGTCCTGTAAACAATTGCTTCCTGGCAGAGAGTGCGCTGCTCTTCTGCCAGGGGCCTCCCCCCTCCTCTCTCTGCCTTCCCGTATCCAGACACCTACCTCACCGGGGCATCTCCTGACGCGCCTCCAGCGGCTCCCACTCTGGCCATGGCGATAGGTTTGCATATAGCGTGTGCACTGCCTCTCAAACCTTGACGCCTACACCATTCATTTTAACCATATTATCACCACACAAAAACGCTATTATCATTATAATCCTTTTAGACTTCTATCGATAGGTGCCGCATGTGCTTCGATCGCGGCGCACATCGTCCGTTTCGTTTTAGCTCAAGGAGGTTGCTATGCTCATGGAGAGAACCCCCATTGCTCGCTGGCTACCGCACGTGGTGGCCACCGCCGTCGTGTTGTGTGGTCTGCTGGTGGGAGCGCTCGTCCACTTCTACGTCAACCAGGCAGCACAGGCCGCCCGGCCACATGTTGTCATCAGCCGGCCGGAGTACGTCTATGCGGGCGCGGTCAACAAGGATCGTACCTTCCCCTGTCAGACGACCAATCCGGCCACCTGCTTCGGGCCGAAGCAGATTCAGAGCGCCTATGAGATTGCACCGGTGCTGGCTAAAGGCATCACCGGCAAAGGGCATACGATTGTGATCATCGACGCCTACCAGAGTCCAACGATCAAGCATGATCTGCGCACGTTCGACTCACTCTTCGGCCTGAAGAACCCGCCGAGCTTCAACATCGTCGCCCCCGACGGCCTGACGCCCTTCGATCCCTTCGACAGCACACAGGTCGGCTGGTCGGCAGAGATCAGCCTCGATGTGGAGTGGGCCCATGCCATCGCACCGGATGCGGGCATTACGCTGGTGCTGGCGAAGTCCAATCAGGACGTTGACATTCTCAGCGCGACGCGCTACGCGATCGAGCACAATCTTGGTGACGTGATTTCTCAGAGCTTCGGCGAGGGGGAGAGCTGCGTCGACCCGGCGCTGCTGACGCAGGAGCACGATCTCTTTAACCAGGCCGTGACGCAGGGCATCACGCTCTTCGCTGCGGCCGGCGACCAGGGAGCAGCTCAGCCGACCTGCGATGGCAACTCGTACTTCCTGAGTGTCTCTTCGCCAGCCAGCGATCCCCTGGTGACGGCGGTCGGCGGGACCCTGCTCTCCGCGAACGGCACTACGGGGAGCTATGAGAGCGAGGAGGCCTGGAATGAGCCACAGTATGGGGCCGCCGGTGGTGGCGGCTTCAGCAAGGCCTACAAGAAGCCGGACTACCAGAGCAGTATCCCGCAGATCAATGACGAGCGCGGCGTGCCCGATGTGGCCTTCAACGCGGGCATCGATAGCGGCGTGCTGGTCGTGTGGAGTTCCTCCGGTGAGGGCGAGAACCTGGTCTTCCGCTTCGGCGGGACGAGCGCTGGCTCACCGCAGTGGGCCGGTATCGCCGCGCTGGCCGCTCAGATGGCCGGCCATCGCCTGGGCAACATCAATCCGGCCCTCTACAAGATCGCTACCTCGAACCTCTACAGCCAGGCCTTTCACGACATCACGGAGGGCGACAACAGTTTCAGCGGTCAGGACGCCCGGGGGAACAGCGTGACCATCCAGGGCTACAGCGCCGGCACCGGCTGGGACGCCGCTACCGGCCTGGGCACACCCAGGGTTACAACCCTGCTACCCCTGCTGATCAAGCCACCGGCTTCACTTCCAATGCGTCCGCTCAGATCCAGCGACCGCTGATTCTTTCCTTCTCTCTCGAACGGCGCAGCCGCTGCGCTGCGCCGTGTCTGGCGGCCGTGTCTGGCGGCCGTGTCTGGCAGCCGTGTCTGGCCGGGTCGGTCTCCTCAGGGAGCTCACCTCACCAGTACGGCCGCTGCGCCAGATGAAGTCCGGGATGCCGCTGCCCGGCGCCTCTGGCACCGTTCTCCGCTCTCTCCTTCGCGGCGCAGCCACACCCAGGACCAGCCGCACAGACCCATATTGCTGAGAAAAGCCAGTAGAACAACTCATAGTTCCATATAGCGGAACTATTTTGACAAATTATATATTCATAGCATATCGTTTCTCATGGACATAGTTCTATGGTGCAGCCTGAACCGCCGACATGAGCTGAACCTTTTCTGGAGCCAGCTTCCCCACCACTGCGCCCACGCCCGTACCTGTAGTGGGCAGG
Organism: Ktedonobacteraceae bacterium; assembly: GCA_042408965.1. Classification (GTDB taxonomy): domain Bacteria; phylum Chloroflexota; class Ktedonobacteria; order Ktedonobacterales; family Ktedonobacteraceae; genus Thermogemmatispora. The sequence continues at coordinate 38,913 of JBHOQN010000124.1, forward strand.
CAGGCCAGAGCAGCGACTGGCTCCAGAGGGCAGCCTCTTTTCTTTGAAACCGGCCCGCGTGCCATCCGCTGCGAGGCCGGCCCGCATTTCCAGGCGCCGCTCTGCTCTACACGATCAGTCCCGCGGCAGCCGCGCCGCACCATAGGAGACCGCCGTAGGGGCCATCCTGGGAGATCACTCCAGGAGACCACCGCCTATCTCGCCAGGGACAGAGGAGCGTCGCCATCGTTTACTTCACTGGTCGGCGAGCAAGCGACAGGCCGTCACTGCGAGTAAGGAGGTACTGAAGGGACCGTTCCACCAAATCGCCAGATGGCTACTGCTGGCATTGGAAGGAAAAGAGAGTGCTATGTACTACAACGCAATGGCTGTAACGGGAATAGTGATCACTGCATTGCGCTCGGACGCTGCCCTGGATCACAGGAGGTGTCTGACTCTTCCTCTGGAAAGCGCCCTCTCTGTCATGCGCCATGCTGCGTTGATCGCAGCACCACTCGCGCCACTGGCGCCGCGGACGGCTGGCCGCCTGACGACATCAATTTTTGAAAATACGTCGGTCGTGGTTGCGCTGATCTCTCTGGCCGGAGCCGTCCTTGCGGCAACCATTCCCGCCGGCGTCAATCTCTACCTGGGCCGCCTGCGCAGCGGGCGTGAAGACGAGCGCCCCGACTACCGCCTCAGGCTCTCACCGCGCTGCGTGCGCCAGTATCTGGAGTTATATCGCGAGGGGCTGAAGGTTGATCCGCGCATCGCTCATCTGCAGATTCTCGATATGAATCTGCCACTGAATCTGCTGGACCTCTACATCCGTGTGCGCCTCCATGAGGAGACGCGCCCTGGTTATCAGCTCGATGACGAGGGTCTCGAACGGATCTACTACGGCGATCCCAACGAGCCGCTCCGCGCCAGCTACCACTATGGAGAGCAACATGCCCCGCCCGCGCTCGATCCTGATGAGGCCATCCGCCGCTATCGCCGCAGCGTTGTGCTGGGCGATCCCGGCGCGGGCAAGACGACACTGCTGAAATACCTGGCTCTGCGCACGGCCTCGGGCCAGCTGGAGAGTCTGCCCGACCTCCCGATCTTTGTGGAATTGAATACGTTCGCCTCTTCTCAGGATCTATCTACTCATAATATCGATATACTGCAATTCATGGCCAGGACGTGGGAAGAGCGATATCGCATACCACAGACGGTCGCTCTTGCCCTGATGCAGAGCAGACTGCAGGAGGGTCGGGCGATTCTGCTGCTGGACGCCCTGGACGAGACTCTCACCGGGTCCAGTAAAGAGGCCGCTGAGATGACCTACCGCGCGGTGGTAGCGATGATCATGGAGCTGGCGACGCGCTACCCGCTGGTGCCGATCGTGGTGACGGCGCGCAAAGCCGGCTACCACCAGCGTACACGCCTGACCGGCTTCCGCGAGCTGGAGGTGCTGGATTTCCGCCCCGAGGACATCCGCCAGTTTGTGAAGCGCTGGCTGGCGCACTCGAACACACAGCGTCTCCAGGGCGGCGCGGCTGACCTGATCTACCGGCTGGAGCGCAGCCCGCGTATGCAGGCGCTGGCGGGCAATCCGCTGCTGCTCTCTCTGATCGTGCTCCTCTACGAGGATCAGCTTGATCTGCCTGATCGGCGGGCAGAACTCTACCGGCGCTGCGTGGAGACGCTGCTGACGCGCTGGGACAGCAGTCGCGATGTGCAGCGACGCAGTGAGTTCCTGGCGGAACAGAAGCTGCAGCTGCTGGAGGCCATCGCCTGGCATTTTCACTCTCAGGGGCAGCGCTACTTCCCGGAGGAGGAGCTGCTGGAGGTGGTGGCGCGCTTCCTGCCAACGATCGGCCTGGCGGCGGAGCAGAATCGCGAGATTCTGACGGAGATCATCGGACAGAACACACTGCTGAAGGAACAGGCCCATGGCTGGTACGGGTTCCTGCATCTGACGCTGCAAGAGTATCTGGCCGCGCTCTACGCCGTCGAGCATGGGAGGCTGAACGAGCTGCTGAAAAGGCGCGGCAACCCCTGGTGGGAGGAAGTGATCCTGCTCTACGCAGGCCGCGTGGCCGACATCAGCCCCTTGCTTCAGCAACTGCTGGGCACTGGCGGACGGCGGCGCCCCTCTGATGACCTCTTCCACACGAATCTCTTGCTGGCGGGCCGCTGTCTGGCGACGCGCCCGGCGCTGCGCGAGGCGGGGCTGCGTCAGGAGGTGATCACGCGCCTTTTCGCCTTACTGCGCTCATCGCCCTATCCGCTGGATCGGCAGCAGAGCGCGGAGGTGCTGGCGGAGATCGGCGGCGAGTGCACCAGCATGGGGCTGCTGCGTCTGCTGGCCGACGAGGAGGTGGATCTGCCCGTGCGGGACGCCATCGCCGACGCCCTGGGCCGCCTGGGTGAGCGCTCGCTGGCGCTGCCGCTGCTGCGCCTGCTCGAGGACGATGAGGTCGATTCGTCGGTGCGCTACGCGATCGCCACGGCCCTGGGCCGCCTGGGTGAGCGCTCGATCGTGCCGCACCTGCTACGCCTGCTGGCCGATGAGGAGCTTGATCCCTCGATCCGCTACGCCATCGCTGGTGCCCTGGGCCATCTGGGCGAGCGCGCAGCCGTGCCCGCCCTGCTGCGCCTGCTGGCCAACGAGGAGGTGGACCTGCCCGTGCGGGACGCTATCGCCGCCGCCCTGGGCCGCCTGGGCGAACAGGCAGTGGCGCCGGAGCTGCTGCACCTGCTGGTGAGCGAGCAGATCGCCCTGCCAGTGCGCCACTCGATCGCGGTGGCGCTGGGCCACCTGGGCGAACACGCAGTGGCGCCGGAGCTGCTGCGCCTCCTCGCCGATGAGCATATGGCCCTGCCGGTGCGCCACGCCATCGCTGCCGCCCTGGGCCGCCTGGGCGAACGCTCGGTCATCCCTCAACTCCTCCAGATGCTCGACGACGAGCGCCTCGATCGATCGGTGCGTCACGCCATCGCCGCCGCTCTGGGCCACCTGGGCGAGCGCTCGGTCATCCCCCTGCTGTTACGCCTGCTGGCCGACGAGGCGGTCGATCTGCCGGTGCGCGAGTCGATCGCCACGGCCCTGGGCCACCTGGGCGAGCGCTCGGTCATCCCTCAACTGCTGCGCCTCCTCGCCGATCGGCGGCGCGGCTCGTGGATACGTGAAGCGATCGCGCGCGCGCTCGGTAATCTGGGGGAGCGCTCGGTCGGCCCCTATCTGCTGGCCTTGCTGGCCGACGCCGAGGTCGAACTGCCGGTACGCTGCACACTGGCCCACACCCTCGGTCAGCTTGGGGAGCGCTCGGTGGTGCCACAGCTCCTTCAGTTGCTCTGCCGTGAGGAGCTGGATAAGTATGTGCGCTGGTCCATCGCGGAGGCGCTCGGCCAGCTTGCGCAGGATCAAGAAACCCTGCACGCCCTGGCGGGCCTGCTGCGGGAGCCAGACATCGCCGAGGCGGTCTATGAGGCGCTGTGGAAGATCAGCCGCCGCATGGGCGTGCGGCTCCTGCCATGTCAGGAGGAGATCAAGGTGGAGGCGATTCCCTAGGAGAGGGGCGGCGAGGGGGGCGCGCCCCCCTCGCGCTCACAGCCTGCACAGCGCTCACATGGTGCTGACGGGGTCGATATCCAGATGCCAGCCTGGGGGAAGTTCGACAGCGCGCAGCAGAGGATGCAGATCGGGACCGCGCAGGATCATCTGCCAGCGGAACTCGTCGCGAATGCGCTCGAAGACGGCGGGGGCGGGACCGACGATATCGGTCTCCTGCAGCGCAAGATCTTCGATGGCCTGATCCAGGCGCTCACGCAGGAGCAGGGCCTCGTGCTGTGCACGGCGGCGCTGCTCGTGGCTGTAGGTGAGCTTGACGAATTGACGGAAGGGCGGATAGCCGTAGCGCCGGCGCAGGGCGATTTCGGCGGTGTAGAACTCGTGATAGGCGTGACGCGAGGCAGCCTCAATAGCAAAATGCTGCGGATTGAAGGTCTGAACGATCACCAGGCCACGCTCAGCGCCGCGACCAGCGCGGCCCGCTACCAGAGTGAGCAAGGTAAAGGCACGCTCGGCGGCGGCGAAGTCGGGAAGCATGAGGGCGATGTCGGCGGCGACCACTCCGACGAGGGTGACACCGGGAATATCGAGGCCCTTGGCGATCATCTGGGTGCCGATGAGAATGTCGGCCTCGTGGCCGGCGAAGCGATCGAGCAGTTGCTCGTGAGCACGGCGGGTGCGTGCGGTATCGCGATCCCAACGCAGGAGGCGCGCCTGTGGGAAGGCCTGCTGAATGGCCTGCTCCACTTTCTCAGTGCCTACGCCAAAGTAGCGCATGCCCTGGCTGTCGCAGGCGGGACAGCGTGTCAGCGGGCGGCGTTGCTGATTGCAGTAGTGGCAGAGCAGCAGACGCTCGGTGGCGTGATAGGTCAGGGGGACATCGCAGTGATCGCACATGGCAACGTAGCCACAGTCGCGGCAGAGCACGCAACTGGCAGCGCCTCGCCGGTTGAGATAGAGGATGGCCTGCTGGCCGTGGGCCAGCACGCGCGCAAGCTCGGCATGCAGACGGCGGCTGATGATACTGGTGTTGCCGGCGTGCAGCTCGCCACGCAGATCGACGATCTCGACGGGCGGCAGCGGCGCACCGATGCGCTCAGGCAGCTCGACAAGGCGGTAATGGCCCTCCTGGGCGCGGTAGAAGCTCTCAACGGCCGGGGTGGCGCTGCCGAGCACAACGGGGATGGAGAGCAGGCGACCCAGGACGCAGGCGGCCTCACGCGCGTGGTAGGTGGGGCGGCGCTCGTCTTGCTTGTAGGCCGTCTCGTGCTCCTCATCGAGGATCAGCAGACCGAGATCGGGCAGCGGAGCGAAGAGCGCTGAGCGCGAGCCGAGCACGACATCGACTTCGCCGGCGCGAATGCGGCGCCACTCGTCGTAGCGCTCACCGGGGGTGAGGGCGCTGTGGATGATGGCGACACGCCCTGGAAAGCGCCCGGCAAAGCGCTGCACGGCCTGAGCGGTGATAGCGATCTCGGGAACCAGGACGATGCCTCTCTTGCCCCGCGCGATGATGGCGGCCAGCGCCTGCAGATAGACCTCGGTCTTGCCGCTGCCGGTGACTCCATGCAGCAAGAGGGGCCGCTCGGCGGCCTCTGCGGCGAGAATGGCCTCCAGGGCGGTCTGCTGCATCGGAGTGAGCGGCAGCGGGGCACTGGCGGGAATGACGCGCTCGCGCAGGGGATCCCGACGTACCTCGACGCCCTCCTCGATGCTGATGATGCCGTTCTCAACGAGGGTCTGCAACTGGGCGGCGCTCAGGCCGCTGGCCCTGGCAAGGCGTGAAGGGGTCCAGCCAGCGTCGGGGGAGCTGTGCTCCAGAAGATCGACGGCTGCCAGGTAGCGCTGGGCGCGCAGTCCCTCCTGATCACGTGGAGTCAGGGCCGGCGCGGTGGGCAGGTAGAGGGGGCTGCCCGGCTCTCTGGCGCGCTCTCTGCTGCGTCTGCCGGTGGCGCGCTGGGTCAGCCCGGTGGCGAGGTCGAGAACGGGTGCGGCGGGTAGACTCTGACTGATGAGGGCTTGCATGGCACGCTTCCAGGCAGCGAGGGCCTCGCCCTGCGCGCGCAGGCGCACGAGGCGCTGGCGCCGGGGACGCACGCGGGGAGCGTCGAGGCGCGGCACGCGGGCGATGAGGCCACTCTCGACGGCCTCCTTGAGCAGAGCACGCGCGCGAGTTGGACCCAACATCTCTTTGATGCGCTCGACGGCGATCTCGCCCTCGGAGAGCAGCAGGCCGACCAGGGCCTGCACGGGCAGTGAGGCCACGGCCAGCGAGCGCGCCGGCTCGGACTCGGCGAGGGTCAGCACGGCGCGCGATCCCTGCATGAGGCCCGGCGGCAGCATCATCTGAGCAACCTGGGCCAGTGGTGTCAGATAGTAATCGGCAAGCCACTCGGCCAGAGCCTGCTGATGGGGCAGCAGCGCCGGCAGAGGATCAAGCACCGCCTCCAGAGGACGCAGCTCGACGCTCCCCGCGCGTGCGCCCGGCGCATCCTCGTCCTCCAGCAGCCGCCAGAGAATGCCCTCAACCAGGCGCTGGCCATAGGGCACAGCCACAAGCTGGCCGGTGCACACCTCCGCGCGCAGGGCCTCGGGCACGCGGTAGGTCAGCAACGGCTCCTCTTCCTGCCAGCTCGCCGCTGATGTCAACACTTCAGCCAGCACTAGCGCCTCCCGAACTCGCGCTCCAGGGTGGCAGCGCTGAAGCTGATCGTCGTGGGCCGTCCGTGGCAGCAACTGAAGGGGGCGCGCGTCTGCGCCAGTTGTTCGAGCAGTTCGCGCATCTCGCTGATAGTCAGAAAGTAATTGGCCTTGATGGCGGCCTTGCAGGCGATATTGGCAAGGGCATGCTCCTCCCAGGTCTGATTGTAGCCATCATGCTCAGGAGCACTGATCTCGAGCAGCAGTTCCTGCAGCGAGCGTGCATTCATCTGCTTCGCCAGAACGGCGGGGACGGCGCGCGCCAGGAGCTGTCCGTCCTCAAGAACCTCCAGGGAGAAACCGATCTGTTCGAGTTGTGCGCGATGCTCCTCGATGGACTCAAGCTCAGTCGGGGCCAGCTCGAGGCGCAGGGGCGCAAGCAGGAGCTGGGAGAGTGGCTGGCGAGCCTGCTGCGCGGCCAGCATGCGCTCCAGGAGAATGCGCTCATGGGCGGCGTGCTGGTCGATGAGGTAGAGACCGTCGCGCCCCTCGGCGACGATGTAGCTCTGCAGTACCTGGCCAATGACCCGTAGTTCGGGGAAGCGTCGCATCGGCGTGGAGGAAGCCTGCTCCTCCTCTGCGTCTCCCCGTGGCGGCGCGGCGACTGGCTGCGGGGAGGCAGCCGGCACGGCGGCCACGATCCCCTGACGCGGACGCAGATGGCTCTGCCAGAGCCGGGACTGCTGAGCGGCCCTCGCGCCGCGCTCCTCCTCGTCGACGGTCAGCCAGGGATTGTCGTGTGGGAAGGTGGCGCGGTTACGGGGAGGGGCCGCGGTTGACGCGCGCGGCGCGGTGGGCAGAGGAGCGCTGCCGTGCTGACGGGCCTGCTGCTTCTGCTCCTCCTGCGGCAGGGGAGGCGCCGTGACGTCCGGCTGACCCTGACCCTCGGGCTCCTCTCCCGCTGCAGGCGCAGGGACGGACTGGCGTACCTCCACAGAAGGGGGGGCTGGCTGCCAGACCTGCGCTTCGGTCTCATCGAGCAGCGCACGGCGCACGGCCCGCATCACCTCCGCGTAGACACGCCGCTCCTTGAGAAAGCGGATCTCGGTTTTGGCCGGGTGGACGTTGACATCAATCAGCGTCGGGTCGACGGCGATATTGATCACCGCCAGGGGATGACGTCCGCTGAGCAGCAGAGTGCGATAGGCCTCTTCGACGGCAGCGATGAGCATGCGGCTCTGTACCCAGCGCCGATTGACGAAGAAGGAGAGATACTGGCGCGTGCTCTTGTAGCAGGTGGGCCGGCTGACATAGCCGCTGATCACGGGGTGCTCGCTCTCGTCGGAGGAGGGACTGCTGATGGCTACCATCTGCTCGGCCACAGCCAGGCCATACATCTGAACGAGGACGCTGGTGAGCTGCCCATCCCCGGCGGTAGTGAAGACCTCGCGCCCCTCGCTGGTGACGCTGAAACGGATCTCCGGGTAAGCGAGCGCATATTGCTGCAACAGATGCAGACAGTGACTGACCTCGGTCTGACGACTCTTGAGGAACTTCAAACGCGCGGGGACGGCGCTGAAGAGATTGCGCACGGTGATGATCGTGCCCTCCGGTGAGGCGGCCAGGGTCACAGGTGTGATCTCGCCATTGCGCGCGCTCACCTGGGCGCTCTGCTCCACGCCGCGTGGACGGCTGATCAGCACCACCTCGGCGACAGCAGCAATGCTGGCGAGCGCCTCGCCGCGGAAGCCGAGCGAGCGGATATGCTCTAGATCGTCGATGGTGCTGACCTTGCTGGTGGCGTGACGCGAGAGAGCCAGCGCCAGCTCCTCGGCCGGAATACCGCAGCCGTTATCGCTGACACGAATCAACTGCAGACCGCCATTGATGAGGTCGACGCGAATCTGCGTCGCACCGGCATCGATGCTGTTCTCGATCAGTTCCTTGACGACCGAGGCGGGACGTTCTACAACCTCACCGGCGGCAATCTTGGCCGCTACTTCCGGGGCAAGCTGACGAATAGGCATACACTCGACTCTACTTCCGGCAGGCAACAGGACATGCATGTCCTCTGCTCTGCTTTCTCACGCTCTCAGATAAGAACGGTTGTTCAGAGAGATTATACCACAGAGCAGGTCTAATCGCTCTCCTCCGTGGCTGCATGGCCGGAATCTCCTGGCAGCCGGCGGCCCTCAGGCCAGGATATAACTATTTATATATATACAAGATATACAAAAGATGCATGGCTCCAATTTTAACACAATTTTAATGGCCGCCCACTGCCAGGCATGCTATAGTAGGAGACGGAGTGGTCTGTAGCTATTGAGCGGGCGAAGGAAGAGAGCATGCACGAACCTCAACAATGGTATGAGCGCCTGAGCGGCTTGATCGGCGACCTTCACGCACAGGCCGATCTGGCCAGAGCCGCAGGCATATCCCCTGAGAGACTGGAGTGCTGGCTGAAGGGTGCCATCAGCCTCTGCCCATATGAACTCTATCGTCTGTTTTGCGCCCTGCCAGAGCATCATCAATGGCTGCTCGAGCTGGTCGCACAGGAATTTGCCAGGCTTGCGCGTCAGGGCAGCGAGGGAGGAGAGGCGGGCGAGGTAGCCCCTGTCTTCTACGATCGAGTGCTCAACGCAGCCACCCACGTGCCACAGCCCCTGCGCGCCTGGGTGGTCAGCAACCTGGTGCTGCAGCAGGCGAGCATCCATCTTGATCCCTCGCGCCAGGGTCTGACGCTGCTCATCGCGCGCTGTATGCCGCCATCGCGCGGGGGGTGTGTGCGCACGCTGCGCGTCAGCCTGTGGAGCCATACGAGCCGCACAAACGCAGCGCCCCGGCTCTCTGCCAGCCCGGAGAGCGAAGCCTTCTTCTACGGCCGCGATTCGCTGGCCGGCTATACTGTCTCACAGGCCCAGCCCGTGGTCCTGGAGCTGCAGGAGGATGGTAGCCTCCCCTTCGTGCACGTCATCGCCCGGGAGCAGACACGCAGCGCGGCGGCCTGCCCGGTCATGCGTGGCGGGCGAGTTGCTGGCTGTCTGCTCGCCATCAGCCCTCAGGCCAGCTACTTCACCCCTCCACTGTTGCAGCTGCTGCACACCTACAGCGATCTGCTGCTCCTGGCCTTCGAGCCGGAGGAGTTCTACGAGCGCGAGTGCATCAGTCTCGTCATGCTTCCGCCGCTGGAGGTTCAGCGGCCGTATCTCCAGAGCCAGCGTCGCCGCATGGTCGCCATGATGAAAGCAGCCAGAGAGCAGGCCGCCACGCTCGAGATCGGCCAGGCCGAGGCCCTGGTCTGGCGGCAGATCGAGGAGGAGCTGCTGACATTGGTCCTCTCGGAGAGCAACGGCCACCTTCCACAGGGCAGATAGGGGGCGCCTCGCGACCTCTTCCTCTCAGGTGCCCGCCGTGCAGCGTCACGATCTGCGCGGGCGAGCACCGCGCCTCTCACAAGCAGAGAGCGCATCCTCGCTTGCCATCTGTGATACACTATGATCAACACTGGTTCCGCACTTTGGTCTTGAGGCACGTCTGGCGTCTCTCTAGATAGGACATGATTCTACCCAGAGAACCGAGAGGGAGGAGATGGCCCCGGCGGGCAGACCGGTCGGGACCAGAGCAGCAGGTAGATGAGCACGCATGAAGCTTCCACCAGGATGATCACAGGTACGCTAGAGCGAACAGGGCGCCCTTATGGAGACAAAACGCTGTCGTTACTGTCATAAGCTCTCGCCGGCGTACGCCCAGGTCTGCAACCGCTGCGGACACCCTTTTACGCCGCGCTCGACGCCCGGCACTCGTCGCGGTCCGGGTCGGCGCTCCATTCCGCCGGCCTCACCCCATCGTATCGGCTATCACGCCGGCCTGCACCCGGAGGATCAGCCCTACCAGTCGAGTCTCCTGCCCGCCGTTCAGCCGTCCGCCGTCCGGGATGAGTCGTCAGAGCCGGTTCATCAGGCGAAAGAGCCGGAGCAGATCCTTCTGCAGGCCCAGGAGATTCTCTCGCCGCCGTCCAGCGAACACCGGCAGAAGCCGTCCTCGCCAGCCTCTGCATCACCCCTACGGCCGAGCAGCACCCCGGAGCCAGCCTCGCCCCCACCAGCGCCGTCAGATGCCCCCGAAGAGGTCTGGCAGGCGCACTATCCCCCACGCCGCCGTATCGTTCCGGCCTTCCTGATTGTGCTCTGCCTGCTCCTGCTGGCCGTGAGCAGCATTCTGAGCTACCTGGTCATCAATCGCAAGCCCATAACGAGCGCGGCCTCACCGGCACTGACGGTCACGCCGCACTCCCTGCGCGTAGGAGAGAGCTTCACGCTGGCAGGACGAGGCTTCGGTGCCGGCGATCTTCTCGATATCAAGCGCGACGGCAACATCGCCGTCAGCACGAGTGATGGGTCCCCCCTGCAGGTGCACGCCAACGCCGTTGGAGCCTTCACTGTGGCGATCACCGTCGGCGCCGACTGGCATCCGGGACTGCACCAGATCTTCGTCATCGATCAAGGCCAGTTGCTGAGCGTCTCGACGAGCGTGACAGTGCTGGAGGCGCCGCCCGCCACGCCGCAGCTCAAGCTCTCGGACTACGAGGTCAACCTGGGCGCGGACGTGCCAGGAGCAGCGACCCAGGAGGCCATCACTCTGCTCAACGTCGGTGCTGGCCAGTTGAGCTGGCAGGCCAGCAGTGATCGCACCTGGTTGAGCGTGACGCCGGAAAGCGGCAGCTTCTCCAACAGCCAGAGCGTGACGCTGACGGTCAGGCGTCTCAACCTCGCGCCCGGGCACTACACGGGCCGTGTCACCTTCAGGCAGACAGGGGCAGGCGGCACGCCACAGATTGTGACGGTAGACATGACGGTGCTGTCAGCCAGCGGCAGCCTGAGTCTCAGCCCGGCCAGCCTGACCTTCACGACGAGCGCCGCGCAGAATCCTCCCGCCCAGAGCGTGACGCTGCAGAACACCGGCACACAGCCCCTGGACTGGAGCAGCAAGGTTGCGAGCGGCAGCGCCTGGCTAAGGCTCACACCGGGCAGTGGCCATCTCGCGCCCGGCGCCAGCGTGACAGTGAGTGTCAGCGTCAGCCCAGGCGGGCTGGCCCTCGGCAGCTACCAGAGTAGCGTCATCTTCCAGGGAGGCGGCAGCCCGCAACTCACGGTGACCCTCAACGTCGTGGCCCCCGGCAACCTGGTCGTCTCTCCAACGGCGCTCAGCGTCAGCGCCACACAGGGCGAGAATCCAGCCGACCAGACGGTAACCCTGCAGAACACCGGCGGGCTGGTGCTGGACTGGAGCCTGAGCAGCAGCACCCAGGACGGCACGCACTGGCTGAGCGCCACGCCTACCAGCGGCCACCTTGCGCCAGGAGCGAGCGCCAGCGTCAAGGTGCATCTCAGCACCGCCAGCCTGGCCACTGGCAGCTATCAGGGCAGCCTGAGCTTCGAGGTGGATGCAAGCGCCACGCCCCGGCAGGTCAGCGTCACCCTGACGGTGAAAGCCGCGCCAGCGCCGGCCATCGCGGCCACCCCTGCTATCCTGATCTTCGACGTCTCGCATGGCAGCAATCCCGCGGCGCAGACGGTGACCATCACCAACACGGGCAACGCCCCCCTCAACTGGAGCATCAGCGGCGATGCCAGCAGCCCGCCTGTCACCATTACGCCGGCCAGCGGCCAGGCCCTGGCGCCGGGCAGGAGCGTGCAGGTCAGCATCGCGCCCGTGGTGGCCCAGCTTCCCGCCAACACCTCGCAGAGCCTCACGCTCACCGTAAGCGACAGCGACCCCGGCAACAGCGTTGCCAGTCAGCAGATTCTCATCCTGATCGCCATCATTTAGGAGCCAGGTGCAGGCCAGGGTCCCCGACCCTTGCTAGCACCGATGCTCTATGCTACACTCTGACCAGGTCTTTTCGTCTGGCTTTTGCAAGAGACAGCGATGGCCCGGTGCGGCCTCCGAGCATCACGAGCATCAGCCGCAGTCGGCCGGCGCTCTTGCAGACATCATCTGGAGGATAGCAATCGTGCCAACGATTACGTTTGTACGTGAGAAGGTAAAGGTAGAGGTTCCCCAGGGGGATAGCGTACGCTACCCGGCACTGGAAAACGATGTTCCGGTCTACTGCGGCCTGTGGAAATTCGCCAACTGCCATGGCAACGGTCTGTGCGGGACAGACCGTGTGGCGGTCTACCCCGCCGATCACACCAATGAGCTGACCTTCATGGAGAAGTTCTGGCTGCGCAAGGACCTGCAGAAGAACCCGCACATGCGCCTGGCCTGTCAGGTGCGCGTCTTCGGGGATGTGAACGTCGAAACCCAGTGTGGCAAGCCGGGCGAGGAGAAGTAAGTAGCGGGGCCAGGTTGGGCCGGGCCGGCTATCCAGCGAGGGGAGCCCGCCCTCCCCTCCTCTGCTGGTTGTGCGAGGAGGGCTAGCGCACCACGAAGTAGAGCCTGATCGCCAGTTGCGGCTGCCCCGCCGTGCCATCGCTCCAGTAGAGTTCGATCATCCCCTCCAGCGGCTGTAAGAAGCGCATCATCGAAACCCCCGTCCATGAGCCACCCTTGCCGTCAGGCGTCGACTTTGAAAGGACCTGATAGAGCAGGCCATTGGTATACCACTTGACGGTGACCGTACCAGCTTTTTTGGCGTGCACGCTGTAGGTCAGGTAGATGGTCTGGCCGGGCTTGAAGACCTGGCCCGGCTGGAGGGCGATGCCCGTTTTGGGATCGACGCTGGGCGCCGTGGTGGCCGAGCTGATGATACCGTAGGCCGGACCATTCTCGCTGGCCTTGGGATCAGGTAGATGGGCCGGTGGCGTGGCCGGGAGATTGGGCGGCGCGACACCGAAGAGCTGGCCTACAAAGGCGAACTTGCCGCTCGCCCTGGCATAATAGGCGGCCCCCCCACAGAGCAGCAGCATTACCAGCACGAAGCTGATCAGCCCGCTGATGGCGCGATAGCGCGGAATGATCGGCCGTGGCCGCGTATACATCGGCGGAATATACAGGGCCTCTTCCTCGGTGGGAATGCCAGCGATGGGCGGACCAGGCACCTGCGACTGCTGCAGTGCTGGCAGGAGCGCGCCGGTCTGAAGGGTCTGGCCCGGCGGCAGGAGAATCAGCGACTGCGTCGTTCCCGCGGCTGCACCGGCGCTGGCATCTTGATAGGGCACAGGAAGCATAGACATGGCCGGTCCCTGGCCGAAGGGCTGCTGCGCTACGCCCGCGGCGAACGCTTGCTGGTCGGTCGGGAATGGCTCCTGCCCAGCGGGCACAGCCGCGGAGGGCTGCGACCAGAACGTGGGATAGCTGACCCCCGAACCGCCAGCACCCGTCAGTGATTGTGCGCTCCACTCTGTCCCGGTGGCCCCCATGGTTCCCAGACCGCTGCCCGGCAGACCAGAGGCCTCAGCCACACCAGCCGCCGGAGTCGCTGGCCCACCACAGTAAGGACAGGGATCATTGCTCGCCGGTCGATAGGTATTACAATGCAGACAGAGCATCATCACAATCACCTTCGCTGTTGAGAGTTGAGCCTCGCTCACATCGATCCACCTTCAGACGGTAGCATTCTTGTCCGTTGCGGTCAAGAGAGGAAGGGAGCATTAGGGCAAAATGGCTATCTCCACTATATGCGAATGCATATCATCCTGTATCCAGACGCCTGATCATGGAGCGCGTTCGCGGCAGCGACCGCTCTTGAATCGACCCGGGCGGCATGATAGCATTACGTATAGTGAGGCTGCGGGCGCATCCTGGCCGGAGCGTACCGCATGGTGACCCAGTCGCTGGCCTGTAGAGCACCTATGGCAGAGACACAGGAAGAATGGTACCAACGCCAGGCCGTTGAACATCTGGCACAACATATTCCATTTGAGCAGGATGTCGCCTCAAGGGCAGAGCAGATCGAGATGCTGCGCAGCCTGGTCATCCGCCACGGCCGCCAGATGAATCCTGAGCTATTCGGCTTCGAGGCGCGCTGTGAGCTGATGCGCCTGGGACTGTGGGATCGCATCGGGCCGGGTCCGGGTCCACAGCGCGATCCTGAGGAGCAACCGTAAGGAGCAGACGGCGCAAGAGAACCACGCGGAGTGAGAGAAGATGACGACCACGGCAAGGAATGCAACCATCGTGATTACTGGCTGCTCCAGCGGTTTCGGGCGCGTCACGGCGCTGCACCTGGCGCAGCGTGGCTGGCAGGTCTTCGCCACCGTGCGCCGCGAGGACGATCGCACGGAACTGCTGGCAGCGGCCAGGGAGGCGGGCATCGCCGCCCACCTGACGCCACTGCTCTGCGACATCACCGACGCCGCGCAGGTGGCGGACCTCGCCGCGCAGGTGCACGCGACCACGCCGCGGCTCAGCGCGCTTCTCAACAATGCCGGCACAGCCTTCGCTGGCCCGCTCGAGCTGATCTCTCTGGACGATCTGCGCGCGCAGTTTGAGGTGAACACGATTGCTCACCTCGGCGTCACCCAGGCCCTGTTGCCGCTGCTCAAGGAGGCCAGCGGGACGATCATCAACGTCAGCAGCGTGAATGGGCGCATCTCCCTGCCAGCCCTCGGCCCTTACGGAGCCAGCAAGTTCGCGCTGGAGGCCCTCAGCGACTCGCTGCGCATCGAACTGGCCCCCTTCGGGGTGCGCGTGGTGGTGATCGAACCTTCATCCAGCCCGACACACATCTGGTACACGAGCATGGAGCGCGCGCGCGCCAGACTGGAGCAGTACCGTGGGCAGGGCAGCCCCTACGAGCGCCTGCTGACGGTCATGGAGAAGAGCGCCGGCCGTCTGGCGGCGGGCCGCGGCGGCTTTCCCCCGCAGCGCTTTGCCGACACAGTTGAGCGCATCCTCACCAGCCGGCGGCCACGCGCGCGCTACGTGATCCCGGCAAGCATGGCCAGGTCCATCCGCCTGCGCTCCTGGCTTCCCGACAGGGTCTGGGACTCCCTGGTTCGCCGTAACCTCCACTGGTGAGGACCAGCGCGACGGGGCCGCAGTCGGGACAGCCTGGACAGTTTTGTGCTATCATCAGGAGCAGAGAGTCTTGGTGAGAGTCTCTTATCTTATCGCTTTGCGCAGGGGGCACTGATGCTCAAAGATACACTGCTGTATCTCTCACAAAACCAGAATGTGCGCAATTTCGCACTGTCTAACCGCGCCGCACGCAGCTTCTCCCATCGCTTTGTGGCCGGTGAGGAGCTGGCCGAGTGCGTGGCGGCCACGCGCGCCCTCAATCAGAAGGGCCTGAGCGTCGCGCTTGATTATCTCGGCGAAAACGTGACGGACGAACATGAGGCGCGGGCCACCACCGAGGCCTATATCCAGGCCCTGGACTGCATTAAACAGGCCGGACTGAACGCGAACATCTCCATCAAGCTGACAGCCCTGGGACTGGACATCGCGCAGGATCTCTGCGAGGAGAATCTGCGCCGACTGCTCTCCTACGCGCACCAGTTCCCGCTCTTTGTCTGCGTCGATATGGAAGGCTCGGCCTACACCGAGCGCACGATCGACATCACGCTGCGCATGCACCGCGAGTTCGAGCATGTCGGTACGGTCATTCAGGCCTATCTCCACCGCAGCAAGCAGGGCCTGGAGCGGCTACTGGCCGAGGGCGTCCGTGTGCGCCTGGTCAAGGGAGCCTACCGCGAGCCGGCAACGCTGGCTTTCCAGCAGAAGGCTGAGGTCGACGCGAATTATGTGCGCCTGATGGGGATGCTGCTCCTGCGCGGCAACTTCCCGGCGATCGCGACCCATGACGCGGAGATCATTCGCGCAACCTGCAAGTTCGCACGCGACAACGGGATCAGCCGCGAGGCCTTCGAGTTCCAGATGCTCTATGGCATCCGCCGCGATCTACAGGAGCAGCTCGCAGGCCAGGGCTACAACGTGCGCATCTACGTGCCCTACGGCTCGCAGTGGTATCCCTACCTGATGCGCCGCCTGGCCGAGCGCCCGGCCAATCTGATGTTTGTGCTCAGCAACCTGTGGCGCTGAGCCGCGAAAAACCTGGATCAGATCAAAGGACTGTTGTCGCATGACCGCTCAATTCGTTGTTGCTGCCAGCGTGGCCGATGTACGCCACGATCCCGATGCTGCCTCTGAACTGGTGACGCAGGCGCTGATGAACCGGCCGGTCGAGGCCGGCGCGCGCTGCGGCGAGTGGACCCACGTCACGCTTTCGGACTACAGCGGCTGGATACGCAGCGCGGAACTGGAGGAGCCGATCACCCCGGTGTTCTGCCGCGTGAGCGACTGCTGCGGAACGCCCCTGCGGCTGACTGCGGTGATTGCGGTGCCGCGCGCCACGCTCTACGAAGAGGCCGAGGGGGAGAGCGCCTGCGGCCAGGTCTATCTCTCGACGGCTCTGCCGGCCCTGGACACCAGCCGGCGGGAGCGCGTGCAGGTGGCTCTGCCGGGCGAACGCCAGGCCTGGATCGAGCGCGAGGCCCTGGAGGTGCGCCTGGCAGACGACCTCTATCCGCGTCAGCCAGTGAGCGCTGCCATCGCCTGCGCCCAGCAACTGCTGGGAACGCCCTACCTCTGGGGCGGCACAACCTGCGAGGGAATCGACTGCAGCGGGCTGGTGCAGCTCTGCTATCGCATGGCCGGCTATGCGCTGCCACGCGACGCCGACCAGCAATACGCCTTCCTCTCGCAGGAGGTCGGCCTGGCGGAGATGTGCGCCGGGGATCTGATCTTCTTTGGCCGCGAGCGGATCACCCACGTGGCGCTGGCGCTCAACGCCTTCGCGTTCCTGCACGCCGAGGGACGGGACTACCATCGGGTGACGATCAACAGCCTGCGGGAGAGTGACCTGCACTACAGCCCTCGCCTGGCGACCTGCATCTGGGGAATCAAGCGCGTGGCGAACGTGGACGAGCGGCAGGCTCCAGGCTCAGTGGCACTGAGGCACTGACCGTTCGAGCTGGCAGGCCCGCGGCACGGTCCCGCGGGCCAGGTTTCAGCGCATGCTCTGCTCTGCTCTGCTCTGCTCTGCCCTGCCCCGTCCCGTTCCGTATCGGCTCGTATCGCGCTCACCCCACCCGGCGTGGCAACGAGCGACCATGCTGCGCGCCAGAATATGTCAACAATCAGCCATTGCAGAGGAGCGAGCCGAAGGAGTATCATTCCCTGCAGGCCTTCGGAAGGGAAGCGCCAGCACGCTGTAGCTGAGAGAGGAATCTATGCCGATTCTTTCATTTAATGGCATCTGGCCCACCATCGCCAGGGATGTCTTCATCGCCCCCGGTGCCTACATCATCGGCAACGTGACGATTCACGAGGGGGCGAGTATCTGGTACAATACCGTCATTCGCGGCGACACCGGCCCGATCGTCATCGGGCGCCGCACGAACATTCAGGACAACTGTACCCTGCATCTTGATGCCGACGCCCCGCTGACAATCGGCGACGAGTGCACCATCGGCCACGGCTGCGTCATCCACGGAGCCACCCTGGGCAACCAGGTTCTGCTGGGCATGAAGTCCGTGGTGCTCAATCACGCGCAGATCGGCTCGCGCAGCATCATCGGCGCCTGCGCGCTGGTCAGCGAGCGCAAAGAGATTCCCAGCGGCGTCCTCGCCCTGGGCGTGCCAGCGAAGGTCGTGCGCGAGCTGACGCCCGCCGAGATCGAGCATCTCCTCTCAAGCGCTCAGGGCTACGTCGAGCGCGCCGCCCGCCACAAGGCTGCCCTGGCGGAGGGCATCCTCTACTGATGAGGCGAGCGTGAGCGCCATGCCGTGCCGGCCCGGGGGGTCCCGGCCGCGCGGCGCGGCATGTCCTGGATGGGAGAGCGACCGCCAGCCGCGACACTCAGCGCCAACCGACGCGCATCAGGAGAGGTTCACCTCGAAGGTGGCCTGCAGCGGCGCCCGGGCGGGACGCTCAATACGGATGGCGATGCGCCAGAGTCCCTGCATATCGAAGGTCTGCCCCGCAGCGAAGGTGGCAATGTAGAGCGGATGACCGCCATCAATGCTCTGGCTCGCCGTACCCATATCCATCAGCACCATGTTGACGCTCAGCGTGACACGCGCATCGGTCACGGCCGCTCCACGGGCGTCGCTGAGGGCGACGACCAGCGTGTTGGGAACGTTGACGCGCGCTGGCACGACGAAGAGCGAGACGTTGAGATCGCCTACCTGCTGCGTCTGCGCGAGGCCGCTCGACGCTGCTACCCCCTGATTCTGCAGGACCTGGGCATAGTCAACATTGGGAAAGACCGGCGGCGGCGCGTAGAAGTTCATCAGAGCGGTACAGAGGAGGACTGCCGCGCCAAACCAGGACTGCAGTTGCAGGAGACGCTTGAGGTGGCGCTCCGTCTGTAGCAGGGCCCCACGCCGCGTGCGCCGCGCCGGCAGCTCGGCATTCACGACGGGCAGGAGCAGCGTCTGGCGGGCCAGACGTGGACCGATCCTGAAGAGAAGCAGGCCGCTGAGGAGCAGCATCAGCCCCTGCAGAGCCAGCCTGACGAGCAGGCTGCGGCCGTAGGCGCTCTCCAGTAAGGCCTGGGGACCTGGCAGCAGGGCTTCGGCCAGAAAGAGCTGGGCGACACAGAGCACGCCGATGGCCGTCAGCAGCAGAGGCGCGAGGCGGCGCGTCAGGCCCACCAGCAGCTCGGCGTGGTTATCCGGCTCGATGACGGCCAGCAGCGGCAGAAGGACAAAGCCCAGGTAGGCCAGGCCTCCCAGCCAGACCGCCTGAGCAGCCAGGTAGAGCCAGGTGAAGACAATCGCGCTCAGATGCGGCTGTGCCAGTTGAGCCTCATCGCTGGTCAGGGCGAAGGTCAGCAGGTAGAGAGCAGCCATGGCCAGCCAGAGCGCCGTGCTCCAGGGCGAGACCGGCAGCGAAGCTGTGGCGGCGGGAGCCTCCTCTGTCGTCACCAGCTCCTTGGTCACGCGGTACTCCTCCAACACCTGGCGGCGCATACGGCCGAAGCGAGCGCCATCGCCGCGCAGGACGCGCGCTACGCCAGCCGTCGCCACACCCGGTGTGCGGCGACGCGACATCCAGGCCAGCCAGAGCAGGGCGATCACCACGAGCACCGCCCGCGCCAGCCAGAAGGGACCGTAGCGTGTCGTGAAGAGGACGGCTTCCAGATCCCTCAGATCGATGCCCCCACCCTCCAGCGCGCGCGTCAGGCTCGTCGAGCGCAGGATGAGCGAGACCACCTCACCGACGAGCAGGGCTGTCAGACAGAGCCACTGCAGCGGCTGCGCGCGCACTCTGGCGCGCATCAGCAGGTCCAGGGTGCGCGCCTTACGCTCGATCACGAGCTGCTCCATGACCAGCAGCCCGACCCAGAAGGTCAGGGCGAGCATGACAAGCCAGTCCCAGGCCACTGCCAGCACGCCAGGGAGATCCAACGAGGGGAGATAGTTGCTGGTGCTCGGCCCCAGAATCGTCTGACCGGGCAGGCCACTGCTGGAATGGCCAATGTTGAAGCCAATGGCCCCCTGGGTGGTGCGCCCGTCGTCGCTGGCCAGGGCGGTCCAGCGCACCAGATAGCTGCCCTGCGCCAGGCCCGGCTGCAAGGGGGTGTCCAGCTCGCGGGAATTGCCGGGCGCAATAAAGCTGCTGGCCGCGTTGACCACGCGCTCCGTGGGATCGTAGACCAGGGCATGGCTGGCCACGCTGATCTCGCTATTGAAGAAAATCCGCACCACCCTGGGGGGCACCGGCACCGTTGAGCCATCAATCGGCTCGGAGCCGATGACAAAGGCATGGGCCTCAACAGGTAGAGCCGGCGCTGCAGGAGACCAGGCGTAGAGCAACAGGCTGCCCGCTATCAGTAGCGATAAGAGCAGAAACCTGGGGTATCGTCTGTAGCGCATGATGTTCCTCTATCCTACCGACTCGCAGGCGAGCGAGCCGGGCTATCACAACCATCCCAGGCACCGCGATCGGCCCGGTCTGACTGAGATCTCCTCTGCTTGCTTCCTCTCTCCCCTGCTCATCGGCGACGCTGGTCCGGGTCCAGGCGCGACGATCCTCTGGCGGTACACAGAGCGCGATCGTCCGTGCCCCTGGTGATTGTACCGCAGGACGAGCGAAGCCGCAATATGGGCATGGGGCGTCCGGCCTGGCCAGCTCGTAGCTCGGGGTCAGGATCAGATCAGTCCAATCCCCAGGGCGACTCCTCCGGGAGCAGACCCTGGCGCAGCCCGAAGATGGCCGCCTGAGTGCGGTCACGAATCCCCAGCTTCTGAAAGATCACCGAGAGGTAGTTCTTGACGGTCTTCTCAGAATAGGCAAGTTTTGCGGCGATCTCGCGATTACTCAGTCCAAGGGCCACATAACGAATGATCTCGACCTCTTTCTCGGTGAGGGCGTTGAGCGAGGGATAGCGCTCGGCGCCCTGGAGATTCGCCAGACGGCGCAGCTCGTCCAGGAGAGTCCCCGTGAGATCCGGCTCAATCAGCGCACCACCGCTGTAGACCGTCCGAATGGCGTGAATCAGCTCCTGCGAGGTGGCACTCTTGAGCAGGTAGCCGCGGGCACCATTCTTAATAGCCCGCAGGACATGCGGATTCTGGCGGTGCATGGTCAGGATGATCACCGCCGTCTGGGGCAGTTCCTGGGAGACCTGGCGCGTAACGGCGATGCCATCGATGAGCGGCATACTGATGTCCATCAGCACGATGTCGGGACGCAACTGACGGATCTTGCGCATGGCGTCAAAGCCGTCGGCGGCCTCGCCAACGACCTTGAGGTCGGGCTGCAGCTCGAGTAGCTGGCGCAACCCCTCGCGCATCAGGGTGTGATCGTCAACGAGCAGAATGCGAATAAGGCCAGTGGGCCGAGCAGCGGCCGTCGGGGCACCCGCCACTGGCGCTAGCTCGCTCTCAGTGGAGATCAGGACGGCCTGTTTTCTGCGATAACGGGGCATACGGGGCTACCTTTCCGCGAGGAAGAGCCTTCAGGGCGCTACCATCTATCTCTACGGTCTCTTTACATGCTACGCTACTCTTTTCTTAGAGTATAACAGGGTGTCAAGCAGATCGCTCGCGTTCAGATGCAGGGCAGGTCCGTGAAGCACGGGCAGAGGACCCTGCATGGCCGGCGGCATTCTGTGCGCTGTCACCGGCTCCGCCGAGGATGGCCGCCTTTCTTGAGTTTTTAACATCTCCATCAAACGAAGTTTAACTCTCCTTAATAGTATCTTAAAAATGCTCATACATAAATGTTTTGAGGGACATAGAATGTTACCTATACTTCGTTATAGCTAAACTTATTCTTATTTCTAGCTGAGTTATTCTCATGAGGAGTGTACAACAGAGAGCGTGGAATCGCATGGGGCAGCAGGGTATAGCAGGAGGCAGAGGCCGGGCGGGTCCGTTGCTGGCGAGCCTAGCGCTGCTTCTGAGCATCTTACTGGCAAGCTGCAGCGGGCCGACTGACGGAGCGAGCGCCCTGAGCGGCCATCTGCAGGTCGTCGGGTCCACAGCCCTGCAGCCGCTGGCTGCCGCGGCAGCCAGCCTGTTTGAGCAGCAGCACCCTCAGGTGCACATTGACGTCAGTGGCGGCGGCAGCCGACAGGGGTTAAACGCCGTCACCAGTCACAAAGCCGACATCGGCGACTCCGATATCTACGCTGATCCCGCTATCTATCCCGATCCCAACCTGACTGATCACATTGTCTGCGTCATCCCCTTCGCC
This sequence comes from Ktedonobacteraceae bacterium, assembly GCA_042408965.1. Taxonomy (GTDB): domain Bacteria; phylum Chloroflexota; class Ktedonobacteria; order Ktedonobacterales; family Ktedonobacteraceae; genus Thermogemmatispora. Next base: position 60,742 of record JBHOQN010000124.1, read on the forward strand.
ATGGTCGTCAATCCCGACGTCACAGTGACCTCGCTGACGCGCACGCAGATCATCGCCATTTTCTCGACTGGCACCATCAAGAACTGGAGCCAGGTCGGCGGCCCTGACCTGCCCATCGTTCCCGTCGTGCGCCCGCAGACCTCCGGGACACGCGACACTTTTCGCAAATACATCCTTGGTGGGCGCGACGAGAAGGGCAAGCTGCTGCAGACCGACTCCTCGGTGACCGTGCGCGATACCGTTGCTCGCACGCCGGGGGCGATTGGCTACCTGGGACTCTCCGTGCTGACCTCCGCGGTGCGCGTTATCGCCATCGATGGCCAGCTACCGAGCCTGGCGAACATCGTCGCGGGCCGCTACATCTTCTGGAGCTACGAGCACATGTACACGCTGGGCGATACCAGTCCCCTGCTGAGCGCCTTCCTCGATTTCATGCTCAGCCCGGCGGTACAGCAAGAGGCCCAGAGGCGCAGCTACATCCCTATCGCTGCCATGCAGCTCAACGGCAGTGGGACGAGCGACCGGCCCGATCCGGGCCAGGGTCCGGCGCTGGCCACGATGACGCAACCCTCATTTCTTAAGCAAGAAGGAGCAGTGAGCAATGGCCTTCCCGGCTCGTAGAGATCCATCCTTGATCGCCCCTGCCCCGCGCCAGGAAGCGCCGGCGACCGCTGACCTGCGCATACGTCCACGCTCGCGGCGCAGCGGCAATCTCCTGCTGAACCTCTCAATCGGCAAACGTCTGACCCTCGGCTTCCTGCTGGCGGCCCTCATCGCCGCTGTCGCCGCCGGACTGATCGGCGTGCTGCGCTCGCAGTCGCTGGGGCGCCAGTCGGACTTCTATCAGCAACTGCTACAGACCAACACCTCGCTGAACACTGGCGCCAGCTACGTGCAGCTCATGAACACCGAGCTCCACAACCTGCTGAGCGCGGCCACAGCGGCCGCCCCCTCGCAGGAGACCATCGCCCAGGATCGCCAGGCCATCCTGGGTCTGGCCACGCGCTACGATGGCATCCTCAGCACCTACCTGGCTCAGGCTCTGGTCAGCAAGCACCCCGACGAAGCAGCCCTGCTGGCCGAGGCCGACCAGGCAGGCCTGATGGGGCAACAGCAGACGCTGGCCGCCAGCGCTCTGCGCACCTGGTTGCTCTACCGCAGCGCCCAGGAGCAGATTCTGCAGGACATCTCCAGCGGCAACCTGAGCGACGCCCAGAATCAGATCCGCTTTCAGGCGGAGCCGACGAACGCCGACGCCCTGAGCGCTCTGCGTGCGCTGATCCAGCTCGACGGGCGCCTGGCCACGGCTGTACGCCAGGCAGCCGCCGTGGAGGAGCGCAACGAACTGATCACAAGCATCATTGGAGCCGTTCTGGCTTCGCTGGCGATCGTCCTCGTCGGCTGGTTCATCTCCGGCACCCTGGTGCGACGCCTGCGCCACCTGCAGCAGGTGACGCGCGCCATCGAACGCGGCCAGCTTGAGGCGCGTGTGACGGTCATCGGGCGCGATGAGATCGCCGAGGTGTCGGCGGCCTTCAACGCCATGCTCGAGGCCCTGCTGAATCTCCTCCAGGAGACGCGCCGGCAGCGCGACGCCCTGACCAACGCCGCCGAGCACCTCTTCAGCGATATGCGCGTGGTGAGCGCGGGCGACCTGCGCGTGAATGCCCCGGTGAGCGACGATCCCATTGGCATGCTGGCGAACGCCTTCAATTTCACAGTGGGCCGCTTTCGCCGCTTTGTGCTGCGCGTGCAGAGCACGATCCAGCAGTTGGAGGTCATGACGCGCCGGCAGCTTGAGCAGGCCGAGGCTCTGCTGCTGGTGCTGCAGGTGCAGCAGTCCTCGCCGCAGCCGGAGGGAGCCTCCACACGCACGTCCACGCTCAGGGGTCGCCACAACTCCGGCGCGTTGAAAGGCGAGCAGGAGGCCCTTGAGCGCGACCTGGCAGAGCTGATCGTGCGCCTGCGCCGCAGCCGTGAGCGTCTGCAGCGGCTCTCCGGCGAGGAGTTTGCCCAACACCTGAACACCTTGAGCAGCGCCCTGCAGGAGGCGGAGACCCTGAGCCAGCGCTCCGGGGTCTGGACAGGCAGCGGAGGCACCTCCCTGCGCCGCGGAGGGCCGCTTCCGCCGGCGCTCCTCGAACGCCTGCAAGCCGCGGCCAGCGCCCTTCAGCAGGGCCTGACACGCTCCCTGGGGGAGTTCGACCGCGATCTGAGCAGCCTGGCTCAAGAGATGAATCGCCTGCGCGCCAAGCTGAACACCAGCAGTACGCCAGCCACCGCGTCTGCTCCGGGGGGACCAGAGACATCGGACCTGGCGCGCCAGGCGGCTACCTTTGCCGCCGAGATGATCTCCCTGGCCCAGCAACTCGCCAGACTGACCCAGGAGATGCGCACCAGCCTGGTTGGCTTCCAACTGGACACCGTGGAGATCGGTGGAGCGGAGTCGCCGGCTCTGCAGCCGGGCGCGCAGCCAGCTCCCTATACGCTGGCCCCTGGCCCGGCCTCGCGGTCCTTGAAAACCTGGTGAACAGACCTGGTCTCTTTCTCACGGCGCGCGGTGGCCGCAACCTGATCCCGCTTAGCCGCCGCGCGTCGCTTGAGGTGCTCTTGCTCTCAACCGCTGCCTCCTCTCTTATCCAACAAGCGACTCCTGCAGGAGGGTCGTCCGCATGATGAGACCCCCTGGTGGCTATTTTGGTGGGAGTTGTGTAGCAAACTCTTGTCAAAGACAACGTGATCGAATATGATAGGCACATATCAATGAGATACATACATACGTTCATACCGTCATCAGCAATATTCAATCATGTCACTCAGGAGAGAGGCGGTCGCGTCGCCTGAAGCTCGTCTTCCGCTAACGGCTCCTCTTTGCCTGGAAAGGAGTGAAGATACATGGAGGAACTCTTGACCGTGAGCGAGGTTGCTCGCCTTCTGCGCGTCGAGACCACAACAGTCAGACGTTGGATCAAAAATGGCATGCTGGAGGCCATCCTGCTGCCGCATCATGAGAAGGAGAGCAAGCGTCACGGCTATCGTATCAAGCGGGCCACGCTTGACAAGCTGCTGGGCGAACCGCCCAGAGAGTCGGTCTCCAGCCCCCAGAACTGATCTGATCTGATCGAACTGAAGAGCAAGGGCAGGCTCCAACCGGTCCTGTATGCATGCCCCCAGGGGAGTATCCACACCGCAGGTAGAAGGGGGTCGCTGGCTCCCAGGGGGGGTCTGTCAGGCACAATGCTCGCCAGAGGTTCTCTCTACCACTGCCCTGGCGGTTTTTGCACCTGCGCGCTCAGGCCGGCTTCCCGGCTCCCCGGCCATCTCTACAGCGCACGATCGGAACCCCTACGCTGTGCTCGGTGGGGATGGTAGACAGGTGAGGTATCGTTATCATCTCTTTTCTGGTTTTTTTATTCTATGTGGCATCTGTTAGCGGTGGATCGATAGCTGTATGCAGGATCATGGGCCGCGTCCCATCTGGACAAGGTTTCGGCCAGGCCCTGGCTCGCCTCGGCCGCGGACCTCTGGACGGGACGCGGCGTTCTTCTATACGCCTATGCGCCTTGTTGCTTTCCTCTTGATCCCCTCCCCACGACTCTCCACATTGCGACAACCCCCAGGGCGATCCGCGATAGCCTTCTCGCAGCGCGCCCGGCTTTGCTATAGTATGTGCAAGAGCTGTCGTATAGACCCTTCTGTATACTGAAGAAGGGAACGATGCCTACTCAATCGGCCATAGACGTCTTTGTAGCAAGACGAGAGGACTTTGTGATTGAAACAGAGATCGTGACGGCCCTGTACGCCGCGGTGGAGGAGCGCTTTGCCACCTGCGACGACCCGGCACACAACTGGGAGCACGTGCAGCGTGTCTACCGGCTGGCGCTGACCATCGCCGAGCGCGAAGGGGCTGATCGCCTGACCGTCGCAATTGCCGCCCTGTTGCATGACATCGGGCGTCTCTCCACGGATGGAGCAGGCCTCGACCATGCCGAGCGCTCTGTGCTGGTAGCAGGGGAGCTGTTAGAGCGCTACGGAGTGCCGCGGGAGAAGCACGAAGCCATCCTGCACGCCATCCGAGCGCACAGTTTCAAGAAAGGCATGGCGCCTCGCACCCTGGAGGCCGCGGTGGTCCGCGACGCCGACTGGTTGGATGCGCTGGGAGCGGTGGGCATTATGCGCTGGGCCATCAGCATGGGGAAACGCAACGGCATTCGCAACTATCATCCCGAGGACCCCTTCGCCGAACGACGCAGCCCGGACGAGCGCCAGTACATGCTGGATCGTTTTTTCACCAAGCTGCTCAAGCTGAACGAAGCCATGCTCACGCCGAGCGGCCAGGCCCTGGCGGCCGAGCGGACGGCCTTTCTCGAGAGCTATTTGAGCGCCCTCAGGAAGGAGTTGACGGCGTAGGCGGCAGCGATTGCAGGCGCTCGCGAATGGCCATCAACTGGCGAGCGTGTTCTCGATCGTGCTGCTGCAGAGCATTGACCAGTTGATAGAAGCGCAGCGCGCCCCAGCTATGATGGTGGCAGGGGCGTTCCAGACGGTAGGTGGCAGCTGAGCGAGGTACTCAAACAGCTCCTCACGCCGTGCCGCCAGGCCAGCCAGCACAGCATCCAGCGAGAGATTGGCAGCGCTCTCCCTCGTCAGGCGTGGACCCTCCTCCTCCAGGGCGACAATCTGGGGATTCTCCTCCTCCTGCACACGGCGCAGCTCCTGCAGACTCAGGCCCTCGACAACATAGAGATGATAGGCCACCTCCAGCGGGGACCACTCGCCGGGCGTGGGGCGGCGAGTCAACTCTCCAGCCTGGAACCGCGCCAGCTCAGCCATAAACTCGATGCGGGCCGCCACCAGTTTCGGCCGCACCTTTGCAAACGGATCGTCCAGCATAGACATCTCACTCTCCCAGGGAACAACTACTCCACGTCGTTTTTCACCAGTCGGCTATACAAACGCTCCAGCTCCTCCTGATTGTTGAAGTGCAGGACGATCGTGCCACGTCCTCTGGCGTTGCAGCGCAGGTCAACCTTGACCATCAGAGAGTTGCGGAACTGGGTCTCCAGATCCTCGAGATCGGGGCTCCGCACCGGCGCAGCCCGACCAGCATCGGAGGCGCGCTCCGGCTGTTCAAGACTCTTCCAGCCGCGTACCAGGTCTTCGGTCTCGCGCACAGTCAGGCGGCGTGAGAGCACCAGTTTGAGCGCCTCCTCCTGGTCCTCTTCACTGGAGAGGCCAGCGATAGCGCGTGCGTGGCCCTCGGTAAAGTGCTCGCCCGGATTGAGCAGCTTCTCGCGGATGGTGGGGGCCAGATTGAGCAGGCGCAGCGTATTGGTGATGGTAGTGCGCTGCTTCCCCACACGCTCGGCGACCTGCTCGTGGGTCAGGCCGAACTCCTGGATCAGGGTCTGATAGGCCAGGGCCTCCTCGATGGGATTCAGCTCGGCGCGCTGAATGTTCTCAATCAGCGCGAATTCCAGCATCTGCTGCGGAGTCACCTCTTTGAGAATGACGGGGACGCGCGTGAGGCCGGCCAGGCGCGCAGCCCGCCAGCGGCGCTCACCGGCGATCAGTTGAAACTGCACGCTCTCAGCGGGCGCAACCCAGGCGTCCTCTTCGGGCGGTGGCGCCGACCAGGGGTCGATCTCAGGGCCGAGCGCGCTCGTCAGGCGCGTGACGATCAGCGGCTGCAGCAGGCCGTGCTCCTTGATGGAGGCGCTCAGCTCCAGCAGACGAGGGTCGTCCTCACGAAAGGCGCGCCGCGGTTGACGCGGGTTGGGCAGGATGCTATCGATGGGCACCAGCAGCAGGCCGTGCTCGTCAACCTGCTCCGCGCGCTCGTAGGGGGCCACCTCACCTGAGGACGGCGTTGGCGCGGCTGCAGAGCCGGAGAACAGGATATCGAGGCCCCGCCCGATGGGGGATTTATGCTTGTTAACCACGGGCCATTACCTCCTCTGCCAGCGCACGATAGGCGAGGGCGCCGGGGGAATCAGGATCGTAATCCAGAATCGCCTGCCCGAAGCTGGGGGCTTCGCTGAGGCGGACGTTGCGATTGACCACCGTGTTGAAGACCTCTTTGGGGAAGTGCCCGCGCACCTCGCGCACAATCTCGCCGGCCAGGCGTGTACGCGGATCAAACATGGTCAGCAACACTCCAGCGATATAGAGATCGGGATTGAGCTTATTTTTAACGAGCTGGATCGTATTCAACAACTTGGTGAGGCCCTCCAGGGCCAGGTATTCGCACTGAATGGGGATAATGACGCCATCGGCGGCCACCAGCGCATTGACGGTCAGCAGACCAAGTGAGGGCGGACAGTCGATCAGGATATAGTCGCAGCGCCTCCGAATGGGCTCGAGCGCCTGCCGCAGGCGCTGCTCGCGCGCCAGGGCGCTGACCAGCTCCACCTCGGCGGCGGCCAGATCGACGGTACATGGCGCTACCACCAGCTCACGACGCCTCGTCGGCACAATCACATCAAAAATGGTAACACCCTCATCCTGCTGCAGCAGCAGATCGTAGACGTTGTGTTCGCGCACCTTCGGAGCGACACCAATGCCACTGGTCGTATTCGCCTGCGGGTCCATATCCACCAGGAGCACCCTGCGGCCCGCGGCTGCCAGATAGGTTGCAAGATTGATAGCGGTGGTGGTTTTGCCAACACCGCCCTTCTGGTTGGCGATTGCGTAGACTTTTGACACTGGTTACTTCCGTCCCTTTCTGATCGGACCGATCCGTCGCCGGGCGTGTGTAAAGGATGTACTGACAGCATTACCGCGTGCGTTGCAAGTGGCACCTACATTGTAACAAATGGTCGCAGGTGACGCAACAGGTAGAGCTTCCCTCTCAGATGGCGACCCGTCTCACTCGCTCCACCTCGTCTCACCCGCCCTGCCACTCAGCGCTCGCGACCCAGACGTAGCGTGAGCAGCAGGGCAAAGGAGATGGCCAGCAGCAGAACGGAGAGGGCAACGGCGGTATCGAGATCGCTCTCGGCGGCGATGTAGATGGCGATGGGCATGGTCTGGGTGATGCCGGGGAAGTTGCCGGCGAAGGTGATGGTGGCCCCCAGCTCACCGAGGGCCCGCGCCCAGGTCAGCCCCATGCCGCTGAGCAGCGCCGGGCGAATGAGTGGCAGGACGACGCGGCGAAAGGTGTACCAGGGCGAGGCGCGCAGCGTGTAGGCGGCCTGCTCGTAGCGCGGATCGAGCTGCTGGAGGCCGGCGCGGGCGCTGTTGATGAAAAAGGGGGCGGAGACGAAGATCTGCGCCATAACGACGGCCACGGTCGTGAAGGGCAGCGTGATGCCCACGGCATCGAGATAGCGGCCGAGCAGCCCGAAACGCCCGAAGGTGAGCAGCAGGGCCACACCAGCCACCACCGGGGGGAGCACAGTGGGCATGGTGACCAGGGTCTCGAGCAGGCGCCGACCTGGCAGGCGTACGCGCACCAGCACGTAGGCGACGGGCAGGCCGAGCACGACGCTCAAGAGGGTGCTGATGCTGGTGGTGACGATGCTCAGCTCCAGCGCCTCAAAGGCCTCCGGGCCGACGAGAGCGGCCCAGAGCTGCTGCGGCGGCTCGTGAATGAGCAGGGCCACCAGCGGCACCCCTAGAAAGAGAAAGAAGAGCGTGGCCAGCAGGCCGACCAGCAGCCTGACGAACCACTGCGCGCGCAGCAGGTTCGTCAGCCGCCGGCCGGGGCGCGAGCCGGACCGTGGTCCCTTCGCAGACGGGAGAGACTTGATCTCAGCCATTCTTCGGGATGAAGAGATACTTCTGCAGCGTGGCCTGGCCCTGCGGTCCCAGCACGTAGTTCATGAAGTCCTGTGCCTCGCTGGCATGCTGCGAGCTTTTGACGACGGCGATGGGGTACTGTGCAATGACGTTAAACTGGTCAGGGATGGGAATGACCTTGACCTGATTCCTGGCGCTGGCGGCATCGGTCTGGTAGACGCAGCCGGCATCAGCCTCGCCTAGCTGGACCTTCTGCACGACGGCCTTGACGTTATCCTCCTGGGAGACGATATTGCCGAGCAGCGCCTTCTCAAAGGCGGGACCGTAGTCGGAGGACTTGCCCATCTTATCAAAGGCCTGGCGGCAGTAGGTTCCAGCGGGCACGCTGGTGGCCTCGATATCGAACTTGAGGCCCTTCTTCGCCAGGTCATGCAGCGTGTTGACGCCGGCGGGATTGGAGAGCGGAACGATGATCACCAGGCGGTTCTTTGCAAAGACCTGGGGTGTGTCAACGAGGCCGGCGCTGGTGGCCAGATTCATGTGCGCGAGGTCGGCTGAGGCGAAGACGTCGGCGGGTGCGCCGTTGGCGATCTGCTGTTCGAGAATCTGGGAGCCGGCGAAGTTGAACTTGAAGGTGACGTTGGGATGGGCCTTGTGGTACTGGTTGCCGATGTCCTGAAAGGACTCGGTGAGCGAGGCGGCGGCGAAGATATTGAGCGTGACCGGGGTGGCCGTAGGAGTGGCGCCGCTGCCACTGCCAGTCGTGGTGCTCCCGCCACAGGCGGTCAACGCCAGGGCGATCAGCAGCAGCAGGACAACGCTGCGTCGCAGGGCTTGCATGTGGGCCTCCTTCGTCTTGAGCAAGGGCGTTCTGAAATACTGAAAACTCTATTTGTGAGTATTCATGAATTGAGTATAGAAGAGAAAGAGGAGCGCTGTCAAGCCGGCCGGGGCCGGAGACGCGCTCCCCGGCCCTTGCAAGCCACGTGCAGTCGAGAGGAGAGCGCGCCTGGCGGAGCGAGGGAGCGAGCGAGGTGCCCCTCGCCCGCTGTCTTGCTCGCTACCAGGCTGTGCGCTCCCGTTGGTGGCTGCTGTTCTGTGGCCGTCACGCTGGCGCGCAGCTCAGCCGACGTAGAGGGGTCCTGTGAGCAGGGGCAGAGTGATGCCCAGGAAGATCACTACGCTCAGGACGGCGATGATCGGGTCAAGGAGAGGCGCATGCAGCAGGCTTCCACGCAGGCGCAGACGATAGAAGAGAGTTGGCAGGAGCAGGCCGAGGATGGCCGCCAGCAACAGGGTCAGTCCCAGACCCAGGCCAACGGCCAGCCCCAGCAGCAGCGAATGAAAGAGCGCCCATGTCAGCAGAGAGACGCTGATGCTGGACAGCACGCCGCCGGCGGTGCCGAGCTGCAATTCGCGGAAGAAGCCGCGCCAGAAGTCGCGGCCGCGCGTCGAGCGCAACTGCCAACCAGCCACGCCCAGGGCCTGCGATCCGATACTGCCGCTGGTGAGGAGCAGCAGTGGTAGCAGGCAGACGACGCCGGTGAGGGCTGTTGGCGAGCGCAAGGCCCGCAGGAGGGAGGCGGCGTGCGTCAGGTTGCCGGGCTGGTGCAGGGCCGGACCCAGGAGGGCGTTGAGCAGGAGGGCCAGCACGAAGCCAGCGGCCACGTTGACCGCCAGCCAGGTGATGCGGCTGAGCACAGCGCGCCAGGAGACCTGCTCCTCCTCGTCTTTGAACTCTTCGACACTGGTACCAGCGATCTCCGAGAGGTCCTCGGCCTGCTCCTCATGGATGACGTCGATGACATCGTCCACGGTGATCAGACCGACGAGGCGGCCCTCCTCATCGAGGACGGGGATGGCCAGCAGGTCGTAGCGTGAGATCAGGCGGGCAACCTCCTCCTGGTCAGTATCGGTATGCACATGGATGACATCGGGATTGAGCAGGTCGCGCAGGCGAGCCTGGGGATCAGCCGTGACCAGGCTGCGCAGGGAGACAACGCCGACGAGACGCTGCTCCTCGTCCACGACGTAGAGGTAATAGATGGTCTCCAGGTGGTCGGCGTGGGTACGCAGGTAGGCCAGGGTCTCCTCGACACTGAACTCCTGCGGCAGGCCGAGCACGCGCGTGGTCATCAGGCCGCCGGCGGTGCGGCTATCGTAGTGCAGGAGGTCGCGCACCTGGCGGCTCTCCTCGGCTGGCAGGAGGCCGAGGAGGCGCTCGGCCTCCTCGCGCGGCAGTTCGGCGAGGAGATCGGCCACGTCGTCGGGCGCCAGGGCGGCCAGCAGGCGCGAGGCGCGCTCGGCGTCCAGCCCGCTGAGAATCTCGGCCTGGCGCGGCAGCTCAACCTCGCTGAGGGTGTCGGCGGCGGTCTCGGTATCCAGGCGCTGCAGCACGGCGCCGGCCTCCTGGGCGTCAAGCTGCTCCAGAATGTCGGCGATGTCGGCGGGGTGCAGATCGGCCAGCCTGGTATGGCTGACACTCAACTGCACCTGCGGCACTACACCACTCGCGCCAACGCTGACGGCGGTCCCGGTCACGGCCCCGGCTCCGGCCAGCGCGGGCTCCAGTTGCTCGCTGGTGGTGGCGTTGACGACCTGAATCGGCTCGACATAATTCCAGGTGATCGTGCGATCGCTCAACCGCACGGGCAGCACGCGGCTGACCCACTCGAGGGGCGCCTGCAGGCCAAGCCGGCGCAGCAGACCGCTCAGACTGATATCGACGCCAATCAGACGCGCCGTTCCCTTGATCTGAGCCAGCTTGAGATCGTTGACTTTGACCACACGAATGCCCTGTGTATCGACAATCTGCTTGTCCAGAATATCGCGCTTGAGCAGCAGCTCCTCCGGCTGCGGCGTGTAGGGGATGATCTGCGCCTGACGGACTTTTAGAAAAATGGGAGACTCTTCCAGATTGCGAATCTGAGACCAGGGGATGACAATCGTATTATTTGCATTCAACGCTGGACGAACCACAAGCGCAGTTACAGATGGAAATGTCTCTCCAGGCGAAACATAGACATCATAAACGGTACCCAGGCGCCGTCCCTCGATATCCACAACGTTCTGACGCAGCAGCGTGCTCAGAAAGATCAAGGGTATCACCACCTTTCCTCGTCTGCTCACTAGACACAACAGTCCAGCCACTTATCCACACTGGTGTGGATAAGTGGAAAACTGGTCACCGGCAGCAACAGGCGTTACAGCGACCGGGTAGGGAAGGGCGCGCGGGCACTGTGGCTCACATGGTCACCAGCGTAACGGAAGACACAGACCTTCCCTGGAGCAATCCGGTCGTCAGGTATGTTACCGGTGCGTTCAGATGCGGGAAACCCATCGTTTGCAGGGGTACCCCGAAAAGGGCACGCAGGACAGGCTGGCAGGCGGGAAGTGCTTACTCGACAGCAGCCGCATCATCGCTGATAGGTACTTGACTGCGCTCATCGAGTAAGGTGGTGGGATAGGGAGCTGCTCGTCAGAGCAGATCAAGAGAGCCGGCGGGCCGTAGCGTAGCGGTTGAGGCCGGGCCGGGTGGACCCCCTACTCGATGAGGCGACGAACACTTACCCGCGAGCAGGCATGTGGTAGAGACACGCCTACTACTACCTGGGCCAGCGTCCATGTCCCTCACCTCCTTCACCCGTTGGGCCGGAGCCACCCCAGAGAGAGCACATGGCGGCAGGGCCACTGCTGACAGATCTGGAGGGTCATCGCGGTCGCGGGGATCACGAAAACATTCTTCTGCGAAGAGTATAGCACGTTGGCGCGGAATCGACAAGCCGGGCAGTATCCATAGGACCAGAGGTACAGCCGGCACGCCCTGTGTCACCCCCAGTGCAGCCAGAGCAGGGCGCGGTAGATCTGGATCTGCCAGATGTGCCAGGAGTGGTAGCCTTTCTCGATGTCGAGGGTGTAGCGCACATGCAGCCTTTTGAGGACCTGAGCGAACTGCAGCGTATCGTTATAGTAGGGTTGATCCCTGGTGGCAGCCCCCAGGAAGAACTGCAGGTGCTGGCTCTGACGGTTGCTGACAATGATGTCGATAGGGCTATTGGCGCGCAGGTAGGCGGGGTTCGTACCCCAGATCTTGCCCTCAGCGCGGTAGTAACCGCCGAGGGAGATGACGAAGCCAAAGACGTCGGGATGGTGGATGGCGATGTTGGTGGCACCGAAGCCACCCATCGAGTTGCCGCCGATGGCGCGATCGGCGGGAGAGGCGATGGTGCGATAGTGGCTGTCAACATAGTGCACGAGGTCGACGGCGACGTAGCTCTCGATGAGCTGGCGGTGGTCTCCGCTATTGCCCCACTCGCTGGTTGAGCCGCGGCGGCCGTTACCGTCAGGGAAGACCATGATCAGCTCGGGGATCTTGCCGAGGCCGATGAGGGTGTTGGCGGCCTGATCGGCCTTGCCGCCAACGATCCAGTCGATGATCTTGCCGGGGGAGCCGTGCAGCAGATAGAGCGTGGGGTAGCGCTTCTGGCGGCCTGCGGGGGTGTTGTAGGATGGTGGCAGGTAGACCAGGAAGCTGCGGCGCTGCCCCCGCAGAGCCGGGCTGACCAGACTGTCCTGGACAACGGTGCCGCTGCTGGGCCGGCCGCTGCTGCTGCGTATGATGGGCGGTGTATGAATGCCGATATCGGGTGCGAAGATGAAGAGATCGCCGGAGCCGGCGGCCAGGACGAAGGCGGCGACGAGCAGGGCGGCGAAGGCCCACGAGGCCAGCAGGCTCAGCGGTCCGGGCCCGGACCGCGGGCTGGCCGCTGCTGCAGTGAACGCGGGACGGCGCAGGTCCCGCAGGTCGATGCGGCCGGTGTCGGCCAGGGCGACCAGGCGCAGGCGGCGACGCAGAAGCAGCAGCAGTTGATAGACGGGATCGAGCAGGACATGGGCGAGAGCCAGGCCAACGGCACTGCCGACAAAGGCGCAGAGGAAAGCCAGGGCGCTCAGCATCAGGGAAGTATGCACGAGGGCTGCCATATTGAGCGGCTCGAGGTTGCCGCCGGGATCGCGCACAGGCTGCAGTTCGCTCTGAATGAAGCCCTGCAGGTAGGTGGCCCAGAAGAGCAGGAGGCTGGCGGGCAGGGTTCCCAGGTAGCGACGGCCGACGAAGCTGCCGCAGAGGCCGGCTCCTGCGCAGAGCAGGAGGGCACTCAGCATCTGGGCCCGCTGAGTGTCGAGGCCGAGCGAGATGATCGCCGAAGTCAGTCCATCGGCGAGGCTGGCTGTGAGAAGCACCCCACCAAGCAGGGCGACGACAAAGGCGAGCAGAGGCGGGATCAGTTGTGCGACCTGGCGTCGCCGATGGTTAGCGGGATACAGGGCTAACGGTTCTTTCACTGGTTTCTGCATACACTCTTCCTGTCAGGATTGCTGGCCCCCGTGGCTGCTGCTGATGGGCGTTGAGAATGGCCAGGGCGATCAGAGGCAGCGCCAGCGTGGTGCTGGCGACGACGTAGCGGCTCTCCCAGCGTGGCTGGAACTTCTGCTTGAAGCGGAACAGTGTGCGGTGCTCTTCGAGGATGTGCACATGCTCCAGGAGAAAGTTCGCGATGGCGCGCTGACCCGGCGAGAGCTCCTGGCGGGTATCGCAGGCGGCGATGAGACCGAGGCTCACAACCTCGGCGCCGGCGGCACGAAAGCGCTCGATGGCTCGTACGAGCAGCAACTCCATAACGCCGTAGGGGGCATCTGGGGCGCGGCGCATCAGGTCCAGCGCCCAGCCGTGGCCGCTGCGGCCTCCGCTGAGCGGATCGTAGCGGCCGTAGATCGGCGTGAAGGAGAGAAAGGCACAGAGATGTTCCTGGCGGTCGAAGGCCAGGGCAGTCAGCAAGCGCGGCACAGGAGCGGCCTGCGGCGCGCTGGCTTCGGCCAGCTCGGCGATGCTGCGGGCGCGCGCAGCGGCGGCGGGCAGCTCGCTCAAGCGGCCCATGCTGAAGCCCACCTCGGCCTCACTGCGCGCTCCTTTCTGTCTGAGCCAGGCCCGTGAGAGGCTGCGCATCTGTGCATACAGCTCCGCCGGTGGCGCGTCCTCGTACCAGCGCACGCTGACACCTTCGCGCTCTGCTCGCCGGCTGCTCGTGCGCACGTTGGCCATGGCGGAGCCGCTGAGCGTGAAACGCTGTGGATCGACCAGGGCCTCCTCGCCGATCTTGAAGACCAGCAGCCCGCAGGCGCGATAGATGGGCAGGGCATCAGGGTGGGCCTGATAGATCGCCACCTGCCAGCCATTCCGCTGGCAGAGATCGAGGAAGGCCTGCGTGACGCGCGGGCGAGACTCGGAACTGCAGATGGGATCGCCCGGTACAACGGCAACGTTGTTGACGAGCCGATAGGCGACGACTCCCTCGCCATCGGGAGCGAGGTAGCGCAGGTTCTGGGGATCGAGGGCGAAGAAACTCATGGTCTCCCCTCCAAAGCGCCAGGCCAGCTCGGCGGCACGTCGCTCGCTCTGTGCTCCGCGCTCCCGCTGATGAGCGATCCACCAGCGCGCGCTGACGGGTCGCAGCAGCGCCACGCCCCCCGTGAGCAGAGCGGTCCCGGCCAGCAGGGGAAGGGAGTCGAGAAACCACTGTGCGCGCCTGGTCAGGGGAAGCAGCTCCTGCACGGGCAGATTGAACATGCGGCGCAGCAGGGCGGCCAGGGTGCCAGCGGTGCCAGTTGTCGTCAGGAACTGGCCCTGGATCAGGTAGTAGCCGCCGACGCCGTAGACGAGGAGCAGGCCAGCCCCCAGGGTGAGCAGCACGAAGCCCTGGCGGGTTCGCCAGGGATCACTGGCCACGCGAAAGCAGGGCCGCGCCAGCAGGAGCAGGCCGGCAAGGGAGAGCGAGAGCACAGCCTCCTCAATATTGAGACCTCTTACCACATGCAGGATGGCGGAGATGGGCAGCAGGACAAGGCTCAGTTGCCAGGCGCGCTCTTTGCCACGTGCGAGGCCGAGCGCCAGCAGGATCAGGAAGAAGCCAACGAGCAGGGCGCTCAGGTAGCCGGTCTGCACAAACGGCCAGAAGCCAGGCCCGAAGGGGGCCAGCGCCACGAGGGTGCTGTAGAGGTCGCGCAGCAGCTCGATGCGCCCCGGATGCAAGGGCACAAGCACAGTGAGACCATTGACGCAGCCCATGAGAGCCACGGTCAGAGCCAGCACGCCTCTGATGAGGCTCCGCAAGGACGGAGCCTGCCAGTCGCGCTGCCAGCGGAAAGGTGGCTTGCTCACCATGGGGGCACCCCCCCTCCCACCCGTGCGCGGAAGCATGTGCGGCTATTCAGTTGTCGATGGTTTGCTCCGTGCGCCGGCGGCGAACCCGGGACGGCCTCGTCGGCTGGCGGAGTCTCCGGCGGTGACATACCCTTCTGCTTGCGGAAAGAGACAGTCCTTTCAAGAGAAATCTCCAGATCCTATTATCTGTTCCTGGCCCCGCCACTGTCAATCAACTCGTTCTGTTTCCTATGCCGGGTCTGACCGCAGCGGCTGGCCCGCAACGCGCTCCGCACCAGGCCCCACGGAGAGCGCGGCTGGCTGAAACTTTGGCGGCGGCTGCGGCGTGTTCTGAATCGGAGCGCCTGTGTGCCGACGGCGACATCTGACCACAACGTGCGAGAGCGCGCGCTGCATTCAATCCAGGCGCACAGGGTGTAAGAAAGCGAGCAGCATTATGGAAGATGTTCGCCAGCTTCAACCGCAACCGCAGCGAGAGCCCGGCCCTCAGCTGGAGGGCGACGTGGCGGAGACGCCATCCTCGGGAGCAACTGCAACGGAGCAGACACCGCAAACCGGCACAACGCGGCGCGAGAGGGCGGAGACGGCCAGGGCTGCAGCCACCATGGCAGCGGCCGAGCGCGCGGCGCGCCTGCCTGAACGCGGCCTGCGCTATGCGCTGATCACCGGGGTGATTATGGGTGTGCTGGTGGCCCTGCTGAACGTGGTTCTGATTCTGCTGAGCGCAGGACTCTTTCGTGAGGCGCACCAGCAGGTGGTCCACGACGCGCTGACGGTGCGCGTGGCACTGCTGCTGGCGAGTATCTTCGGGGTCTCCTGGCTGCTGGCCATTGTGGTGGCCTTCGTGGGCGGGCTGATCCTGGGGCGCATCGCAGTACGGCGCCGCCTGGGCTTCCTGGCGGGCGCTCTGGGTGGCGTGCTGTACTCCCTCATCCTCTGGCCCATCAGCTTCATCCCTGCCTACCCTGGCAATCTGGGCGGACCGGCAACGCTTGACGCCGGCAGCCTGGTACTGGAACTGGTCTGGTGCCTGCTCTGGGGTCTGGGAGGGGCGCTGGTCTGCCTCTTCGGCGCCTGGGTGGCGTCGGCCAGACATCCGCACTACCGCGAGCGCTGAGCGCGGTCGAGGTGAGGTGAGATGATCAGCATCAAGGATGGTCAGGCGCTGGTCTGCATCCGGCTCAGCGGGCTGGACGAGCCGCTAAGGATGGCCTCGATACGTACAGACTGTTCTTATCGAGGAACAAGATACAAGCACAAGAGAAGGAGACACACAACATATGAATCAAGATGAGCTGGAAGGCAAGGCGAAAGAGGCCCAGGGATCGCTGAAAGAGGGCGTGGGCAAATTGACTGGCAACGAGCAGCTGCAGGCGGAGGGCGCGGCGGATAAGGCGGAGGGTAAGGCCCAGGGCCTGCTCGGCAAGGTCGGCGAGGGTCTGCATAAGGCCGCGGAGCATGTGAAAGAGGCGGCCCAGGGCGCCAGCGAGAAGGCACAGGAGGCGAAGGAGGAGCACCAGCCCCGAGCCTGACCCTGACGGCGGCCACTCTGAGATTGCCTGAGCTGCCGCACCCATCCATTCCTTGAGTCCTTCAGGCCCGTCCCCCCCCCGCGGGGGGGGGACGGGCCTGCTCTCCCCTACGGCCATACGTCGCCTCTCAGGTGCCCCAGCAGAGAGTAGCGTACTGCTCTTCCTGGCACGGGAATGCTGTGTTAACATATATTTTAGTATACCTTTGCACTCCATTCACACAACGGCCCTATACTCTTGAGCATATCCAACGGCTTACTCACTGGAGCCGTCGTTTTTCTGCAAAGGCAGCAAATACCTATAGTGCGAGGAATAGAAGCCATGCAAGTCATTCGCTGGTCAGCAGACACGCCACCGACCGAAGAGGGAATACGCTATCGCATGCGCGAGCAGGGTCTTGCTCCCTACACCTGGTCCAACGGTCCGGGCGACACCTACGCCGTCCACAGCCATAGCTACGATAAGGTACTCTACTGCGTCCATGGCTCAATCCGCTTCGTCCTGCCGGACTTCCACGGCCCGGAGGGGATCATCGACCTTGGCCCCGGCGATTGCATGATCCTCCCGGCCGGCACCCGCCACAGCGCCTTCGTCGGCCCGCAGGGGGTCACCTGCATGGAGGCCCAGCGCCGACCGACACGCCCATCGTAGCAGCACGGGCGCGATGATATCGCCGTTCCCCGCGCAGCACCCGCTCCATGCGGGACATGCGCTGCATCGCGGCGTCAGCGCCATTCAGGACACCATCTGCATCCTGACCTCATCTCTGGCGCGCCTACCGGTGGGAGCAGATATGCTATACTTAGCCTGGATATTCCCATCGCTACCACTTTTGCAAACAAAAAGGAGTGCCATATGGGACGACTTGATGGACGAGTAGCCTTTGTGACCGGAGCCGGCCGCGGAATCGGCGCAGCCACCGCCCTGCGCATGGCCGAAGAGGGTGCCCGCGTGGCCCTGGTCGACGTCGACGCCGAGGGCTGCAACCAGGTCGCACTCGAACTGGAACGCCTCGGCTCCCAGGGTCTCGTCATTCCTTGCGACGTCTCGAACAACACCATGGTCGAAGAGGCCGTCGAGAAAACCGTCAGCCAGTTTGGACGCCTGGATATCCTCGTCAACAACGCCGGCATCCTGCGCGATAACCTGCTCTTCAAAATGTCCGAAGACGACTGGGATCGCGTGATGGCCGTCCACCTCAAAGGCGCCTTCCTGTGCAGCCGCGCCGCCCAGAAACACATGGTGCAGCAGCGCTATGGCCGCATCATCTCCCTCTCCTCAACCTCCGCACTCGGCAATCGCGGCCAGGCGAACTACTCTACCGCCAAGGCGGGCCTCCAGGGCTTCACACGCACACTCGCCATCGAGCTTGGACCGTTCGGCATCACCACCAACGCCGTCTCCCCTGGCTTCATCGACACGGAGATGACGCGCTCCACCGCACGCCGCCAGGGTCTCGATCCCGATGAGGTCATCGCCGAGGCCTCGAAACGCATTCCCGTGCGCCGCGTCGGCCAGCCCCGCGATGTTGCAAACGTGATCTGCTTCCTGGCCTCCGAAGAGGCAGGTTTCGTCAACGGCCAGATCATCTACGTCTCCGGTGGACCCGCCCCGCGCTCGTAAGCCGGACACTGAGCGCACCCGCACTCGTGTTCGTTCGTTCGTTCGTTCGCTCGCTCGCTCGCTCGCTCGTCCGGCCACAGCGCTCGCGCACGAGCGAGCAGCTCTCTCCTCTCGTCGCTCATCAAGCCCGTCAGTCAGCCTGGCCCGTCACCAAGCAAGCGCAGTTTTCCCCGCATCACCGGGATGACTGACCCCTCTGTGATAGGTTAGAATACAGACACGTAATAATAAAGGCGCGGGGTAAGCAACCAGACCCCCGGCCCCAGGTATCGAAAGGGAACGAGAGAGTGATGCAAGCTCACACCCGTCGTCAGGCCATCATCGTGCTCGACTTCGGCTCACAGTACAGTCGTCTGATCGCACGGCGCATACGCGAATGCCAGGTCTACAGCGAACTGGTCCCCGCAGAGACCACGCTGGCCCAACTGCAACAGCAGACACATCTGGAGATCAAGGGCTTTATCCTCTCCGGCGGCCCGGCCAGCGTCTATGATCCCCAGGCGCCCGGCTGCGACCCGGCTATCCTCCAGAGCGGCCTGCCCGTGCTCGGCATCTGCTACGGCATGCACCTGCTTGCCCACCAGCTCGGCGGCCACGTGGCCCCCGCCACTGCTCACCGCGAGTACGGACCCGCCACCATCGAACTTCTCCCGGAGACCCATAGCGCCCGCGACCTGCTCTTCGCAGACCTCACCAGCGACGCCGAGGAGACCAGTGCCGGCGCGTCTTCCACCCGCACCCGCCGCCTGAACGTCTGGATGAGCCACGGCGATAGCGTCGACCGCCTGCCACCAGGCTTCAACGTGCTCGCCCGCAGCGAAAGCAACCCCTGCGCAGTGATTGCCGGCCCCCACGGCCTCATCGGCCTGCAGTTCCATCCTGAAGTGACCCACACTCCCCAGGGCCGCACGCTGTTGCGCAACTTCCTCTTCCGCATCTGCGATTGTCAGC
The DNA here is from genome assembly GCA_042408965.1 of Ktedonobacteraceae bacterium. Lineage (GTDB taxonomy): Bacteria > Chloroflexota > Ktedonobacteria > Ktedonobacterales > Ktedonobacteraceae > Thermogemmatispora. The sequence goes on from JBHOQN010000124.1 coordinate 79,807, forward strand.
CCGACTGGACGCCCGGCCAGGTCATTGACGAGGCCGTCGCCCAGATCCGCGCGCGCATTGGCCCGGCCCAGGCTATCTGCGCGCTCTCCGGCGGCGTCGACTCGGCCGTGGCCGCCCTGCTCGTGCACCGCGCCATCGGCGATCGGCTGACATGCATCTTCGTCGACACCGGCTGCATGCGCGCTGGAGAACCCGAACAGGTGGTGGACACCTTCCGCCATCACCTGCACATCCCTCTGATCGCCGTCGACGCCCGCCAGCGCTTTCTCTCACGCCTGGCCGGCATCAGCGACCCCGAGCAGAAGCGCAAAATCATTGGCGAGGAGTTCATTCGTGTCTTTGAGGAGGAGGCTGCTCGCCTGGCCACAGAGCAGGGCCGCATCGACTTCCTCGTTCAGGGTACCCTCTATCCTGACGTCATCGAGAGTGCCGGTCACGATACGGCCAGCACGGCCACGCGCATTAAAACCCACCACAATGTCGGAGGCCTGCCCGCCGAGATGACGCTCCAGCTCGTGGAGCCGCTGCGTATGCTCTTCAAGGACGAGGTGCGCGAGATCGGTCTGGCCCTGGGCCTGCCGGTGACGTGGGTCTGGCGCCCTCCCTTCCCCGGACCCGGCCTGGCGATCCGCGTGATCGGCCCCATCGACGAAAGCCGCCTCGCCACCTTGCGCGCCGCGGACGCAATCTTCATCGAGGAACTGCAGCGCGCTGGTCTCTATCGCTCCATCGGTCAGGCCTTCGCCGTGCTCACCCCTATCCAGAGCGTCGGCGTCATGGGCGACGGCCGCACCTACGCCCACGTCGTCGCGCTGCGCTCCGTCACGACGGAGGACTTCATGACGGCCGACTGGACACGTCTCCCCTACGACTTGCTGGCCCGCGTTGCCAACCGCATTGTCAACGAGGTGCCCGGCGTGAATCGTGTTGTCTATGACATTACTTCCAAACCGCCTGCCACGATCGAATGGGAGTAACTCCTCCCACCTGCCTGCCCCGCCCGGCAATGAGGCCGGACCACGGGCCCCGGCTCGATCGCTCTTGCGGGCAGACTCACGTGACTCTGTTGTATGGAGTGTCTCACCTGTACTGCACCAGACGACCAGACTGGCTGGATTGGTCGGTGAGCTCAGACAGGATCAGCTCCTGTCAGGAGGACAGCGAAAGGAGCAGCTTCATTATGGGGGCCGATATCAAGGGCTGGATCACCGGCCGCATGAGCCACATCCGCACGGAGAACCTGTGCCCCTGGGAACCTTCTATCAATCTCCCTTCCCTCCTTCCAGGTCGCAACCCCGACGCCTTGGCCTGGCTCCCCGGCGCCATGCTCGTCGCGGCCTCTCCCCTACCCAGGCGCCAGGGGACGCAGACTCCCCACGGAACCTCGCTAGAGGTGCCCGGCAGGCTCCTCCTCCATGACGCGACCTCTGGCCGTGGCTGGATCACCCCGACGGAGACCTGGACCATTTGCGGCAAGGAACGGGTAGAAGAATCGGCTGAGCGCCTCAGGTATCCCTACCCAGGCAAAGCAGCCCGCCAGAGGCGCAGCCCACCAGGAACCGGCCTCGGCTCGATCGAGGATCGTGCAGCCCCCCGCATCCGACTGCAGGACACGTCTCGGGAGAGCGACGATGCACTCTCCCTCCAGCGAACTCCTGCAGCACAGGGACGGTCACCTGGTATCAAGACAACGATGTCAGAATCATCGTATGGTTTGACTGATAACATCCTAAAAAGGTGTATAGGGAGCAATGCGAGAATTTGAAATTCTGGTGCGCGGCTGCTTCGATCCCGGACAAGTGGCCGTCCGTTACGATGAGGCACTGCAGATGCCGCGCACAGACGAGACGACCAGTTGGATCGAACGCTGCTGGCAGTCGAAACTGCTCCAGGCGCAGGACCGCGGCGTGCCCCTCTACGACGCGCCCCTCTACCGCCTGGCCAGCGCAGAGGTGCAGCTCGACGGCCGCCTGCACCTCACCCTCGGTCCAACCGCCTACAAGGAGTACGTGGCTACCCGGGACCGCAGCTTCGCCAGCCAGCACCACCGCCAGGACCTGAGTAATCCGCTCGCCGTCTGCTCGGTACTCGAAACGCAGGACGGTTACCTGCTGCTCGACTATCGCCAGGGCGTTGACGTCTATGAGAACCGCTATCACGTGATTGGCGGCTTCTTCGAGCGTGAACGCGATCGCTCTCCAGTGGGGACGCCGGACCCCTTCGCGGCTATGCGCCGTGAGATCCGCGAGGAAACGGGCGTCCACCCCGACGAGGTGCTGCGCCAGCTCTGCCTGGGCCTCGCCTACGACCTGGCAACGCCTCACCCGGAACTCTGCTTCCTGAGCTGCCTGCGCCTCTCTCGCGAGGAGGTGCTTCTCCGCCAGCCAGAAACGGCAGAGGCGCACCTGCGCTGGACCACGGCCCGCGCGGAAAGCCTGCGCTCGTTTCTCTTTACCTACCACGGCATTATCTCGGCCACGGGTGAGTCCTGCCTCTTGCTCTATGGCGGCTGGCGCTTTGGCGAGGCCTGGTACGCCGAAACACTCTGGCGCCTGACCTGATCTGCGCTGATCTGATGACTGGCCTGGCTGTCTCCGCTGCTCTGGATGACAGCCGCTCTACAGCTCTACACCCTTCGCTCCTCTCGCCTGATCCTCACATACCACATACCATCTGTGCTGTATGAGGCGCCTCTCCACCTCTCTGAAGAGAACCTCAATCGCCAACGTCGCTGAGTTTGCTCCGCCCGACCGTATGGATCACCAACGAGCCACTCCCTGCCGTGACGGCTCCCGCAGGGACGCAATCCGTTGTTGTTGCTCAGGCAGGATCACGCTCGCGTCCCCCTCCCCAGCCGACGTGGGCGAAGGCGCGCCGCACGCCGTCCTTGATCTCCGGCGCCACCAGCGGGAAGGTGTACGGGGCAGAGAGGATGTGCTCCAGATCCGCTGCGCTCAGTCCGTAGAGGCGGGCCACCAGCGCATCGATCTCCTGCTGCAGCACACGACGCCGCGTCTGCTCCTCAAAGGGAATGACCCCCGCCTCAACCTCGTCGGTCGTGCCGAGCAGCTCCTGACGCAACTCAGCAAAGGCAGGCCCCACGCAGATCAGCCGCGCCACGCGCCGCGCAATCGCCAGGCAGAGAGGATCATCCTCGGCCAGACGCGGCACGGGCAACTGACCGGCCTGCGTCATGGTGATGTCCGTGGTGATCTTCTGACGCACCACGTAGTCGAGCATCAGGCTGTTGAGCACCCCACATAGATAAGCCATCACAGTGGCAGGCAGGGCGCGCTGATAGGCCACCCGCAGACAGGGAGCCTCCAGAGGCAGTCGCGATGCCAGGCGCCAGGGCACAATGTAGGTGAGCGTATTACCCACGAAGACACGCGGCGGCAGCAGGGCGGCGATGAGGCTGCGCTCATTGGTGCTACTGGCCACCCGGCGAAAGACCAGGCGCGGGGCATCGCAGTCGAGACAGACGTCGGCGGCCGCGAGGGGATTTCGACCGTGAGCCGCCAGCAGGGCAGCGACCCGCTCCCGACGGCTGCTCAGCGCGGGGAAGCGCTCACGGGCCACAGCGTCGAGCATGGTCTCGAGGCGCGCAATCGCCTTGCGCAGCAGCACAGGGCGACCAACCTCTGGCATCACATGGTAGCGTGGTGGTGCGAAGCAGTGCGTGTACTGGTGAATGGTCTTCCCTTCGTAGAGCGGCCAGCCGCGCCTCTCCTGGTTGAAGAGCGAGCGGTCGTTGGTCATATCAAACTCCCGTGTGAAGGCCACCGACCAGTCTCCAGCGAGCCGCTCGCCGAGCAGGGGATGCTCTGCGTAGATGCGCGCGATGAGGTCGGCATCCCGCTGGCTGCGCAGCTCCATCAGCGAGAGCGTATCCGGCGCGAAGCGGCGAATGAGAGCCACGGGCAGGCTGAGACTGACCCGCTCCGGGGCAGCGAGAACGGCGGGATCGTGCAGCATGAAGGCCGCTCTGAAGCTGGCCGCAGGTGCCTCTCTGGCAAACACCAGCAGGGCAAAGCGCACCCGGCTGTCAATGGGAAAGATCAAACGACGGTTCTCAAAGCTGAGCAGGCTCACAATGCGCGCTCGTGTGAGAAGGAGCTGGCGCAGGCCGGTGCTTCCCTGATCGGTGTAGAGGCTGGAGGGGACGATCATGCCACAGAGACCGCCCTGCCGCAGCAGGGTCCAGGCACGTTCGAGGAACAGCCGATAGGTATTGAGATCGCCGGCGGTCTGGCGGCCGTTGATGGACACGCTGTGGGCGGGATAGTCCCCGCTGAGGCGCACATAGCGATTGAGCTGTTCGAGGGCGCGCGCCTGAGCCCGCCAGGCGGCGTGAATGGAGGCATCGGCCAGGAGCATCTGCTGGCGGACCTCGGCGGCGGCGCGCTCCAGCTCGCGAAAGGCGGGATCATAGGCGGCGAAGAACTCGCGCGCATTGGGTTTGAGGATATCCCAGGGCGGATTGCTCAGCACGGCGGCAAAGCCAGGGTTGGCACGCGGTGTGCCGTCGGGATGGTAGAAGATCTGGGGAAACTCGAGATCCCAATGGAAAGGCCGCACCTCTCGCAGCAGGGCAGCGCGCGCAGCCTCCGTAGGGTCGCCGGCCTCGGCGGTGACCTCACGCAGGGGTTCAGCCTCCCAGAGACAGGCAGCGACATAGCGGTCGCAGCGCTGACGCTCCTGAAGACGCAGACGCTCGGCCTCGACGGGATCGCTATCCGCGTTGAGCCAGGGCCGCCGCGGCAATCCGCGACCGGGAGCGGGAGACGCGCCTCGGGCGGGCTCGCCGTCGGGCGACAAGGCGCTGCACGGACTGCTCCCGATGAGGCTGTTGCCGCAGCGCAGGTTGGTGAGAAGAAAGGCGTCCTGGCTATTCTGGTCCTGGGAATCGGCCTCAGCAAGGCTCTGCGGATCGGCCTGGGTGATGAGCCAGAGGGAGACTCTGGCTAGCTCGACGGCGGTTGCATTGAGATCGACGCCGTAGAGACAGCGCTCGGCGACCAGACGACGATAGGGACGTAGCTGCGCCTCGCTGAGGGGGAGCGGCGCCGGCGCGGGTGCCAGGCCGTGGAGGCGGCGGGCGTACTCTTCGGCCAGGTAGTGACAGGCGCCGATAAGGAAGGCGCCGCAGCCGAGAGCGGGATCGACGACGCTGATGTCGAGGATCTCCTCGGCGCTCTGGCAGCGGCTGACGAGCGGCCCCAGAGTCGCTGCTACAAGATAGCGGACAAGCGGCGGTGGTGTGTAGTAACTGCCGCTGACCTTGCGGCCTGCCCCGCGCGCCAAATAGAGGCTGCCGGCGGAGATCTCGCGCAGGATGGGAGAGCGCACGGCGCCCGTGACGGGATCGCAGTTGCTGCGCGCTGGCACGACGATGGCACGTCCCTCACGCTGCCGTATCTCGTGCATCGGCTCGGTGGCGATGCGCGGCTCGAATTCCAGCAGGCTCTCGTAGAGCGCACCGAGGGTCTCGACGCCCAGATGCCGGTAGTCGATCGGTTCACAGCCGGCCGCCCCCTGCTTACAGACCAGGGCGTGAACGATCTCGCGCAGGGCCGCGTCGGGAACGTGCAGGGTCTGTAGGTAGGGAGTGGCTGCGGGATCGAAGAGGCTGGGACAGCAGGGCGCGAGATGTAGCTGGGCGGTGGCGCTCCCCTGGCACAGCAGGGCAAAGAGGGCCTGCAGGCGGCGCCAGAGACGGTAGGTGCGCGGACTGCCAGCGGGTGGACGGCGCTCAAGGGACTGACGGAGGCGCTGCAGGCTGTAGCTGGCAGAGTAGTGCGGCTGATCAACGGGTAGCAGGCCGCGGCTCTCAGCGAAGAGGACGAAGAGCAGACGATAGAGGAAGCGCTGGCTCTGGACGTAGAGGCCGGGGAGATCCGTGAGGGCCTGCCGCGCCAGAGCGTGGGCCCCAACGGGGGCGCCGTAGCGCTGCAGGCCGCGGGCCTGAGCGACGAGGGCGGCCATGAGGATCTCGCTGGCGCGCAGCAGCGCCTCTCTCAGAGAGTCGCTGGCATCATCAGCCGCATCGCCGCGGCGGAGCGTGGCGGACGGGGTCTCGTGGGTCATGCTCACCTCCTCGTCAGGAGCGCGATTACGATGGTGTCGTGCCTCATCATCAGCACGCCCTGGCGTCATCGCGCCCTGGCTCTGCAACCTCTACCATGGCTACATGGTAAATTGGCTGCACGCGACTGTCAATTGACGGCCGTGCATGCAAAGACCGGTTTCGCGCCGCGCTTCAGCATGGCGGGCCGTTGCGCACCTCCAGGTAGTAGAAGTGGGGACGCATCTCGCTACCACCACTGTCGGCAACAATGACCCGGCGCGGCGTCTGCCACCAGGCGGCGAGGGGACGATAGGTACAGCTCGTGGCGGCGCAGAGGCGCAGGCGCGACTGGCCGCTGACCCGCTCCTGCGACGTGATATAGCGGTAGAGCCAGAGCTGGCGGCCGCGCCGCTCGCCAAGGAGCAGCAGGCGCCCGTCGGGGGCATAGCTGAAGAGCGTCACCTCCTGGGGCAGATCGCTCAGCTCTTCCAGGAGCTGACCCTCCTGATCCCAGAGGCGCGTGCGGCCGTCGATACCGCTGGAGAGGAGCAGGCCGTCAGGCGTGAAGCCCACAGCGACGACCTCGTGGCGATGAGCCTGCCATGCGCTGCACTGCGTCCTCTGGGTCGGGCTGGCCCAGAGGACGAGGCGCCCATCCTTGAGGCCGGCGAGCAGCCGGCGCTCACCGGCATCGACCGCGAGGGCCGTGACGGGCGCCGGGGCCTGCAGGATGCGCGTGGGATGCTGCTGCTTGCGCTCCTCATAGGGCCGGATCTTCCAGAGACAGACACGGCCATCACGGCCGGCTGAGAAAAGCTGCGTATGATCGGCGCAGGCCAGGGCCGTGACAGGCTCCTCGTGGCGTTCGAGGAGCAAGGCGCGCCGCAGATGGTGCGTGCCGTCCGGCTCTTTGCGAACGGCGTAGACCTGCACGCGGTCGTCACTCAGACCAGCGGCCAGCCAGGTGGCCAGCTCGACGGGAGCAGCCAGGGCGGTGATCTGGGCGTGGCCGGACTGGCCGCCTGGCATCTCCACGCCTGGCGAATCGAGGCGCCAGAGCCACAGGCGGCCGTCTCCCGCTCCTGTGAGAAAGCGCAGCGATGGCTCGCCGAGGTTGAGGCGCAGAAAGAGGGCCGTGCGAATGGGCGCCGCCGCGGAGGGTGCCCGCAGGCTGGCGAAGCTCCAGAGGCGCGCGCGGCTATCGTTGCAGCCGGCGAGGACCTGCTTCCCATCCAGCGAGCAGGCCAGATGCGTGATGATGACCTCCACAGAGAGCGCCGAGAGCAGATGACCACTGGTAAGATCCCAGAGGCGCAGCCAGCCATCTTCAGAGGCCGTCAGGGCCTGCTCGCCATCGGGAGTAAAGCAGAGCGCCGAGACGCGGCCCATGCTGGTCACCAGCGTCGTCAGCAAGGCGCCGCTGGCGAGGTCCCAGAGGCGCGCCGTGCCATCGTTGAAGCCGGCCAGGACACGCCGACCGTCTGGCGAGCAGGCGGCGCAAAGGATGGCGCGCCGCACGCCGGGCGGCAGCGAGCCGGTGGCCTCCTCCTCGCGACTGCTGGCGGGATCAGTGTAGAAAAAGAGGACGCGCCGCCGCGCGAAGTCCAGCCGCGCCTGCGGTGCGTAGGTGAGGCGTTGCACAAGGGTGCCATCGGCGCTGTCCCAGAGGCCGATGGCGTAGAAGGCGACGACCAGCAACTGACGGCTGTCGGCGGTGAAGGCCACACTGACGATCTCACCGGCCCGCATGGAGCGCGTGAGCAGGAGGCGGCCCGTGGCGGCCTCCCAGAGGCAGAAGAGGCCGTCGCGCCCGCCGCTGAGGATCTGCGCACCGTCCGGCGAGAAGGCCAGGGCCGTTACCTCCGCGCTCTGGCCCGCCAGGGTCATCAGCAGCTCCGGCTGGCCCCCCCTCTCGCGCTGCTCATCATCCTGCGGGTGCGCGCGCCGCCAGAGCCGCAAGCGGCCGTCGCTGGCGCCAGTGACCAACCGGCGCCCATCATGCGAGACAGCCAGAGCCGTGACGTCCTGCTTCTGGTCGTTCAGGGCAGCCAGCTCGCGAGCGCCGGCGATGGTGAAGATGCTCACCTCGCCGCTGCGGGCCCCCACGAGGACCCGGTCCTCAGCGCGCTGATTCCCAGCGTCGGCGGGAATGAAGGCCACGCCCGCCACCTCGGCGGCGAAGGGTCTGAAGATGTGTGCTGGCTCCGCCATCCCTGTGCTCCGCGCCGAGGGCCGCTGCAGGCAGAGCCAGGGCTGCTCAAGAGCCGGCGGCGGCAGCGTACGGCGCATCTCGACGGCGCGGTTGTAGAGCTGCTGCTGGAAGAGAGCCGGCAGGCGCACAGGCCAGAGATCGTGAGCCGTCAGGAGCTGGCACTCGTGCTCCAGACAGGCAATGAGCAGAAGCAGCTGCTTCGGCGGCTGTCCCGTGAGCGCCTCGCAGAAGACCAGGGCGATGCGCAGATCGCCGAGAGAGGTCCAGTAATCGCCGCGCGCCCGCTCCTCCAGCAGAGCGAGATCGGCGAGGCGCTCCACCAGGTGCTCGCCGGCCTCGCGGCGCCAGGCCTCACCGACGGCCAGATGCTCCTCCTCGATAAGTGCACGGCAGAACTGGCGCGTCAGGGGGTGCACCTGCACCAGCCGGGCCTCGCTGAGCGGATCGACGAGGCCAAGGGCCGCAAGATGGCTGCAGGCCTGGCGCAACGGACTGAGCGGACCTCCGTCGTCCAGGTTGGCCGCCAGCCCCAGCAGCCAGAGGGGCAGTGGCTCATCACGTGGATAGCAGGCAACCAGCCAGAGAAGGCGACGGGCATGCTCGCTGGCCACCTTCTCCCAGAGCAGGCGAAAGGTCCGCTGCAGCGCCGGGACGCCGGGTGCATCACCAGTCAGATCGAGGATGCCGCGCTGGCGCAGCAGATCGGCCAGAGTCTGCAGTGTCAGATCTGGCTCGCTGCGCAAGAGGCGGCGCAGAGCGTCGAGGATCAGCGGGCAGTGACGCAGGAATCGGCAGATCATCTCAGCGGCCCGCGTCTCCTCGTCCGCGCGGCCAGCTTCGAGACGCTCCAGAACGGCGTGATAGGTCTCTGGCAGCAGCAGACGGCAGGCGCTGGCAAGAGAGAGCGCCGGCACACGGTAGAGCGTGACCCCGTCGAGGGCCTGCGTGTTCAGCGAAGTATAGAGGACGGCGCAGCGCCAATCATGGCCGGTCAGCTGCACGGGGAGATCGCGCACGTGGCGCGGATCAGCCACATTGTCGAGTATGAGCAGGACATCATCGTGTTCGGCGAAGTAGTAGGCCATGTGTGCCGCCAGGGTCACCTCGTCGTCAGTGGAGGCATCGGGACGATAGTTGAGGGCACGCGCCAGGTTGGCAAAGCCGCGCTGCCAGGTCAGGAGCGGCTCCTCATCGCGCTGTTCCGAGACCGTGACCCAGAAAACGCCACCGGGGAAGCGCTTTTCAGCGCTGTAGGCGAAGTGAGCAGCTAGCTGGCTTTTACCGCTGCCGGCCGTGCCAACCAGCCCGACGCAGGCCGGCCAGCGCTCGTCCAGCAGGGCTGCGAGCCGGTCGAACTCGCCAGGGCGCTCCTGAAACAGGGGGTTGCGCACCAGGGGGATGTAACTGCGCCGCGGCCGCTCGCCGGCTGCCGTAGCCGGCGTGGCCTCTGGCAGGCTCAGACGCCGGCGAACTGCTTGCAGGAGGGCAAACCAGAGCCGCTCACGCTCAGGCTTCGTCATAGCGTTCACGCTCTGCGGCTCTATCCTGGCCTGCCCCTTCACGACAACCTCACAATAGGGATTGAGAAAGGTCACGTCACGCAACGGGCTGACCTCCAGATCGATCGCCCCCGCCAGGATCGGCAGGACCCGTTGCTGGCTCAAGGCCCGCCGCATGAGCGGCTCAAAGCGCCCGCTGATGAAGGTCGGGCAGGTGTCGACACTGACCAGCCAGATCACCAGAGCCGCGCTGCGCAGGCTCTCCTCCAGCCAGGCTTCTTGCTCCTCACCAGGCGGCACGTTCAGGGAATGACGCAGCTCCAGCTGGCCTCTCTCAATCCAGGGGTGGAAACACAGCTCTATCTCGCTGAGATAGGTGATCTGGCTGCTGCAGATACAGAGGAGTCTGGGTTTAGCATCAGTCGCCGTCATGGCCCACACATCCTTTGTTGCCTCCATGCAATGCTCTCTCCTTCAACAGAGTGCCGATCGTTACAATAGCGCCTGCCTGCAGACGCACGGGGGTTCCCGCAGCACCCAACTGGTTATGAGGAGCCTCAGCAGGCACCACAGGGCCAGACAGGGTGGAGCAGTCTTGAGGGTGCAGGCGCCGTTCAGGACGAAGATGGCCAGTATAGCCACCAGCCGCAACGTATTATAAAGCATACATTAGCAGACAGACAATAATTTTGCATAAAGATTCAGTAACCTCGCCTCTCCGTTGACCAGCGCAGCCCGGCGGCGACGATTCTGGTATGATCAGGCAGGGCCTTTCTGGCGCTTGTCCCAGCACCATTCTTCGCCTATGCTACCAGCTAGAGAGCAGGAAGAAGCAGAGAGTGGACGCTGGCCGCCGCCGTGCGTCCCCGAGAAAGGAGCGATGCCATGGAAGACAGGCAGGATCAAGAGAAAGAGCACATCCATCCGGGCGAGGTCGCTCTCCCCCTGGCAGAGAGCGCCGAAGAGCCAGCAGAGCCAGCGGAGGGCCAGGAGGACCACGACCAGGAGGAAGGACTGCACCTCGTCAGGCGCCGCGATCGCGCCGTCCGCGACGAGGAGTGGATTCGCGCCCTCCTCAGGCGTGCCCCCGTCGGTGTGCTCGCCACCGTAGCCGGCGAGCAGCCCTTCCTCAACGCCAACCTCTTCGTCTACGACGAGGCCGCGCACGCCATCTACATGCACACCGCGCGTCGTGGACGCACCCGCACGAATCTAGAGACCCAGGAGCGCGTCTGCTTCACCGTCTACGAGATGGGCCGCCTGCTGCCCGCCAGCACGGCACTCGACTTCAGCGTCGAATACGCTGGCGTGGTCGTCTTCGGGCGCGGCGCCATCATCGAGGACCCGCAGCGCGCGCGGGCCGCCCTGCACCTGCTGCTCAAGAAGTACGCGCCCCATCTCGAGCCCGGCCGCGACTACCGCCCCGTCGTCGCCGAGGAGCTGAAGCGCACCAGCGTCTACGAGATCCGCATCAGCGCCTGGAGCGGCAAACGGAAAGCGGTAGGAGCCGACTTCCCCGGCGCCTACCTCTATCACGAACAGGTGCCATAAGGACCGCCAGGCGCGCCCGAAGGGGCGAGCGCACCACAGTGGCCAGCCCCTTGACTTTGCAAGCGTCAGGGCCGTATGCTCGATAGAGAAGAGCGCCCCGCTCAATCAGGAGGAGAAGAGAAGAAGGGAGACCAATGCAAGAGCAACCCCTGCGCCTGATTCTCGACACCGACCCCGGCATCGACGACGCCCTGGCCCTACTGCTGGCCCTGGCCTCGCCAGAGGTGCGCCTGGAAGCCGTCACAACCGTCAGTGGCAACGTCCCGCTGGAGCAGACCACGCGCAACGCCCTGGCCCTGCTGGCCCTGACGGGGCACAGCGAGATCCCCGTAGCCGCCGGCTGCGCACACCCACTGCTGCGCCCCGCCGTCTATGCCGCTGACGTGCACGGCGAGCACGGCCTCGGGCGCGCCCGCCTGCCGGAGCCCGAGCGTGCCCCGCTGGCAGAGCACGCCGCCGATCTGCTGATCGAGCGCATCAGCGCCGCAGCGGGAGCCATCACGCTCGTCGCCGTCGGCCCGCTGACGAACCTGGCCCTGGCTGTGCGACGTGCGCCACAGATCGCCACACAGGTGCGTGAGGTCATCATCATGGGCGGCGCCCTGCGCGTCCCTGGCAACGTCACCCCAGCCGCTGAGTTCAACATCTACGTCGACCCGGAGGCCGCCCACATCGTGCTGCACGCCGGCTGGCCGCTGCGCATCGTCAGCCTGGACACAACCATGCAGGTCGGGCTGGAGCGCGCCGCCTTCGCCCCCCTCAGCACGCCAGCAAGCTCCGTGGGACGCTGCATCGGAGCCATGCTCGATCACTATTTCGAGGAATTCGCGCCGCAGGCCGGCCACAGCCGCTTTCACCTCCACGATCCACTGGCCCTGGCAGCCGCCTTCCGACCCGACCTGCTCTGCTGGGAGCCTGTCTACGTCGACGTCGAACTCAGCGGCGCCCTTACGCTCGGCGCCACCGTCGCTCACTTCCGCCGGCGCGCCACCACCCCGCCGCCCAACGTCCAGGCCGCCACAGCCGTCGACGTCGCCGGCTTCTGCGACCTCTTCCTTGAGCGCTTGGCGCGCCTGCTCTAACGCTCCGGCCTCTGCTCTACTGTCGGCCGCGGCGCGCCTCCGCGTGCCTCCGTACGCCGCAAGACCCGAGCGAGATGAGGCCAGGCCGGCCATGTATCGTTCGTTCCGTGCACTACCATCACACACTCAGGAAGGATCGGGAAACCGTGAAGTATACACACGATAGCGCCCCCCACAGCGGAGCCGCAGCCAGCCAGCACCGACCCGCTGTCCGCGCCCTCGAGGCAGCCCTGCGCGCCAGCCTGCGCGGCGACGTGCGCTTCGACGCTGGCAGCCGCGCCATGTACTCCACCGACGCCTCAAACTACCGCCAGGTCCCCATCGGCGTCGTCATGCCACGAGATGCCGATGATGTCTGCGCCGCCATCGCCGTCTGCCGCGAGTATGACGTCCCCGTACTGGCGCGCGGTGGCGGCACGAGCACCGCCGGCCAGACCTGCAACGCCGCCGTCGTGCTCGACATGTCGCGCCACATGAACCACATCCTCGCCCTTGATCCCGTGCAGCGCCTGGCGCGCGTCGAGCCAGGTCTCGTCCTCGACGACCTGCGCCGCGCCGCCGAGCAGCACCACCTGACCTTCGGCCCCGATCCCGCCACCCACAACCGCTGCACCCTCGGCGGTATGATTGGCAACAACTCCTGCGGCACCCACTCCGTGATGGCCGGCAAAACCGTCGAGAACATCGAGGCCCTCGAGATCCTCACTTACGATGGCCTGCGCCTGCGCGTCGGCGCCACCAGCGAGGCTGAGCTGGCGCAGATCATCGCCGAGGGCGGCCGGCGCGGCGAGATCTACGCCCGCCTCAAGGCCCTGCGCGACCGCTACGCCGACCTCATTCGCCAGCGCTACCCCGACATCCCCCGCCGCGTCTCCGGCTACAACCTCGACCAGCTGCTGCCCGAACACGGCTTTCACGTGGCACGCGCCCTCGTGGGCAGCGAGAGCACCTGCGTCACTGTGCTCGAGGCCACCACACGCCTCGTCGCCAGCCCACCCGCGCGCGTCCTCCTCGTCCTGGGCTACCCCGACTTCTACCGCGCCTGCGATGAGGTCCCCGCCCTGCTGGAGTTCAGCCCCATCGCCCTCGAAGGCATCGACGCCGGCCTCGTTGAGGACAGCCGCCGCAAAGGCCTCAATCTGGAGAACCTGCGCCTGCTCCCGCCCGGCAACGCCTGGCTGCTGGTCGAGTTCGGCGCCGAGACAGGCGCCGCCGCCGAGGAGCGCGCCCAGACCCTGATGGCCCACCTGCAACGCAGCCACCAGGCGCCACAGATGCGGCTCTGCACCAGCGAGAGCGAAGCCAGACAGCTCTGGGAGGTACGCGAATCCGCTCTCGGCGCCTCCACCTTCGTACCCGGCCGCGCCCTCAAATGGGAGGGCTGGGAAGACTCCGCCGTCCACCCGACCCGCCTCGGCGCCTACATGCGCGACCTGAGCGCTCTCCTCACCCGCTACGGCTATGAGGCCAATTTCTACGGCCACTGCGGCGACGGCTGCGTCCATATGCGCGCCAGCTTCGACCTGGAGAGCGCGACCGGCATCCGCCAGTTCCGCGCCTTCATGGAGGAGGCCGCCGACCTGGTGGTGCGCTACGGCGGCTCGCTCTCTGGCGAGCACGGCGACGGCCAGGCGCGCGCCGAGCTGCTGCCCCGCATGTTCGGCCCCGAACTGATGGAGGCCTTCCGCGAGTTCAAGGCCATCTGGGACCCCGCCGGCCGCATGAACCCCGGCAAGGTCATCGACGCCTACCGCCTCGACGAACACCTGCGCCATGCTCTGCCCCTGACGTACCGCCCGCGGCAGACCTACTTCCAGTTTCCCAACGACGACGGCGACTTCGCCCACGCTGCCATGCGCTGCGTCGGCGTCGGGAAATGCCGTCGCACTGATGGCGGCCTGATGTGCCCCAGCTACATGGTCACCCGCGAAGAGGCCCACTCCACCCGCGGCCGCGCCCGCCTCCTCTTCGAGATGCTTCACGGCCACCCCCTCGAGGACGGCTGGCGCTCCGAGGAGGTGCGCCAGGCCCTCGACCTCTGCCTGGCCTGCAAGGGTTGTAAGAGCGAGTGTCCCGTCAATGTCGACATGGCCACCTACAAGGCCGAATTTCTGGCGCACTACTACCAGGGTCGCCTGCGCCCGCGCAGCGCCTACCTCTTCGGCCTGATCCACCGCTGGGCCCGACTGGGCGCTCTGCTGCCCGGCCTCACCAACTTCGTCACGCAGACCCCACCGCTCAGCCTGCTCGCTCGTGCCATCGGTGGCATCGCCCCACAGCGCCGCCTACCCCGCTTCGCCCCCCTCACCTTCCGCGCCTGGTTCGCTGCGCGCAGCCCACGCAATGTCGGCGGTCCCCGTGTCCTCCTCTGGCCCGACACCTTCAACAACTACTTCCACCCCGAAACGGCCTGCGCCGCCGTCGAGGTTCTCGAAACCCTCGGCTACCAGGTCGAGATCCCGCGCACCCTCCTCTGCTGCGGACGGCCCCTCTATGACTTCGGCATGCTCGACACCGCCCGGAACCTGCTGCGCCAGATTCTCGAGGCCCTCGGCCCCTACATCGCCGAGGAGATCCCCATTGTCGGCCTGGAGCCTGGCTGCGTCTCCGTCTTCCGCGACGAGCTATGCAATCTCTTTCCACAGGACGAGCGCGCCCGCCGCCTCAAAGAGCAGGTGCTACTGCTGAGCGAGTTTCTCGAACAGCGCGTCCAGCACTATGAATTCCCCCGTCTGCAGGGCCGCGTCCTGCTGCAGCCACACTGCCACCAGGCAGCCCTGATGCGCGTGCGCGATGAGCGTGCCGTGCTGACGAAGCTTGGCCTGATCGTCGAGCAGCCCGACGCCGGCTGCTGCGGCATGGCCGGCGCCTTTGGCTTCGAGCGCGCACACTATGAGGTCTCTCTCAAGGCTGGCGAGCGTGTCCTCCTGCCCGCCGTCCGCCAGGCGACCCCAGAGACATTCATCGTCGCCGATGGATTCAGTTGCCGAGAGCAGATCGCCCAGACCACGCCGCGCCGCGCCCTGCACCTCGCCGAGATCCTGCTCCTGGCGCTGCGTCTGCCCGCTGGAGCCCGCCCGGGACCCTACCCCGAACGGGCCGCGCTCTTTGCCCCCCCACGCCGACCCACAGCAGAGCCAGACGCCAGCGGCCTGCCTCAGAGACCCCGCGCGGCCACCGCTCTCGCCATAGGCGGTGCCATCGCCGCGGGCAGTGCCCTGCTCCTGCTGCGCCAGCGGCGGCGGCGCAAGCAGAGGCGCAACAGAGCAGATGGCGCGCCCGATCATTGACCGCATCAACGGCCAGCAGAGAGAATACCTCAGCAGGAGCGAGCCAACCGGCCCATACTTCCCCTGGGGGATCAGGGACCAGAAAGCCAGCGCGCCCGCGTTCTTTACTGCAGAACGCAGCGCGCAGCTAGACGAACCCATCCCCAATGGGGTAAAATGAGTATAAAGCGCAACGTGGTTCACCCTCAGGGAATCCGCCTGAACTGTGCTGGGAGGAATGCATGACAAACGAGCGTATGGAAAGAAGGATCTATCGGAAAAGCCCTGGCCGCCAGTATAGCGACGATTACGAGTCCCATGGCAGCCGGGGCACGGGGCGTAGCACGGCCGGTCAGCGCCAGGCAGGAGAGACCCGCTGGCCTTCTGTCAACGGTAGTCGCACCGCGACCTCTGGCTCATTGCTGACGCAGCGCCCCGATCCGCGCCTCACCCGTCAGCTGCTGCGCAAGCACATTCTGGCAAGCAAAGCACGCGAGGGAGCAGCCCTTTACGACGAGGAGCAGATGAGCGCACTGCTGCCCGAAGAGGAGCTGCCGTCCGTGACCCATAGCCATACGCTCTACAGCCATCGCCACAGCGTCCGCTCACGCCGGGCGCGGCCCTACGAGGAGGAGCTGCCCAGCGAAGAGTGGGAGCAGGAGCCGCTCGCCGCGTACGAGGGAGGCGTTGGCAACGAGAGTGACTACCCCGAGGAGCTTGAGCCGCAGGCCGCATACGAGAGCGCCGAGGAGGAGGACTGGCTGCGACAACGCCCACTGCCGCGGCGCGTCTCGCGACGGCTGGTCCAGCCTGAGGAGCTGCCGCCCGAATACGAAGAGGAGCTGTACGAGGAGGAACCCCAGCGGAGGCGCAAGCGCATCCTGACGCGGCGCCGCGTGCTGCTCGGCCTCGGCGTGGCCGCCACCGGCGGCGCCGCCATCGCCGCAACGCAGCTTGCGCCAAAGATCCCCCAGGCGATCGGCAACACCGCCAGCAACATCGAGCATCAGATCAACGACGCCTTCAACCGCGGCTTCCAGGCCGGCGCCGACGCTGTGCGCAAGGACTTCATCAACGCCCTTGAAGATATGGAAGGCGTCTCACTCGACGCTGCCATGGGGGCCGCCAGGCTGCTGCGCTCCGCCTATGACGTCTTCGTCAACCCCCTGCTGACGCTAGCGGCCAACGTCGCCGGGGATTTTCTGAGCGTCACCCTGCGCGCCTATGTGCAGGCGCGACACTGGCTGGCCAATATCGGGCAGGACAACAGCACCCTCGCCTCGCTGCAGACCGTGCTGGAAACCTGGACCAAACAGGTCACACAGATGCCCAAGCAACTGCAGGCCATCACCGATGCCGATCTCGACGGGGCCCAGGCCTACCTGCGCGGCGTCCAGCGCAAGATCCAGGCCGAGAAGGCCAAACTCAACAGCAGCACGCCACAGGCCACCGCGTCGCCATCGCCAGCCCCTTCCAGCAAAAAGAAATCCTAGCGCGCCCACACAGCAGAGCGGCGCGGGGGGACGTGCTGGCAGCCAGCAAGCCTCCGCGCCGCCGCACGACCTGACGCGGCCTGACGAACCCGGCCTCTCGCAGGCCGCGCCAGCAGGACTCCCGGTGCCGCCCAGGCTCACCAGTCACTCCGTTCACGCGCATCCCCGACCACCCTCCTCTACCAACGCGCCTCCAGCGCAACCTCGCAAGAGCACTGGTCAATGAGCTATGTTCTTGTTTATACTATATGCAGATCTGCTAGCTGAAGAGTTTGCCGCACCGATGGTGCCAGACCTCAGCTTTCTTGTTTTGAGCCACGTCCGCGGACAAAGGAGGGATGTCTTTTACTTCAACAGGAGTAGCGTACTCCACACAGCCAGAGCGCACACTGGATGCATCGACCCATGCAATGCAGGGTGCCAGGCAATGCTGTTCGGGTCGCAGCGCAGCGCCGACCTCGCAGCTTGCGAGGCGCGCCCATGCGACCAGTTATTTTTCTCCGGGAGGTCAAACACATATGGCGACAACAGCCGACAACTCAGGCGAAGTGTTACGTTCAGAGCGTATCGCCGGGGGTATTCTCCCGAAGGTACTCAACTCATTCGACATGGTGGCCATCTTCGTCGCCATCGTGCTCTTCATCAGCAACGCCGGCGTGGTGACCGGAGCAGGAGCCGCCGCCTACATCTACTGGATTCTCGGCTTCCTCACCTTTCTGATCCCCGGCGCCATCGTGACCGGCCAGCTCGGCCTGATGTTTCCGGGCGAAGGCTCGATCTACGTCTGGACGACCAAGGCGTTCGGCGCCTTCATGGGCTTCTTCGCCGGCTTCTGCGCCTGGTGGCCAGGCGTACTCGTGATGATCGCCACCGGCGACGCCGTAGTCTCGCTCATCCAGCAGCTCGGCAGCCAGTACAACGTCAACCTGCTGGCCGAACCCTGGCAGCAGGGCCTGGTCATCCTGCTGGTCATCGCCTTCTCGCTGGTGCTCTCCGTGCTGCGCTTCCGCGCCACCCAGAACTTTGTCAACGTCATCTTCGTGGCCTACGGCGGCGCCATCCTGCTGATCGGACTGGCCGGAGTCATCTGGCTGCTCAGCGGCCATCCCGCCCAGGCCAGCTTCTCCGCCTCGAGCTGGAGCATCAACGGCAACAACTTCACCTTCTATGGCCTCGTCATCCTGGCTCTGCTCGGCATCGAAGTACCCCTCAACATGGGTGTCGAGATCCAGAACACGCGCGCCATCACACGCTACCTGCTATGGGGTTCCGTGGTCGTTATGGCCGCCTATCTGATCGGCACCTTCGGCGTCATGATGGCCGTCCCCCCCAGTGCGCAGGGTAGCCCCTCTTCCGTGGCTACGGCCGTGCAGCAGGGCTTCGGCCCCGCCGGCACCGTGCTGGGCACGATCGTCAACCTGATCTTCATCGGGTTCTTCCTCTTCAACACCGCCGTCTACAACTACTCTTTCGGGCGCCTGCTCTTCGTCTCAGGCCTTGACCGCCGCCTGCCGACCGTCATGAGCAAGGTCAATAAGAACCGCGTGCCCTGGGTCGCCGTCCTGGTGCAGAGTATCATCTCCGGCGTGCTCACCATCATCACCTTCATCGTCGCGCCCCTGGTAGTCAGGTCGATCTCGCCGGCGAACCTCTCCACCATCGTCTACGATGTCCTGCAGGCCGCCGTGACGATCATCTGGTGTATCTCGATGGTCTTCCTCTTCATCGACGTGATCTACATTCGCTACAAGTATCGCGAGAGCTTCGCGCGTGTGCAGCTCGCCCCTGACTGGGTCTTCTACCTGTGCGCCGTCATCGGCTGTCTCGCCAGCGCCTTCGGCATCTTCGTCATCTTCTTCTCACCGTGGACCAACAGCGCCACGCAGACGCTGATGACGACCGCCCAGTGGGATCTCTCGCTGGTCGGCATAGCCCTGCTCTCGCTCGTCGCCGGGGCAGTCATCTACTTCATCGGGCAGGCAACGATCAAACGCGACGTCTCCGATGAGGAGATCCTCGCCGAGGTCATCGGCTCCAGTGAAGAGGTTGGTGAGGCGCCGGGCAGCGCTTCCTGAGGTCCGCCACCCTCACCTTTGGGTCTGCGCCTTCCGCGCCAGCGCAGCCACGTCGTCCAGCGGCGCAGCAGGCCATACGATTCGCCAGACAGCCAGACCAAAAGCAAACCAGGCCTCCATCCTGTTCCGTAGCAGGGTGGAGGCCTCGCTGCGCCAGCCCGAACCTTCCGTGCGCCATCCTTCCCCGCTGGAGAGCGGGTCGCTGTCCCGAAAGGAGGGGTACTGGCACGTTATATATAACAGTATCAATGTAACACGCGCCGAGGTTCGCTTTCCTTGCATCAAGAAGACGAAGAGCGCGAATTGCGCATCGATGAGCTGGCTCAGGTGACAGGCATACCCAGCCGCACGATCCGTTTCTACAACACTCAAGGGTTACTGCCGCCACCGCGCATGCGCGGTCGGATCGCCTATTACACGCAGGAGCATGTGCGGGTCCTCAAAACCATCAAAGAACTGAAAGAGCGGCAGAACCTTCCACTGGACATCATCAAGCAGTTGCTAGAGATTCGTGCTCAGCACGGCGAGGTACAGATGAACCTGGCGCTCAAGCAACGTCTGCTCCGTCCGCTCACCTCTGGCGGGCAGGAGGTACGGCTGAGTCGCGAAGCTCTGCTTGAGCAGACGGGAGCCAGACCAGAGCTCCTTGAGGAACTGCTACGGCAGGAGCTGCTCTTTCCCGTGCAGGCTGGAGAAGAGCAGCTCTTCACCGGCGACGACGTCCTCCTGCTCGAACTTTACCAGCGGCTAGAGGAGCTGGGCCTGCCGCTGGCGCTCGCTGCTCTCATGCGTTTTCACCTGCGCCAACTCGTGCGCAGCGAGATCGCCGCCTTCGAGCAATACATCCTGCCGCGCTGGCAGAGCGCCGGCCTGCCGCTGGAGCAGCAGGCACAGCAGTTTGAAGAGATCCTCAACCTGACCGACACCCTCATCTCCGTACTACACCGTAAGCTGCTCTGAACAGAGCGAACGCCCAGTCCTGCCAGCGGGCTCCCACTAGAGAACACTGAAGTGCCAGAGGACGGCCAGAACGATCGCCAGGATCAGGGCCACCACCACCGCGATCAAGAAATAGGTCAGGCGCCGACCGAGTTTGATCTCGCGCGGGGCCGAGGCCGTGAGCTTCTTCACCTCCTGGCGCCCCTCCTCGATCTTCTTCCGGCGCTTCTCCAGACGTTTGCGGTAGCGCTGTGCCTGCGTCGGAGCCTCCGTGTAGGGACCAGCCTTCATCTGGCGCAGGCGACGACGCATCTGGCGATTGAAGCTCTCATACTGCTGACGCTGCGGATCAGGGGTCGAGATCTCACGCGGCTGCGTCGACTTCGCCCCCGGCACAGCCGTGCCGCCGACGCGCGGCTTCGGCTGGCCGCGCTCCCCGCGCTCCTCCGCGGCCTTTGCGGACGTTCCTGAAGACGACTGAGACTGCGGTCCTGGCTTATTCGCCTTTGGCATGGCTCACACCCTCCTGTTGTTTCTCCTGCTGTTCTTGCTCCTGTTTCTCAACAAATTCCCTGGCGAAGAGCGTTGCGCGCTCCTTGTCATCGGGAGCGAGGACACCATCGATCACCAGGCTC
Source organism: Ktedonobacteraceae bacterium (assembly GCA_042408965.1). Taxonomy (GTDB): domain Bacteria; phylum Chloroflexota; class Ktedonobacteria; order Ktedonobacterales; family Ktedonobacteraceae; genus Thermogemmatispora. The sequence continues at coordinate 100,629 of JBHOQN010000124.1, forward strand.
AGGAGGTAGTCCTTCACCGGGCGCAGCCAGGGGCCGGGGCCGCGGCCGAAGAGAGCCATCAGCTCATTGCCATCCAGAGGGCTTTTCAGAGGCACACGCTCGGCCTCCTCCTGCAGGTGGCGGCAGCGTTCGGCCAGTTCGAGCACGCGCGCGGCGGCGCGCGAGACCTTATCGGCGCGATAGCTGGTGATATCAGCGCGCGAGAGGTCCAGCAGGTCCTCCAGATCGCCATCAGCGTCGAGCATCAAGCGGCGCACCGCTCCATCCGTCCAATCAGAGGTATAGGCATTGGCACGCATATGCAGGCGCACCACCCGCGCCACACGCTCGATGAAGTCCCGATCGAAGTGGAGGCGGCGCAGGATATCGCGCGTCATGGCCGCACCGACCTCCTCATGGCCAAAGAAGTGCACCTTTCCATCCTCGACCGTGCGCGTGCGCGGCTTGGCGATATCGTGGAGCAGAGCGCTCCAGCGAGCGACCGCGCGGGGCGAAGTGCGTTCGACGACGCGCAGAACGTGGGCATAGACATCCTTCGAGGAGACGCCGCGCAGCGGTTGCTGGCTGACCCCGCGCAGCTCCAGCACCTCCGGGATGATCCAGGCCATCAATCCCAGCTCCACAAGCAGATCGATGCCCCGCGCCGGATGGTGCGAGAGCAGCAGCTTCTGCATCTCATCACGAATGCGTTCGCGGCTGATGCGCTGCAGTTTGCTCGCCTGGCGGATGATCGCGCGGCGCGTCTCCGCCTCGATCGCAAAGTCCAGCTGAGCGGCAAGGCGCACCGCGCGCAGCAGGCGCAGGGGGTCCTCGTCGAAGCGCTTATCAGGCTCGTCGCCGACCGCGCGCAGCAGGCGGCGTTCCAGATCGCGGCGCCCGCCGAAGATGTCATAGAGCTGGCCCGTCAGAGGATCGTAGGCCATCGCATTGATCGTAAAATCGCGGCGGCGCAGATCCTCCTCCAGCACCGTGCCAAAACAGACCTCCGGCTTGCGCGAGTCCGAGTTGTAGTGTTCATCGCGGAAGGTCGTAATCTCGATGACATGCTCGCCATAGTGGAGCCGCACCGTGCCAAAGCGTTCACCCACGAGCACAACGGCGCTGGGGTTTGTTGGTGCGACCAGGCGTTTGATCTCATCGGGGCGGGCGTCCGTCGCCAGATCCGTATCGCCCGGCTCGCCCCGGCCCAGCAGCACATCACGCACCGTTCCCCCGACCATATAGAGCTGCTTCTGCTGTGCGCGAAAGGCGCGGGCCAGTGTGATGATGATCTCTCGCATCGAGTCTGTCTCTATCCGCTTCCCTTCCCTGATAGAATCATCCATTGTGCGTTGCTACGATCGACGTTCTCCTCTGTGAGCTATGTGGGGGAGCTGCTGGAAGCGAGCCGCCTCTATGATCCAGGTAAGGATACAGCAAGTGCAACGCACCTATTATATCATGGCCCTGGGCCGCACGCGATAGCCAGATGTACCATCGCGGGGGGAGTTTTTGTCACTACTGAAGACGAGGGGGTGCGCATGATACAATAGACACACGCCCAATCTTTTGAACTGGAGCAGAACAAGGCACTATGAGTACCGCATCTTCTGGACGGCCACGCCCGTTCGTCCTGATCGTGATGGACGGCTGGGGCTACAACCCGCGCAAGGAAGGCAACGCCATCGCCCTGGCGCGCACCCCACACATCGACGAGCTGGAGCGTCGCTGGCCGCACACGCTCGTGCGCACCTCCGGCGAGGCGGTCGGCCTGCCGCCCGGCCAGATGGGCAATTCCGAGGTCGGCCATCAGAACATCGGCGCCGGCAAGCGCGTTCTCCAGGATTTCACCCGCATCAGTGAGTCCATCCAGGACGGCAGCTTCTACCAGAACGCCGCCCTGCTCAAGGCCGTGGAGCACGTGAAGCGCAACCACTCGCGGCTACACATCTGCGGCCTGCTCGGCGATGGAGGCGTACACGCCCACGAGGCCCACCTCGAGGCCCTGCTGCGCCTGGCGCAGGTGCACGAGATCGAGGAGGTCTACATCCACGCCTTCACCGACGGGCGCGACACCTCGCCCACCGCTGGCATCGAGTTCATGAAACGCCTCGAGGCGCGCGCGCGCGAGATCGGCGGCGCCCATCCGGCACGGGTCGCCAGCGTCAGCGGGCGATACTACGCGATGGACCGTGATAACCGCTGGGAGCGCACGGCCAGGGCCTACTTCGCCATGACACGCGGCGAAGGCGAGCGCGCCGCCTCCGCTGTGGCCGCGATCCAGCAGTCCTATGAGCGCAACGTCACTGACGAGTTCATCCTGCCGACGGTCATCATGGAGCAGGAGCGCCCCGTGGCGCTGGTTCGCGCGGGCGACGCCCTCATCCACTACAACTTCCGCCCCGATCGCGCGCGCCAGTTGACCAAAGCCTTCGTCATGGAGGAGCTGCCACCGCAGGCCAGCGGCAAGTTCGAGCGCGGGCCGCGCCTGCAGGACCTGGTCGTTGTGATGATGACCGAGTACGAGGCCGGCCTCGCAGCTGAGGTAGCCTTCCGCGCCGACGAGGTTGAGATGCCCCTGGCACGGGTGATCTCCGAGCAGGGCCTGCGTCAGTTCCACACGGCTGAGACCGAGAAATATGCGCACGTGACCTACTTCATCAACGGCCGCCGCGAAACGCCCTTCCCTGGCGAGGATCGCCTGCTGGTGCCCTCGCCCAAAGTGCCTACCTACGATCTCCAGCCGGAGATGAGTGCTGCCGGCGTCACCGAGACGGCCATCGAGCGCATCCGCAGCGGTGAGTACGATCTGGTGATCATGAACTACGCCAACGCCGATATGGTCGGGCATACGGGGGTCATCGACGCGGCCATCACCGCCGTCGAGGCTGTCGACAGTGGCGTCGGGCGCGTCGTAGAGGCCACACTGGCCGTCGGCGGCGGACTGCTGATCAGCGCGGACCACGGCAATGCCGAACAACTGATCTACTACGAGAACGGCAAGCCCATGACTGCCCACACGACCAACCCGGTGCCGCTCTATCTGGTGGCCCCGCACTACGCTGATGCCAGGCTGCGCAACGACGGCATTCTGGCCGATATCGCTCCTACCATCCTGCAGATCATGGGCATTCCTGTCCCGTCGGAGATGACCGGCCGTAGCTTACTGCTTGGCTGATAGCCAGAGTTATCCACATAGCGTAGTGGAATATGTGGATAACTCTCGGTGCATGTGGATAACTTCGTTGGCCGATTCCTCGGAGGCACAGGCTCGAAGCGGCCTCCGGAGCCGGCGCAGCGCCAGAGCGCCGCGGGGTGCGAGTTCACCAGAGTTATCCACACCCGGCACTCCCTCTCTCCACAAAGGGCACTGCACGCTGCCGAGCAATGGGAGCCTGGTTGCGTCAGCGTTTGTAAGCCACGATACGCAGACGGCGGTAGTCGGCGATCCACTGGCCAGCGCGGAAGAGGCGTGGCCGCGCTCGCTCCTCGGCGCGGGCGATGACCGCCGCGCGCTGCGACTCAGGAATAGCGGAGAGCAGCGGCGCCCCGAACATCTCCAACCAGATGCGCAGGCCGCGCTCACCATCCTCCAGAGGGGTCGGGCGCTCAAAGAGCCAGGCGGCCCGCACCTCCAGGTCATTATGCTCCAGGAGAGAGGCGTACTCAGCGAGAGAGGGGAAGAACCAGGGACTAGTAAGACGCATCTGCAGCAGCTCCCATGCCGCCTCCTCCACGGCTGCCACCAGAGCGGCCACATTGCCGCGCCCACCCATCTCCAGCACCAGACGCCCGCCCACCTTGAGCGCACGCGCCATGCAGCGCACTGCAGCCTCAGCCTCTGGCACCCAGTGCAGAACAGCGTTCGAGAAGAGCGCATCAAAGGGCCGCGGGAAGGAGAAATCGCGGACGTCGGCCACCTCAAAGGCGAGCGTAGGATAGGCGGCACGCGCCGCCTCGATCATCGAGGGGGCGCTATCGATACCTACCACCTGCGCGCCGGCGGAGGCGATGGCCTGCGTCAGATGGCCTGTGCCGCAGCCCACATCGAGGATACGCTCACCCGGCTGCGGCTCCAGGAGAGCCAGCAGGCTCCGGCCGTAGGAGAAAACGAAGGCGTGTTTCTGATCGTAGAGCGTTGCATTCCAGCCATTGTCAATCAAAGGACACCTCGAAACGCAATAAGCGCATGTCAGTCAACCAATGCGCTCCAGAGAGGCAAGCGCCGCCAGGATCAGCTCCCCCTCGTCGAGACGCACACAGGCACTGCGCGCCCGCACGCCAGAGGGAAGAAGCTGGCGATGCACGCAGAGATGGGCGATCTCACCGATGCGCCCATGATAGTCACCGGCGCAGAGACGCACCCGCGCGCCGGGACCGAGGGAGAGCCCCGTCTCTCGAGAGCAGGCCTCCTCCTCGCTCTCGCCGGGCGCCAGCGAAATGAGCAGTTCGGGCAGAAGGTGCTCCTTCGTCGACGTGGCACCGGAGAGCAGGGCGATGCGGCCCTGATACCTGCTCAATACCCGCATCACGCGCGCCGGCATCGCCAGGCTGCCCAGGCCCTCTGTCAGCATGATCGTCAGCGGCGGCAGACGCGACTGGACGGCCTCACTGTTGGGGCTGGTCATCACTTCCAGCAGATCAGCGTGCAGAAAGCCCTCCAGATCGCGCAGAAAGATGCTGCTGGCGATCACACCGACCACGCCCGAATTGAGAGCATGGCGCAGCAGCACAAAATTAAGCGGACCTGGCACCACCAGGATCGCGCCGGGCGGAATGCGCTGAGCGCCCGCGGCACCCGGTGGGTGCAGGCCACTGCGAGCCTCCTGGAGGCCAGAGGGAGACCAGAGGGTCACAATGCCAGCCACCTGGCGACCAGCGCCAAGCGCCCCGCGCAGAGCCATCACGCGGCTCTCGATCACTACGCCGCCGCGCGCCGTCACATCGAGGACGCGACCGCGCAGGCCGGCGGGCACCGTCTCCTCGCCCAGGGCGGGGACAGCCAGCGCGGCATCCGTATCGCCAGTGCCGGAGCGCGCAGCCACACGCGCCTCCGAGGCTCCGGCGACGCCCGGGCGTACGGTGGGCAGCTTCTGAGAGGTTGAGGGCAGAGAGAGGCGCGGCAGACCGCTGATCTCTTCGGAGCGTTCAGCCTGCTTCAGGCGGATGACCGGCTGGTCAGGCTCGACCATCTGACCGGGATAGACGAGCGCGACCGCGCTTGTTCGATAGCCACCGGGCCAGCGCTCCCTGCGTACCACGGCCTGTGTCAGCACAGGCCACCCCAGGGGATACGGCATAGCGGGCGCCTCCCACGCTACGAGTGCGGCCAGCGACGAGATGGACTACACTGCCCCGATCGCCTGTGACCACTGCAAGAGACGTGCCTGACGCTCAGCCCGATCGGACGGGAGCGCCAGCGGGCGGCCACGCGCATCGATAATCAGCCCCAGCAGGCCGCCATCGATCTCCTCGGCGGCGCGCGCCCGCTCACCCGGCCCCAGGCCAACATCAACGGTCGACGCCGGATAGAGGGTCAACAGAGCCTGCTCGTTCAGGCGCAGCGGGATCACCTCAATCGAGCCACTCATGACATCAATCTGGACCTGTCGCCCATTACTATACTCCAGAGCGACGCGCACTGCAACCTGATTGGGCATGAGATTGCCATAGGGAACAACGCAGGTGCCCAGGCGATGCGTGACGGCATCGTTCTCATTGACCTGGACAGCCGCCACCGGGTTCACTGTGGCGATAGCCCCTAGCTGCTGGAAGAGCAAGGTGCGATCGAGCACCAGCGAGGTAACGCCGCGCGGCTGGAGGGCATCAAGGAGCATCAAGGCCGCCTGCCCGTAGCGCGGAGCATGCGCGAGCACGCCGCCCGTGGCCAGGATCAGATCGGGGGTGAACTCTGCCAGCATACCCAGTCTCAGGGATTCGGTGGTCAGGACGATCGCCTCACGCGCAAAGGCCTGGCTGATCTGCAGCTCGCGCGCGCTGCTCGGCACAACGTGGGGATGCAGCATCGTGTTGAGCGCAAACTGGCGCAGCTCCTCCTCGGAGACGTCGAAGGGGAGCCAGCGGCTGATGCGCTGCGAACCAACGCGCTTGAGAATCTCGCCCAGGCCGGAGCCAACACCCACGCCGGCGTTCACCAGCGGGACGAACTCACCACGCTCGCCGGCCAGCAGCAGGGTGGTGCTGGCCCCCCCGGCATCGATGGCCATGACGTTCATGCTGTAGTGCTGGGCTAGAAAGCGTACCAGGCTGCTGAGCGAGGTCGCTGTGGCCACAGGCGCTGCAGCCGACCAGGCCCAGAGGGTTTCACTGCCAGGAAGCTGACGCAGCACCCGGCGCTCGTAGAGGGAGCCGACTGCGAGGCTGAGCGAACCCAGGTTCGCCGCCGAGGCCAGCGGATCGATGCGCATCACCTCGCCAGCTCCATCGATGAGGCGGCGCGAGGCCTCGACATACTGTGGCGCGGCAGCATAGAGCACGGGCAGGGGAAACGGCCTGGTGCGCTCACGCTGCTCGCGGGCCGCATTGACCAGCAACTGGCAGGCCTCCTGAATAGGGGTCGCGCCCGTCGGGCCATCTGCCAGACCGACAATGACGGCCGCGTGCGGCTGCAGCTCGCGCAGAACATCGAGCTGACGGCGCCACTCCAGGGCCATGCGCTCAGCAGTCCAGGGCATACCTGGCGCCGGCGTAGCCCCACGGCCTGGCAGCATGCCGCTCATGGCCATGCTGGCCGTGTAGGTCGGTGAGGGTAGAGCGTGCGTCTCGGCATAGAGGCCTGAGACGGCCTGGGTCACCAGCTCAGTCAGGGCGGGATTGGCCGCGCCGAGCACCACCAGGCGCATCGGATCGCCAGCGCTGATCGTCGCCACAAAGACGTCTACACCGTTGCCATCGGGCTGCTCAGGAGAGAGGAGGCGTCCCTCGCTAAATATGCGCCGCCCCGTGACAAACTCGATCTCGTTGATCGCCTGAATGATGCCCCTGGTGATGTCATCCTGCGGCGATGCCAGTGTCGTCGGTGCCTCACCTCGGGCCATCAGGCGATACTGACCCTCTACCAGCCCCAGCAACGACACTTTTGTCAGGACACTGCCACAGTCGGCGACCAGGATCGAATTGGCGGCGACTGCCTCTCTTCTGCTGGCGGACTCCTGACCCTCCTGCTGATTCAATTGCGTCTGCATCTCCAAAACACCCCTCTTCTCTATACCTGGCGCGGGAACCAGCTACGAATGACATCCAGGAAACTGCGCCTGGCGGGCCGCGCCTGTTGCTGTGCCTGCCCCTCGGTCGGGGCCGGAGCCGAAGCCTGGGAGGCGCCTGCCGGCGGATAGGCCGGGGTCTGGCTACCAGGCCCATAGGTGGGAGAATAGCCCGGCGGAGGAGCCAGCGGGGACGGGACCCCCTGAGGCACGGCGGCTGGCGGCACCTGCCCGTAGCGCGGATCGCCTCCCTGGAGGGCGCCACCCTGCGGAGGCAGCGAAGGTGCGGCCGAGGCCACGCCCAGGAGAGAGGCGAAGGCGTTCGCTGCCGCCTCGCTCTGCTGGTTGATGCCCGGCTCGCTGCGTGGGCGGCTGGGCACACGCATATTCTCGACGCGCGGCGGGACTGTCGCCGCGGGCTGCGGGCGCGCGGGCTCCCCCGGGCTGCTCGCGGGCACGTCGACCGAGGAGCGCAACCAGTCGGGCAGGGCGCTCATATCGATGAGCGAGGCCGCGGTGAGATTTCCGGCTGGCGGCGCCGCAAGCATGCCGGGCCGCGGGGCAGGCGCGGGCGCGGCGGCTGGCGTCGACTCCTGTTGCCCCTCACGCAACCAGGACGGCAGGGCATTCATGTCCAGGAGGGCGCCTGCATTCAACTGCGTCTGGCCGCCCGCCGTCGGGCCAGGGCCAGAGCCGCTCTCCTGGCCACGCATCCAGGCCGGCAACTGCTGCGGATCGATCAGATCGCGCGCATTGAGTGGCTGGTTGAGACCCGCGGGCGCCGGCTGCTCAGGAGGCCTTGATGATGCGGATGGCGTGGGCGCCGCGGGTGCGGGCGCCGTCGATGGACCAGACGACGGCTCCAGGGAGCGCATCCAGGCCGGCAGGGCATCTGGCTGCACCAGGCTCGACGCGCCGATCTCGGGCTGAGCACCCGGCAGGCCCGCGGGAAGCTGCGTCGCGGACGGCGTCGCGGATGCGGGCGCCGATGCCGGGGTCTGCCCCTCGCGCATCCAGGAGGGAAGAGCCTGTTCATCGATCAGCGAACGCGCGGTGATTCCTTGAGGTGGCGTCGCCGTGAATGCACCTGCACCGCCGCCCTGGGCTGGATTCCAGGCCTGCTGTGGGCCGGAGGGGAATGTAAATTCAGCTGTATCGCCCCTCTGCTCCGCACGCATCCAGCCAGGTAGACTCTCTTCATCGATCAGGTCAGCAGCGGAAAAGCTGATCTGCCCGCTGCCAGTCGGCGGCGTGCGCTCACCCGCCCGCAACGACTCCAGCCACGCTGGCAGTTCTGGCTGTGGTGGAGCAACCTTCTGCGAGTCTGCTGCCCTTCCAACACCGCCAGACAAAGGCAAGCCGCAGCGCCGACACGTCGCCGCGCCGGCCGCGGCTGGCTCTCCACAGTTGCTACACGTAATCACTTTTGCTCCTCACTTTCACCAGGCCTTCTCCTTCGCTCCTGGATCTGGCTCGCAGTGTAGCATGCTTTTCGGCGGCACGCAACGCACTGCGCCGATAGCGTATGCCTGTATCTATCTCCACGTACTTAGAAACATGACCCGGACTCACTCATATGATACAATATATCCATAATTCCCATCCAAAAGTACTACGCACATCTCCCCCAGGGGTCAGCGCAGCAACGACCTGCTTGCAACTGTGCCGAAGGCCTTTCTACAATAGAACTGGCTGTATCGCTATTCTGTAACAAAAGATAGGACAGGTACTTATCATTCTGCAAACAAAGGAGTCGCAAAGGTAGCATGAGGACGATGCAACGGGCGGGGCGCCCGCCCTGGGGCAGGCTCCTGGCTGGCCTGCTTCTGAGCAGCGGGATCGCCCTGCTGGCACGGCGCCGCAAGGCTCTGAGCCGCAGCGGCGTCCCGGCGGCGATCGTCAGCGGCACGACGGTCTTTGGTCTGGGGGGACCTGACTGGGGCCTGGGACTGATCTTCTTCTTTGTCTCGTCGAGCCTGCTCTCGCGGCTGCGGGCTGGGGAGAAGGAGCGTACGGTCGGGGAGAAGTTTAGCAAGGGAGCTGAGCGGGACCTGCTGCAGGTGATGGCCAATGGCGGGGTGGCGACGCTCTGCGCGCTGGGATCTGCTCTGGCGGATGCAGAGAGCCAGGGGACAGCAGGACAGGATCTCTGGCAGGCGGCCTTCAGCGGGGCACTGGCCACCGCTACCGCCGACACCTGGGCCACCGAGATCGGCGTGCTCGCCACGCAGCCGCCGCGCCTGATCACCAGCGGCCGCCGCGTCGCACGCGGCACCTCGGGCGGGATCACGTCGCTGGGCACCCTGGCCGCCGCGGCCGGTGCGCTGGCCACGGGTCTGGTGGTGCAGGGCACGCGGACCCTGCTGAGGCGCGGCGCTGGCAGCGAGCCTGCCTCTTCGACATCGCCGGCCGCAGCGCGGCGGCTCGCCCTCCCACTGGCGCCCATCGCCCTGCTGAGCGGCCTGGGCGGTAGCCTGATAGTCTGCTGGGGGCGACCGTCCAGGCGCTCTATTGCTGTCCACGCTGTGGCGGAGAGACCGAGCAGCGGCTGCATCGCTGCGGCACGAGAACCGTGCGTTTGCGCGGCCTTCCCTGGATGAATAACGATAGCGTGAACCTGCTAGCGACTCTGGGTGGGGGCCTGCTCGCCCTGAGCATGGCCGCCCTCTGGCGCCTTTACGCCAGCGCATCGGCCAGCGTGCTGAAGAACGGCAGACGATAGCCAGGCCGCAGCCAGGCCATGAGCATGAGCCAGATCCAGAGCAGGAAGATCAGCCAGCCCAGCAGGGTCAGCAGGAGGCTGAGACCAAAACCGGTCAGCCAGCCGATCAGGGGGATCAGCCCCAGAAAGCTCATCAGCAGCTTGACGGCGAATACCAGTACGGAGAGCGTGCCGAAGGTTACCAGCGATTGGGCGGCATGCCAGCGCACGTTGCGGTTCCTCTCAATTAAGAGAAGGACAAGGCCGGAGACCCATACAAAGGCATAAGCAAGAACACGCTCGATGCGCTCATCCAGGCCCAGCGTTGTCATTCTATTCATCATGGCCTTTTCCTCTGTTCGCTCGATTTGCTACGATCTTTGAGACCTGACTGCCATATATACGCAGCTCCAGGATGCATGTTGCATGGCGTTGAACATCCTTGCCAGGGCCCCAGAGCTGACGTATAATAGGGAAACAAACAACTGTTACATACTGGAGGCAATTCAGAGGCTTATGGGAGGACCAGCTCTTATTATAAATCCAGGCGACGGACTCTTCCTGGCCAGCCTTTTCGGCTTCATCGTCTCGCTGCCCCTCTCTATCTCCGTTATTTTCTGGGTCAGCGTCGTGCTGGTCAGGCGGCGCTGGGCCGTCATTCTGGGTTCCATCGTCGGTGCATTTATCGGTCTGCTAGCGATCCTGGGCTGGGTCGACACCCTGATCTTTGATACGCCGCTGCCCAACGCCCAGGTGGGAGCCACGTTCTTCGGATCGCTCTTCTTCTGCTCTGTCCTGGGGCTGGTCGGAGGCATGCTCACCGACTGGCTGCTGGCGCGCTCGGAGAGCCGCCGCACCCGCCGGCGCTCAACCCTGGCCCCTGAGTAACCGCGCGCTTGCGTGCCATCGGATCGCCCACGATGTTCTATCTACTGCATGGCGATGATGAGTTCAGCAGCCGTGAAGAACTCAGGCGGCTGCGACAGCAGGTTGACGCTGGCTACAACCAGGACACCTATCAGGGCGGCGAGACCGATCTGGCCACGATCATCGCAACCTGCAGTACGCTGCCCTTTCTGAGCGAGCAGCGCCTGGTGATCGTCGAGGGCCTGCCAAAGAAACGCCGCGCCAGCGGCACGGCTGCGGCGCGGGAGGAGCCCGGCCAGTCTCCTGATGAGGCCGGTGGCGCCGAGGCGGGTGCCACCGGAGCCGGGGCCGGGCCGGAGCCTGCCGAGAAGAAGCGCGGCAAGGGCCGCAAGAGTGCGAGAGCGCAGAAAGGGCGGACGCTCTCGCGCGCCGATTTTGAGCAGGGCATGGTGGCCTTCCTGCCCACCATGCCTGAGTCAACGATCCTGATCCTGCTGCTCGATGAGGCCCTGGAAGCCCGCCACCCGCTGGTTGAGGCCGCCCGCACCCACGGCCAGGAGATCAAGAGCATGCTGCCACGGGGTCCAGCCCTGAAGAGCTGGATCGAGCAGCGTGCCAGCCTTCTCAAGGTCAGGATCACACGCGAGGCCACCGCCCTGCTGGCCAACTTCATCGGCAGCCAGACACGCATGCTCGCCAACGAGCTGGAGAAGCTCGCCACCTACGTCGGCCCCGGCGGCACCATCGATGTTGCTCAGGTGCGCGCCCTCTCCGCCCAGGTGCAGGAGACACGCATCTTCGACCTGACCGATGCCCTGGCCCAGCGCAAAGGCCGGCAGGCGCTCGACATCCTCCACAGCCTGCTCGCCGAGGGCCAGCCGCCACTCCTGCTCATCGGCTTCATGATCTCGCAGGTGCGCACCTTGCTGCTCGTCAAAGAGCTGACCCGTAAAGGGCTGCGCGTTCCAGAGATCGCCGCTACCCTCAGCATCGCGCCCTTCATCGCCGAGCGCGCCGCCCGCCAGGTCAGGCAGTTCAGCTCAACGCAGCTCGAACAGATCTATCGCCAGCTCGTCGAGACCGATGGCGCCCTCAAGCGCAGCCGCATCAGCCCGGAGGTCGCCCTCGACCTGCTGGTGATGCAGTTCCTCCTGGCGCCAGCCCAGCCCTGAAGCCCGCGTCTGGAGCCGGCCCGGTCATCGTCCTCCATTCCCTTCTATCCAGCTCGCTCAATTGCCATCCGTCGCGGCCTGCTGTCCGAGCACCTGCGCTCGCCAGGCAGCCAGAGAGACGACCTCAGCCTGGCGTGGAAAGATCCTGGAGAGCAGGATGCGCTGGACCTCCCCGTCGTTATCGGCGCAGCAGTCACTGAGCACGGTAAGCTGATAATCTCGATCGGCCGCCTCGCGTAGCGTGGAGAGCACGACCCCACTGGTGGCGATACCTGTGAGCACCAGGTGCGTGATCTCCTGGGCACGCAGCACCACCTCCAGATCGCTGCCGCTGAAGGCACTGACGCGCCGTTTGGTCACGACAATGTCCTGCGGCTCCGGGGCGACAGCGGGATGAATGGCCGTTTCCTGTACGGAGAACGGTGCGGTCTGCGATCGCTCTCTGATGCCAGCGAAGATGAGGTTGCGCGCACTGACCTCAGGGTAGCCGGGACGAAAGGCCACGACTACATAGATCACCGGCATGGAGGCATGGCGGGCGGTGGCGATGGCCTCGCTGAGGGCTGTCAGCAGCTCATCTCCACGTGCATAGCGGTCGACGATGTTCTGTTGCACATCCATCACCAGCAAGGCTGTTTTTGTTGCTGTTTGAGACATCGCTTCTCCTTTTTTTACTTTTTACAGAGAACAGTCCGGAACGCCCCGCTCTTATGAAGGCAGGGATGAATAGGCGTTCCTGAATTCAGGGTAGGATGGGCGGGGAGGGTCCCACCCGGAGAGGATTTCAGTTCTCGCTTCGTTGTTGAATAGATCGCTCTATCCTCTCAGTGCTGACAGTGCCTGCCGGACGCAAAAAACAGGCATGCGTCCAGAGGGTCGGTCGTTTCCGTCAGTGCACAACTCCTGGGCTTGAGAGTGGCCAGTGTGCGCAGGCTGGCCGCAGCCGCTGCTCCCCTCTGGGGAGGTGCTCTGGCCCTTGCTTGACAATGATCGTCGCCGATGATACTTTTGTACAGCAGTTTCAAGCATGTGCACTGGTTGCACCATGACGATGACCAGTGAACCCCAGGCCTGAAGACAGGGGCCTGCGTCAGGCGCCGAAGTACCGACACGAGAGGCCGTCTGACGGCTCAGCCCACTCAGAACAAATAAGGCCATCCTGAGCAAGGGAAGACAGGTACTGCGCTCGAATAGTGGAGGTAGCATTCAGATCTGCCTTGAGTTGGTAGCCACATTGAGGGCAACGGACAAGCGATTGAGACTGACGATCAGGAGCAATACTGATAGCCACATGCGTTGTCTTGAGGCCTGACGGCTGTTCTGACGGCGGATTGAGTTGTACCATTACCGTTCTATCCATAGAACAATGGATATCATTCCTATTGGGATAGCGTCAAGAACGACGTATCCAGAACGGGTGCATTCCTCCTCACGCTTTGAAGCGTGGGGTCTCCTGCGCCTGTATGATGAGTCTTGCGGCGCGGGCGCGGTGAAGGCCACCACAGGCGGCAGCCCGCTGGAGCGGCTCATGGAGACCCTTGCCAGCAAGTGAACTCTGCGCATGCTGAAGGCAGTCTTCAAGAGCGAGAGCGGTGGGTTGCGCTTCAGCGAGCGGCGGCGCCAGTGGCCCGCGCTCAGTTCGAAAACGCGGATAGGTCGACTGCGCGCGCAGGAGGCCGGGGGAATTGCCTCGCGCACAATCTATACCGAGGTGCCGCCGCTCGGCGAGCATCGCCTGACGGAGCGCGGATGGTGCCTCTGGCCGATTTTCCAGATTATGAAGGAGTGGGTGCGCATGGAATCGTCTCCTGCAGCGCCCGCTGCCAATCTATCCTGAAGAGGTAGCATGACAGTTCAGCGCCTGGAGCAACGTATCGCCGAACGACTGGAGCGCGAGGGACGACTGACCTTCGCTGAATATATGCGTCTGGCCCTCTACGATCCCGAGCAGGGATACTACACCAGTGGTGTGCCAAAGATGGGCTGGTCCGGGGACTACTTCACGAGCAGCGATATCGGGCCCTTCTTCGCCCACTGTCTGGGGCGCCAGTTGCGGCAGATGTGGGAGGAGCTGCGCCAGCCACGGCCCTTCGTTGTACTGGAGCAGGGGGCAGGTCGCGGGCAGCTCTCCGCCGAGATCCGCGCCTGGGCCGCCGAGGAGCAGAAGGATTTCGCCAGCGCCCTGGTCTATCAGACGGAGGACATTCGCAGCGGAGAGGATGCCCTTGCGGGGACAGAGCGCGGGTGGTCCTCAGGAGAAGAGGGACGGCCGCACGTCATTCTGGCGAACGAGCTGGTCGATGCCTTTCCCGTACACCTCGTTGAGGTGCGGCAGGGACGGCTCTACGAGATCTACGTCGAGCTGGCCGCCGGTCGATTATGCGAGGTGGCAGGGGAGCCATCCTCGCAGGAGGTGGCCACCTATCTGGATCACTATGGCATCCCCTGGCAGCGTTTCGCCGACGGCTGGCGCGCCGAGATCAACCTGGAGGCCTTGCGCTGGATGCGCGCCACAGCGGCGCTGCTCAAGCGCGGCTTTCTGCTGACCATTGATTATGGCGATCGGGCACGCGCGCTCTACACGCGCCGGCTCCAGCGGGGGACGCTCACCTGCTACTTCAGGCATCAGATCAATGAGCAGCCGCTGCTGAGGCCGGGTGAGCAGGACATCACGGCACACGTCAACTTCAGTGCCCTCATCGAGGAGGGTCGCCGCCAGGGACTGCGCCTGCGCCTCTTCACAACGCAGCGAGAGTGGCTGACGCGCATGGGCATTTTCGATGAGCTGGAGGCGCTGCGTCGCACACGCTTCACTGCAGCGGACAGCGAGCGTGCCAGCGACGAGGGACAGATCGCCCTGCTGCGCTGGTACAACCTGCGTCAGCGCGTTCTGACCCTGACCGACCCGGCCGGCCTCGGCAACTTTAAAGTGCTGATCATGCGCCGCTGAGCGCGCAACGCCGACAGGCTATCCACCGCGGGCTGGTACTCGCAGTCAGCGCAGCAAGGATGTATCGATCTGCGGGCAGGAGACCGTCCTTCCCCCGTACCCATCGACATGCACATCCAGCCAGAGCTTGCGCCCGGCCAGCCCCTGGGGATCACTCAGACTGAGCGAGAAATCCTTCAGGACGGTGCCACTATCGTCGGTCGTCAGCGAGCCGACATCGAAGAGCGTGGGGCCGTGGCAGCTATCCTCATCGATCGTCAGATAATAGGTGGTATCGGGCTTCAGACCGCCGATGGCCACCTGCAGGTGAGAGGAGGCGTTATCGCTCGTATCGGACTGCGAGGCGGCGTGTACCAGGTGAGCCTGGATGTTAGAAGAAGGGAGCGAGATCGTCGTCGACAGCGACTTATCGATGCCACCGAGCAGGCCCTTAAAGAGCGTATTCAGGTTCTGGCCGAAGAAGGCGAAGACGAGCAGCAGAATGAAGGCGATGACAGCAAGGCGGGTCAGCAACTTCAAGGGCTTCATAGCTTGATCCTGTCCTCTTACAAGACACCCCATAACCAGAGCACATGTCAGGTGGACCCCACGCCTGAAGGCGGGGGCTTGCATCTCACCCCGAAGGGTGGACACGAGAGGCCGCCTGACAGGTCGGCCCACTCAGGACAGCTATACCATCCTGAGCAAGAGAAGCCAGGTACTTCTCTCGAATG